>JODI01000090.1 GCA_000720805.1 Streptomyces violaceoruber
CCCCCCGGCACGCCCCCGCGACCCCCGCCCGTTCCGCGTCTCCGCTCGCCAGCACCTGGCAACGGGCGTGGAAACGGCAGCCGGAGGGGACGCGGGACGGGTCGGGGGGCTCGCCGGTGAGGACGACCGGATCCCCGGGCGCCTCCGGGAGGACGGACAACAGGGCCTGGGTGTAAGGGTGTTGAGGAGCAGTCAACACTCGTTCGACGTCGCCCGTCTCCACGATCCGGCCCAGGTACATCACCGCCACCCGGTCCGCGATGTTCCACGCCAGGCCCAGGTCGTGGGTCACCACCAGTGCGGACAGGCCGAGTTCGTCCCGCAGACGCAGCAGCAGGGCGAGGATCTCGCCGCGTACGGAGGCGTCCAGGGAGGCCACCGGCTCGTCGGCGACGAGGAGTTCGGGTTCGAGGACCAGCGCCCCGGCGATGACGACCCGTTGGCGCTGGCCGCCGGACAGCTCGTGCGGATAGCGCAGGAAGAAGCGCTCGGGGGGCCTGAGGCCCGCCCGGGACAGGGCCGAGGCCACCGCCGCCCGCTCGTCCCCGCCGTACCCGTGGATCCGCAGCCCCTCGGCCACGGCGTCGTACACCGTGTGCCGTGGGTTCAGGGAGCCGGTCGGGTCCTGGAGGACCAGCTGGACGCGTTTGCGGTACGCCTTCAGGGACCGGGAGGAGTACTCCAGCGGCTGCCCGCCGAAGCGGACGTGGCCCCGCGTCGGCCGGACCAGGCCCAGCAGGGCGCGGGCCAGGGTCGTCTTGCCGCAGCCGGACTCGCCGACCAGGGCCACGATCTCCCCGGGCCGGATGGCGAGTTCGACGCCGTCCACCGCGCGGGCCGGCGGGTCGCCGTGCCGGCCGGGGAAGGTGACGTGCAGGCCTTCGGCGCTCAACAGCGGCTGCCCTGCCGGTTGTGATGGTGCCGTCATGTGCCGCTCCTCGCGTCCTCGGCCGTGGCCGCGGGCCCCGGCACCGTCGCTCCCACGTGCACGCAGGCCGCCCGCCGCTCCGCGCCCGCCACCCGCAGTTCCTGGTCGTCCACGGCGCAGGCATCCAGCGCGACCGGACAGCGGGGGTGGAAGGTGCAGCCGGAGGGGAGCGCGGCCGGGTCGGGCGGGTCGCCGGGCAGGCCGCGCGGGGCGAACCGGGAGGCCAGGTCGCCGATGCGCGGGAAGGCGGCCGACAGGGCCTGGGCGTAGGGGTGCAGGGCGTCCTCGTACACCGTCCGGGCGGGGCCCTCCTCGACGACCCGGCCCGCGTACATCACCGCGAGCCGGTCGCAGGTGTCGGCGAGGACCGCCAGATCGTGGCTGATCATGATCAGGCCCAGGTCCTGCTCGGCGACGAGTTGTTCGATCAGCCGCAGGATCTGCGCCTGGACCATCACGTCCAGGGCGGTGGTCGGCTCGTCGGCGATGATGAGGCGCGGTGCGCAGGCCAGGGCCATGGCGATCATCACGCGCTGGCGCTGTCCGCCGGACAGCTCGTGCGGGTACGCCGTCGCCCGCGCCGCCGGCAGGCCCACCCGCTCCAACAGCTCCCCGGCCTGCTTCTTCGCGATAGCCGGGGTGGCCTTGTGGTGCAGCAGGATCGGCTCGGCGATCTGGTCGCCGACGCGGTGCACGGGGTTCAGCGAGTGCATCGCGCCCTGGAAGACGATCGAGGCGCCCGCCCAGCGGACCGCCCGCACCCGCCCCCACCGCATGGCCAGCACGTCCTCGCCGTCCAGCAGGACTTCTCCGCCGACCCGGGTCCCGGCCGGCAGCAGCCGCAGCAGCGCGAGCGCCAGCGTGGACTTGCCGCAGCCCGACTCGCCCGCGACGCCGAGCTTCTGCCCGGCCGCCAGCGACAGGTCCACACCCCGCACGGCGGCGGCCCCGCCCGGGTAGGTCACCTCAAGGTTCCGGACCTCCAGCAGCGTCAACGGTCCACCCCCAGCCGGGGGTTGAGCACCGACTCCACCGTACGCCCGCACAGCGTGAACGCCAGCGCCACCGCCGCGATCGCGATGCCGGGCGGCACCAGGTACCACCAGTCTCCGGAACTCACCGCACCCGCCTCCCGCGCCTCCTGGAGCAGCCCGCCCCACGACACCACCGTCGGGTCGCCCAGCCCGAGGAAGGCCAGGGTCGCCTCGGCGAGGATCGCGGTGGAGATCCCGAGGGTCGCCTGCGCCAACACCAGCGGCATCACGTTGGGCAGCACGTGCCGGGACATGATGTGCCAGTGGCCGCCGCCGAGCGCCTTCGCGCGTTCGATGTACGGCCGTGACTCCACCGCCAGCGTCTGCGCCCGCACCAGCCGGGCGGTCGTCGGCCAGGTGGTCACGCCGATCGCCAGGACCACCGTGCCCAGCGAACGGGACATGACGGTGGCCAGCGCGATGGCGAGCACCAGCGTCGGCATCACCAGGAACCAGTCCGTGACCCGCATCAGCACGGTCGCGTACGCGCCCTTGAAGTGCCCGGACGTGATGCCGACCAGCGTGCCGATCGTCACCGACAGCACGGCCGCGAGCAGACCCACCAGCAGGGAGACCCGCGAGCCCCACACCAGCAGCCCCAGCAGATTCCGCCCGAACCGGTCGGTGCCCAGCGGGAACGCGCCGCTCGGGCTCTCCATCGGCTGCCCGGGCGCGTCGGTCACACCGGCCACGTCGGAGCCGACGGTCAGCGGAGCGGTCAGCGCGACGAGGGCGAACAGGATGAGCGCGGCCAGGCCGAGCAGCCCGGCGCGATGGGTGCGGTAGCGCGTCCAGAACCGTACGGCGGACCGCCGGCGGCGCTGCCGGGCGAGCGCGCGCGGACCGGTCTCGGTGACGTGGGCCGGGGTGTCGGTCGTCATCGGCCCACCCGGGGGTCGAGCAGCGGATAGACCAGGTCGGCCAGCGTGTTCATGGCGATCACCGTCGCGGCGAAGAAGAGGAACAGACCCTGGACCAGCGGCAGGTCCGGCACGCTCAGGGCCTGGTAGAACAGCCCGCCCAGACCTGGCCAGGAGAACACCGTCTCGACGAGGATCACGCCCGCGACCGTCCGGCCCAGGTTGACGAAGATCAGCGTCACGGTCGGCAGCAGGGCGTTGGGCACCGCGTGCCGGCGCCGGACCAGGTCGTCCCTGAGGCCCTTGGCGCGGGCGGTGGTGAGGTAGTCGCTGCCCATCTCGTCCAGCAGCGCCGAGCGGGTCACCAGCAGGGTCTGCCCGTACTCCACCGCGACCAGCGTGATCACCGGCAGGACCAGATGGTGGGCGACGTCGACGACGTACGCGAAGCCCTCCTCGCCGCCCGACTCCATGCCACCGGTGGGGAACATCCCGGGGACCGGGCCGACGCCGACCGAGAACACGATG
Organism: Streptomyces violaceoruber; assembly: GCA_000720805.1. Classification (GTDB taxonomy): domain Bacteria; phylum Actinomycetota; class Actinomycetes; order Streptomycetales; family Streptomycetaceae; genus Streptomyces; species Streptomyces cellulosae_A. Next base: position 3,351 of record JODI01000090.1, read on the forward strand.
ATGAGCAGCAGACCCAGCCAGAACGACGGGACCGAGAAGAGGGTCAACGCCAGACCGGTGTTCAGCCGGTCCCCGAGGCGGCCGTTGCGCCAGGCCGCGCGGGTGCCGAGGAAGATGCCGAGCGCGGTGTAGAGGACGAAGCCCGTGCCGGTCAGCAGTAGGGTGTTCGGCAGCGCCTCGCCGATCTTGTCGACGACCGGGGCGCGGAACTGGTACGAGGTGCCGAGGTCGCCGGTGAGGGCCTTGCCGCAGTAGTCGGTGAACTGCTGCCACAGCGGCAGGTCGAGGCCGAACTCCCTCCGGTAGGACGCCAGTTGTTCGGCGGACACCGGGCGGCCGCCGGTCATGGTCTTGACCGGGTCGCCCGGGATCAGCCGGAACAGGAAGAAGCCGGTGACCAGCACGGCGAGCAGTGAGACGGCGGCGCCGCCCAGCTTCCCGGCGCCGTAGCGGACGTACGCGGCGGTGGTGCGTGCCCGTGGGGTGCGGGCCCGGACCGCCGGTCCGGCGAGGACCGGAGCGGCGGTCTTCCCGGCGCTACTCACGGTCGTCGGCGGTGGACCGGCGCCGCAGCGCGACGAACCCCCCGGCGCCCACCAGGATCACGGCGAGCACCACCCCGCCGATCACGATCCCGGTCGAGCCGGAGTCGTCGGAGGATCCGTCAGAGGCGGCCGGGACCGCCGACCACCAGCTCCAGTAGCCGTCCTGGCCGTAGATGTTGCCTGCCGCGCTCGGCATCGTCCGGATCGACTTGATCTGGTCGGTCCGGTACGCCTCCACGGCGTTCGGGTACGCCATGACGTTCATGTACCCCAGGTCGTACAGCCGCGACTCCATCTGCTTGACGATCGTGGCCCGTTTGGCGGGGTCGTACTCGGCGAGCTGACGCGCGTACAGGTCGTCGTACTGCTTGTCGCAGATGAAGTTGTCGGTGGCGCCGGTGTCCTTCGGGGTGGCGGGCAGGGCCGCGCAGGTGTGGATCGACAGGACGAAGTCCGGGTCCGGGTTGACGGACCAGCCGTCGAAGGCCAGGTCGTAGGTGCCCGCGAGCCACGGGTCGGTCACGTTGTCGAGGCAGTCGAGGGTGACGCCGATGCCGAGCTCGCCCCACCACTCCGTCAGGTACTGGCCGACCGCCTTGTCGTTCGGGTCGGTGGCGTGGCACAGCACGCGGTACGTGATCGGCTTGCCGTCCTTGCCGAGGCGCTTGCCCGCGCTGTTCTTCTTGTAGCCGGCCTGGTCGAGGAGCCGGCCCGCCTTGTCGGGGTCGTGGGCGAGCTCCTGGCTCGCCGAGGGCTTCCAGAAGTACTGCGAGAAGCGCGGCGGAATGTACCCCTGGCCCTCGACGGCGTGGCCCTGGAACACTTTGTCGATGACGGTCGCGCGGTCGACCGCCATGAACAGGGCGTGCCGCACTCGCGCGTCCAGCAGGGAGGGGTCGCCGTCGCCGAACTTCTGGCCGTTCTTCGCCTTGGCGCCCGGGTTGGTGGCGAGCGCGTAGAAACGGCGGCCGGGGGCGTCGTTGACGCGGATGTTCTTCTCGTTCTTGAGGGAGGCCGCCTGGGCCGGGGTCAGCGACGGGGAGCCCGCGACGAAGGAGACCTCGCCCTTGCGCAGTGCGGCCACGGCGGCGTCCTGGTCCTTGTAGTAGCGGAAGACCAGCTCGTCGAACTTGGGCGCGCCCCGCCAGAAGTCCTTGTTCGGCTTCAGGCGTACGTAGCTGTCGGGCTTGTAGTCGGTGAGGACGAACGGCCCGTTCCCGACGACGGGGAAGCTCTTGTCGTTGTTGAACTTCGAGAAGTCCCCGACCTTCTCCCAGACGTGCTTCGGGACGATCGGCACGTCGAGGGCGGTCATCGTGGCCTGCGGCTTCTTCAGCTGGATGACCAGCTGGGTGGGGCTGGGGGCGGTGACCTTCTTGAAATTGCCGACGAAGCTGCCGTTGGTGGTGGCGGCGCCCTCGTCGGTCATCATCTTGTTGAACGTCCAGGCCGCGTCCTCGGCGGTGGTCTGCTTGCCGTCCGACCACTTCGAGTCGGAGCGGATGGTGTAGGTCCAGGTCAGCTTGTCGGGGGACGACTCCCACTTGGTGGCCAGGCCGGGGACGGCATGGTTGTCCTTGGGGTCGTAGTTGGTCAGGTACTCGTACATCAGCCGGTGGATGCTGGTGCTGACCAGCCGCTGCGCCAGGAACGGGCTCAGCGAGTCCACGCTCTGCGCGACCGCGACGGTCAGGACGTTCTTGTCGTCCGCCGCGGCGGCCCGCTGGGGCGCCGGGTTCAGCGGGGTCGCGAGACCGGCCGAGAGCACCAGGGCGGCCGCCCCGGCCGTGGCGACGAGCCTGCCGGCCCGGGACCCTGATCGCCTCGGGCCCGAGAGCCCCCTGCCGTGGACTTGTGTGCTCATAGGTCGTGACCTCGCGTCATCACTCGCACAGGGACGGCTTGTTGGCCTGCCGGATGGGACCGGACCAGGGGATGTCGGCGGAATGATGTGAGTGTCTATCAGCGCTGCTCGGCACCCGTCAACGGCGCGTGTACCCCGTGTGGCCTGCGGAAATAAACCTGAGACGGGAACGAGACAGCCATTGGTCCACACCTGTGACGCCACCCAGGTGACGGCCTGACGATGTTCCCCGCCCGTTTCTGTCCATGGCGCGCCAAAGCCCGTCCCCCCTGCCGGTGACGGCTCGGACTCCTGTGCGGCCGGTGACCCGTACGGCCTGTGCTCACGTGCGGTATGGGTTGTTTGTGCTGATATTGACCGGTAACGGTTCGTCATCCCGGCGTCGGCTGCACAGCGCACTGCACGGGGCGCTCAGGAGGAGGCACTCCATGCGTGGAGCCAGGCATCCGCACAGCCACCCGCGCACGCACGTCAAGTGGGGTGCCTGTGCGGCCGCGGTGGCGCTCATGGCGTCCGGCTGCGGCAGCGGCGGCAGTGGCAGCGGGGACAGCGGAGCGGTGCTCAGCGCCTCCTGGGGCGACCCGCAGAACCCGCTGGAGCCGGCCAACACCAACGAGGTGCAGGGCGGCAAGGTCCTCGACATGATCTTCCGGAGCCTGAAGAAGTACGACCCGGAGACCGGCAAGGCCGAGAACATGCTGGCCGAGAAGATCGCCACCTCGGACTCGCGGAACTTCACCGTCACCATCAAGAGCGGCTGGAAGTTCAGCAACGGCGAGGCGGTCACCGCGAAGTCCTTCGTGGACGCCTGGAACTACGGGGCGAGCCTGAAGAACAACCAGAGGAACGCGTACTTCTTCGGCTACATCGCCGGCTACGACAAGGTCCACCCGGACAGCGGCACGCAGACCGCCTCCACCCTCTCCGGGCTCAAGGTCGTCAACGCCACGACCTTCACCGTCAAGCTCAACCAGAAGTTCTCGACGTTCCCGGACACCCTCGGCTACCCGGCCTTCGCCCCGCTGCCGCAGGCCTTCTTCAAGGACCACGCGGCCTGGGTGAAGAAGCCGGTCGGCAACGGCCCGTACACCGTCGAGTCGTACACCAGGGGCTCCCAGATGTCCCTGCGCACGTGGGACGGCTACCCCGGCACGGACAAGGCGCGAAACGGCGGCGTGGACCTGAAGGTCTACACCGACAACAACACCGCCTACACCGACCTGATGGCCGGCAACCTCGACCTCGTCGACGACGTCCCCGCCGCCCAGCTCAAGAACGTCAAGAGCGACCTGGGCGGCCGGTACATCAACACCCCCGCCGGCATCATCCAGACCCTCGCCTTCCCGTTCTACGACCCCCGGTGGAACAAGCCCGGCATGGAGAAGGTCCGCAAGGGCCTGTCCATGGCCATCAACCGCGACCAGATCACCGACACGATCTTCCGGAAGACCCGCACCCCCGCCACCGACTGGACCTCCCCGGTCCTCGGCGAGGACGGCGGCTTCAAGAAGGGCCTGTGCGGGAGCGCCTGCGCGTACAACCCCGCCGAGGCCAGGAAGCTGGTCAAGAAGGGCGGCGGCCTGCCCGGCGGCCGGATCAGCATCACGTACAACGCGGACACCGGCTCCCACAAGGAGTGGATCGACGCGGTCTGCAACTCCATCAACAACGCCCTCGACAACGACAAGGCGTGCGTCGGCAAACCGATCGGCACCTTCGCCGACTTCCGCAACCAGATCAGCGGGCACAAGATGGCCGGACCGTTCCGGGCGGGGTGGCAGATGGACTACCCCCTCATCCAGAACTTCCTCCAGCCGCTCTACTACACCAACGCCTCCTCCAACGACGGCAAGTGGAGCAACAAGGACTTCGACCACCTCGTCGACCAGGCCAACGCCGAGACCGGCACGGCGAAGGCGGTCAAGAAGTTCCAGCAGGCCGAGGAGGTCCTCAGGGACGACATGGGCGCGATCCCGCTCTGGTACCAGAACGGCAGCGCCGGCTACTCGGACCGGCTCTCCGACGTCAGGCTCAACCCCTTCAGCGTCCCCGTCTACAACGAGATCAAGGTCGGCTGAGCGTCCATGGGACGGTACGTCGTCCGGCGACTGCTGCAGATGATCCCCGTCTTCGTCGGGGCCACCCTGCTGATCTTCCTCATGGTCAACGTGATGGGCGACCCCATCGCGGGCCTGTGCGGCGAGAGACAGTGCGACCCCGCGACGGCCGCCCAGCTCAAGCGGGAGTTCGGCCTCGACAAGCCGGTCTGGCAGCAATACCTGACGTACATGGGCAACGTCTTCACCGGCGACTTCGGCACCGCCTTCAACGGCCAGAAGGTCACCGAACTGATGGCGACGGCGTTCCCGGTCACCATCCGGCTGACCCTCGTCGCGATCTTCTTCGAGATCGTCATCGGCGTCACCCTCGGCGTGGTCACCGGCCTCAGACGCGGCCGGCCCGTCGACACCACCGTCCTGATGTTCAGCCTCGTCGTGATCTCCGTCCCCGTCTTCGTCACCGGCCTGCTGCTCCAGCTGCTGCTCGGCGTCGAGTGGGGCTGGATCAAACCGTCGGTGTCGACGGACGCCACCGTCGGGGAGCTGATCGTGCCGGGTCTGGTGCTGGCCTCGGTGTCGCTGGCGTACGTGACCCGGCTGACCCGTACCTCCATCGCGGAGAACCGGCGCTCCGACTACGTCCGTACGGCCGTCGCCAAGGGGCTGCCCCGGCGCCGGGTCATCGTCCGGCACCTGCTGCGCAACTCCCTGATCCCCGTGGTCACCTTCATCGGCACCGACATCGGCGCGCTGATGGGCGGGGCGATCGTCACCGAGCGGATCTTCAACATCCACGGCGTCGGCTACCAGCTCTACCAGGGGATCCTCCGCCAGAACACCCAGACCGTCGTCGGCTTCGTGACGGTCCTGGTGCTGGTGTTCCTGGCCGCCAACCTGCTCGTCGACCTGCTGTACGCCGTCCTCGACCCCAGGATCCGCTATGCCTGAGCCGATTCCGCAAGAGCCGCACACGGCGGGCGGGGGCCGGACCCCCGCGGACGGGGCGATCGCCGCGACCGGCATGGGCGGCGCGATGGACCTCGCGACCAGCGAGGGGGAAACCCTCGAAAGTCCCCCGGGCGCAGGCCCCGGTCCCTCCGCCGCGCCCCGCTCCCTCTGGTCCGACGCCTGGCACGACCTGCGCCGCAACCCGGTGTTCATCATCTCCGGCCTGGTGATCGTGTTCCTCGTCGTGATCTCCCTCTGGCCGTCCCTGATCGCGTCCGGCAACCCCCTCGAGTGCGACCTCGCCAAGGCCCAGGAGGGCTCCCAGCCGGGCCATCCCTTCGGCTTCGACGGACAGGGCTGCGACGTCTACACCCGCACCGTCTACGGAGCCCGTACGTCCGTCACGGTCGGCGTCTGTGCCACGCTCGGGGTCTCGGTCCTGGGCTCGGTGCTCGGCGGACTCGCCGGTTTCTTCGGCGGGACCCCGGACTCGTTCCTGTCCCGGATCACCGACATCTTCTTCGCGATCCCGGTGGTCCTCGGCGGCCTGGTCCTGCTGTCCGTCGTCACCAGCGACACCGTCTGGCCGGTGATCGGGTTCATGGTGCTGCTGGGCTGGCCGCAGATCTCCCGTATCGCCCGCGGCGCGGTCATCACCGCCAAACAGAACGACTACGTGCAGGCCGCCCGCGCCCTCGGCGCCTCCAACTCCCGCATCCTCCTGCGGCACATCACCCCCAACGCGGTCGCCCCGGTGATCGTCGTGGCGACCATCGCGCTCGGCACGTACATCGCGCTGGAGGCGACCCTGTCCTACCTCGGTGTCGGACTGAGACCGCCGACGGTCAGCTGGGGCATCGACATCTCCGCCGCCTCCGCCTACATCCGCAACGCCCCCCACATGCTCCTCTGGCCGGCCGGCGCCCTCGCCCTCACCGTGCTCGCGTTCATCATGCTCGGCGACGCGGTGCGGGACGCCCTTGACCCGAAGCTGAGGTGAGGGGCATGGCGCGGGACATGCGTGGCCTGTGTGTACGCGGGTGCGGGTGCGGGAGTCGCGGATCAGGGGCGGGTGCTGCGCGGCGGCGCTCATCCGGACATCGTGCGGTGCGCTCCGCATGCCCCGGCCGGCCGTCCGGTGTCGTCCCGCTCTCCGTGCCCGCGTTCGTCAAGCTCGGCGACGCCGTGCGGGACGCTCTCGATCCGAAGCTGAGGTGAGCCGCCGTCATGTTGCTCGAAGTGCGTGATCTGCGCGTGGAGTTCCGGACCCGGGACGGTGTCGCCAAGGCGGTCAACGGGGTCGACTACGGCGTGGACGCCGGGGAGACCCTGGCCGTGCTCGGCGAGTCCGGCTCCGGCAAGTCGGTGACCGCGCAGGCCGTGATGGGCATCCTCGACATCCCGCCGGGACGGATCACCGACGGCGAGATCCTCTTCCGGGGCCAGGACCTGCTCACGCTCAAGGAGGAGGAGCGGCGGAGGATCCGCGGCGCCGAGATGGCGATGATCTTCCAGGACGCGCTGTCGTCCCTGAACCCGGTGCTGAGCGTCGGCGACCAGCTCGGCGAGATGTTCGTGGTCCACCGGGGGATGTCCCGCAAGGACGCCCGTGCCAGGGCCGTCGAGCTGATGGACCGGGTGCGCATCCCGGCCGCGGCGGAACGGGTGAGGCAGTACCCGCACCAGTTCTCCGGCGGTATGCGCCAGCGCATCATGATCGCGATGGCGCTCGCCCTCGAACCCGCCCTGATCATCGCCGACGAGCCCACGACCGCCCTCGACGTCACGGTCCAGGCCCAGGTCATGGAACTGCTCGCGGAGCTGCAGCGCGAGTACCACATGGGGCTGGTCCTGATCACCCACGACCTGGGTGTGGTCGCCGACGTGGCCGACCGGATCGTCGTGATGTACGCGGGCCGGATCGTCGAGTCCGCCCCGGTCCACGACATCTACAAAGCGCCCGCCCACCCGTACACCCGCGGCCTGCTGGACTCCGTCCCGCGTCTGGACCAGAAGGGCCAGGAGCTCTACGCCATCAAGGGCCTGCCGCCCAACCTCATGAACATCCCGCCCGGTTGTCCCTTCCACCCGCGTTGCCCGATGGCCCGGGACGTGTGCCGCACCGACGTACCCCCGCTGTACGAGGTGACCCACGCCGGCGAGTCGGACGGGGGCCGGGGCAGCGCCTGCCACTTCTGGAGGGAGTGTCTGCATGGCCTCGACCGCTGAGCCGATCCTGGAGGTCAACGGGCTGGTCAAGCACTACCCGCTCACCCAGGGGGTCCTGTTCAAGAAGCAGATCGGCGCGGTGAAGGCGGTCGACGGCGTCGACTTCACCCTCGACCGCGGCGAGACCCTGGGCATCGTGGGCGAGTCCGGCTGCGGCAAGTCCACGGTCGCCAAGCTGCTGGTCAACCTGGAGAAGCCGACGGCCGGGGAGATCCGCTACAAGGGCGAGGACATCGGCAAACTCTCCGGCCGGGCCCTGAAGGCCGTCCGCCGCAACATCCAGATGGTGTTCCAGGACCCGTACACCTCGCTCAACCCGCGGATGACGGTCGGCGACATCATCGGAGAGCCGTACGACATCCACCCGGAGGTGGCCCCGAAGGGCGACCGACGCCGCAGGGTGCGGGAACTCCTCGACGTCGTCGGTCTCAACCCCGAGTACATCAACCGCTATCCGCACCAGTTCTCCGGCGGCCAGCGCCAACGCATCGGCATCGCCCGGGGACTGGCGCTGCGCCCGGAGATCATCGTCGCCGACGAACCGGTGTCCGCACTGGACGTGTCCGTGCAGGCGCAGGTCATCAACCTGATGGCGGGCCTCCAGGACGAGTTCGACCTGTCGTACATCTTCATCGCGCACGACCTGTCGATCGTCCGGCACATCTCGGACCGGGTCGGTGTGATGTACCTCGGCCGGATCGTCGAGATCGGCAGGGACGCCGAGATCTACGACCATCCCACGCACCCCTACACCCAGGCCCTGCTGTCCGCCGTCCCCGTGCCCGACCCGACGGCCAGGGAGCACCGGGAGCGGATCATCCTCGTCGGCGACGTCCCGTCCCCGACGAACATCCCCTCCGGCTGCCGCTTCCGCACCCGCTGCTGGAAGGCACAGGAGCGCTGCGCCCTGGAGGTCCCGGCGCTCGCGGTACCCGCCGAGTTCCGGTTCCTGGCCGGCCCCGAGAGCCATGACTCGGCCTGCCACTTCGCGGAGGAGAAGCAGGTCGTGCCGGAAGCCCTGGAATAACCGTACAAATGCCAACCAATCGCGTTTACACGCAGGCAACTTCACCGACCCGATCTCGATATACGGACGCGTCAGTCTGAACGACGTACGGCCGTGCGGGTGCCGTAAACGGGCCGGGAGCGCCATGTCTCCCGGCCCGTTGCCGCTTTTTGCGCCTAGGGCCCCGCTCTCGCGGACCTGGCCGGTGTTTCGTCGTGATTCCTCAATTGATGGTCGCGGTGCTCTGGGGCGTGCCGTCGTCAGCCGGTCGGAGCTTTCCCCGCGCTCGGCGCAGGGTTGACACAACCAACTCCCGATGGATCTACTCGCGATACGCCGGAGTCGAAGGCCCGGCAACAGAAGGCACGTCCATTCGGTGATCGGCCCTCGTGACCTGAGCCCGGACAAAGCCGCCAGGACCGCGTTCCGCGTCCGAGGCGGGGACGTCGCCCCGGGTTATGTGGAGCTTCGTCCTCAGTGAGCAGTGTGATTCGTGTGCGGTCCCGTCGCGGCCCCGCCATCCTCGCGGTCGCCGCGGCCATGGTCGGCGCTTCCTCATGCGCCCCCTCAGCGGCCACCGTCACGGTGACGCCGCCCCCCGAACACGTGGGATGGGACTACCAGATCGGCGGCGGATACACACCCCCGACCGGTGTGAAGGTGGTCAGCCGTGACCGCGAGGACACGCCCGCCCCGGGCGTGTACAACATCTGCTACATCAATGCCTTCCAGGCGCAGGAGCACGCGGAAGGCGACTGGGCCCCCGACCTGCTGCTGCGCGACGCAAGCGGAGCCGTCGTCTACGACAAGGACTGGGACGAGGCGGTACTGGACATCCGTACGGACGCCAAGCAGAAGCGCATCGCGGCCAAGGTGGGCACCTGGATCGACGAGTGCGCGGCCAAGGGGTTCAATGCCGTCGAGGCCGACAACTACGACACCTTTACTCGCTTTCCGGGTTACCTGAACGGCGACCAAGCCAAGGCGTTCATGAAGCTGCTGTCCACGCATGCCCATGAGAAGGGGTTGGCCATGGGCCAGAAGAACACCGTGGAGCTTGCGCCCGACCGGGCATCCGTGGGTCTGGACTTCGCCGTGGTGGAGGAGTGTGGCCAGTGGAAGGAGTGCGGCGAGTTCGCCGACGCTTTCGACGACAACGTGCTGGTGGTCGAGTACTCGGCGACGGGCCTGTCGCAGGCGTGCATCGGCTGGGACGGCACACTGAGCATCGTTCGCCGCGACAAGGATGTCGTGCCGAAGGGCGAGAGCGGCCACCTCCGCCAGACCTGCTGAGGTAGGCCCGTCGAGCGAGGTGGAGTGGTGAACGGTCCCCAACTCGAGGCTGCCGCTCCTGCCCTGTGCGGTGTCGTCGCTCAGCCCAGTCCGAGGGCGCGGCGCAGGAAGTCCACCTGGAGCAGGAGCAGGTTCTCCGCCACCTGTTCCTGCGGGGTCATGTGGGTCACCCCGGACAGCGGCAGCACCTCGTGCGGGCGGCCGGCGGCCAGCAGGGCGGAGGACAGCCGCAGGGCGTGGGCGAAGACCACGTTGTCGTCGGCGGTGCCGTGCACGATCATCAGCGGCCGGTGCGGCTCGGCGGGGGAGGACAGGCCGTCGTCCGTCACCAGCGAACTCTTCGCGTACGACTCCGGGTGCGCGGCCGGGTCGCCCAGGTAGCGCTCCGTGTAATGGGTGTCGTACAGCCGCCAGTCGGTCACCGGGGCGCCCGCGATGCCCGCGTGGAAGACGTCCGGGCGGCGCAGCACCGCGAGCCCGGCCAGCCAGCCGCCGTAGGACCAGCCGCGGATGGCCACCCGGGACAGGTCGAGCGGATACCTCTTCGCGAGTTCGTGCAGCGCCTCGACCTGGTCGTCCAGGGACACCGTGAAGTCGTGGTGGACCGCCTTCTCCCAGGCCGGGGAGCGGCCGGGGGTGCCCCGGCCGTCGGCGACGACGACGGCGAAACCCTGGTCGGCGAACCACTGCGAGGTGAGGTGCGCGTTGTGCGCGGCGACCACGCGGGGGCCGTGCGGGCCGCCGTAGGGATCCAGCAGAACCGGAAGGGGAGTGTCGCCCGGGTAGTCCGTAGGCATAAGCACGGCGCACGGGATTCGCTGTGCGCCCCCCTCGGTGAGGGTCACGCGCGGGGACATACCGGGATCTTCGGCGTACGAGGCGACAAGCGCCACCTGCTTCCCGTCGCGCAGGACCCGCACCCGGGCGCCCGGCCGGTCCAGCGCCGAGGACACCAGCACCGTCACGCCCCCGGCGCGCACCGCCGAGTGCACGCCGGGTTCCTGGGACACGCGCTCCGTTCCGAGCTCGTTCACCCGGTACACATGGACCTCGCCGGTCTCCGGGACCTCGGCCTCCTCGCCCGCCGAGGCCGAGACCAGCACGTCACCGTCGGAGATGTCCAGCACCGCCCGGACGTGCAACTGGGCCCCGGTGAGCGGCCGTTCGCCGACCGCCAGCACCCGCGCGCCGCCCTCGTCGGCGATCCGCACCAGCTGTCCTGACGGGCTCCAGCACGGCACCCCGGGGAAAAGATCGAGCCAAACTGGATCTTCGTCCGCGTGCACCATCCGGGTCGCGCCGGTCTCCGGATCGACCGCCAGGTACAGCTGACTGCGCTGGTCGCGGGCCTGTACGAGCAGCAGTGGCGCACCCGCCGCTGACCAGTGCACATGTGCCAGGTACGGATACCGCGCCCAGTCCCAGACGACCTCCGTGCGCACCCCGTCCAGGCCGATCACGAACAGCCGTACGTCCGCGTTGTCCGTGCCCGCCGCCGGATAGGGGACGTGTTGTGGATCACGGTCCGGATGGGCCGGGTCGGAGATCCACCACCGCCGCACCGGCGAGTCGTCCACTCGCGCCACCAGCAGCCGGTCCGACTCCGGCGACCACCAGAAGCCCCGCGAGCGGCCCATCTCCTCGGCCGCGATGAACTCCGCGAGACCGTAGGCGACCTGCTTCGACTCGGGCTCCGCCAGCGGCCGGTCGTCCTCGCCGCCGGCGCCCGTCACCCGCAGGGCGCCCCGTGCGACGTACGCGATGTGCCGTCCGTCCGGGGAGGGGCGCGGGTCGATCACCGTCCCGGCGACAGGGAGTTCACGTGCCGTACCGGCCCTCAGCTCCGCCGCGAAAAGCCGCCCCGACAAGGCGAAACACGCCAACTCCACGGCGGCGTCGGTGGCGTAGCCGACGATGCCGGCGCCGCCCTCACGACTGCGCTCGCGCCGCGCCCGCTCCTCGGGCGAGAGGTGCTCCGTCGCACCTCCCAGCAGGGCGCGCGGGTCCGCCGCCACGCGCTCCATGGCGTCCGGAAGGTCGAGCACCCACAGCGAGTTGGCCCGGTCGGTACCCGAGCCCGAGCGCAGGAACACGACACGTGAACCGTCCGGCGCCACGGTGAACGCACGCGGCGCGCCGAGCGTGAACCGCTGGGTACGGGCGTGCCGGCGGGGGAAGGAGTCAGCCTCGGTCATCATGCCCTGACCATATTGGCCATGCGCCCCCTTGTGCGGCCGTGCGCCGATCGATGCGCGCGTGCGGATAGTTATGATCACTAGCGCATAGTGGGTATGAACCTGCTGGCCGCTTAATGGATTTATCTGCCCCCTGAGTCCGACCCCCGCGCTCCTGTGGATCTTTGGAGGTGAGCCGCCGTGGCACTCTCGATTTCGGCGGTAGTGCTGCTGGCGATCATCGTCTTCCTGCTGGTCAAGAAGTCAGGACTGAAGGGCGGACACGCGGTCGTGTGCATCCTTCTCGGCTTCTACCTGGCCTCGTCGACGGTCGCTCCGACGATCAGCGAGCTGACGACGAACATCGCGGGAATGATCGGCAGCATCAAGTTCTGACCGCACGGCATGTGGCTCCGGGCCGTAAGCGACCGGAGCCCAGTCGTCGGCCGACCTGTTCTGCCCCTTCGCGGCACACGGCTCCGTAAGCTTGACGGATCTAGAACGCCATCGCCGCCGACAAGATGGCCCCACACCACGCGGCGCCCGCCTCGCCCGTCTGCTCGCCACCGAGCAACTCCGCTCGTGGGGACTCCCCTTGGACCCGGCCGCCCACATCGTGTCCGAACTCGCGGCCAACGCCGCCACGCACAGCCGCGTCCCCGGCCGGGACTTCCGGCTGACCCTCTACGTCGTCGCACGCACTCTGCGGATCGAGGTCACCGACACCCGGGGTGACCGCATCCCGCAGCTGCAACACCCTGGCCCCGATGCCGACTCCGGCCGCGGTCTCGTCCTCGTCGACGCTCTCGCCGACCGCTGGGCACCGCCCCGGGACCGTACCCGCGTAAGACGGTGTGGGCGGAGTGCGAAGTCGGTCCGCCACCGGCACCCGACTGCTCGTGCTCCGGTGTCAGGGGCGCTCTTTCCCAAGGACCACGAGGCTGAAAGAACCCGACCAAGCCCCACCCCTCCCGCCTGCCGCGCTCGATCACCCGCGCGAGTGAACATCGCCAACTCGACTGGATTCGCGGCCCCTTGCCTGCTCTACGCTCAGCGCAACACAACCGCAGACATGCGACGGCCCCCGCCGGGACGGCAATCCCAGTGCGAGGGCCTGACCACCGAGGAAGAAGAGGCTTCCCGATGGATACGCAGAACCTTAGCGCGCCCCCGCACGCCCAGTCCGGGCTTGCCGCCGACAAACACCCGAACCGGCGGCCTCATGCCGCCGGCGGCGGTCTCATCCACGACAACACCCGCCACACCGCCCGCTTCACGGTGATCGGCAACCACCTCACCCAGCACCCGGAGCTCTCCCTCCTCGCGATCGGTCTGGCCTGCCACATCCAGTCGCTGCCCCGGGGCGCCCGCGTCGATATCAAGACCCTCACCGCCCGCTTCACCGAGGGAGCCACACGCATCGCCGCCGCGCTACGGGAGCTGGAAGCCCACGGCTACCTGCGCCGTGAACGCGAGCGCGTCACCGGTGGGCGCATCGTCACCCGCACGATCTCCTGCAACCAGCCGGGAGCCCGCAGTCACGCCGACCGCGAGCCCGCACGGCCACCACATCCGACGCCGTCGAAGAAGCAGGAGCTCCGCAAGAAACCACTCAAGAAACCCGTCCCGGCCGTCCCGAAGCCGGCCTACCCGGCCCCGCCCTCCTCCAGCAGGCCGTCGACCTCCTCGCCGACCTCCGCCGTCACGACCCACGCCTGCTCCTCTCCACCTGCGACACCGCCCACCTGGCCCCTGGTGTCGCCGCCTGGCTGGAGCGAGATGTGAGTCCCACGGCCGTACGGCAGGCGCTGACAGCCGACCTGCCATCCGAGCCTCTACGCCGCCCGGCAGCGCTTCTGGCCCACCGCCTTGCCGCCCAGTTGCCTCCCCCGCCGCCGTTCCGGGCCGCAGCGCCCCCACCAGCGGTCCCGCCGCGGCTCCAGAACTGCGACGGCTGCGACCGTGCTTTCCGCTCCCCGGCCCCAGGACGCTGCCATGACTGCCGCACTTCCGTTGCCAACGCCGCCTGAGACCGTTCTGTCCGCTTCCCCGGCCCCCCGGCCGGATACTCTGGCCGGGGCACCCTCTGGAGGACACCATGAGCACCCAGGCCGATCACGGGCACGAGTTGATCCCCCGCCCCGAGCCGACTCCCGATGCCCTGCGTGCCGCCCTAGCCGTTGTCGCTCCGGGCCGCCTGGACGAGATGCAGGCCATGAAGGATGAGGCCTTCGCCAACGCGGTCGAATGGCAGTCGCTCGCTCCGGTGCAGAGCTGGGTCCTGGTGTGGGCCCGGGAGATCGAGATCGCCCGTCGCCCAGACCTGTCCACGCGCTACGCCCGGGCGGAGAACAGTCTGGAACACGAAGATCCGGTCATCGCGCGAGAAGCCCTCCGCGAGGTGAGTGCGGTTCTCGACGAGGCGCTGAAGGCAGTTCGCGAGTGAGCTGGAAATGGGAGTACGCCTAACGAACGCGTTTACATCGTCCAGATCACGTATCTGGGCTTCTGATGTGCCAGAGGACCGAAGGAAAGGGGCGTGGTCCGGAAACGAAGAGGACGGAATCGTCCACATCGCTCCGGGCCGGTCCGCCTGGCTTGACTCACCCGTCCGCCGCGGGGATCCGCGATCGACCACTGGTTGCATGAAGAGGTGTTGCGCAGGGTCGCCGAACTAGCGGCCAAGGACAGCCCCGACATGCCGTACCAGCTGCGGGTTTACGAATTGCCGCTGCATCGCGTCGAGGCGGTGCGGCGAGGGGATGTCACCCTGCCCGAAGCCGTTGTCGAGCATCTGCGCGACAAGTTGGCGGCTCAGTCGCTCCAGCATCCCGGGAAGATTTCCGAGGTCCTCAAGCTCGTGACGGAAAAGAAGGTCTGGTATCTGGCCGCAGGGTGGATCAACACGTCGTTCTTCCAGGGCCGTACCTCTCTGAATGGGAAGACGCTTCGCAGCCGCTATCTGGAGATCACTCAGCGCCGCAACAAGATCGCGCACGACGCCGACCTGATCGACGGCGACCTCAAGCAGCGTCGGCCCGTCGACGAGGCCGGGGTGAACGACGCCATCGACTGGATCGAACGCATCGCGCTCGCCATCGCTCATGTGCTCGACGGTGAGGCAGGCCAGACGGCCGAGCAGGTGACGAAGGGCGGGTGAGACCCTCGTAGGGTGGCCCCATGACGGAACTGCCCGCCCGGCGTCTGCTGCTGGTGCACGCGCACCCGGACGACGAGTCGATCAACAACGGCGCGACCATGGCCCGGTACGCCGCCGAGGGTGCCCGGGTGACCCTGGTCACCTGCACGCTCGGCGAGCGCGGCGAGGTCATCCCGCCCGAGCGCCGGCACCTGACCGGCACCGCCCTGGGGGAGTACCGGCTGCGCGAGCTCACCGCCGCGATGAGCGAGCTCGGTGTCGACGACTTCCGGCTGCTCGGCGGACCGGGCCGGTTCCGGGACTCCGGGATGATGGGCCTCGCCGACAACGACGACCCCGACTGCTTCTGGCAGGCGGACGTCGACGCCGCCGCCGGACACCTCGTCGAGGTGATCCGCGAGGTACGTCCACAGGTCCTCGTCACCTACGACGACCACGGCGGCTACGGCCACCCCGACCACATCCAGGCCCACCGCGTCGCCATGCGGGCCGTCGAGCTGGCCGCCGAGTCGGGGCACGAGATCCCCAAGGTCTACTGGAACCGGGTGCCACGCTCCGTCGCCGAGGAGGCCTTCGCCCGGCTGGAGCGGGAGCTGCCCGGCCTGCCCTTCACCAAGTCGGCCGCCATAGACGACGTACCGGGCGTGGTCGACGACGCGCGGATCACCACCGAGATCGACGGCACCGCGTACGCCGCCGCCAAGGCCGCCGCGATGCGTGCGCACGCCACGCAGATCACGGTGGCCGAGCCGTACTTCGCCCTGTCCAACGACCTCGCCCAGCCGGTGCTCACCAGCGAGTACTACGAGTTGGTGCGGGGAGAACGGGCGGCCGGAAGGGAGACGGACCTGTTCACGGGGATCGTGGGGGCCGCGGGGACCGCTTCGGACAGCAGCGGGGAGGCGTCATGAGCGACCGCACGCCTTCCCTGCTGGCCCAGCCGCTGCAACGGCCGTCCTTCGGGCGGGCCGCCGCCTACCTGGGACTCTTCGTGCTCGGCGCGATCGTCGGGGTGGCCGGGGCGCTGGTGCAGTCCGGCTGGTTCCCGGGCGGTCTGCTGCTCGCGCTGGCCGGTGAGGCGGGGCTGTGTCTGGGCGGGGCCCGCGGCGCCGGCAGCCGGGGCGCGGCCGTCGCACCGGCCGCCGGGTGGCTGATCGCGGTCATCCTGCTCACCGCCAGCCGACCGGAAGGCGACTTCGTCTTCGCCGCGGGAGGCGGCTCCTACCTCTTCCTGCTCGGCGGCATGGCGGTGGCTGTGATCTGCGCCACCCTTGGTCCGGGGCGGCAACCGGGCGGCGACGCCGCCCGACTTGGCAAGTGACGTACCACTTCGCCGTACCAAGTCGGTGGGAGTCCCGTGATGGTTTCCCCAACGGTCATGGGATACGCGCCAGGCGTGGCCAGTATGGTGGTGCGCGCCGCCGAGCCGCCCGAGAGAGGTCGTAACGCGGGCGGCGGAGCCAACCGGGAGAACCTGCCTTGAGTCGTGAAACTGACAGTCCGTCCTCCGGGCCCAACGGGCGCGGCGGAGCCGCCTATCCCTCGGGCACGCCGCCGTACGGGACACCCGCGGTGTCCGACGGCGGTCCGGACGCGGACCGTTCGGCCGCGCGGCCGGAGGAACGCAAGACCGAGACCACGCTGACGACCCGGATCCGGATCAACATCCCCGGATCCCGGCCCATCCCGCCGGTCGTCGTACGCAAGCCCGTCGGCGACACCGAGTCGACCGACGACAGAACGGACGCCGGGTCGTCGACGCGGGGCGCCGGGACGTCCACATCCACCTCCACCGGCACGTTCTTGGGCACGAGCACGGGCACGAGCACGAGCGCGGGCGAACCGTCTGGTGAGTCCGGGCCGGGTGGCGAGGAGAAGGCCAGCGACTGGTTCGCGCCGCGCAAGTTCGGGCCGGCCAAGGGCGGTCAGGGCGGCGGCTCGACCAACGGGGCCGGTGTGCCGGGTGGTTCGGGGGCGGGCACGGGCGCCGGCTCGGGTTCCGGTGCGGGTGCGGGTGCCTCCGGCGGTGGAGGCGGCAAGCGTTCCGGGGGCGGTCGGCCCGGTGGTGTGGTCGGTTCCATGAGCATGCCGGGCGGTTCGCGTTCCGGCGGTACGAACGGTGCCGGGCTGCCCGGTGCGACCGGTGGCCCGGTGGCTCCCGGGCACGGCGGCGGCACCGGTTCCTTCGACGTGACCGAGGCACTGGCCGCGGGCCCGCTGGGCAACGGCTCCCGCCCCGGCGAACCACGCCGCGACGACCTGCCGTACTTCTCGGAGAACGGCGGCGGACAGAGCGGTGCGGGCGGCCAGAACGGCCAGAGCGCCTTGAGCGCCTACGACGAGGATCTGAGCGGGTACGGCGGCCAGGGCGCCCCGGGCAGCCAGAACGGCCCGAGCGGCCAGAACGGCCAGGGTGCGTACGGCGGCCCGGGCGGGCCGGGTGACCCCAGTGGCGCCAGCGGCTTCAGCGGGCCGAACGGTCACGGTGGGCCGGGCGGTTCCGGTCGTCCGCAGGGCCCCGCGGGTCCGACCGGCGGCCCGGTCACCGGCGACGGCCCACTGGCACCGCCCGCCGGCCCGGGTGCCGGCGGCTTCGACGCATCCCGCGACTTCAACGCGCCCGACGGCTTCGGCGGTCCGGGCGGCTCCGGTGCCGCCAACGGCTTCGGTGGACCGGGTGGCCAAGGTGGTCCGGGTGGACCGGGGACGGCTGACCCCTTCGGCGGCCCGGGTGGGCCGAGCGTGTCTGACGGGTTCGGCGGCGCCGGCGGTCCCGGCGGCCCGGGTGGGCCGAGCGCGTCTGACGGCTTCGGCGGTCCCGGCGGCGCCGGTGGTCCTGGCGGCCCTGGTGGTCAGGGGCGTCACGGCAACGCCCCCGGTCTCGGCGGGCCCGGCGGTTCTTCCGGCCCCGGTGGCCCCGGCGCTCCGGGTGCTCCCGGCGGGCGAGGTGGCTCAGGTGAACGCCCCGGACTTGGTGGACCCGCTGGTCCAGGCGGCCCCGGCAGCCTCTCCGGCCCGGGCGCTCCCGGCGGCCTCGGTGGTCCCGGTGGGCCCGGTAGGCCGTCCGGCCTGGGCGGGCCTGGTGGGCCTGGCGGGCCTGGTGGTTCAGGTAACCCGCGCACCCCCTCCGGTCTCGCCGGTCCCGGCGCGGGCCCCGGGGGCCTGAGTGACGACACCGCGATCCTCACCCCGCAGAAGCCCGCCCCGGAACCCGGTGGCCCCGGCTTCGGCCGGGCTGCGGACAACGTGTCCGGGCACACCGTCACCAGCGGTATCCCCGTCGTGCCGACCGACCGCACCGCGAGCTTCCCGCCCGGCGCGCGCACCGACGGACCGGTCCCGCACGCCCCGAAGCCGCCCGAGAGCGGCACGCAGAGCGCGCCCGCCGCCTCCGCGCCGAAAAAGAAGAAGGGGCGCAGCAAGCTGGTCCTCCTCGGTGTCGGCGTGTTCGTCATCGGCGGCGCTGCCTACGGCGCCGGGCTGCTGATGAACCACACCGACGTGCCCAAGGGCACCACCGTGCTCGGCGTCGACATCGGCGGCGGCACCCGGGACGACGCGGTCGAGAAGCTCAACAAGGCCTTCGACTCCCAGGTGAACAAGGACCTGAAGCTCTCGGTGAACGGCAAGACCGTCACGCTCAAGCCGGAGCAGGCAGGGCTCCAGTTCGACATGGCGTCCACGGTGAGCGCGGCGGCGCACAGCGACTACAACCCGGTCTCCGTGATCGGCTCGCTGTTCGGCAACCACCGGGTGGTCGAACCGGTCATGCCCGTCGACGAGGAGAAGCTGCACGCGGAACTCCAGGACGCCGCCGGCGGCTCCGGCTCGGTCACCGAGGGCACGGTCAAGTTCGAGTCCGGCAAGGCCGTCGCCGTCTACGGCAAGGCGGGCAAGGGCGTCGACGTCGCCAAGTCGACCAAGGCGGTCGAGGAGGCGTACCGCACCCAGGTCCAGACGGGAAGCGCCGACCCGGTCGCCGTGCCGACGACCACCCAGCAGCCGAAGGTCTCGAACGCCGAGGTGGACCGGTTCATGAAGGCCTTCGCGGAGCCGGCGATGTCGGGCCTCGTGACGGTCAAGGCCGGCGCGGTCGAGGTCAGGTTCAGTCCCGAGAACTCCCTGTGGAAGTTCCTCGGGGCCAAGCCCGACCCCCAGGGCAAGCTGGTCGAGTACTACGACACCGCCGCGCTGAAGGAGTTGTACGGCGGAGCCTTCGACGGCGTACTGATCGCCCGGGGCAACGGCACGAAGACCGCCGTGACGCCCCAGGACGTGATCGGCGCGATGCGCCCGGCGCTCCTCGGCAAGACTCCGGCGAGCCGGGTCGCGACGATCGACACGAACCCGACGTAGCCGGCACTCCGCCCAACCACTCGCACACCGCTCAGCCGCACACCATGAGGGGCGCCCGGACACCGGGCGCCCCTCATGACATCTGTCATGCGGTAGTCGGGACCACCGACACTGCCGGGCCCCGAGCCGCCACGGCCATCCTGGATCACATGACGACGACGGCTGGGACCACAACCGCCCCCACCCATTCGCCCGCCCCGGTGGTCGGGTTCGATGAGGTGAGCAAGACCTACGGGAACGTACGGGCCGTGGACGGCCTGACCCTGACCCTGCGCCCGGGGGAGACCGTGGCGCTGCTCGGCCCCAACGGTGCCGGCAAGTCCACCACCCTCGACCTGCTGCTCGGCCTCAAGCAGCCCGACAGCGGCACCGTCCGTCTCTTCGGCACCACCCCGCGCGAGGCGATCGTCGCCGGGCGGGTGGGCGCGATGCTCCAGAGCGGCGGCCTGATGGACGAGGTGACGGTCGCCGAACTGGTCCGGCTCGCCTGCGCCCTGCACCCGAAGCCGTACCGCCCCTCCGACGTGCTCGCCCGCGCGGGCGTCTCGCAGATCGCCGACCGCAAGGTCAACAAGCTCTCCGGCGGCCAGGCCCAGCGCGTCCGCTTCGCCCTCGCCACCGCGGGCGACAGCGATCTGATCGTCCTGGACGAGCCCACCACCGGCATGGACGTCACCACCCGTCAGGCCTTCTGGGCCACCATGCGCGAACAGGCCGACCAGGGACGCACGGTCCTGTTCGCCACCCACTACCTCGAAGAGGCCGACGCCATCGCCGACCGCGTCCTCGTCCTGCACCGCGGCCGGCTCCTCGCCGACGGCACCGCCGCCGAGATCAAGGCCAAGGCGGGCGCCCGGCGGATCTCCTTCGACCTGGGCGACGGCCGTATCGACGAGGCCCCACTGCGCGCGCTCCCCTTCCTGACCTCGATCGACGTCTCCGGTCAGACCGTCCGCATCCAGTCCTCCGACGCCGACGCGACCGTCCACGCCCTGTACGGCCTCGGCCTCTACCCGCGCAACCTCGAAGTCGCCGGCCTCGGTCTGGAGCAGGCCTTCGTCGCCATCACCGCCGCCGAGGAGGCGAAGTCGAAGTGAACAGCCTGATCAAGCTGGAACTCACCCGCGCCCTGCGCAACCGCAAGTTCCTGTTCTTCTCGGTGATCTACCCGTCGGTCCTGTTCCTGATCATCGCGGGCAACGCCGACGGCACCACCAGGGTCGACGGCACCGGCCTGACCCTGCCGACGTACATGATGGTCTCCATGGCCTCCTTCGGCGCCCTCACCGCCGTCCTGATGGGCAACAGCGAGCGCATCGCCAAGGAGCGGGAGTCCGGCTGGGTACGGCAGTTCAGGCTGACCACCCTGCCCGGGCGCGGCTACGTCCTCGCGAAGACGGCGAGCGCCGCGGTCGTCAGCCTCCCGTCCATCGTCATCGTCTTCGTGGTCGCCGCCGCCGTGAAGGACGTACGCCTGGACGCCTGGCAGTGGCTCGCGCTGACCGGCGCGATCTGGGCCGGCAGTCTCGTCTTCGCCGCACTCGGCGTCGCCATCGGCTACCTGGCCGGCGGGGATGCCGTCCGCCCCATCACGATGCTGACGTACTTCGGCCTGTCGATGCTCGGCGGCCTGTGGATGCCGACGACGACGTTCCCGTCCTGGTTGCAGGACATCGCCGAATGGCTGCCCACCCACGCGTACGCTGCCCTCGGGCAGGCCATCGAACAGAGCCGCGCCCCGCACGTACAGGACCTCGCCATCCTCGCCGTGTCCTTCGCCCTGTTCGCGGGCGGCGCGGCCTGGCTGTACCGGAAGGACACCCTGAAGGCGTGAGCGCCATGAAGGAAGGCCGCGCGACCGAGGAGCTCCCGTTGATGCGGCTGGGGGAGGCACCCAGGCGCCGGCGTGACCTGCTCCCCAAGGTGCTGTGGATCGGCGTCTGGCTCGTCTTCCTCAGCTCGCCGGTCACCGACCTCGCCTCCGGCGGCCACACCACCGGTGGCACGGTGGCCGGCTGGCTGGGCCTGGCGGCCTTCGTCGGGACCTATCTGACCCTGGTGTTCCGGAACATGATCAGGTCGGCGCTGGCTCCCCGGTGGGTCGGCCTCCTGATCGTCGTCCTCGGCGCCCTCGCCGTCCTGCTGAACCTCACCCTCGGCCCGCACTGGCTCGGTCTCTTCGTCTACGTCTCCGTCGCCTGCGGCGCCACGCTCCCGCTGCGAACGGCGTACTGGACGATCCCGCTGACCGCCGCGACGATGCTCCTCGTCGGCCTGCACGTCGGCGAGGACGAGGCGCTCGACCTGCTCCTCCTGGTCCTGCTCATCGGATTCGCGATGACCGGCGTACGCCAACTCGTGCGGACCACCGTCGAGTTGCGCCAGGCCCGCGCCACGGTCGCCCAACTCGCCGCGAACGAGGAACGCCTGCGCCTCGCCCGCGACCTGCACGACCTGCTCGGCCACTCCCTCTCCCTGATCACCCTCAAGAGCGAGCTGGCGGGCCGGATGCTGCCCGCCCACCCCGACAAGGCCGCCCAGCAGGTCGCCGACATCGAACAGGTCAGCCGGCAGGCCCTGGTCGACGTCCGCGAGGCGGTCACCGGCTACCGCCGCCCCCGCCTGTCCGCCGAACTCGCAGGCGTCCAGGTCGCCCTGACGGCGGCGGGCGTCATCGCCGACCTGCCCTCCGAACCCGACCTCACGGGAGTCCCCGAGGAGAGCGAGTCGGCCCTCGCCTGGGCCCTGCGCGAGGCGGTCACCAACGTCGTACGGCACAGCGGCGCCCGCCGCTGTACGGTCGGCCTCGTCCGCCGCCAGACCCTCGACGGCCCCGTCCTCGAACTCTCCGTCGAGGACAACGGCTCCGGCGGCTCCGGCACCGGCCCCGGCAACGGCCTGAGCGGCCTGACCGAACGTCTGGAGAAGGCGGGCGGTTCCCTGGACGCGACCGGGACCCGGCACGGTTTCCGCCTGGTCGCCCGCGTGCCGGCCGGCCCCGCGGCCGACGTAGGATCCGGCGCATGACCCGCACGATCAAGGTGCTGCTCGCCGAGGACCAGTCGATGGTCCGCGAGGCACTGGCCGCCCTGCTCGGCCTGGAGGACGACATCGAGGTCGTCGCCCAGGTGGCCCGCGGCGACGAGGTACTGGCCGCCGCCCGCGCCCACGCCGTGGACGTGGCCCTCCTGGACATCGAGATGCCGGGCGCGACGGGCATCGAGGCGGCGGCCCAACTGCACCGCGAACTCCCGGAGTTGAAGCTGGTCGTCCTCACCACCTTCGGCCGCCCCGGCTACCTCCGCAGCGCCATGGAAGCCGGCGCCGACGCCTTCCTCGTCAAGGACGCCCCCGCCGCCCAACTGGCGGAAGCGGTCCGCAAGGTCCTGGCCGGCGAACGGGTCATCGACCCCACGCTCGCCGCAGCGGCCCTGGCGGAGGGCGCGAACCCCCTGACGGACAGGGAGCGCGAGATACTCCGGGCGGCGGCGGACGGCTCCACGAACGCGGAGTTGGCAGCGACCCTGCACCTCTCCCAGGGCACCGTCCGCAACTACCTCTCGACGGCGATCCAGAAGCTGGCGGTACGCAATCGCGCGGAGGCGGTGAGGATCGCGAGGGAGAAGGGGTGGCTGTAGACGCTGAGCGGCGGGGGGCTCAGTTCAACAAGGCCCGAGCCGCACGCGCCTGCTCGCGCACCTGCGCCGCCCCCGGCTCATCCACCGCGGCCACGACCTCCGCGTACGCCTCCAACTCCACCGCCCCCGCCACGAAGTCCCCCCGCTGCACCAGCACCTGCGCCCGCTCGTAGCGCAACCGGGCCGGATGAGAAGGCAACAACAACGCCAGCTCCACGGCCCACAACGAGACATCCGACCGCTCCGGCCGAGCCGCGGCCCAGGCCCGCACGTTGTTCAGGATCCGCGACACCACCTCCAGCGGCGCCGCGGGCCGCAGCATCGACGGCTGCAACGCCGTCCCCGTGGCCCCCGCGACCAGCACCTCGGCGTCGGCACCGGTCAGCACCCGCCCCCCGTCGAAGGGGTCGGCGAGCACCTGCTCGTCCTGCTCCCCGAACCCGACGACGAAGTGCCCGGGGAGCGCCACCCCGTACACCGGCGCCCCCGCCCGCCGCGCCACCTCCAGCCACACCACCGACAGCAGGATCGGCAGCCCGCGCCGCCGCCGCAGCACCTCGTGCAGCAACGACGACTCCAGCCGCTGATAGTCCGCGGCCGAGCCGCGATAGCCGCACCGCTTCCCGAGCAGCTCGCACAGCGCCACCGCCCAGGAGCGCGGCCCGCCGGGCCGGAACGGCAGCTGTCCGGCCAGCTCGTCCAGCTCGATCTGCGCGGCGTCCATACCGGCCTCGTCCAGCGTCCCGTCCGCCTCCGCGCTCACCAGCAGACACAACGTGGACAGGTCGGGCCGCTCCGAGCGGGCCTCTTCGGCGAACCGCCGGCGCAGTTCCGCGGAGCGTTCCGGGGGTGGCGGGTAGGGGGGACGCATAGCAGGCTGGTGCCCTCTCACGGCGATCAGTACCGCCCGTTCTCGGCAGTTCCGGGGGCGAGGTAGTGGTGGTACGCGTGATGCGCCGAGAACCCCATCCCGGCGTACAGCGCCCGCGCCCCCGCGTTGTCCGTCTCGACCTGCAGCCACGCCGCCGAGGCACCCTCGTCGAGCGCCCGCCGGGCCAGCGCGGCCATCACGGTGGTGGCCAGCCCGCGCCGTCGCTGCTCCGGATCCACCTCGACGGCCGCGAAGCCGGCCCACCGCCCGTCGACGACACACCGCCCGATGGCAGCGGGGGCCGCGCCCTCGGACGCGCCCGGCACCGTGGCGAACCACACCGAAGGCCCTCCCCCCCTCTTGGCTTCGCTCGAGCGGGCGGACCCCGATCCCAGCACCTGCAGCGCCACCTCACTCACCCCCTTGCGCTGATAGCGCGCGAGCCACGCCTCGTCCGCCCGGCGCGAGAGCACCACCCCTCCAGGCTCACCCCGATCCGCGACCGGCGCGAGCGCCCCGGTCCACAGCTCGGCCGTCACCTCCCGTATCCAGCCCCGCCGCTCCAGCTCCGCGCCCAGCAGCTCCTGCGTGCCCTCCGCGCCCGTCGCCGTCTGCACGTAGGCGGGCAGGCCACGGTCGCCGTACCACCGCCGTACGACGGTCAGGGCCTCGTCGAGCGGCAGGCCCGGGTCGCCTAGCGGCAGCACAGAGTTCGCCCGGCGCGTGAACCCCTCAGCCGCCCGCAGCTCCCAGTCGCCCAGCCGCTCGTTCTCCACCGGTCGCCAGGCCCGGGCCGCGACGCGCGCCAGTTCCTCGTAGGAGGCCGCGGGGCCGCGCCGGCGGGCCGGGGCCGGCGGGACGACCTTGCCCGCGACCAGCGCGGATTCCGGAATGCGGACACTTTGGCCGTCCCGGCGCGTGATCAGCAGCACACCCTTGTCCCATGATGTGAGAACACCCACCGTGTCGGTGAACTTCTCGCCCGTGCCGCCGGGCTCGTCCAGGCGCCGGACGGACACCCGTTTACCCACGTCAGCTGCGGAGATACGGACCACGAGGCGTCCCGTCGCAGAGATTTCCACAGGTCAGTTCACCCCTCCTGTTCGGATCATGCCCAAGAACGGAGATACTAGGGGCGGGCATCGACGACGCCGCGCTCCCGCGCGCCAGGTGGCGGAGCCTGAAGACGGCTCGCCAGCGCCCTATCGAGGAGGAACGACAGCGTGACCTACGTCATCGCGCAGCCTTGTGTCGACGTCAAGGACAAGGCGTGCATTGAGGAGTGCCCGGTCGACTGCATCTACGAGGGCCAGCGGTCCTTGTACATCCACCCGGACGAATGCGTCGACTGTGGTGCCTGTGAGCCGGTCTGCCCGGTCGAGGCGATCTTCTACGAAGACGACACTCCCGAGGAGTGGAAGGACTACTACAAGGCGAACGTCGAGTTCTTCGACGAGCTGGGCTCGCCCGGCGGAGCCAGCAAGCTGGGTCTGATCGAGCGCGACCACCCCTTCATCGCCGCGTTGCCGCCGCAGAACCAGTAAGAGCGGCCGGCACCGTGCCGCCTCGGTCCCGTACGACCCGATCACTCGCCTGATCGCCGTACGGGACCGAGGCGTTTGCCGTACTGACGAAAGTGAGCCCGAGAACCGTGTCCGCAGTCTCCGAACGCCTGCCCGCCTTCCCCTGGGACAAGCTGGCGCCGTACAAGACGACGGCCTCCGCGCACCCGGACGGCATCGTCGATCTGTCCGTCGGCACCCCGGTCGACCCGGTGCCCGACCTGATCCAGAAGGCGCTCGTCGACGCGGCGGACTCACCCGGCTACCCGACGGTCTGGGGCACCCCCGCGCTGCGTGACGCGATCACCGGCTGGCTGGAGCGCCGCCTGGGCGCCCGCGAGGTCACCCACCGGCACGTCCTGCCGATCGTCGGCTCCAAGGAACTCGTCGCCTGGCTCCCCACCCAGCTGGGCCTCGGCCCCGGCGACCGGGTGGCCTACCCGCGCCTTGCCTACCCGACCTACGAGGTCGGCGCCCGCCTCGCCCGCGCGGACCACGAGGTCTACGACGACCCGACGCGACTGGACCCGGCCGGCCTGAAGCTGCTCTGGCTCAACTCGCCGTCCAACCCGACGGGCCGGGTCCTGGCGAAGGACGAGCTGACCCGGATCGTCGCCTGGGCGCGTGAGCACGGCGTCCTGCTCTTCTCCGACGAGTGCTACCTGGAGCTGGGCTGGGAGGCCGACCCGGTCTCGGTGCTGCACCCGGACGTGAACGGCGGCTCGTACGAGGGCATCGTCGCGGTCCACTCCCTCTCCAAGCGCTCCAACCTGGCCGGCTACCGGGCCGCGTTCCTCGCGGGCGACCCGGCCGTCCTGGCACCTCTGCTGGAGATCCGCAAGCACGGCGGCATGATGACCCCGGCACCGACCCAGGCGGCGGTCGTGGCGGCCCTCGGCGACGACACGCACGTCCACGAGCAGCGCGAGCGGTACACGGCCCGCCGCGCCCTGCTGCGCGAGTCCCTGCTCGACCACGGCTTCCGCATCGAGCACAGCGAGGCGAGCCTCTACCTGTGGGCCACGCGAGACGAGTCCTGCTGGGAAACCGTGGCGCACCTGGCCGAGCTGGGCATCCTGGTGGCGCCGGGCGACTTCTACGGCGAGGCCGGCGCGAGGTTCGTGCGCGTGGCGCTGACGGCGACGGACGAGCGGGTGCGGGCCGCCGTGGAGCGGCTGAAGTAGGCGCGACCGAACGCGACCGAACGCGACCGAAACGGCGGACACGCACGGAACGGCGTCGGACACGCGAAACGGCGGGGGCCGGGGGGGAAACCCGGGCCCCCCCCCGCCCCCCCCCGCGCGGGCGCCGCCTTCTTCACGGCCTTGCCACCGGTCTTGCCCACAGTCGGCACCGCCTTCGTCACGGCCTTGCCGCCGGTGTCACCCGCGGTGCCGGTCAGCTTCTGCGCCGCACCGTCGACGGAGTCGCCGACGTTCGCCCCGTCCAGGGCGGTCAGCCCACCGAGGTTCGGGGCGGTGGGCAGCTCGGGGGCCGCACTGGCGGAGCCGGCCGCACCGACCCCGGCAGCCGCTCCCGCAGCGACGAGCAGCGCGGCACGGGCGATCCGTCGGGTCAGGGGGAGGGACATGTTGCTCCTTTGACGGGAGGAAACGATCTCAGACGCCGTGATTACCGCTCGAAGCCCGGGAAGGTTGCGGAGAAGCAACGTAAAGAGTTGGCAATGTGTCGCATTATCGGCTCCGGATGAAAACGGGCAAAGGGCACCCGGTCCGAAATGCGCCGAATCCTTACGGCCCTGTGCTCCCAAGGGTTTCACCGGCAGGGGGTGACGGGCCGAAAACCTGCGCACACCCCCGCCCGAACCCGGCCTGCGTAACCCGTCCGGGTGGGCCCCCGCACTACTGTGCAGTCACGATCCGGACCGCGCCCACATCCTCGTTCGCCGTCTTGGCCGCCTCGTCCGCCTTGCCTGTCTTCTCCGGCTGCTTCTCCGCGTCGGCCGAGTCCGCCGTGTCCTCCGGACGCCACCGGCTGTCGGTGTTCCCCGCGACCCACTGCCGGCCGGCGTACGAGACGCGTTCGATGTGCAGGGCGGAGGCGTTGGCGACCGCCCAGTGGGCCAGCTGCCAGCCGCGCTCGCGCAGGCTGCGGCCGGAACCCTGCTCCGCCCGGTCGGCGGTCACCGGCAGCGTCACGGTCCGGCCGCCGTCGCCGGTGGCGTTCGCGGAGGGCGTCGGCGTGGGCGACGGCGTCGACGTAGCGCCCACCTCGGCGGCGGCAGGCTCCAGCACGTCCCGTCCGAAGTCCCGTACGAGGGCCGAGCGCACCGCGTCCGGATCGGCGGCCCGGGTGGCGGCCGGGCGCCCCTGACAGGTCAGCGTGGCCGCCGACTGCCCGGTGAGGGCGGCGGCGAGCAGGGTGGCGTCCGACTCGTGCTTGGCGTACGCCGTCGGGAAGCCGCTGCGCTGCACGCGCTGCGCGGCGACCGTCAGCGGAAGGTCCGTGTAGTCCGGCACCTTGGCCAGGTGCTTGTAGAAGACACCCGCCGCGTACGTCGGGTCCATGATCTCCCGCGGGGTGCCCCAGCCCTGCGAGGGCCGCTGCTGGAACAGGCCGAGCGAGTCACGGTCGCCGTGGTCCATGTTGCGCAGACCCGACTCCTGGAGCGCGGTCGCGAGCGCTATCGTCACCGCCCGCTCGGGCATCCCGCGGCCGGTGCCCACGGCCGCGATCGTCGCCGCGTTCACCGCCTGCTCCGGGGTGAACTCGTACGTCGCCGCCGCACTCCCGCCCGAGACGACCTTGCATCCCGGTGTGTTCCCGCCTCCGGTGACGTACTGCACCGCGAGATAGCCGGCGACGGCGCACAGGACCACGAAGGCCGCCCCGCAACGGAAGAGGCGACCGCGACGTCTGGGACGAGGGGACTGCTCTGGCATCCGCACAAGATACTGGAGAGTACGGCGCCCGGGGTGCCGGGTGCGGACAGTTGGCCGATGGCCGGGCGTTAGGGTCGACAGCATGGCCGACACCCCGCTTGACCTCACGCTGGACGCCGCCCGGCTCACCGCGCAGCTCGTCGACTTCCCCTCCGAGAGCGGCACCGAGAAGCCCCTCGCGGACGCGATCGAGACCGCGCTGCGCGCCCTGCCGCACCTGACGGTGGACCGGTACGGCAACAACGTCGTCGCCCGTACGAACCTGGGCCGGTCGGAACGCGTCGTCCTCGCCGGCCACATCGACACCGTCCCCATCGCGGACAACGTCCCCTCGCGCCTCGACGACGAGGGCGTGCTGTGGGGCTGCGGCACGTGCGACATGAAGTCCGGGGTGGCGGTGCAACTGCGCATCGCGGCCACGGTGCCGGCGCCCAACCGTGACCTGACCTTCGTCTTCTACGACAACGAGGAGGTCGCCGCGCACCTGAACGGCCTGAAGCACGTCGCGGAGGCCCATCCGGACTGGCTGGAGGGCGACTTCGCGGTCCTGCTGGAGCCGACGGACGGTCAGGTGGAGGGCGGCTGCCAGGGCACGCTGAGGATGTTCCTGAAGTTCACCGGGGAGCGGGCGCACTCCGCGCGCGCGTGGATGGGCTCCAACGCGATCCACGCCGCCGCGCCGGCGCTCGCCAGGCTCGCCGCGTACGAGCCGCGCCAGCCGGTCGTGGACGGCCTGCGGTTCCACGAGGGCCTCAACGCCGTACGCGTCGAAGGCGGCGTCGCCACCAACGTCATCCCCGACGCCTGCACCCTCGTCGTCAACTTCCGCTACGCGCCCGACCGCAGCGAGGCGGAGGCGGAGGCGTTCGTACGCGAGTACTTCGCCGACTGCGGCGTGGACGAGTTCGTCGTCGACGACCACACCGGCGGCGCCCGCCCCGGCCTCACCCACCCCGCCGCGCGGTCCTTCATGGCGGCCGTCGGCGGCGAGGCCCGCCCCAAGTTCGGCTGGACGGACGTGGCCCGCTTCAGCGCGCTGGGCGTGCCGGCCGTGAACTACAGCCCGGGTGACCCGCTCCTCGCCCACAAGGTGGACGAGCGGGTCAAGGCCTCGCTGATTCCGGAGGCGGAGGAGCGGCTGCGGTCCTGGCTGACGTCCTGAGGCACGGCCGTGCCGCATGGCGCTTCATGGCGGACATGCCCGCGTCCCCCGTCCGTAACCCGCGTAGATCTACGCTGAGGTGGAAACACCGCAAGCGGAGGGAGCGCACATGGCTACTGGCAACCCCGAGGGCAAGAAGCAGCCGCCGGAGGAGCAGCGCCTGGGACCGGTGCTCCGCAGGCGAGGCCAGGTCCAGGCGAGCACGACCGACCAGCGGCTGCTGGACGAACGCGCGCCCTCGGACTGGGTCCACACCGACCCGTGGCGGGTGCTGCGCATCCAGTCGGAGTTCATCGAGGGCTTCGGCACGCTCGCCGAACTCCCGGCCGCGATCAGCGTGTTCGGCTCGGCGCGGACGTCCGTGGACTCACCCGAGTACGAGGCGGGCGTGCGGCTGGGGCGGGGCCTGGTGGAGGCGGGCTTCGCGGTGATCACGGGCGGCGGGCCGGGCGCCATGGAAGCCGCCAACAAGGGCGCCAGTGAAGCGAACGGCATCTCCGTCGGGCTCGGCATCGAGCTGCCCTTCGAGCAGGGACTGAACGCCTACGTCGACATCGGCCTGAACTTCCGGTATTTCTTCGTCAGAAAAATGATGTTCGTGAAGTACGCGCAGGGATTCGTGGTGCTGCCCGGCGGCCTCGGCACCCTGGACGAACTCTTCGAGGCCCTGACCCTGGTCCAGACCCAGAAGGTCACCCGCTTCCCGATCGTCCTCTTCGGCACCGAGTACTGGGGCGGGCTGATCGACTGGCTGAAGAACACCCTGATCGCTCAGGGCAAGGCAGCCGAGAAGGACCTGATGCTGTTCCACCTCACGGACGACGTGGACGAGGCGGTGGCGCTGGTGTCGAAGGAGGCGGGGCGCTAGCGGGGTCGCGAAGGCCGCCGGGCCAGGGGGCGAAGGCCCCCTGGCCCGGCGCGGCGAACGCGCTACGCCAGGCCCCGCCGGGCCACTGCGGGCTCCCGGTGGCCCGCGATCGACGCCACCATGTCCAGCACCTGCCGCGTCTCCGCCACCTCGTGCACCCGGTACACCTGCGCGCCCAGCCACGCCGACACCGCCGTCGTGGCCAGCGTGCCGACCACCCGCTCCTTCACCGGCCGGTCCAGAGTCTCGCCCACGAAGTCCTTGTTGGACAGGGACACCAGCACCGGCCAGCCCGTCGCGACCATCTCGCCCAGCCGCCGGGTCGCCTCCAGACTGTGCCGGGTGTTCTTCCCGAAGTCGTGCCCGGGATCGATCAGCACGGACTCCCGAGGCACACCGAGGGACACCGCACGCTCGGCGAGCCCCAGGGTCACCTCCAGGATGTCGGCCATGACGTCGTCGTACGTCACCCGGTGCGGCCGCGTCCGGGGCTGCGCACCGCCCGCGTGCGTGCACACCAGCCCCACCTCGTACCGCGCGGCGACCTCCGCCAGCCCGGGATCCACGCCACCCCACGCGTCGTTCAGCAGGTCCGCCCCGGCCTCGCAGACCGCCTCGCCGACCTCGGCCCGCCAGGTGTCCACGCTGATGACGACGTCCGGGAAGCGCCGCCGTACCTCCACCACGAAGCCGACGGTCCGCCGCGCCTCCTCCTCGGCGGTCACCTCCTCGCCCGGCCCGGCCTTCACCCCGCCGATGTCGACGATGGCCGCGCCCTGAGCCACCGCCTGCTCCACGCGCGCGAGGGCGGGTTCGTCGCGGAAGGTGGCCCCCTGGTCGTAGAAGGAGTCCGGGGTCCGGTTCACGATCGCCATGATCACCGGCTCGTGCGGCTCGAATTCCCGCCTGCCCAGCCTGAGCATCCCCTGTGACCTCTCCTAGTTCCGTCCGGCAACCGACCGCCTGCGACCCTAACTGTCAGCCTCGCATGGCACGATCGGACCCTGACACATTCGACACCGAGCTCAGACCGTGGGGACGTCAGCGATGGTTATGTTCTTGTTCCTGGTCATCGCGCTGGCCGTGGTGGTCGCCGCGGTGACGCTCGCCGTCGTGGGCGGCGGCGAGGGCGACGGCCCGCTGCCGGAGGCCGCCCCCGAGCGGCTGCAGGACTTCCTGCCGCCGGACCGCCCGGTGGGCCGCGCGGACATCGAGAGTCTGCGCTTCCCGCTGGCCGCCCGCGGGTACCGGATGGCGGACGTCGACGACGCGCTCGGCCGCCTCGCCGCCGAGCTCGCCGAGCGGGACGACCGTATCGCCCACCTGGAGTCCGCCCTGGCCGGTGCCCGGGCCGCCGCGAGCCACATGTCCCTGGACAAGCCCGCCCGGCAGGAGGACCAGCCGTGAGCGACGGCGCCGCCCTCGCCGGTCCGGACGGCGCCCTGCGCTGTCCCTGGGCCCTGTCCACCGAGGACTACGTGACGTACCACGACAAGGAGTGGGGCCGCCCGGTCCGCGGCGACGACGCGCTCTTCGAACGCCTCAGCCTGGAGGCCTTCCAGTCCGGTCTGTCCTGGATCACGATCCTGCGCCGCCGCGAGGGCTTCCGCGCGGCCTTCGCGGGCTTCGAGATCGCCAAGGTCGCCACCTTCACGGACACCGACAAGGACCGCCTCCTCGCCGACCCCGGCATCATCCGCAACCGGGCCAAGATCGAGGCCACCCTCGCCAACGCCCGCGTCCTGGCCGACTGGCCCGCGGGCGAACTCGACGACCTCGTCTGGTCCCACGCCCCGGACCCGGCCAGGCGTCCGGCTCCCCGGACACTTTCCGACGTCCCGGCGGTCACGCCCGAGTCCACGGCCCTGTCGAAGGCCCTCAAGAAGCGTGGCATCCGCTTCGTGGGCCCGACGACGGCGTACGCGCTGATGCAGGCGTGCGGACTGGTCGACGACCACCTGGAAGCATGCGTGGCGAGAGGAGCCGGCTGAGGGGCGGGGGCGCTAGCGCCCCAGGTACTTCGGCTTCTCCTTGTTCACGAAGGCCTGCACCGCGATCGCGTGGTCCTGCGAGGACCCCGCCCGTGTCTGCAGCTCGTCCTCCTTCTCCAAGGTCTCAGCCAGCGAGTGCGACAGCCCGAACGCCACCGCCTCCTTGATCGCCCCGTACGCCACCGTCGGTCCCTCGGCCAGCATCCGCGCCACCTTCTCGGCCTCGCCGCGCAGCGATGAGGCCGGCACCAGACGGTTCGCGATACCGAGCTCGTAGGCCTCCTGCGCCTTGATGCTGCGCGGGAAGAGCAGCAGGTCGGTGGCGCGTCCGGGGCCGACGACCCGGGGCAGGGTCCACGAGACGCCCGAGTCGGCGGTCAGCGCGACGCCCGCGAAGGAGGTGTTGAAGGCCGCCGTGTCCGCCACGACCCGGTAGTCCGCGGCCAGCGCGAATCCGAATCCCGCGCCGGCAGCCACCCCGTTCACCCCGGCCACCACGGGCTTGGGCATCTCCGTCAGCGCCCGTACGACCGGGTTGTAGTGCTCCCGGACCGTGGTCATGGTCTGCCCCGTGCCCGCTTCGCGGTCGGCCGCCAGCAGCCCGATGTGCTCCTTGAGGTCCTGGCCCACACAGAACGCCCGGTCACCGGCGGCGGTCAGCAGCACGGCCCGTACGGCGGTGTCGTCCGCCGCGGACCGCACCGCGTCCCGGAGGGCGACCTTGGTCGCGATGTCCAGCGCGTTCATCGCCTCGGGGCGGTTCAGCGTGATCGTCGCGAGTCCGTCGCTCACCTCGTACAGCACGGTGCCGGCCATGGCGTTGTCCCCTCCGGTGTCTCGGTCAGGGCGTACCGGTCGGTACGTCCTGGTGTCCGAAGGACAGCATGGCGGAGATCATCGTCAAGGGACCGCTGCGGACGTGTGACCTGCGTCAAAGAATTCAGCACGGCATCCGGTCGGCGGATCGTCGTGCGGCGGCGCAGTATCGCAGCCACATCGCCGAATTGAGTGGTTTTGCTCGCGCGCGTTGCCCAAGCGATGCCGACTGATGTTGGTCATCGGGTCCTGAGATGCGGGATAATGGCCTGGAAGCAATGTGTTCGATGCCGGTGTCGCGTGTCCCGCTCCGGGAATGCGCGTGCCCTCCAGGGCTGTCGGCTTTGGCGATGAGCTGGTTTCAGGAAGGGGAACGAGCATGGCGGCCATGAAGCCGCGGACGGGCGATGGCCCGCTCGAGGTGACCAAGGAGGGGCGGGGCATTGTCATGCGCGTTCCGCTCGAAGGCGGCGGTCGGCTCGTCGTCGAGCTGACCCCTGATGAGGCCGACGCGCTCGGTGACGCCCTCAAGAAGGTCGTCGGCTGACGCGGAAGCGACCATACCCTTTCGGCTGCCCCGGCATCGCATACGGTGCCGGGGCGGCTTTTTCACCGGCGAATCGCCTCGGGACACGCCGAAAGGGTCACGGTTTGGCCGCGCTCCTCAGGCCGCCCCGTTCCTGCCCTCCACAGCGCTCTGCCCGGCCCCGCTCATCCCCGGCGGCGCGCTCCTGGATCGACGGCGTTCATGGCTTGACGGCGTTCATGTGTTGACGTCGCTCATGGTTTGACGGCGCTCATGGTTTCAGTGTGCTCATCGTTTGACGGCGCACAGCAGTCCGTCGCCGACCGGCAGCAGCGACGGCATCAACTCCTGGCTCTCGCGCACCGCGCGCAGCAGCTCCCGCAGCCGCAGGACCTCCGTGGGCTGCGGACCCGAGTCCACGGTGCGGCCGTTGGCGAAGACCCCCTCGAAGACGACGAGGCCGCCCGGCCGGAGCAGGCGCAACGATTCGGCGAGGTAGTCCAGGAACTCCTGGCGGTCACCGTCGCAGAAGACGAGGTCGTAGCCGGAGTCCGCGAGCCGGGGCAGCACGTCCAGGGCGCGGCCGGGGATGAAGCGGGCCCGGTTGCTGGCGAAGCCGCTGGCGCGGAAGGCCTGGCGGGCGAACTGCTGGTGCTCCGGCTCGGGGTCGACCGTGGTCAGCACGCCGTCCGGGCGCATGCCGTTCAGCAGATGGATCCCGGACACGCCGGTCCCGGTGCCGATCTCGGCGACCGCCTTGGCGTCCACGGTGGCGGCGAGCAACCGCAACGCCGCACCCGTGCCGGGCGACACCGAGCGCAGCCCCGCCTCGCGGGCCCGGTCCCGGGCCCAGCGCAGGGCTTCGTCCTCGGCGACATAGGCGTCGGCGAACGCCCAGCTCGTCTGCCGGTTGCCGGTAATGACCCTCTCCTGTCCCCGTGGTTGCCTGGGCGTGACTGTATCCGTTGGTGCCGGGAACCCGCAGATGGGACCGGGCGTTTAGAGGGGTGGGAGACAGAGCGGGGGGACACAGTTGGATCACGGTGACGAGCGAGAGCTCGAGCAAGTACTGACGCAGCCGGATGAGCCGTGTCAGCCCAGATCAATTTCTCGTAAAACCGCTTATCCGGAGCTAACGGGCGAGGTGGCTATGGTAGGGGCTCCAGTGGACATCCACCGAGCCGACAGGGGAGGTGCGGCCGTACCTGTGGATCGCGGAGGAGCGCTGCGGCGCCTCCTCGGATCGGCGGGCAGGCCCAAATCCGTGAACGACACCGCTGCTGACCACAGCCACGCCGCTGAACACGACCGGACCGCGACCTTCTCCACCGACGCGGACGGGCAGGCGTGGACTCCGCCCACCTGGGAGGAGATCGTCAGCACGCACAGCGGCCGGGTCTACCGGCTCGCCTACCGGCTGACGGGCAACCAGCACGACGCCGAGGACCTCACGCAGGAGGTCTTCGTCCGCGTCTTCCGCTCCTTGTCCACCTACACGCCCGGCACCTTCGAGGGCTGGCTGCACCGCATCACCACCAACCTCTTCCTGGACATGGTCCGCCGCAAGCAGCGCATCCGCTTCGACGCCCTCGGCGAGGACGCGGCCGAGCGACTGCCGAGTCGCGAGCCGTCACCCCAGCAGGTCTTCAACGACGCGCACTTCGACGCGGACGTCCAGCAGGCCCTCGACACCCTCGCCCCGGAGTTCCGCGCCGCGGTCGTCCTGTGCGACATCGAAGGCCTGTCGTACGAGGAGATCGCCGCGACCCTGGGCGTCAAGCTCGGCACGGTCCGCTCCCGGATCCACCGCGGCCGCTCGCAGCTGCGCAAGGCCCTCGCGCACCGCTCTCCGGAGGCCCGGGCCGAGCGTCGGTCCTTCATGGCCCGTGTTCCCGCGCTGGGGGGAGGGGGCGCGCCCGCGTGAGTGGATCACGGCCTACCCCGTCCGAACAGCACCTGGGAGACCGACTCGCCGCTCTTGTGGACGGTGAGCTCGGTCATGAGTCACGCGACCGCGTCCTCGCGCACCTGGCCACCTGTGCCAAGTGCAAGGCGGAGGCCGACGCACAGCGCCGACTGAAGAACGTCTTCGCGGAGGCCGCCCCGCCCCCGCCGTCCGAGAGTTTCCTGGCCCGCCTCCAAGGGCTCTCGGCGGAGAGTGACCTGGCGGGTGACGACGATCCGCCCTTCGGCGGATCCGGATTCGCCGGGGGACTGCCCGGACGACCCGGCGTCCCCGGGGCCTTCGGCCTGAAGCGCGGCGAGCGGTTCGAGTTCGACTACGTTCCGGCTCGTCCGCACGCCTCGATGCTGCCGACCTCCTCCGCACACCGCGGCTTCCGTATCCATGACGTCAGCCGTCACGAGGCCGATCGGTCGTCCTCGCGCGGGCTGCGGTTCGCCTTCGCCGCGGCCGGAGCGGTCTCCCTGGCCGCGATCGCGCTCGGCGGCGTCACCACGGTGACACCGGGCGACACAGCCGTGGACGCGCGCGGTGGTACGGGGACGGGCAGCAACGTGACCCCGGCCCGGACCCAGGGCACGGGCGCCAGCACGGCGTCCGAGAGCCAGCGGCGTCGCGGCACCGGTCCGCTGCTCGCGCAGGGCCAGGGCCAGGGGGCGCTGGGCAACACCCCGGTCGCCCCGACCGCGGTGTCCGCGCCGCTGTTGCCCGGGGTGCCGTCACCGGCCACGGGCGCACGCGAGGAGATCGTGCACGCGCTGGCCGCGCCCATGATGGCCGGAGCGGCCGCGATGTCCCCGTTGATACGACCGCTCAGCGCCACCTCGCCGCTCACCCTGACCGACTGGTCCACCGCCCCGGACCCCTCACCCGGTCTGCTCGCCGTGCCCGTCCCGGACACGACCTCCGCTCCCTCCAGCACCCCCCGCTGACCTGCCTGAGCGCGGTGGCCCGCGAACCTGGTTGAATCCAGGGGAGTCGACGAACTTCGGCCACCGCCGACGAGCCGTGCGGGGGGCCGGGCCGGTCCGTCGCATCAGGCCACGGGGAGCTGCCGCCACCCTCCGGACTCCACCTTCCGGAGGAGAGCCGGTTCCCGCGTCCGCGGCCTGATCCGCCGGCCGGCCTCGGAGGCCGTGACTGTGGGGGAGAGCATGGATCAGGGGAAGCCCACGAAGGCCAACGAACCGGGCCCGACGCCGGACGAGACGCCCGAAGTGAGCGGGCAGCCGGGGAACGGGGCGGCCGGACCGGAACAGAACCCCAGCCGGACGGCCGACGGAACACCGACCGACGCCGGGCCGGGTGTCCGCGCCGTCGATTCCGACGGCGACTTCGAGCTCAGGGCACCGCACACGCCGACGGCGCCCGAGGGCGACTATGAACTGAGGCACCCGGCCCCGGCCCCGGCCCCGGACCCGGTGATTCCCGCGCCCGCTGAGGAGCAGCCCATCGGTTCCGTCCCGGAGGACGCCCCTGGCCCCGCTGCCGAGCGGCCCAGACCTCTCCATGACCCCGACCCCTACAGCACCCCTCCGTACGGCGAACCCGGCCCGTGGGCCCCCGCCCCACCCGTGCAGCACCCGACCCCCGTCCCGCCGCCGGCGCCCGACGCCCGCGTCCAGCCTCCGGCGTCCGCCTCTACCGCACAGACACCGCTTCCGGTGCCGGCCCCCGCCGCACAGGCACCGCTTCCGGTGCCGGCCCCCGGCGTGCAGGCCTCTCCCGCGCCACCCGCCTCGGCCCTGCAGGCGCCACCGCCCGCGCCCGCCCCGGTCCTGTCGCCCCCGCAAGCTGCTCCCGCAGCCGACCGACAACCCCCGAGCCCGGCCACCGCCGTCACCTCCCCCCTGGCCGCCGCCGACACCCCACCGGCCTCCACTCCCTGGCAGAACTACGACCCCTGGGCCCCCGTCACCGCTCCGCTCCAGCAGACAGGAGCGGCCGTGTCCACCGAGGAGCAGCGGCGTAAGAAGGTTCGGAGGGTGCTGGTCGGGGCGGCTGTGCTGCTCGCTCTGGTGTCGGGGGGCGTGGGAGGGGCCCTGGGGGCGTATCTGGAGCGCAACGGGGGGATCGGGGAGGTGGAGCTGCCGCAGGCCGGTCGCGAGCCTGCCGGGCGGGCTCGCGACAGTGTGGCCGGGATCGCCGCGCGGGCCCTGCCCAGCGTGGTGACCTTGCATGTGACCGGGTCCGGGGAGCAGGGCACCGGTACCGGGTTCGTGCTCGACGACCGCGGCCACATCCTCACCAACAACCATGTCGTGGAGTCCGCCGGATCCGACGGCGAGATATCGGTGACCTTCAACAGCGGCGACACCGCCAAGGCCACCGTCGTCGGCCGGGACAGCGGCTACGACCTCGCCGTCGTCAAGGTCAGGGGCGTCAGCGGCCTGACGCCGTTGCCCCTGGGCAACTCCGACAACGTCCAGGTCGGTGACCCGGTCGTCGCCATCGGCGCCCCCTTCGACCTGGAGGGCACCGTCACCTCCGGCATCATCAGCGCCAAGGAACGGCCCATCACCGCCGGCGACGCGAGCGACGTGTCGTACGTCGACGCCCTGCAGACCGACGCTCCGATCAACCCCGGCAACTCCGGCGGGCCCCTCCTCGACGCACGGGCGCGCGTCATCGGCATCAACTCCGCCATCCGCTCGGCCGACGGCGACTCCGAGCCGGAGGGCGGCCAGGCCGGCTCCATCGGCCTCGGCTTCGCCATACCGGTCAACCAGGGCAAGCGGGTCGCCGAGGAACTGATCAACACCGGCCGGGCGACTCACCCGGTCATCGGCGTCACCCTCGACATGGACTACACCGGCGACGGCGCCCGCGTCGGCGCCAGGAGCAGCGACGGCGGCCCCGCGGTCACCGTGGGCGGCCCCGGCGACCGGGCCGGCATCAAGGCCGGGGACGTCATCACCGAGGTCGACGGCCGACGCGTCCACTCCGGCGAGGAACTCATCGTCAGGACCCGCGCGCACCGCCCCGGAGACCGTCTGGAACTCACCTTGGAGCGCGCCGGTGAAGAGCGGACCATTTCCCTGGTCCTGGGATCCTCCGGAGACTGACAGCGACCTCACAGGAAGAGCGCCGGCGACCCCACAGAAACGCGTCCCACCTGTCCCACAAGGCAGACAACCGCGTCCCACAAGGCAGACAACCCGGAAAACAGCCCATCCAGTCACAGTCGGACCCCCCGGGACAGTACCGGTCGTACGGGATCGCCGGGTACCGTGGACCCGGCCCGGACCACGGAAGACCGCACAGACCACCGAGGGCCGAGGACCGAGGACATCGCAAGGAGCTTCAGGTGTTCAATGACATAGGACCGCTCGAGCTGGTGACGCTCGTAGTCCTCGCCGTGCTCGTCTTCGGTCCGGACAAGCTCCCGAAGGTCATCCAGGACGTCACGCGGACGATCCGCAAGATCCGTGAGTTCTCGGAGAGCGCCAAGGAGGACATCCGGCAGGAACTCGGACCGGAGTTCAAGGACTTCGAGTTCGAGGACCTCAACCCCAAGACGTTCATCCGCAAGCAGCTGGACAACGACGACCTGGGGCTCAAGGAGATCCGCAACGGCTTCGACCTGAAGAAGGAGATGGCCGAGGTCACGGACGCCGTCCACGGCCGCGAGCCGGAGCCCTCCGCGGCCGGGTCCTCCTCGGCGGCCGGAGCATCAGGCGGCGCCATCGACATGACGAAGAAGCCGGAGAAGCCCGAAGAGGACCGTCCGCCCTTCGACGCGGACGCCACCTGAGCAGCCGAGCCGTAGCCCCGTAGGCATGTACTGCCTTACGTGACGCGTTTCATACTCCGTCATACCCCTCCTGCCGCTGTACGGCCTCAACGCGCCCCGAGAACGCCCCACGCGCCGGGCGCTTTCCCTGCTGGCCGCAGCGGTGTGGCTATGCTGCCGAGTTGTTGTGCGGGCCGTACGCGAACCAGCAACGCCGCCCGAAGGGGGGCGGGCCGTTCGGTCCGACGAGAGCGAGGAGGCGTCCGGGCACATGGAGACGACGAGTCGGGCAGTCGCGCAGACGCCGGCCGCGGAGGGCGGACAACAGGCCCCCTCCGCCCGGCGTACGGTCGATGGCTACCTGCTGGCGCCCTTCCCGTG
Source organism: Streptomyces violaceoruber (assembly GCA_000720805.1). GTDB lineage: Bacteria > Actinomycetota > Actinomycetes > Streptomycetales > Streptomycetaceae > Streptomyces > Streptomyces cellulosae_A. Next base: position 43,400 of record JODI01000090.1, read on the forward strand.
GTACGGCCTCGACGAGGCATTCACGGGACCGCGCTGGCTGATGCAGGTCGGGACGGCGGCCGACGGGGCCGTCGAACACGGTTCGATCGGACACGGCGACGAGCCGTCCGTACGGAACGAGTCGTCGCAGGACAAGGAGAAGTTCGCGGTGGTGGTGACCGTCGCGGCGAATCCCGTGCGGCGCAGCGCGGACGGTACGGGCCTCCTGGAAGCCACGTCGGTGTCCTCGGCGGCCTGGCTCGCGGGAGTCGGGCTGCTGTCCTTCACCTGGCCCGGGCAGATGGACCACACGCTGCGGGACGACTGGCTGGAGCAGCAGACGGAGACGGCGTGGGCCCTGGCCGACGACCTCGACGGTTCCGACTGGTCGACGCTGTCCCTGCCCGTGGACGGCGTGCTGACACCCTTCCACTACCGGGAGTCCGAGTTCGGCTGGGTCCTGGCCGGGCCGACCCAGCAGGGCGTGCACGTGGGGGCGTACGGGAGAGGCATGAGCGCGTACGGACTCGGTTTCGCGATGATCAAGGACATCTCGGCCTACGCCTAGCCGGTTCCACGACGATGGGGGCGCCGTCCGTGAGACGGCGCCCCCATCGTCGTGGCAGAAGTCGTGGGAGAGTGTCGTGGAAGACCGGGAACCGACCTAGAACTTGTTCCTCGGAGTGATCCCCAAGGACAGTCCCGAAAGGCCCCGCTGGCGCCCGCCGAGCTTCCCCGCGATCGCCCGCAGCGCCGAGCCCGCCGGGGAGTCCGGGTCCGTCAGGACGACCGGCTTGCCCTCGTCGCCGCCCTCGCGGAGGCGGACGTCGATGGGGATGGAGCCGAGTACCGGGACCGAGGCGCCGGTGGTCCGCGTCAGGCCGTCGGCGACCGACTGGCCGCCGCCGGTGCCGAACACGTCGACCATCTCGCCGCAGTGCGGGCAGGGCAGGCCCGACATGTTCTCCACGACGCCCACGATCTTCTGGTGCGTCTGGACGGCGATGGAGCCCGCCCGCTCCGCGACCTCGGCCGCCGCCTGCTGAGGCGTCGTCACGACCAGGATCTCCGCGTTCGGCACCAGCTGGGCCACCGAGATCGCGATGTCGCCGGTGCCCGGCGGGAGGTCGAGGAGGAGCACGTCCAGGTCGCCCCAGTACACGTCCGCCAGGAACTGCTGGAGGGCGCGGTGGAGCATCGGGCCGCGCCAGACGACCGGGGCGTTGCCCGGGGTGAACATGCCGATCGAGATGACCTTCACGCCGTTCGCGGACGGCGGCATGATCATGTTCTCGACCTGGGTGGGACGGCCGTCGGCGCCCAGCATGCGCGGCACACTGTGGCCGTAGATGTCGGCGTCGACGACACCGACCTTCAGGCCGTCCGCCGCCATCGCCGCCGCCAGGTTCACCGTCACCGAGGACTTGCCGACGCCGCCCTTGCCGGAGGCGACCGCGTACACACGGGTCAGCGAGCCCGGCTTGGCGAAGGGGACCTCGCGCTCGGTCTGGCCGCCGCGCAGCGCGGTCGCCAGTTCCTTGCGCTGTTCGTCGCTCATCACGTCCAGCGTGACGTCGACGCGGGCGACGCCCTCGACCGCCGAGACCGCGTCCGTCACCCGCTGGGTGATCGTCTCGCGCATGGGGCAGCCGGAGACCGTCAGGTACACGGTGACCGCGACCGCCCCGTCCGCACCGATCTCCACCGATTTGACCATCCCGAGTTCGGTGATGGGGCGGTTGATCTCGGGGTCGTTCACCGTCGCCAGTGCTTCACGCACCGCGTCTTCCGTAGCCATAAGGAGATGGTACGGCGCCGCACACGGGCCCCGGGAAGCCCGTCAGCGGTCGTCTGCGTCACGTCCCCGCGGCGGTTCCGCCGGAACCGCGTGGAATGCGCTGTGCTGATGGGGGTGGTGGCCGTCGCGCCGCGCCTCCAGCTCCTTCACCATGTCCTGCAGCTCGGAGCGGATCCAGTCCCGGGTCGCGACCTCGCCCAGCCCGATGCGCAGGGCGGCGATCTCCCGGGTCAGGTACTCGGTGTCCGCGATGGACCGTTCGTTCTGCTTGCGGTCCTGTTCGAGGTTGACCCGGTCGCGGTCGTCCTGGCGGTTCTGCGCGAGCAGGATCAGCGGGGCGGCGTAGGACGCCTGGAGGGACAGCATCAGGGTCAGGAAGATGAACGGGTAGTTGTCGAAGCGCAGGTCCCGCGGCGCGAACACGTTCCACAGCACCCACACGATGATGACGACCGTCATCCAGACGATGAACCGCCCGGTGCCCAGGAACCGCGCGATGCGCTCCGAGAGCCGTCCGAAGGCCTCCGGGTCCCACTCGGGCAGGAACCGGCGCCGGGGCGGGCGCGGCTGGTCCAGGCGGGGCGTACGGGGGCGGGCGGTGGCGGTGGCGCCCGCCGGCGTGCGCTCGCGGGCGCCGCTCTCGCGCTCAGGCGTCACGGGAGGCCACCTCCTCGTCCTCGTCAGCGTCCTCGTCGAGGTCGTCGAACTCGGTCTCCCGCCAGTCGTCGGGCAGCATGTGGTCGAGTACGTCGTCCACGGTCACCGCCCCCAGCAGCGACCCCGCCTCGTCCACGACCGGCGCCGCGACCATGTCGTACGTCGCGAAGAACCCGGCGACCAGGGGCAGCGCCGCGTCCGGGTCGAGGGGTTGCAGGTCGTCGTCGATGATCGAGCTGACCAGGGTGTACGGGGGGTCGCGCAGCAGCCGCTGGAAGTGGACCGTGCCGAGGTACTTGCCGGTCGGGGTCTCGTCGGGCGGCCGGCAGACGTACACCTGTGCGGCGAGGGCGGGGGAGAGGTCGGCGTTGCGGACGCGGGCGAGCGCGTCGGCGACGGTCGCGTCGGGCCGCAGCACGATCGGCTCGGTGGTCATGAGGCCGCCCGCGGTGTGTTCCTCGTACGCCATCAGCCGCCGCATGTCGGCCGCGTCGGCGGGCTTCATCAGGCTCAGCAGCCGCTCCTGGTCGTCCGTGGGCAGCTCGGCGAGCAGGTCGGCTGCGTCGTCCGGGTCCATGGCCTCCAGGACGTCGGCGGCACGTTCCTCCTTCAGCTTGCCGAGGATCTCGATCTGGTCGTCCTCCGGCAGCTCCTCGAGGACGTCGGCGAGGCGGTCGTCGTCGAGGGCCGCGGCGACCTCCGCGCGCCGTTTGGGGGAGAGGTGGTGCAGCACGTTGGCGAGGTCGGCGGGGCGCAGCTGCTCGAAGGTGGCCAGCAGGCTCTCCGCGCCCTGTCCGTGTTCCTCCAGGGAGAAGCCGGTGACGGCGGACCACTCGACGGTCAGGGTCTCCCCCTTGCGCCGGAACGCGCCGCCCTTGCCGCCCTTGCGGACGAACACCCGGTCGATCTCCCAGTCCCGGCGGGCCGGCAGCTGCTGCACCGACACGTCCAGGACCGTGATGTCCTCACCGGTCTCGACGAGGGTGACGCGCCGGTCGAGGAGTTCCCCGAAGACGAGCCGCTCGGTGGGCCGTTGCTCGAAGCGGCGGACGTTGACCACGCCGGTGGTGATGACCTGGCCGGACTCGATGCCGGTGACCCGGGTGATGGGCAGGAAGATGCGGCGGCGCGTGGCGAGTTCGACGACCAGCCCGAGCAGGCGGGGCGGCCGCCGTCCGACGCGCAGCATGACGACCATGTCGCGCAGCCGGCCGACCTGGTCACCGGTGGGATCGAAGACGGCGACGCCGGCGAGGTGCGAGACGAAGATCCGGGGGGCGCCCGCTGCCATGGCTGTGCTTCCTTTTCGTGCTGGGTTCGAGCGGAGTTCCGAGCAGAGTTTCGTGCGGCGCTCCGTACGGGGTTCCGTACGGAGATCGACAGGGAGTTCCACGCGGGGTTTCGTGCCGAGTTGCGTCCTGGATGGCGGGGTGGGTCTCTTTTCCGGATTGCCCGCTCGGGTGGGCTTCAGGCTAGCCCGTCCCGATCGGACAGACCCTGGTGAGCGGTCCGGACGGTCTGGCTCCGCCGGGGTGCCACGGCCCCGGTACGCTGCCGTACGCCGCTGAAGGACCCTTGGCAGAAAGGCAGCCCCACCTGTGACTGCGATTCCCCGGCGACGTACCCCAAGGGCCGCACTGATGGGCGCGATGTGCGCCCTGGCCGCGACGGGGACGGTCCTGACGGGATGTGGCGGAGAGGACCCGGACGAGGGCACCAACGGGGTGGGCAAGCTGCCGCCGGACCAGATCCAGTCCCGGACCCGCGGTGCCGCCGATTCCGCCCCGGCGGTGCGGCTGGCCGGGAACGTGGTCGCCGGCGGCCGTACGTACAAGCTCGACATGCGTCTGAAGTCCGACGGCGCCTCCGGGTCGGTCACCGCCGAGGGGGCGACGTTCCAGCTGCTGCGGGTCGGCGAGGCGCTCTTCCTGAAGGCCGGCGCGGACTTCTGGACCCACGCGGACGCCAAGGGCGGCCACTCCGACACCGCGGCGGCCGACAAGCTCGACGGCAAGTACGTGAAGGTGCCGCTGGGCGACCCCTCGTACAAGAAATTCAGCGGTTTCACGGACATGGACGTCCTCCTCGACGGTCTGCTGACCCTGCACGGCACGCTGGAGACGGACGGCCACCACCAGCAGGCGGGCGTCCGCACCATCCGCATCACCGGTGACGACGGCTCCGGCGGCACCCTGGACGTGTCCCTGGAGGGCCGGCCCTATCCGCTCCGCCTGGTGCGGGCGGGCGGCGCGGGCACCCTGACCTTCTCGGCCTGGGGCACCAACTTCCCGCTGGCCGAACCGGAGAAGGGCGAAACGGTGGACTACGGCAAACAGCTGCCGACGTCGTAGCCCGGTCCTCGAGACCGTTACCGCCGCTTGCGCCGCTTCAGCAGCAGCCGCGGCAGCCCGGCCGGGATCGGCAGGCGGGTCGTCGCCGGGGTCGGCAACGGGGCCTCCGCCAGGTCGCCGTCCGGCAGGGCCGCCGTCTCACCGGTCGGCTCCAGGCGCAGTACCCGGCATTCGCGGGCCCAGCGCTCCGGCATCGCCTCGCCGTCCGGCGCGTTCAGGCGCTTGCCCTTCAGCTCCGCGACCGTCGTCTCCCACGCGGGGGAACCGGGCGCCGGCTCCACGACCTTCGCCGTCCAGGAGACCAGGCGGCCACCCTTGTCCTTGCTGCGGACCGTGACCTCGGCCCAGGACCCGTCGACCAGCCCCGGCAGCGGCTGCTCACCCGGCCCGTCCCCGACCAGACAGGCCGCCCCCTCGTGCCAGACGTGCCACAGGGCGCGCGCCGGGGAGCCGGGGCCCTGGACCCAGATGAGGCCGGACTTCTTCGTGGCCTCCTCGACGAGGGCCTGGTCGAGCAGCTCACTTGTCATGGGCCCAGCCTAACCAGGCGTCCTCAGAGCCAGCCGTTGCGCTTGAGCGTGCGGTGGATGCCCACACAGAGGGCGACCATGGCCGACATGACCACGGGGTAGCCGTACCGCCAGTGCAGCTCCGGCATGTGATCGAAGTTCATGCCGTAGACCCCGCAGACCATCGTCGGTACGGCGATGATCGCGGCCCACGAGGTGATCTTCCGCATGTCCTCGTTCTGCGCGACGGACGCCTGCGCGAGGTTGGCCTGGAGGATCGAGTTGAGCAGCTCGTCGAAGCCGATGACCTGCTCCTGGACGCGGGCGAGGTGGTCGGCGACGTCCCGGAAGTACTTCTGGATGTCCGGGTCGATCAGCCGCATCGGCCGCTCGCTCAGCAGCTGCATGGGCCGCAGCAGCGGCGACACCGCCCGCTTGAACTCCAGGACCTCACGCTTGAGTTGGTAGATCCGCGCCGAGTCCACACCGCGCGAGACCCCGCCCCGGCGGCCCGGCGAGAACACCTCGGTCTCCACCTCGTCGATGTCGTCCTGCACCGCGTCGGCGACCGCGATGTAGCCGTCGACGACGTGGTCGGCGATCGCGTGCAGCACCGCCGAGGGCCCCTTGGCGAGCAGTTCGGGGTCGTCCTGGAGGCGGTGCCGCAGCGCCCTGAGCGAGCCCTGGCCGCCGTGCCGGACGGTGATGAAGAAGTCCAGTCCGGTGAAGCACATGACCTCGCCGGTCTCGACGACCTCGCTGTTGGCGGTGAGCTGGTCGTGGTCGACGTAGTGGATGGTCTTGAAGACGGTGAACAGGGAGTCGTCGTACCGCTCCAGCTTGGGCCGCTGGTGGGCCTGTACGGCGTCCTCCACGGCCAGCGGGTGCAGCCCGAACTCGCGGGCGATACCGGAGAATTCGGCCTCCGTCGGCTCGTGCAGCCCGATCCACACGAAGCCGCCGTCGCGGCGCACCACCCGCATCGCCTCGTGCGGGGTCAGCGGCGTCTCCTGCGGGACGCGGCTGCCGTCGCGGTAGACGGCGCAGTCGACGACGGCGGAGGGCGTCGACGGGTCGCGCGTGGTGTCGTAGAGGCCGGTGTCCTTGCGCAGGGAGACACGGGACGGGCGGACGACGGCACGCAGGTCACGGATCATCGACATGGCTGGCTCCTTCGTGACAGGCAACGAAAGGCCGCCGGCGACGGGTGGAACTACCCGGAATGGGGACGTCCTGGCAAGGCGTCTCCCCGCCCTCTGCGGCAGGGGATGTTTGGCACGTCCACAAAGCGGGGAGCACCGCACCGTCGCGGTGGCGAGCTTCGCTACTGATACAGGTACTGATTCAGGCAGGCAGATCAGACAGATCAGGTAAAACGAAACGAAGCGCTCTTCCGCGGTGCAGTGAGTGCGAGAGGCGGCAGTCAGCCGGAGCCGGAGCAGCTACATCAGCGGCGGGAAGAGCGGGTGCTACTGCACGGTCGACTTCGGTCCATTGCAGCCCCACCTCCTCCGGCCGGTCCCTCGTGAGGGAGATTCATCGGCGTCGGGGCTTGACTGCGACGCTTCGGCGTGCTGCCCCGAACCACCGGGCCAGAGTACCAGCCGACCGAACTGTCAAGGCGCTGCTTTGCCCCGTGGTGACGAGTTCTATGCTCGCCGCATGGCAGATGTTCTTCCTCTGGTCGAGGCCCGGTTGCGTACCGCGCTGGGCGAACCGGACGCGCGCGCGGCGGTCACGTTCCTGGGCACGGACCGCATCGAGGTGCTGCGTTTCCAGGAGGGCGACATCGTCCGCTACGCCACGCTCGGCATGTCCGCGCAGCCGATGGGCGACCCCACGGCCGTGCTCGCCGACCCGGTCAAGGGTCCGCGCGCCGAGCTGGTCCTCTCGGTCCGCTCCGGCTCCGCCGACACCGGCAAGGTGCTCCGCCCGCTCGCCGTACTCGCCGCGTCCCCGCAGGTGGAGGGCGTGATCGTGGCGCCCGGCGCCTCCCTCGACGTCGGCGAGCCGCTGTGGCCCGGTGCCCCGTTCACCTCGGTGCTGGTGGCCGAGCCCGGCGGTCTGGTCGAGGACCTGGAACTCGACGAGCCCCTCGATCCCGTACGGTTCCTGCCGCTGCTCCCCATGACCCCGAACGAGGCCGCCTGGAAGCGGGTGCACGGCGCCCAGGCCCTCCAGGAGCGCTGGCTGACGAGCGGGACGGACCTCAGGGATCCCTCCCGGAAGTCCGTCCCGCTGGAGTGAGACCAGCTGACCGATCGGGTGACCGATCTCACCAACCGGTGGCTCGAAGACGTCAGTTGGCCTGCTCGGCGAAGACGGAGACGCCGTCCTCGGTCGCGTGCCGCGGTTCCAGCTCTGCCGCCTCGTGCGTGAGGGCGTTCCGTCGTACGAGGACCACGAGCGCGCCCAGTACGGCGGTGACCGCCGCGACCACGAACGGGATGTGGATGTCGGTCCACTCCTCGATCTTCGGCGCGAAGTAGGGCGCGGCCGCCGCCGCGAACCACCGTACGAAGTTGTAGCCGGCGCTCGCCACCGGACGCGGCGCGTCCGACACGCCCAGGGCCAGCTCCGTGTACACGGTGTTGTTCACGCCGATGAAGGCACCGGACAGGATCGTGCAGACGATGGCCGTGGTGTGGTTGCCGTAGCCGAGGACGAGCACGTCGACCGCGAGCAGCACCAGTGAGCCGCCGAGCACCTTCAGCGAACCGAACCGCTCCTGCACGCGCGGTGCCACGATCACCGAGAAGACGGCGAGCAGCACGCCCCAGGCGAAGAACACGGCACCGGACTTGTACGGGGTCATGTTCAGCACGAACGGGGTGAAGGCCAGCACCGTGAAGAACGTGTAGTTGTAGAAGAAGGCCGAGACGGCGGCGGAGGCGAGCCCGCCGTGGCCGAGTGCCCTGAGGGGGTCGAGCAGCGAGGTCTTGCGCGCCGGCTTCGGCTGCTCCTTCAGGAACGCCGTGATGCACAGGAAGCCGACCGCCATCAGGAACGCGGTACCGAAGAAGGGGTAGCGCCAGCTGGCGTCGCCGAGCAGTGCGCCCAGCAGCGGGCCGCACGCCATTCCGAGGCCGAGGGCGGACTCGTACAGCAGGATCGCCGCCGAGCTGCCGCCGGCCGCCGCGCCGACGATGACCGCGAGGGCGGTCGAGACGAACAGCGCGTTGCCGAGGCCCCAGCCGGCCCGGAAGCCGACGAGTTCGCCGACGGATCCCGAGGTTCCGGACAGCCCCGCGAAGACCACGACCAGCGCGAGGCCGATCAGCAGGGTCTTGCGGCCGCCGACGCGGCTGGAGACGAAGCCGGTGACCAGCATCGCGATCGCGGTGATCAGGAAGTACGAGGTGAACAGCAGGGAGACCTGGCTGGCGGTGGCGTGCAGGCCCGAGGCGATGGACGGCAGGATCGGGTCGACGAGTCCGATGCCCATGAAGGCGACGACGGACGCGCCGGCGGTCGCCCACACGGCCTTGGGTTGCCGCAGGATGCTCCCGGCTCCCGCGTCGAAGGGGTCCTGGTTGGCTCCCATCGTGTTCTCCATCCCGAGAAGATAGTTGGTATATGCACATACTAAGTTAGGTCGGCTAAATAATGCAAACTACATCTAGTTTCTCCTGGTGACGGCTTCCCTCCGGACGGGTGATCGTCCCTTGACGTGGCGGGGCAGGGGTAGGACCGTGGGGCGCTATGAGGGGCGAACCCAGTTGCCCGAAGTGTGGTGGCCGGGTCAGGGCTCCCGGACTCTTCGCCGATACCTGGCAGTGCGATGCGCATGGCACCGTGCATCCGGTGCAGCCCGTGATCCCGCCCAGCGTCGAGGCGCTCCAGGTCGTGGTGCATCGCACGCAGGTACCGGTGTGGATGCCGTGGCCCCTGCCGGTCGGCTGGCTGTTCACGGGCGTGGCCTGCGCGGGGGACGACCGCAGCGGCGGCCGGGCGACGGCGGTGGCCTGCACCGGCCCCGCACCGCTGGGCGGCGTGGGCGAACTGATCCTGGTGGCCGAGGAGCTCGGCGTCGGCCTCGGCGCGCGGTACGCGGGCATCGACGGCCCGGACCCGGGGCCTTACATGAACGTCGAGAAACCCCCGCAGGCCAAGGTGCTGGCCGCCGGCCGGCCGACTCCGCTGTGGCTTGTCGCCGGTGCGCCCGGCGATCGCGCGGTCTTCGCGGGGGAGGCGCTCGGACTGTGGCTGTGGGCGGTGGTGTGGCCCGAGCAGTCGGGGCTGCTGATGTACGACGAACTGGTGCTGACGGACCTGCGGGACGCGGGGGCCGAAGTGGACCTGGTTCCGTGCGGGGCGCTGTCGCCGCGGCTGCTCGGACCGTAGGGCCCGCGGCGGGCGGACCGGTGTGTGTAGGGGGCTCTCGGTCGTTGCGGGTGTGACGGCGGAGCCGAAAGTCCGGTTATCCTTGAGCGTCCCCTTCCACCCGTCGACCGCCTGGAGTCAGCGCCGTGCGCATCGATCTGCACTGCCACTCCACCGCGTCCGACGGTACGGACAGCCCCGCCGAGCTGGTGCGCAATGCCGCCGTGGCCGGTCTGGACGTCGTCGCGCTGACCGACCATGACACCACGCGTGGGTACGCCGAGGCGATCGGCGCGCTGCCGAAGGGGCTCACCCTGGTCACCGGGGCCGAGCTGTCCTGCCGTGTCGACGGGATCAGCATGCACATGCTGGCGTACCTGTTCGACCCGGAGGAGCCGGCGCTGCTCGCCGAGCGTGAGCTGGTGCGGGACGACCGGGTGCCGCGGGCGCGGGGCATGGTCGCCCGGCTCCAGGAGCTGGGCGTGCCGGTGACCTGGGAGCAGGTGGCGCGGATCGCGGGTGACGGTTCCGTGGGGCGACCGCATGTGGCGACCGCGCTCGTCGAGCTGGGGGTCGTGCCGACCGTGGACGACGCCTTCACCCCCGACTGGCTGGCCGACGGCGGCCGGGTCTTCGTGGAGAAGCACGAGACCGACCCCTTCGAGGCGATCCGGCTGATCAAGGGCGCCGGCGGGGTCGCGGTGTTCGCGCACCCGGCGGCCGCCAAGCGGGGACGTACGGTGCCGGAGTCCGCCATCGCCGAGATGGCGGCGGCCGGGCTGGACGGCATCGAGGTCGACCACACGGACCACGACGCGGACACGCGGGCGCGGCTGCGCGGACTGGCCGGGGAACTGGGGCTGCTGGTCACGGGCTCCTCGGACTACCACGGCAGCCGCAAGACCGTCTCGCTCGGCGCGAACACGACCGACCCCGAGGTGTACGGGGAGATCACCCGGCGCGCCACGGGGGCGTTCCCGGTGCCGGGGGCCGGCGGAGTCTGACGCGGGTCCGTCTGACGCTGGTCCGTCTGACACCCGGCTGTCCGAGGCCCGTCGTCTCACGCTCGGCCGCCTCACGCTCGTCCGTCGAGGCTCGGCCGTCTCACGCTCGTCCGTCTCGCGCTCGGCTGTCCGAGGCTCGTTTGCCTGACGCTCGTCTCCGACGCGTTCCGTATCGCTCCGTCCTCCGCCCCTCCGCACTCTCCGCAAGGCCCTCATGTTCGACGTCGCCGTCTTCGGCTCCCTGTTCCTGACCCTCTTCGTCATCATGGATCCCCCCGGGATCACCCCGATCTTCCTCGCGCTGACCGCCGGGCGCCCCGTCAAGGTGCAGAAGCGGATGGCGTTCCAGGCCGTCTGTGTGGCCGGCGGTGTGATCACCGTCTTCGGGCTGCTCGGTCATCAGATCCTCGACTACCTGCATGTCTCCGTGCCCGCGCTGATGATCGCGGGCGGGTTGCTGCTCCTGCTGATCGCCCTGGACCTGCTCACGGGCAAGACGGACGAGCCGAAGCAGACCAAGGACGTGAACGTGGCGCTCGTACCGCTGGGCATGCCGCTGCTGGCCGGGCCGGGCGCCATCGTGTCGGTGATCCTGGCGGTGCAGAAGGCCGGCGGGGTCGCCACCCAGGTGTCGGTGTGGACGGCGATCCTCGCCATCCATGTGGTGCTGTGGCTGGTGATGCGGTACTCACTGCTGATCATCAGGGTCATCAAGGACGGCGGCGTGGTCCTGGTGACGCGGCTCGCGGGCATGATGCTCTCCGCGATCGCCGTGCAGCAGATCATCAACGGGGTCACGCAGGTGGTGCGGGCCGGGTGACGCGGTACGCGTGATCGAGGGCGGCAGAGCCCCGGCGGAACGCGCAGAGCCCCCGCCGGCATCGGTGCCGGGCAGGGGCTCTGAAACCTGTAGAGGGATCCTGGTTACGAGGCCGAGGTCTCGGCCGGGCGGATCCACAGCCGCTGCCCGATCGCGGCAGCCTGCTGAACGATACGGTTGACGGAGGCGGCGTCCACGACGGTGCTGTCCACGGGCGTACCGTCGACGTCGTCGAGTCGCATGATTTCGAAGCGCATCGGCTTCTCCCTTCGTCTGGTCATCCTCCTGAGGAGAACTACTTCTGTGGATGGCGCACGGAGCGTCGGTGCCCCCTGTTCCGTAAGTAGTCAACCCGATGGTTGTTACGAACATTCCCTACGCTAAGGAAATTTTTCGAACGGCTAACTACTGACCGGTAAGTGGTGTGGACGGGATCGTCAGGAGACTGACCGGGACCGGTTGTGTTCGCAGCGTGACCGCCGGGACAATGGAGACGATGAACGACGACCTCGCGGCCCTCAGTGCCCGCATCGACCGCACCAACGAGCTGCTCCAGCGCATGCTCGCCGAGGTGGCGAAGACGCCCTCGACGCACGCCATCTTCGTCGACGCGGGATACCTGTACGCCGCCGCGGGACGCCTCGTCGCCGGCACGGAGGACCGACGCGCCTTCGACCTCGACACCGAGGGCCTGATCGAGGCGCTCATCGACCGGGCCCGCACCATCTTCGCGGACAGCCGTCTGCTCAGGGTCTACTGGTACGACGGCGCCAGACGCCGCATCCACACGGCCGAACAGCAGTCGATAGCCGAACTCCCGGACGTGAAGGTCCGGTTGGGCAACCTGAACGCCAACAACCAGCAGAAGGGCGTCGACTCGCTCATCCGCTCCGACCTGGAGTCCCTCGCCCGGCACCGCGCCATCAGCGACGCGGCCCTGCTCGGCGGCGACGAGGACCTGGTCTCGGCCGTCGAGGCGGCCCAGGGGTACGGCGCCAGGGTCCACCTCTGGGGCATCGAGGCACCCGAGGGCCGCAACCAGGCCGAGCCGCTGCTCTGGGAGGTCGACAGCCAGCGCACCTTCGACCTCGACTTCTTCAAGCCGTACGTCTCCCGGCGCACGGCCCACGCCTACGAGGCCGCGGTGGCCCGCCCCACCCGCGAGAACGTCCGTTTCGTGGGCGCGCAGATCGCGGCGAAGTGGCTGGCGGCGCGGGGCCGTGAGTCCCTGGTGGAACTGCTGCCCGGGCATCCGTACCTGCCGGGGTCGGTGGACCAGGACCTGCTGGTCGAGGCGGAAGGCCTGCTGCAGTACTCGCTCCGCGGCCAGGCGGACCTGCGCCGCTCCCTGCGGGACGGCTTCTGGGAGCACCTGCGCACGCTGTACTGACCCTTCTCGAGCCCTTCCTGGCCCCCCGCTCAGCTCCTCGCCCTCCTCAGCCCTTCTGGCCCTCCTCAGCCCTTCTCGCGCCGGACGCCGTCCCAGAAGTCGGCCAGGGCGCGGGCGGTGGGCAGGGGCTGCTCGGCGTTGGGGGAGTGCTCGGCGCCGGGAACGACCGTCCGGCGGGCCCCCAGTCGTACGGCCATGTCGTCGAGGAGGGGCACTGGCCAGGTGTCGTCGCGGGTGCCGGACAGCACGTGGAACGGCAGCGGGGCGGCGGCGAGTTCGGCGACCCGGTCGGGTTCCGTGCACAACTGGCGGCCCGTCGCGAGGAGTTGGGCGGGCTTGGTGCCCAGCCAGCGGCGACGCAGCTGATCCGGCTCGCCGACGCCGACGGCGGGGCCGCCGACCTCCTCCGGCGGGCCCATGGCCTGGATGGCCTCCCACACCTCGGGCATGCCCATCACGGCGAGCGCGTCCCGCAGCAGCTTCACGCGCTGCTGCTGGGAGTCGGAGATCTGCGCCGGCCCGGAGGACATCAGGGTGAGCGAACGGAAGGGGGAGTGGTCGAGCAGGGCGGCCGCCCGGGCGATCTGGCCGCCGAGCGAGTGTCCGAGCAGATGCACGGCCGTGCCGAGCGCGTCGACCTGCGCGAGCACGTCCCGCGCCAACTGGTCGCGGGCGTAGGCGGACTCGTCGTCCTCGGGCCCGTCCGACTCGAACTGCCCCCGCCCGTCCACCGCCACCACCCGGTACCCACGCGCCGCGAGCGGCTCGTGCAACAGCGTGAAGTCCTCCTTGCTGCCGGTGAACCCGGGCAGCATCAACACGGTCCCCTTCTCCTCGGAGCCGTCGAGTCCCTTGGCGGCATCGGCCCTGTCGGCCACGGGTGAGTCCACGACAGCGAACTCACCGCGTGCGGTGCGCAGAGGGTAGGCGCGGGCGCCGGGGGGCGGGGTGAAGGAGACGTGGTGGCTCACGGGGGGAGGGTACCGGGTGGGGCGGAGCCCACGGGGGCGGGCGGAGAAACGGCGACGGCCCGGTTCACATGAGGTGAACCGGGCCGTCGAGCGAGCGATCAGCTGTCCGCGGGCTCCGTGGCGGCCGTGGCCTTGCGGGGCCGTCGTACCCTCGGCTTCGCCTCGGCTGTCTCCGACGCCTGGGCCGGGATGTCCGCAGCGGCCTCGGCGGGAACCGCGGCCTTACGGGTCCGGCGCGCCTTGGGCTTCGCCTCGGCGCCCTCGGCGGTGTCCACGGCAGCCTCGGCCGACGCCGCGGTCTTGCGCGTACGACGCGGCTTTGTCTCCGGCGCCTCGGCGGTGTCCGCCACGGTCTCCGCCGTCGCCTTGGCCGCAGCGGTCTTGCGCGTCCGGCGCGGCTTGGTCTCCGCGCCCTCCGCGGTGTCCGCGGCGGCTTCCGCGGCCGCGGCGGTCTTCCGGGTGCGGCGCGGCTTGGCCTCCGTGCCCTCGGCGGTGTCCGCGGCAGTGGTGGTGGCCTTGCGGGTGCGGCGCGGCTTGGCCTCGACACCCGCGGCGGTGTCCACCGCCGCCTCCGCCGTCGCCTTGGCCGCCGCGGTCTTGCGCGTCCGGCGCGGCTTGGCCTCGGTGGCTTTCGGCTCCTGGTCCGTCTGGGCCGGGATCTCGGCGGTGACGGCCTCGACCGGTTCGGCGGCCTTGCGCGTACGACGACGCGGCGCGGCCTTGACCGCCTCCACGGTGTCGACGGCGGCCTCGGCCGGAGCCGCGGCGGCCTTGCGCGTACGACGCCGGGGCTTGGCTTCCGCGGCGTCCGCGTCCGCGGTGGACTCGGCCGTCCCCTCGGCGGTGTCGAGCGCGGCCTCGGCCGCAGTCGCCGTGGCCGTGGCCGTGGTCGCCGTCGCGGCCTTGCGGGTGCGGCGGCGCGGCTTGGTGGCGGGGGCCTCGGGCTCCGACACCGCCGGTGCCTCGGACACCGGCGCGGCCTCCGTGACCGTCTCCGCGGTCACCGGCTCGGCCGGCGTGACCGCCGACTCCGCGGACTTGCGGGTCCGGCGTCGGCGCGACTTCGCCGGAGCCTCGGCGGAGTCCACGACATCCGCCGTGCCCTCGGCCGTCGCGACGGCCTCCTGCGCGGCCTCGGCAGCCGCCTGCGGCACCACCGGCTCGGCGGCGGCCTCGGCCTGCGCCCCACCGCGCGTGCGGCGGCGACGGCGCGGGGTCCGGCCCGTCGCGGTCGCGTCCTCCGGCGTGACAGCCGAGACCGGCCCGGCCGGCGACACCGCGGCGGTCGCCGCGGCGCTCTCGTCCGGCGCGATCGCCTCGGCCGCCCCCGAGGGCGCCGTGGCGTCCAGCGGCGTACCGCTGCGCGTACGGCGGCGGCGCCGCGGCGCACGCGCCGAACGCTCGCGGTCGGCGGACTGGGGCTCGTCCCGGCGGTCCCGGCCGCCGCGACCGCCCTGGCCGCCGCGACCACCCCGGTCGCGGTCGCCACGACCGCGAGCACCGCGGCCACCGGTCTCGCCGAGGTCCTCCACCTCCTCCGCGCCGAGCCCGGCACGCGTGCGCTCGGCGCGCGGCAGGACACCCTTCGTGCCCGCGGGGATGCTGAGGTCCTCGTAGAGGTGCGGGGAGGTCGAGTACGTCTCCGGCGGGTCGCTCAGGCCGAGGTCCAGCGCCTTGTTGATGAGCTGCCAGCGCGGGATGTCGTCCCAGTCGACCAGGGTGATCGCGATGCCCTTGGCACCCGCGCGGCCGGTACGGCCGATGCGGTGCAGGTACGTCTTCTCGTCTTCCGGCGACTGGTAGTTGATGACGTGGGTCACCCCCTCGACGTCGATGCCGCGGGCGGCGACGTCGGTGCAGACGAGCACGTCCACCTTGCCGTTGCGGAAGGCCCGCAGCGCCTGCTCACGCGCGCCCTGGCCGAGGTCGCCGTGGACCGCGCCGGAGGCGAAACCGCGCTGCTGGAGCTGGTCGGCCAGGTCGGCCGCCGTCCGCTTCGTACGGCAGAAGACCATGACCAGTCCCCGGCCGTCGGCCTGCAGTATGCGCGCGACCATCTCGGGCTTGTCCATGTTGTGCGCGCGGTACACGTGCTGCTTGGTGTTCGCGACCGTCCTGCCCGCGTCGTCGGGCGAGGTGGCGTTGATGTGCGTGGGCTGCGACATGTAGCGGCGGGCGAGACCGATGACCGCGCCCGGCATGGTCGCCGAGAACAGCATGGTCTGGCGCTTCACCGGGAGCATGTTGATGATCTTCTCGACGTCCGGCAGGAAGCCCAGGTCGAGCATCTCGTCGGCCTCGTCGAGGACGAGCGACTTGATGTGCTTGAGGTCGAGCTTCTTCTGCCCCGCGAGGTCCAGCAGCCGCCCGGGGGTGCCGACGACGACGTCGACGCCCTGCTTGAGGGCCTCGACCTGCGGCTCGTAGGCACGGCCGCCGTAGATGGCGAGAACGCGCACGTTGCGCACCTTGCCCGCGGTCAGCAGGTCGTTGGTGACCTGCGTGCACAGCTCGCGGGTCGGGACGACGACGAGCGCCTGCGGGGCGTCGGTGAGCGCCTCGGGCTTGGCGCGCCCGGCCTCCACGTCGGCGGGGACGGTGACGCGCTCGAGGAGCGGAAGACCGAAGCCCAGCGTCTTGCCGGTACCGGTCTTGGCCTGGCCGATGACGTCCGTGCCGGTCAGGGCGACGGGGAGGGTCATCTCCTGGATGGGGAAGGGACTGATGATGCCGACGGCTTCGAGGGCCTCGGCGGTCTCGGGAAGGATCCCGAGCTCTCGGAAGGTAGTCAGGGTGCTGCCTCTTCTGTGTGGGCGGTGCGAGGCGAGCGCGGGGGTCGTCTGGGACCGTGCGGGGACGTCGACTGCCTTACGGGCTGGCCGTATGGCACGGGACCACTGCCGACGCTCTAGCGCTCGTACCGCTGAGGGTCCCCCTCCGGATTCCGTACGCGAAGTGCCGTACGGACGAGGAGGGCTGTCGGGTCGGAGCCGATCGGGCCACCGACCGGGCATCCTCATTCGTGCGGCCCGTCGAGATACGTCAAAGTCCTCAGCGGGCGCATTACCACCATACCCCGGAATCGCGCACATGCGATGGCCGATTTGGTCACGTAGTCGTCGTCACAGTGATTGACCAGGAACTTCCGCCACGCGACGGGCGAGCTATTGTGCGCTTCATGACGACGCCTGACAACACCTCTGACGCACCCGCGGACGCTTCTGCCGAGGTCACCGCAGTCGCCGCCCAGGACTGGGCCCGGGCCTCCGCCGACCCGCAGTACCGGGCGGCGGTCGTCGACCTGCTCGGCGCGCTGGCGTACGGAGAGCTGGCGGCCTTCGAACGGCTCGCGGAGGACGCCAAGCTTGCACCGACGCTGGCGGACAAGGCGGAACTCGCGAAGATGGCGTCGGCCGAGTTCCACCACTACGAGAAGCTGAAGGACCGGCTCACCGAGATCGGCGAGGAGCCGACGCTGGCCATGGAGCCGTTCGTCGCCGCGCTGGACGGCTTCCACAAGCAGACGGCGCCCTCGGACTGGCTGGAGGGCCTGGTCAAGGCGTACGTGGGCGACTCGATCGCCAGCGACTTCTACCGCGAGGTCGCCGCCCGCCTCGACGCGGACACCCGCGAACTCGTCCTGGCCGTGCTCGACGACACCGGGCACGCCGGCTTCGCGGTGGAGAAGGTGCGCGCGGCGATCGACGCGGAGCCGCGCGTCGGCGGGCGGCTCGCCCTGTGGGCGCGACGGCTGATGGGCGAGGCCTTGTCGCAGTCCCAGCGGGTGGTCGCCGACCGGGACGCCCTGTCGACGATGCTCGTGGGCGGTGTCGCGGACGGCTTCGACCTGGCCGAGGTGGGCCGCATGTTCTCCCGCATCACCGAGGCGCACACCAAGCGGATGGCGGCGCTGGGACTCGCGGCCTAGTGTCCCGGTCCGGAGATCCTGTCGCAGTAGTGGCAGATGCGGTCGATGATCTGGTCCGCGGTTTTGGTCCATCTAAAGGGCCGGGCCTGCTCGT
>JODI01000091.1 GCA_000720805.1 Streptomyces violaceoruber
CCCCCGCCCCCCGGCAACCTCCGCGCCCGCCTGACCTCCTTCGTCGGCCGGGAGGCCGACATCGACGCCATCCGGGGTGACCTGGCGGCGGCCCGGCTCGTGACGTTGCTCGGCCCCGGTGGGGCCGGGAAGACGCGGTTGTCGCAGGAGGCCGCCGAGGCCGTGCGGGACGCGGCACGCGACGGGGTCTGGCTGGCCGAACTCGCGCCCGTCGACGACCCGGACGCCGTACCGGAGGCCGTGATGACCGCCGTAGGGGCCCGCGAGACCGTTCTGTACGGCGCCGGTGCCGAGGCCATGCGGGCCGGGACCGAGCGGCACGACGACCCGGTCGAGCGGCTCGCTGAGCACTGCGGCAGGCGCCGGATGCTGATCATCCTGGACAACTGCGAGCACGTCGTCGACGCGGCGGCCCGGCTCGTCGAGGAGCTGCTGGAACGCTGTCCGGGGCTGACGGTGCTGGCCACGAGTCGTGAACCTCTCGGCGTGCCGGGGGAGTTGCTGCGGCCCGTGGAGCCGCTGCCCGAACCGGTCGCGCTGCGACTGCTCGCCGAGCGGGGTGCGGCTGCCCGCCCGGGCTTCACGACCCAGGACGATCCGGAAGCCTGCGCGGAGATCTGCCGGCGGCTCGACGGACTGCCCCTCGCGATCGAGCTCGCCGCCGCCCGGTTAAGGATATTGACGCCTCGTCAGATAGCCGACCGGCTCGACGACCGGTTCCGTCTGCTCACGTCCGGCAGCCGTACCGTCCTGCCCCGTCAGCAGACGCTCAGGGCCGTCGTCGACTGGTCCTGGGAGCTGCTGGACGAGGACGAACGGGATGTGCTGCGCAGGCTCTCGGTGTTCGCGGGCGGCTGCGACCTCGCCGCCGCGGAGGCCGTCTGCGGGCCCACCGTGCTGGACGCCCTCGGCTCGCTGGTCGACAAGTCCCTGGTGGTCGCGGCGCCTTCGGGTGACGGCGAGATGCGCTACCGGCTCCTCGAAACCGTCGCCGAGTACGCGCGTGAACGGCTCGACGAGACCGGCCGTCGCGCCGAGGCCGAGCGCGCCCACCTCACCTACTACCGCGAACTCGCCCGCACCACCGACCCGTTGCTGCGGGGCACCGGCCAACTCGCCGCCGTCGAACGGCTGGAGCGCGAGTACGAGAACCTCCGCACCGCCCTGCGGCACGCCGTCGCCGAGCGCGACGAGCAGGAGGCGATCTGCCTCGTGCTGTCGCTGGCCTGGTACTGGCAGATGCGCGACGCACGCATCGAGGCCCGCAACTGGTGCGCCGAGGTGATGGCCCTCGGCCCCGACCCGTACACCGCACCCGCCCGCAAGGCAGCCCCGGTCTGGGAACGCTGCACCGACGTGCCGCCCCCGCTCAGCGGAGAGCTCCTCGCCGAGGCCCGGCGCGGTGTCCACCTGGCCCACATGGCCTGCATGGACACCGAGTTGCAGACCTGGGAGTCACCACGGGCGAAGGAGAAGCTGCGCCTGATCACGGAGGTCTACGAGCCCGGCCTCCCGCAGACCTGCCGTTCGCCCGGCATGCTCTGGTTCTACGCGGTGCTGCTGACCGGCGGCGTGGACCGGCTGCCCGATATCCTCGACGCCGCCGTCCGCACCTGCCGCTCCACCCCCGGCATGGACTGGGAGCTGGCCTCCATCCTCCAGTTGCGGGCCAACATCCTCGCCAACCGCAGCGACTGGGCGGGCGACGCGACGCGCGACGCCGACGAGTCGATCGAGCTCTTCCACCGGCTCGGCGACGTCTGGGGAATGGCCGAGGCGCTCTCCGCGCGCGGCGAGGCCCGGGAACGTATCGGCGAGTACCTGCTGGCCGCCGCCGACTACGAGGCGGCGATCGAGCACGCCGAGCGCCTCGGCGCCCGTGGCCAGATCGCGGTGCTGGGCGCCCGGCTCGGCGGCGCGCTCATGGAGGCGGGCGAGACCGAGCGAGGTGAACGGATCCTGCGCGAGGTGATCGAGCAGCCGATCGGTTTCAGCGGCCAGGGGATGCCCGCGGCCCGGATGTTCCTCGCGGGCCAGCTCGCCGTGACCGGCCGGATCCCGGAGGCGCGCGAGCAACTGCGGCGGGTGCGCGAGGAGTTCGAGATCGTCCACTTCGTCGTCTTCGACGCGTTCGTCACCGGCTCGGAGGCCTGGGTGGAGGCGGTCGACGGCCACTACGAGGAATCCCTCGACAAGGTCCGGCAGGCGCTCCGGATGGCCGACGACCCGCTGGCCGAGGCCATCGGCCCGCACATGCGCCCGCTGTACCTGGGCGTCGCCGCGCTCGGCCTCGCCGAGGTCGACGGCGGCCGCCGGGCCCGTGACGGCGCCCGCTGCGTCGGCGCCGCGCGGGCACTGCTCCCGGCCGGGCATGTCGTGACAGCCCTGGAGCGCGAGGTGTACGGCCGCGCCGAGCGGCACCTGCGCGGCGCGCTCGGCGACGAGGGCTACGAGGCGGCGTACGCGGAGGGCGGTGACCTCTCCGCCGCGGAGGTCACCGCCCTGGTCTGACGCGCACCGAGGGGCCGTACGACGACGCCTCAGGTCTTCGTGCGGAACTTGTGGATCGCGACCGGTGCCATGACCGCGGTGAGCCCCACCGACCAGGCGAGGGTCACCCACAGCCCGTGCGCGACCGGGCCGCCCACCATCAGTCCGCGCGCCGCGTCCGCGAGGGAGGACAGCGGGTTGTAGTCGGTGAAGTTCCGCAGCCAGCCCGGCATCGACTGCGTCGGGGCGAAGATCGACGAGCCGAACTGCAGCGGCATCAGCACCAGGAAGCCCATCGCCTGCACGGACTGCGCGGTCTTCATGACCACGCCGAGAGTGAGGAACACCCACATCAGGGCCGATCCGAACACCACGGACAGGCCCACGGCGGCGAACAGACCGGGCCAGTTGGTGATGTCGAAGCCGACCAGGACCCCGACGATCATGAGCACCGCGGTCGCGACCAGCATCCGCATCAGTTCGACCGCGATCTTGGCGAACAGCACCGAGCCGCGCCCGATCGGCAGTGACCGGAACCGGTCCATGACACCGCTGTTGAAGTCCGTGTTGAAGCCGGTGCCGACCCCCTGGGCCATGTTCATGCCCATCATGGCCATCAGGCCGGGCACGACGTACTGCACGTAGGCCTGCTGGCCGCCGCCCAGCGACTGTCCGATGGAGCCGCCGAAGACGTACACGAAGAGCAGGGTGAAGATCACCGGGAACAGGATGGCGTCGAACATCGACTCCGGGTCCTGCCGGATCCACAGCAGGTTGCGGCGCACGAGCGCCCCGGTGTGCCGCAGATGGCCGCGCAGCGGGATCCGCGCGTCCGCGGAGAGTGCGGGGGTGGAAGTGGCGGCGCTCATACGGCGACCTCCTGACGGTCGTCGGCGGGCGTGGCGTCCTGCGGGGCACCGGCGCGGTGGCCGGTGAGGGACAGGAACACCTCGTCCAGGCTGGGGAGTTCGGTGATGATGGAGGAGAGCGTGATGCCGCGCGCGGTGACCGCGCCGACCACGGCGGTCAGCTGCTCGTCGCTGAGGATCGGAACCAGGACGGACCCGCGCTCGGTGTCGAGGGTCGTGGTGGCGAGCCCGGTGATGCCCAGCTCGTCCAACGCGTCGGCGAGGGGCCGCAGCTGCAGCGGATCGGCCGGCCTGACCCGCAGGGTCCGCCCCCCGACCTTCGCCTTCAGCTCCTCGATGGCGCCGCCCGCGATCACCTTGCCGCGGTCGACGACGGTCAGCTCGGAGGCCAGCTGCTCGGCCTCCTCCATGTACTGGGTGGTGAGCAGCACGGTGACCCCTTCGCCGACCATCCGCTTGACCTCGTCCCACACCTCGTTGCGGGTGCGGGGATCGAGGCCGGTGGTGGGCTCGTCGAGGAACAGCACGGAGGGCCGGCCGATCATCGAGGCAGCCAGGTCGAGCCGCCGTCGCATACCGCCGGAGTACGTCGACGCCGGGCGCTTGGCCGCGTCGGTGAGCGAGAAACGCTCCAGCAGTTCGTCGGCGCGGGCGCGGGCCGCCTTGCGGGGCAGGTCGAGCAGCCGTCCGATCATGTACAGGTTCTCCCAGCCGGGGAGCTTCTCGTCCACGGAGGCGTACTGGCCGGTGAGTCCGATCACCCGCCGCAACTGCCGGGGCTGCCGTACGACGTCGTAGCCGGCGACGGTCGCCTGCCCGGCGTCGGGCTGGATCAGGCTGGACAGGATCCGCACGAGGGTGGTCTTCCCGGCCCCGTTCGGCCCGAGGACCCCCATCACGGTGCCCTCCCGCACCTCCAGGTCGACCCCGTCCAGCGCCTTGGTCTCCCCGTAGTGCTTGACCAGTCCCCGCACGGTCACGGCGCTGCCCGCGCCACTGGGGTTCTTGTCGATTCGCGTCATGCCGACGACGGTGTCAGCCCCCACCGACAAACGACCGACACCGCGCCGACATCCCCTACAGGGCGCCGACAGCTTCCTGCAGGGCACCTGCCGGACCGACAGCGGGTACGACTCCCGCCGGGGGCCGCGCCCCGTGTGCCCGTACACGAACGGCCCGCCGGAAGCTGTCCTTCCGACGGGCCGCCGCGCCGTGTCGGCGCTCGACGGAACGGGCCTGGTCCACCGGCCGCCGCTCAGGCCGTCAGCTCTTCGGGTCAGTCACCGGTCCGCGGCAGCAGAGAGACGATCTTGCTGCCGTTCCGGGCGACCAGTACGTCCTCGTAGAGCAGGAGTTGGGGCGCGTCCCTGAAGCCCGGGCCCGGCTCGGCGGTGCCGACGTGAGCGTGCCAGACCTGCTCGCCTGTGCGCAGATCGAGTCCGGACAGGTTTCCGGTCGGGTCGAAGAAGTACACGACCCCCTGCCGCTCCGACACCACGGGAGACGCGATGCCCTGCATCGTGTTCTTGCCGGGCACCTTGACGCCCGCTGGGCGGTTCCACAGGGTCTTTCCCGTGGTCAGCGAGTAGGCCGAGGCCTTGCCCTGCCAGGAGACGGAGATCAGGCGGTCACCGACGATCTCCGATGCGGCCACTTCCCCCTCGACCCGATAGGGGTGTGAGGTCTGCTGCCCTGAGCCGTTGACGGTGGTCAGCCGCAAGTCCTTGCCGGCCGCGCCCTTCGCTGCGATCAGGACCATCCGGCCCTCCGAGGTTCCGAGGAGCTCCTGCCTGCCGGGGAGGGCCATGACCTTCGTGGCGTTTCCGGTGGCGGGATCGAGACGGAGGACGTCGGTGTCGTCCGGCTCCTCGGCGTCCCGCGTGCACAGGAGATAGGGCACGCCGCTCAGCACCGCCCGTTGACACACGGTGCCCTTGTCCCAGGTGTGACGCCACTTCTCCTTGCCGGTCAGCGGATCGAGGGCGGACATCGTACGAACCGACGGGGTGTTCGCCAGCACCGCGCCGTCGATGAGCATGGCGGCCTGCTCGGTGCGGTCGTCCTGCGGCATCTCGACCGTCCACAGGACATCGCCGCTGCCGGCGTCCACCGCCATCAGATCGGTACCGCCGGCGTAGTCCCCGTTCGGCAGGTTCTCCGCGGTGTGGTTGCGGTAGGCGTAGACCACCCCGTCGCGCGCGGCGAACGGGTGGTCGATCCCGTCGCCTTCGCGATTGACCTTGACGGTCCACAGCCGCTCGCCGGTGTTGGCGTCGAACTTGGCGACGTCGTACTTGGACCCGCCGCAGTACAGCGCGGAACCGTCCACCAGACAGCCCCGCTCACCGGCGCCCGGGACGCCGCTCTGCCACGGCTTCCAGCCGTCCGGCGGAGTCGCCGGCGACGCCGCGGGCCGCACGGGCCGGTCCGGCCCGGCCGCACCACCGCCCCCGAAGCCCACCACCGCCCCCACGGTGACCGCGGCGATGGCGACCGCCGCCCCCGCGGCCTGGGAGAAACGACGTCGGCTGCGTCGCCGCACCACCTTCTGGACCAGGTCCCCCGGCGCCCGCACCCGGTCCAGGTCGACGGCGCGCAGCGTCTCCCGGACCTTCCTCTCCACCTGCTCCGTCGTCATCCCTGGATCCCCTTCGGCGTGTAGCTGAGCGACTGGACCGGTTCCGGGGACCCTTCGGGCCCGAGCTCCGGTACGAGCGCCCGGAGTTTGGCCAGGGACCGGTGCGCGGTACTGCGCACTGTGCCGACCGGGCACCCCAGCAGCGCCGCGACCTCGGCCTCCGGCAGGTCCTCGAAGTAGCGCAGCACGACCACGGCCCGCTGCCGCTTCGTCAGACGACCGAGCGCCGCCCACAGCGCGATCCGCAGCTCGGAGTCCGCCCCCGCGTCGGTGTCCGTGCCGGAGTCGGGCAGTACGGGCACCGTCGTCTCGGCACTGTGTCTGCGCAGCCGCCAGCGGTTGATCTGCTGGCGGTACATGACCTGGCGGACATAGGCCTCGTGTTGCTCGATGTGCGCCCAGCGCCCGTAGGCCTTCATCAGCGCGATCTGCAGCAGGTCCTCCGCGGCATGCCGGTCCCCTCCGGTGAGCAGCACCGCGAGCCGCAGCAGCGCGGTGGAGCGCATCGCTACGAACTCCCGGAACTCGTCGTGATTCGAGGCCTTCATCGACCCTCCCCTTCTCGAACGATCACGACGCGGTGAGCCGCCCGCGGCTATCCCTCAGCTCGCGAGATTGTGTGTTCACACCAAGTCGAGGACGCGATCGGCCGCACGGCCCGCACAACGGGGCAGCCCGCCGACGGGGGAAGATCGGCGGGCTGCTGTGGTGCCGCAGTGGCTCAGGGGGCTGGGCTCAGGGGGCTCAGTGGACGGAGTGCTCATCCTGCGGGAACGTGCCGCCGACGACGTCCTCCGCGAACGCCTTCGCCGCGTTCCCCATGACCTCGCGCAGGTTCGCGTACTGCTTCACGAACTTCGGGACCCGGCCGCCGGTCAGCCCCAGCATGTCGGTCCACACCAGCACCTGCGCGTCCGTCTCGGGCCCGGCCCCGATCCCGACCGTCGGGATGTGCAGGACTCGGGTCACCTCGGCCGCCAGCTCCGCCGGAACGAGTTCGAGGACCACCGCGAACGCTCCCGCGTCCTGGACGGACTTCGCGTCCCGCAGCAGCTGCTGGGCCGCCTCCTCGCCGCGCCCCTGGACGCGGTAGCCCATGGCGTTCACGGACTGGGGGGTGAGGCCGATGTGGGCCATCACCGGGATCCCGGACTCGACCAGCAGCTCGATCTGCCGGTGCGAGCGCTCCCCGCCCTCCAGCTTGACCGCGCCGACCCCGGCCTCCTTCACCAGCCGGGTCGCCGAGCGCAGCGCCTGCACCGGGCCCTCCTGGTACGAGCCGAAGGGCAGGTCGCCGACGATGAGGGCGCGGTTCGTGCCCCGTACGACGGCCGCCGACAGCATCGTCATCTCGTCGAGCGTGACGGGCACGGTGGTCTCGTACCCCAGGTGACAGTTGCCCGCGGAGTCCCCGACGAGCATGACCGGGATGCCGGCCTCGTCGAAGACGGACGCGGTCATCGCGTCGTACGCGGTGAGCATGGGCCACTTCTCGCCGCGCTCCTTGGCGGCGGCGATGTCGCGGACGGTGATACGGCGGGTGCCCTTGCCCCCGTACAGCGTCTTGCTGCTGCCGTCGGGGGTGCTGTTCCGCAGGGGCTGGGCAGCCGAGAGCTGCGTCATGGCAACGGCTCCTTCAGTCATCTCGAGGCGCCCTGACGGCGTCCCCGGATCGTCTCCATGGTGGCACCTCGTGCCAGTGACGGCTAGGGGAGGTCGCTGTGATCGAGGCCCCTGTGATCGAAAGCCCCGCTGAACAAGCCAACTGTGAGGGAGATCCCTGTTCGACGCGGCACGTAAGGACTGAGTAAAGGATTTACGATACGAGACGGTCTCGTATCTTATTTGTCCTAGTCTCGGAACCATGACTACAGCCGTCCCTGACTCCCGCGTACCGGAGGCGGTGCACCGTCGCCGCTGGGCGATCCTCGGTGTGCTGATGCTGAGCCTGTTGATCGTGGTGCTCGACAACTCGATCCTGAACGTCGCCATCAAGACGATCTCGACCCCCGCCCCCACCGGTCTGGGCGCCACCCAGAGCGAGCTGGAGTGGGCGATCAACGCCTACACCCTCGTCTTCGCGGGCCTGCTGTTCACCGCGGGCCTCCTCGGTGACCGGCTGGGTCGCAAGAAGGTCCTGCTCGGCGGTCTCGCCGCGTTCGGCATCGGCTCCGCCCTCGCCGCCTTCTCCGGCTCGCCGACCGAGCTGATCGTCTTCCGCGCGGTGATGGGCCTCGGCGCGGCCTTCGTCATGCCCGCGACCCTCGCGGTCCTGATGAACGTCTTCGAGCGGGAGGAGCAGCCCAAGGCCATCGGCATCTGGGCCGGCGGTGTCGGCCTCGCCATCGCCATCGGCCCGATCACCGGCGGCGTACTGCTCGCCCACTTCTGGTGGGGCTCGGTCTTCCTCATCAACGTGCCGATCGTCATCCTCGCGCTCGGGCTGATGCTCTGGCTGGTGCCCGACTCCCGCGACCCCCGGCCCGGCCGGATCGACCCCATCGGTGTCGTCCTGTCCGTCATCGGTCTCGTGCTGCTGGTCTACGGCATCATCAAGGGCGGTCAGCTCGCCGACTTCACCGACCCGCAGGTCCTCGCGACCATCGGCGCCGGTCTCGCCGTACTCGTCGGCTTCGTGGTGTTCGAGAAGCGCAGCGACCACCCGTCCATCGACGTCACCTACTTCAAGAACAAGGTGTTCTCGGCCGCGATCGCCGCCATAGCGCTGGTCTTCTTCGCGCTGATGGGCGTGACCTTCTTCTCGGTCTTCTACACCCAGAGCGTGCGCGGCTACTCCCCGCTGCAGACCGGCCTGCTGATGCTGCCGCTGGCCGCCGCTCAGATGATCTTCGCGCCGCGCGCCCGGCTGCTGGTCGACCGTTTCGGGAACCGGGCCACCACCACGGCCGGTATGGGGATCATCGCCGCGATGCTGGCCGCTTTCGCCACCCTGGACGCGGACACCCCGATCTGGATCCTCGAGGTCATCTTCTTCCTCATGGGCACCGGCATGGCGCACATCATGACGCCGACCAGCGTCGTCATCATGCAGGCCCTGCCCCGCGAGAAGGCCGGCTCCGCCTCCGCGCTCAGCAACACCTTCCGCCAGGTCGGCGGCGCCCTCGGCATCGCCGTCCTCGGCTCGGTCCTGTCCACGGCCTACCGCAACGGCATCGAGGACAAGCTCGGCGTGCTCCCCGCGAACCTGCGGCACACCGCGGGCGAGTCCATCGAGGCGACCCTCGGCGTCGCCGGCCGGCTCGGCCCGCAGGGCAAGGCCCTCGTCGGTCCGGCCAACGACGCGTTCCTGCACGCGATGCACCTCACCGCGCTGTGGGGAGCCGGCGTCGCCGTGATCGGCGCGGTCGTGGTCGCCCTGTACCTGCCGGGGAAGACGGCGAGCCCCCAGTCGGGTAAGGAGGAACAGGAGTTGGTGAAGGCGGGGGAGTAGGACGGTTGGTGAAGGCGGGGGAGTAGGAAGGTTGGTGAAGGCGAGGCGGGTAGGGCAGTCGGTGAAGGCGGGGGAGTAGGGCGGCCGGGGGGTGGAAGTCTCGTGAGGTGAAGGGACGGAGCAACGTGAGCCTTGCAGAAAGCCGGCCTGTCCGAGGCGGCTCCGCCAAGGGGCGGCCCCGCAGCGAGGCGGTGGAGCGCGCCATCGTCGAGGCGGTGGTGAAGCTCCTGGAGGAGGGCGTGCCGCTCTCCGAGCTGTCCATCGAGCGCATCGCCCGTACCGCCGGTGTCGGCAAGGCCACCATCTACCGCCGCTGGCGCGGCAAGGAGGAACTGTTCGTCGACGTCGTACGCGCCGCCGAACCGCCCGATGCTGACCTTCCCGGCACCTCGATGCGCGACGACCTCGTGGCCCTCATGGAACAGCTGCGCCGGCGCGGCCTGATGACCCGCTCCTCCGTGCTCCTGCACGACGTCTACGCCCAGATGAAGAGCAGCCCGAAGATCTGGGCCGCGTACCACGCGACGGTCGTCGAGCCGCGCCGCCGGCTCCAGGTCGAGATCCTGCGCCGCGGCCAGCGGAACGGCGAACTGCGCGCCGACGTCGACGTCGAACTGATGAATGACCTGTTGGTCGGCCCCATGCTGCTGCGCACCGTGATGCGTCCCGACGCCGACCTCCCGGAAGGCCTGTCGGAGCTGCTCGTCGACACCGTCCTCGACGGGCTGCGGCCCGTCAGCTCACCGAGCGTCAGTTCGCCCTCGTCGTAGCCCGTTCGTGCGTGTTTCGTCACAGCAGGCGCTTTCCCCGCCCGTGCGCGGAACTGGGGCTGCCGAGTTGTACGTCATCGTGCCCGTACGGCCGTCCGGACACGGGCGGGAAGGAGGCCGGGCATCCCCTAGGGTCTTAGGACAGGGGGACGAACGGTGTGCACGGCAGGCAGTGAGGCGACGGTATGGCGCAGCAGGCGTACATGACGGAGACGGACAACGGAGGCTCGGGGCCCGAGCGCCCGGGAACCCGGATCCGGCGCCTGATGGGCCGGCTGGCGAACCGTCTGTTCGGCGGCTGGCGCGGTGACCGGCGGATCTGGCGCCGGGGTCTCGTCCTGGCCGCCCTCTCCTTCCTGGTCGCCCTGGTCATGCTGCTGCACGCGCAGATCCCGAACGTGATCGGCAACCTCGGCAGCCTCACCGAGACCTTCCTGCCCTGGCTGGGTCTGTGCGTCCCGGTCCTGGTGCTGCTCGCGCTGGCGCGCAGGTCGGCGACCGCGCTGATCGCGGCGCTGTTCCCGGCGATCGTCTGGCTGAACCTCTTCGGCGGACTGCTCGGCGACAAGGCGGGCACCGGCGGCGATCTCACGGTGGCCACGCACAACGTCAACGCCGACAACCCGGACCCGTCCCGCACCGCCCGGGACGTGGCCGCGTCCGGCGCGGACGTGGTGGCGCTGGAGGAACTGACCACCCCGGCGGTCCCGGTGTACGAACAGGCGCTGGCGTCGACGTACAAGTACCACGCGGTCGAGGGCACGGTCGGGCTGTGGAGCAAGTACCCGCTGACCGGCGTCAAAGCCGTCGACATCAAGCTGGGCTGGACGCGTGCGATGCGGGCCACCGTGACCGCACCGGCCGGGCAGGTCGCGGTGTACGTCGCCCATCTCCCGTCGGTGCGGGTGAAGATCGAGGCCGGCTTCACGGCCCGGCAGCGGGACAAGAGCGCGGACGCGCTGGGCGAGGCCATCGCCCACGAGAAGCTCACCAGGGTCGTCCTGCTCGGCGACCTGAACGGCACCATGAACGACCGCGCGCTCAACGGCGTGACCTCCCAGATGCGCTCCACGCAGGGCGCGGCGGGCAGCGGGTTCGGGTTCAGCTGGCCGGCCTCGTTCCCGATGGCGCGCATCGACCAGATCATGGTCAAGGGAATCGAGCCGGAGAGCTCCTGGACGCTCCCGGAGACCAGCAGCGACCATCTGCCGGTGGCCGCGCGTGTGAACGTCGCCACGTCCTCCTGAGCCGACCGGCTGGAATATCGGGGCGAGGAGTCTTTGTTCCGGAAGTGAACATACGCTGAAACGGAACTTCGCACTCCCTCGAAAGGCAATGGTCTCTTCATGCCCCTGGCCCTACTCGCCCTAGCCGTGGGCGCCTTCGGCATCGGTACGACCGAGTTCGTGATGATGGGCCTGCTGCCCGACGTCGCGGACGACCTGCACATCTCCATCCCCACCGCCGGGCATCTGGTCTCGGCGTACGCGCTGGGCGTGGTGATCGGCGCGCCGCTGCTGGCCGCCGTCACCTCGCGGATGTCCCGTCGTACGGTCCTCATCGGTCTGATGGCCCTGTTCGTGGTGGGCAACGCGCTCTCCGCGTTCGCCCCCGACTACCACTTGCTGCTGGCGGCCCGCTTCCTCAGCGGCCTGCCCCACGGCGCCTTCTTCGGCGTCGGAGCGGTGGTCGCCACCACGATGGTGGCGCCGGAACGCAAGGCGCGCTCGGTGTCGCTGATGTTCCTCGGCCTGACCGTCGCCAACGTCGCGGGCGTGCCCGTCGCCACCCTCATGGGGCAGCAGCTCGGCTGGCGCGCCACGTTCCTCGGCGTCAGCGCCATCGGCCTGGCGGCGATAGCGTCGCTGGCCCTGCTGATCCCGCACGACCACACGCACGCCTCCGCCACCGGCCTGCGCGGCGAGTTGGCGGCGCTGAAGTCCCTCCCCGTCTGGCTGGCGCTCGGTACGACCGTGGCGGGCTTCGGTGCCCTCTTCGCCGCGTACAGCTACATCACGCCGATGCTCACGGACGCCGCCGGATACGCGGACGGCAACGTGACCCTGCTCCTGGCCCTGTTCGGCGTGGGCGCCACGGCGGGCAACCTGCTGGGCGGCCGCCTCGCGGACCACTCGCTGCGCGGCACGCTGTTCGGCGGACTGATCTCGCTGGTCGCCGTACTGGCGCTGTTCCCGATCCTCATGACCACCCAGTGGAGCGCGGCCCTGGCGGTCGTCCTCCTCGGCTCGGCCGCCTTCATCACCGGCTCCCCGCTCCAGCTGATGGTCATGGAGAAGGCCTCCGCGGCCCCCTCCCTCGCCTCCTCCGCCAACCAGGCCGCCTTCAACCTGGCCAACGCCGGCGGCGCGTGGATCGGCGGGCTGGCCCTCGCCGCGGGCTTCGGGGCGACGTCCCCGGCGCTGGCCGGTGCCGCACTGGCGGTACTCGGGCTGGCGGTGGCCGGCGCGGCCTACGCGGTGGACCGCCGCGGGGTCCCTGCCGGGAGGCGGGAGCGCGTGGTGGCGTCCCACGTCCCGCAGGACGCGGAGGCGCTGCACGGCTGAGGGCGACGGCGGGCGGGGCGGGAGGTGCTCCCACCGTCCCTGCCTCCCGTCCCCAGGCGCGACTCTGGGCGGTCCCCCCGCACATGCTGCGAGGGCGGGCGGATCTCGCTTCTCCCCCCGCCCTTGTGACCGCCCGTGGCACCGTCAGCGGGCGCCTCGCGTCCGGGACGGCCTCACTAGTACTCCAGCCGTAGATCGTGGTCTCGATGGTGAGGGGCGCCGAGGAGACAGGTGGTCAGTGTCGATCATCTGGACGAGATCGACCACGCCACCGAGGGTGTCCGTTCCTTCTCCGCCTGCCCGGCTACTCAAGTCCACCGAGACGGAGGGCGTCCCTTAATGTGCTGAGCTTCTCGGTCGTCGCCGGGGTCCGCTCCTTCGCCTGTCCAGCGAGTCGGAGGGCATCCTCAATCTCGTTGAGTTTCGCGTAGGGCAGGGCGCCCGCCCGCTCGATCAGATCGTCCCGGGACACGGTGGTCAGCCACGTGCAAGGGGTAAATCCCGGACGTGGGAACGCGAACCGCAGCACGCCTTCAAAGGGCAGTCCTTCCATGGCGCCTACTGCCACTTCGACGCCCAGACCGCTGATGTCGACGCCCGCCGGAGCCACGACCTGCATCACCCGGATCCCGGGCGCGTCGCCTTCCGACAGCAGTACGACCGGCCGCCGCTCGTCGAACTCGACCCACCAGACTTCGCCACGTTGCACATGTCCTCCTGACACAGGACCGCATGCGGACGCTGCGCGACCCTGACGCGCTGTGGAGACGGGTACGATCACGTTGATCATCGGTGTGTGAAGACAAACGATCACGCGGTGGCCGCAGATCACAGCGTAGACCCTGCCCGCCGGCAGGAGGCGTTCGATGGCTTGATGAGCCGGATGGCCGGGCGGTTCGCGCGGGTCGAACCCCGCCTCCGGGCCAGGCGCTTGGTGCTGGGCCTGCTGTCGGATCTGCCGCGCAAGAACTGCTGGACGATCGCAGAGTGGGCCGGGGAGGCCACCCCGCACGGCATGCAGCATCTGCTGTGCAGGGCCGTCTGGGATGCCGAGGCCGTCCGCGACGACGTGCGCGAGTACGTCGTCGAGCACCTCCACGACGAGGCCGCTGTGCTGGTCGTCGACGAGACCGGCGACGTGAAGAAGGGCACACGCACCGTCGGGGTCCAGCGCCAATAGACCGGCACCGCCGGGCGGATCGAGAACTTTCAGGTCGCCG
The DNA here is from genome assembly GCA_000720805.1 of Streptomyces violaceoruber. GTDB lineage: Bacteria > Actinomycetota > Actinomycetes > Streptomycetales > Streptomycetaceae > Streptomyces > Streptomyces cellulosae_A. Next base: position 14,003 of record JODI01000091.1, read on the forward strand.
TCTACCTCGTCAACCAGGGGCCCCAGCGGGCCGTCACCCACCCGCCTCCGGCACGTCGAACCGTGCCAGATCCCGCAGCCACGCCCGCGCGTTCCCGTCGGACGGCGCTCGCCAGTCTCCGCGCGGCGAGAGTGAACCGCCGGCCGAGACCTTCGGTCCGTTCGGCATGGCCGAGCGTTTGAACTGCGCGAACGCGAAGTAGCGGCGGCAGAAGACCTCCAGCCACTGCCGGATCTCGGGCAGGTCGTACGCCACCCGCTTGGCCTCCGGGAAGTTCGGCGGCCAGGCGCCGGTCTCCGCGTCGTGCCAGGCGTGCCAGGCCAGGAAGGCGATCTTCGACGGCCGGAAGCCGTAGCGCAGCACGTGGAACAGGGTGAAGTCGTGCAGCGCGTACGGGCCGATCTTGGACTCGGTGGACTGCATCTCCTCGCCCGGTACGAGTTCCGGGCTGATCTCGGTGTCGAGGATCGCGGCGAGCGTCTTCCCGGTCTCCTCGTCGAACTGGCCGCTGCCGATGACCCAGCGGATCAGATGCTGTATCAGCGTCTTCGGCACGCCCGAGTTGACGTTGTAGTGGCTCATCTGGTCGCCCACGCCGTACGTGGACCAGCCGAGCGCCAGCTCCGACAGGTCACCGGTGCCGAGCACGATGCCGCCGCGCTGGTTGGCGAGCCGGAACAGGTAGTCGGTGCGCAGCCCGGCCTGCACGTTCTCGAAGGTGACGTCGTACACCGGCTCGCCGGAGGCGAACGGGTGGTCCATCTCCTTCAGCATCAGCCGTGCGGTCGGCGTGATGTCCAGCTCCGCAGCCGTGACGCCGAGGGAGCGCATCAGCTTGTGGGCGTTGTCCTTGGTGTGGTCGCTGGTGGCGAAGCCGGGCAGGGTGAAGGCCAGGATGTCGGTACGCGGGCGGCCGGCACGGTCCATCGCCTGGGCGGCGACGATCAGCGCGTGCGTGGAGTCGAGACCGCCGGACACACCGATGACCACCTTCGGGCCGCCGATCGCGGCGAGCCGCTGCTGCAGTCCGGCGACCTGGATGTTGTACGCCTCGTAGCAGTCCAGGGCGAGCCGGTCGGGGTCGGCGGGCACGAACGGGAACCGTTCGAGGCGGCGGCGCAGCCCCAGGTCCGTGGCCGGCGGGTCGAGTTCGAAGGACACCGTCCGGAAGTTGCCGGTCCGCGCGGCGTGGGTACGGCGGTTGTCGTCGAACGTGCCCATCCGCATCCGCTCCTGCCGCAGCAGGTCGAGGTCCACGTCGGCCACCGCGTACTGGTCGCCGGTCGGGAAGCGGTCGGACTCCGCGAGCAGGGCCCCGTTCTCGTAGATCAGGGTCTGCCCGTCCCAGGACAGGTCGGTGGTCGACTCGCCGAGACCGGCCGCCGCGTAGACGTACGCGGCGAGGCAGCGGGAGGACGCCGAGCGGCACAGCAGCTTGCGGTCCTCGGCCCGGCCGACCGTGATCGGGCTGCCGGAGAGGTTGACGAGGACGGTCGCGCCGGCCAGGGCGGCCTCGGCGCTCGGTGGCACCGGGACCCACATGTCCTCGCAGACCTCCGCGTGCAGCACCAGGCCGGGGACGTCCTCCGCGTCGAAGAGCAGGTCCACACCGAACGGCACGCTCTCACCGGCGACCCGGATCGTCCCACCGCGCTCGTCGTCGCCCCCGGCGAGCTGCCGGCGCTCGTAGAACTCCCGGTAGTTCGGGGGGTACGACTTGGGCACGACACCGAGGACCCGGCCGCGGTGCACGATCACCGCGCAGTTGTAGATCCGGTTGCGGTGGCGCAGCGGAGCGCCGACGACCAGGACCGGCAGCAGGTCCGCCGACCCTTCGACCACGGTTCGGACCGCCTGCTCGACCTCGTCCAGCAGCGCGTCCTGCAGCAGCAGGTCCTCGATCGAGTAGCCGCACAGGCCCAGCTCGGGGAAGACGGCGACCGCGACCCCGTCCTGCGCGCACTCGCGCGCCTGGCGCAGGACCGCTTCGGCGTTGGCGGGCGGGTCCGCGATGACGGTGTGGCCCGTGCACGCGGCGATGCGGGCGAAGCCGTGCTGGTAGACCGACCAGAAGTTCAACGGTGCTTCCTCGGGAGAAGGGGACGGGCACGGAGGACGGGCGCGGTGGATCTCGTCAGCACCTGTCGGAGTCGAGGGAGTCGAGACACACGGGCCAGTGTAATCGTCAGAGCGACGCGATGGGCTGACGGGCCCTCCAGTAGCACAGTCCGCCCCGCACCGTTCGCGTTCGGGGCGAATCCGGACAGGGGGCCGGCGCCGCGTTATGACTGACGGTGACAAAGGAGAAGCCGTGAGTCACTGGCTGTTCGTCGCCGCCACCCTCACCGTCGGCGGCATCAGCAACGCCCTCTTCGCGCTCGCCCGCGCCCGCCGGTCGAGGGCGCGCACACGCGAGCGCCCGCTTCCCGACGAACCCCGTCGGGAAGCGGGCGCCCATGACCCTGCTGTCGGCGCTGCCGTCAGCGTCGGTGGTACGACTCCACGTAACCGCCCGCGGGCGTACCCACGCCGGTGACGTCGTCGTAGCCCTTCACGGCCTTCAGCGAGCTGTCCGCGCCCAGGGTGCGGACCGAGGTCAGCAGTCCCTCCGACGCGTCGAAGCTGTTGGCGAAGTCGACGCGGGCGACCGCCAGGCCGGAGCCCGTCGGGTTGTCCGTGACGTCGTGGTACGCCTTCGAGCCGTACTTCGCGTAGATCGTCGGGTTGGCGAACCCGATCGGCTTGCCGCCGCGCGCCTGCTGGGCGAGCGCCTGCACGGCCGCGATCACCGGCGAGGCCAGCGAGGTGCCGCCGATGCGGTACTCGCTGTACTGCTGCGACCCGTCCGGGAAGGTCTGCGTCTGGCCGACCTTGAAGCCGGTGTTCGGGTCGGCGATCGCCGCGATGTCCGGGACGACGCGGTTGCCGGCCGCGTTGTTGGCCGTGGCCAGCGCGTTCGGGACGACACCCTTCTGGTAGAAGGGCTCGGCGACCGTCTTGCTGGTGCCGCCGCCCGCACCCGAGGTGAACGCGCCGGGGAAGTTGGTCCAGCTCTTGCCGTCGGCCGACAGCGTGGCCTTCTCGGTGCCCCAGCCGGTCTCCCACAGGTACTTGTCGCCCTTGCCGACCGCCAGCGAGGTGCCGCCGACCGCCGTCACCCACGCCGAGTTGGCCGGGGTGTCGACCTGCTTGGTCCCGGTGTTGGCGACCTCGTCACCGTTGTCGCCGGAGGAGAAGTAGAAGCCGATGCCCTCGACCGCGCCCAGCTGGAACACCTGGTCGTAGGCGGCCGCGAGGTCCGGCGTCTGGTTGGCCTCGATGTCGCCCCAGGAGTTGGAGACGATGTCGGCCAGGTGGTTGTCGACGACCTTGCTGAGCGAGTCGAGCAGGTCGTCGTCGTAGCAGGAGGCGGCGCCCACGTACGTGACGTCCGCGGCCGGCGCGACCGCGTGCACGGCCTCGACGTCGAGGGTCTCCTCGCCGTACCAGCCGGCCGCCCCGCACTCCGTGGTCTTGGTGTACTTCTTCGGCAGCACCTGGTGCAGCTGGCCGGTGCTCCAGCCGGCGTCGCCGTGCTTGTTCGCGTAGGTGGCCGCGTCGAAGGCGATGGTCGGGGAGGCGTACGCGTCGGTGATGGCGACCCGCACCCCCTTGCCCGTGTACGTCCCGGCGCCGTACGCGGCCCGCAGCTGCTTGCCGGTGTAGCCCTGGATCGCGTACGGGATCTTCCCGCCGTACGCGTCCGGCAGCGTGGTCGCGATGTTCGAGCCGTAGTACGAGGAGAACGGCCCGGAGTTCTTGAACACGGCGTCCGGCGGCGGCAGTTGGTCCGCGTGGTTCGCCTTGTGCGGCGCGTTGTCCAGGCCGGTGACGGTCAGGACGGCACCGTTCAGGCTGTCCGGCGCGGAGGCCGCCTTCGCGGGCGCGCGGTAGGTCTTGGAGCCCTTGGCGTAGTTGTGCAGCTGGGTGCCGAACGCCTTCTCGGCGGCGGCCACGTCACCGGTGACGGAGACGTAGTGCTGCGTGACACCCGTGACCTTCAGGCCCGCGGACCTCAGCCAGGACTTCACCGCGGCGACCTGCGCCTTGGTCGCGCCGAAGCGGGCCTGCGCCTGCTTCGCGTTCAGGTACGTGCCGTACGCGGCCGAGTTCGGGTCCGACACGGCCTTCGCGTACGCGGCCAGACCGGAGGCGTCCCGGCCGGCGAGGTAGACCCGGGCGGTGACCTGGGAGGCGTCCGGCGTGGCGCCCTTGTCCGCCTTGGCGGTCGCCCAGGCGGGCTTGGTGCCGGCCAGCGTCTCCCGGCCCGGGGTGTCCGCGGCGTGCGCCGCGGGTATGCCGAGCGCCAGCGCACCGGCGATCATGGGCAGTGTCGCCGCCATGCTCACTCCGGCGCGCACCTTGGCGCGTTTGGATCTCATAGAACCCCCTGTGCGGTTCGTCGCGAGTGGATCACTCGACGGTGGCCACTCTCGCGATGAACCGTTCATGCCAGGGGAATGCGGATGCCAAGAAGAGCCCAATTAACCTAATGACACGGCCATTTGAGGGTTAACCCAGCACGAAGACGATACGAGGACCGAGGGTTATCCCTCTAGGAACTCCGGCGGCTCACCTGCTACGACAGCGGTTTCGCACCCCGTTCCTTCAACATCCCCGCCATCAGGTCGATCTCCGACTGCTGGCCGTTCACCATGCCCTGCGCGAGCCGCTTCTCCACGCCGACCGTGCACTTGTCCACACAGCCCTCGGCCATGTGGATGCCGCCCTTGTGATGGTCCGTCATCAGCTGGAGGTAGAAGATCTCGGCCTGCTTGCCGCTCAGCGTGCCCAGCTTCTTCAGATCGCTGTTGGTCGCCATGCCGGGCATCAGCGCCCCGTCCTTGCCGGTGGGCATGTCCCCCATGCCCATCCAGGTCATCGGCGGGTCCGCGGACACCTTCGGCAGCTCCCACAGGTCGAGCCAGCCGAGCAGCATGCCGCGCTGGTTGGCCTGCGTCTGCGCGATGTCGTACGCGAGGCGCCGCACGTCCTCGTCCTTCGTGCGGTCGCGCACGATGTACGACATCTCGACGGCCTGCTGGTGGTGCACCGCCATGTCCCGCGCGAACCCGGCGTCCGCGGAGTCGGCGGTGGGGGTGGTGGTGTCCGAGCCCGAGTCCTCGGCGACGGCGTAACTGATGGCACCGGCCGCGACCAGCACCCCGGCCACGGCGACGGCCACTGAGGCGGCCCTCACTGCGCCAGCCCGCCCGTGCACGCGGCGCCCGGTTCGGGCGTCTGCTTGCCCTGCACGAACTTCTCGAAGAACTTCCCGACGTTCGGGTCGCTCGCGCTCGTCACCGTGCGCTGCACCCCCCAGGCGGTCAGCATGATCGGGTCCTTCTGCTTGTCGTCCGGGCTCATCAGCGTGTACGGCGTCTGCTTCACCTTCGCCGCCAGCGCGTCCACGTCCGCCTTCTTGGCCTTGCCGGTGTACGTCACCCACACCGCGCCGTGCTCCAGCGAGTGCACGGCGTTCATGTTGTTGAGTTCCTTGGTGTAGACGTCACCGTTGCAGTTCATCCAGACCTGGTTGTGGTCACCGCCGACCGGGGGCTCCGTCGGGTACTTCACGGTCTTGGTGACGTGGGTGCGGCCCAGCGTCCCCTTCCAGGTCTTGACACCGTCCGAGCCCGTGACGAAGTGGCCCGCGCTCTTGCTGTCGGCAGCCGTGCCGCTGTCGTCGTCGGACTGCGACTGCACGAGGACGACGGCACCCACGACGAGACCCGCGACGACCACCACGCTCGCGGCGACGGTCAGGATCCGGTTTCGCCGCTCCCGGGCCTGCTCGGCACGCCGCATCTCCTCTATGCGGGCCTTGCGCGACGCGTTGCTGCTGTTCTTGGCGGAGCCCATGAGGTGTCCTTCTGAAAGAGGCCGGTCGGCTGAGCTGATCGTAATAGGGAGAGAAAGGGGTCTCGTAGACAGGTGCGAGGAATGGCCGAAGAGCGGTCGGTGCAGTCCCGGCATTACGGATGTCGGTGCGAGCAGGCAAGATGGCAGCAGAGCAGTACACCCGCCGGACGTGAGGCATTCACACCGAGGTCGCCCGCACGATCATGGTGCGCAACGCGCATGAAATGCTGTTGTGGTGGGATGCTCGGGTGCCCGACCGCCTCCCGCGGGACCGGAGACAGGCGGCCTGACCAGCAAGGATGGGGAAGCGCAAGATGGACAAGCAGCAGGAGTTCGTGCTCCGGACGTTGGAGGAGCGTGACATCCGGTTCGTACGCCTGTGGTTCACGGACGTGCTGGGCTTCCTCAAGTCCGTCGCCGTGGCCCCGGCCGAACTCGAACAGGCTTTCGACGAGGGCATCGGTTTCGACGGATCCGCGATCGAGGGCTTCGCCCGGGTCTACGAGTCCGACATGATCGCCAAGCCGGATCCCTCGACCTTCCAGGTCCTCCCCTGGCGCGCGGAGGCCCCCGGCACGGCCCGGATGTTCTGCGACATCCTCATGCCGGACGGCTCCCCGTCCTTCGCGGACCCGCGCTACGTGCTCAAGCGGGCCCTGGCCCGCACCTCCGACCTGGGCTTCACCTTCTACACCCACCCGGAGATCGAGTTCTTCCTCCTGAAGGACCGCCCGCTCGACGGCTCGCGCCCGACCCCGGCCGACAACTCCGGCTACTTCGACCACACCCCGCAGAACATCGGCATGGACTTCCGCCGCCAGGCGATCACCATGCTCGAGTCGATGGGCATCTCGGTCGAGTTCTCCCACCACGAGGGCGCGCCCGGCCAGCAGGAGATCGACCTCCGCTACGCCGACGCGCTGTCCACGGCCGACAACATCATGACGTTCCGCCTGGTCATGAAGCAGGTGGCGCTGGAGCAGGGCGTCCAGGCGACGTTCATGCCGAAGCCGTTCTCCGAGCACCCCGGCTCCGGCATGCACACGCACCTCTCCCTCTTCGAGGGCGACCGGAACGCGTTCTACGAGTCCGGTTCGGAGTACCAGCTCTCCAAGGTCGGCCGCTCCTTCATCGCGGGCCTGCTGAAGCACGCGGCGGAGATCTCCGCGGTGACCAACCAGTGGGTGAACTCCTACAAGCGGATCTGGGGCGGCACCGAGCGCACGGCGGGCGCCGGCGGCGAGGCCCCGTCGTACATCTGCTGGGGCCACAACAACCGCTCCGCCCTGGTCCGCGTGCCGATGTACAAGCCCGGCAAGACCGGTTCCGCGCGCGTGGAGGTCCGCTCGCTGGACTCGGGCGCGAACCCCTACCTGGCGTACGCCCTCCTGCTGGCCGCCGGCCTCAAGGGCATCGAGGAGGGCTACGAGCTCCCGCCGGGCGCCGAGGACGACGTCTGGGCCCTCTCCGACGCCGAACGCCGTGCGATGGGCATCGAGCCGCTCCCGCAGAACCTGGGTGAGGCCCTGACCCTCATGGAGCGCAGCGACCTCGTCGCCGAGACCCTCGGCGAGCACGTCTTCGACTTCTTCCTGCGCAACAAGCGCCAGGAGTGGGAGGAGTACCGCAGCGAGGTCACCGCGTTCGAGCTGCGGAAGAACCTGCCGGTGCTGTAGGGACAGCTCAGGGCGGATTCGTCGCTCGTTCGACCACCGGGGCCGACGGTCATGGACCGTCGGCCCCGTGGCGTCTCACTGCTCCCGAGCCGTCTCCGGGCCGTCCGACGCCGGAGCGGCCTCCTCACGCATCAGCCGGAGCTGTTCGCCGACAGCCTCGTGGCCACGATCCTGAACGACCGAGAAGGTCCGTTCCACGGTGTCGATCCATGTGTCGATCTCGTCGTGGGACGTCCTGATGGCGCTGACCAGCTGCTTTAGCACGTCCAGCTTCGGCTCGCCGACGTTCCGGCTGAGCTCCTCCATCGACACCTCTTGGTACGGCATGCTCAGCTGCCACCAGAACCGCATGAGGGTCACGGTCGGACACCAGAAGCCGCTGTGAAGGCTGTCCACGGCTTTCCGGGACAGGGCGTCGCCGCTCGGCATCAACCTCAGAAGCGGCTTTCGGGACGACCGCCGGCCCGGTGGAGATCACCTTGAGCAACTGCCTCGGCCACAACGATCTGGGATTCACGCTGCGGGGGGAACGCCTCCATGTGCTGCTTGAGGACGTGCGCCACACGGTCCGGCAAGGGGACAGCGCGGATCTTGTTCCGCTTCGGTGGGGCGAACACGAGACCGTGTTTCGTCACCTTCACCTGGTTCGCGATGTGCAGCCATCCGGAGTCGAAGCCGATTCCATCGACGGGCAACCCGAAGATCTCCCCTTGCCGGAGTCCGCATCCGCCTCCGAGGTCGACCGTCGCGCGGAATCGCCCGGAACACATCCGGGATTGGCTCAGCGGCCTGGAACGGGCTGTCCCCGCGTCGTCGTACCGGCGCGTGATCTACAACAACGTGTCGACGGTCCTCGACGCGGCGGTAACCGACGGTCACCTTTCGAAGAACGAACGAGCCGAGCGGTCGCGCCCCCAGGAGTCATCAGGGTCGACCACTCGACTCGGCAACACCGCGTGGCCGGTACGCACCGGTTGGCCGACCACTTCCAGGGCAACCGGAGTCTTCGGGGATCGTTGATCGGCCGGTGGTGTTCGGCCGATCAGGTGCGGTCGTGGAGCGTGACCTGGTAGCCGTCGGGGTCGGCGAAGGTGAAGGTCCGGCCGAAGGGGCCGTCGATCGGTGCGGAGACGATGGTGTGACCGTCGGCGACGAGAGCATCGTGAATGGCCTGGACATCTGTGGCGTGGAGCCAGATCGCGACACCGATGCCGGGCTGAGCGACGGATGCGAGATCGGTGCCGGGAATGACGTCGCGGAGTGCGAACGCGATCGGCTTCGTCTCGAAGACGACGGCGTGCGGAGGTCCGGCCGGCGAGCGGACGAGACCGAGGTACTGCTCGTAGAACGCCTGCGAAGCGTTGAGGTCACGCACTTGGAGCGAGATGAAGTCGGGGCCGGTGGCGGGCATGATGATGCTCCTTCTGTTCGTGTCAGCTTTCTGACACAGGTCAACCTATGTCAGAATGCTGACATGAATCAAGACGGTGTCGACCTTGAGACGTCACTGGGCTACCTGCTGAAAGAGGCGTCGAGCGCCCTCCGCGCAGCCATGGAGGAGGTGCTGCGGCCGCTCGGGATGAACGTGACGCGCTACTCCTGCCTCGAGCTGCTGGCGCAACGACCGGGCTTGTCGAACTCCGAGCTCGCGCGGGGCGCGTTCGTGACACGGCAGTCGATGAACGTGCTGCTCCAGGCCCTGGAACGAGAGGGCTACGTGACCAGGCCCGCGGAGGCACCCGTCGGAAAGGTTCTTCCCACGCGGCTCACGCCTCGCGGCCGGCGGAGCCTCGAGAAGGCGACCGTGGCGGTCCGGTCCGTCGAGCTCAGAATGCTGGCCGGCATGACCGAGACCGAGCAGTCGGACGCTTTCCGGATCCTGCAGAACATGATCCATTCCCTGCGCGACGGCAACGACGGCGCGTAGCTCGTTCCCCGGCCCACACCTCCGGCAGGCCGACGGCATGGAGGTGGCTCACCACGGTTCGCGGCCCAGGTGCACGAGACCTTGGACGGTGCCCAGGCGGGTGTACAGGGTGCGCCCTGCGGTCGGGGTGCTGATGAGCAGGAGGACCCGGACCGCCGGGTGTTCCGGGGCGTAGAGGTCGTCCTGGCCGTCATCGCCGGGGATGGCGTTCGGCTGGATCTCGATACGACCGTAAGCGCCCTGGGCGAAGTGGTAGACGCCCCGGTAGTCACTTTCGCGCTCGGTGAAGACGACACCGAGGTGGCTGGTGAGGAGGTGGACCAGTTCACTCGCGGTATGCGTGCCGGTGCCGTAGGTGTCGTAGTCGGTCATGGTGACTCGACCCTATGCCGCGAGGGTCTCGGGCGTTCGGACTCGGGTGCGGGCACAATGACCCCATGGCTTCCCGTACTTCGCACCGAAAGGCCGATGCCGCGTAACCGGCCCGGCGCGCTGCGCGCGGCGCAGCGGATTCGACATCGGCCGCGGCGGTGGGACACCCCCGCCCCGGACCGCATCCACGGCCTGTCGGCCCGCACCAGTCTCGTGATTCACCGGTACGAGGCGCTCTCGGCCGACTACCACGTCCTCCCCGGGGCGACCGCCTACGCGTTGCGACGCTACCGGGCTTTCCTGAGTCCGCCGGGGCGCGGCATCCGCTACCCGTACCTGGACGACTGCGACTGCCCGGGCTGCTCCTTCAGGGACGTCAGACACGCCCGCGACCTGCTCGGCACGGCACTGCGGAACCTGCCCCCGCGGGCCCGTGCCGAGCTGGCGCGGCTGGTCGCGGCACTGGACGCGGTCTATCTCGCCCGCACCCTGCCCGACCCGTGCGTTCCCGTCCGCCGGGAGTGGCGCCCCCACGTCTGGTGGTACCGCAGGCTGGAGGGGTGCCGGTACGCCCAAGAGCGGGGTCATCTGATGACGGCGGCCGTCATTCCCCCCGCGCCGCCAGATCCGCCAGCACCTTGTGCAGCGGCTCGCTCTCCCGGCGCCGGTACTCCTGGATCGCCCAGCCGTTGCCGTCCGGGTCCTTGAAGTACATGAAGGTGGCGCCGTCCTGCGGAGCGAACTGCTGGGGTTCGGTGACGTCCAGGCCGCGCGCGGTCAGCTCCTCGTAGGCGGCCTTCGCGTCCGTGACGCACAGCTGGAGGCCGTGGTACGTGCCCGGCTGCGGGGTTCCCGTCGGGACCTGGAGGCCGTCGACCAGGGCGATGGAGCAGCCGGAGCCGGGCGGGGTCAGCTGGACGATGCGGACGCCCGGCATCACGTCGCCGTCCAGGTCCACGTGGAAGCCGACCTTGTCCCGGTAGAACTCCTTGGCCCGGTCCACGTCGGACACCGGCAGCAGGACCACTTCGAGGCTCATGTGCATGGAACGACCCCTTCGTCGCAAAGTACGTCACCCGCGTCGCGTCACCGCGTCACCGCGTCACACGAACCGCCACCGTGTCTGGCTGAACGGCTCGCCCTTACCGAAGCCGAAAACGGTGTGCGGCGCCACCGCATAGACGACGGCGTGGCCGGGACCGTGGTGGAAATAGCCTTCCCGTACCTCGAAGTGCCAGAAATCGCCGTACTTGGTCTCCCACGCGGCGGCCAGTTCCCGTAGCCGGCCGTTGTCCGAGACGCGGATCGCCTCACCCTCGACGACGAGGTCGTAGCCCTTGTCCCAGATGTTCGTGCCGGTGGTCAGCACGACGTTCGGGTTGTGCGCGAGGTTCTTCGCCTTGCGCTCGTCCGGACCGGTGCAGAAGTGCAGCGCCCCGTGCGCCCACACCGCGGGCAGCGGGGTCACGTGCGGGCGCCCGTCCGGTCGTACCGTCGAGATCCAGAACAGCTCCGCCGCGGCCAGCAAGGATTCGGCGTCCGCCCAGGGGATCGCGGCGGCCGACTCGTCGCTGTAGCGCGGGTCGAGCCGGGTCTCGGGTTCCTTGTCGTTCATCAGCGGCTCTCCAGACGTGTGCTCGCGGGTGCTCGGCGGCTCTGCAGACAGGTCTCACTCCCAGGCATTCCCCGCCCTCACCCGTCCAGACCGGCCCGGCCGTCACAACTCCTCGGCGCCCGCCCCGGCGCTTCTCACGGCCGCTCCGGCTAGGCTCGGGCGGGGTACGACCTTGATCGGACGGGAGGCCGGGATGACGGCGCCGGGGCGCAGGAGCAGTACCTTCACGCGGCTGCTGCGGCACGGTTTCACCGATCCCTCCGCCGCCGAGCGGCTGCTGCAGAGCGCCGAGCTGGAGCCCATAAGGAGCGACCCGGTCCTCCTCGACGCGCTCGGCGCCACCGCCGACCCCGATCTCGCCCTGCACGGTCTCGTACGGATGCTGGAGGCCCAGTCCGGCCCCACCGCCCGCCGTGAACTGCTCGACACGGTGATCGCGGCCAAGCCGCTGCGCGACCGGCTGCTCGGGGTGCTCGGCGCCTCCGCCGCGCTCGCCGACCACCTCGCCCGGCACCCGAGCGACTGGCACGCCCTCGTCATGTACGAGCCGCGGGACCTGCACCCCGGGGTGGAGGAGTTCGAGCGGGGTCTCGCGGAGGCCGACGACCCGGTCTCCCTGCGCGTCGCCTACCGGCGCTGTCTGCTGTCCATCGCCGCCCGGGACGTGTGCGGCACCACCGACCTCGCCGAGACCGCCGCCGAGCTCGCCGACCTCGCGACCGCGACCCTGCGCGCCGCCCTCGCCCTCGCCCGCGCCGCCGCGCCCGACGACGCGGCGCTGTGCCGGCTCGCGGTGATCGCGATGGGCAAGTGCGGCGGCCATGAGCTGAACTACGTCTCCGACGTCGACGTGATCTTCGTGGGGGAGGCCGTCGAGGGTGCCGACGAGGGCAAGGCCGTCCGGTCCGCCACCAAGCTCGCCTCGCACATGATGCGGATCTGCTCGGAGACGACCGTCGAGGGTTCGATCTGGCCCGTCGACGCCAACCTCCGCCCCGAGGGCAGAAACGGTCCTCTCGTCCGTACGCTCTCCAGTCACCTCGCCTACTACCAGCGCTGGGCCAAGACCTGGGAGTTCCAGGCCCTGCTCAAGGCCCGCCCGGTGGCCGGCGACGTCGAACTGGGCGAGCAGTACGTCGCCGCCCTCGAACCCATGGTGTGGAAGGTGGCGGAGCGGGAGAACTTCGTCGCCGACGTGCAGAAGATGCGCCGCCGGGTGGTCGAGAACATCCCGGTCGCGGAGATCGAACGCGAGCTGAAGCTCGGGCCCGGTGGTCTGAGGGACGTCGAGTTCGCCGTCCAGCTCCTGCAGTTGGTGCACGGACGGGCCGACGCCTCCCTCAGGAGCGGTACGACTCTGGACGCGCTCCAGGCGCTCGCGACGGGCGGGTACGTCGGCCGCGCCGACGCCGTCCAGCTCGACGACGCCTACCGCTTCCTGCGCTCCATGGAGCACCGCATCCAGCTCTACCGGCTGCGCCGCACCCACCTCGTCCCCGAGGACGAGGCCGACCTGCGGCGCCTGGGCCGCTCCCTTGGCCTGCGCGCCGACCCGGTCGCCGAGCTGACCCGCGAGTGGAAACGGCACACCGGCGTCGTACGACGGCTGCACGAGAAGCTCTTCTACCGCCCGCTGCTCGACGCGGTCGCCCAACTCTCCCCCACCCTCGAATTCACTCGGGCGGGGGGACCCCCATCCGGCGAGACCAGGTTGAGCCCCGAGGCGGCCCGGGAGCGGCTGGTCGCCCTCGGGTACGCCGATCCGGCGGCGGCCCTGCGGCACCTGGAGGCGCTGGCGTCGGGTGTCACGCGGAAGGCCGCCATCCAGCGCACCCTGCTGCCGGTGCTGCTCGGCTGGTTCGCCGACTCCGCCGACCCGGACGCGGGACTGCTGGGCTTCCGCAAGGTGTCGGACGCGCTCGGCAAGACGCCCTGGTACCTGCGGCTGCTGCGGGACGAGGGCGCGGCGGCCGAGAACCTGGCCCGTGTGCTGTCCGCCGGCCGGCTCGCCCCCGACCTGCTGATGCGCGCGCCCGAAGCGGTCGCGCTGCTCGGCGACGGCGACGGGGGAGGACCCGGAGGAGGACTCGAACCGCGCGGGCGGGCCCATCTGGAGCAGGAGATACTCGCCGCCGTGGGCCGGGCGAACGGGGCCGCGCAGGCGGTCACCGCCGCCCGTGGGGTGCGCCGCCGCGAACTGTTCCGTACGGCCGCCGCGGACATCGTCCGCTCCTACGGCACCGAGGCCCAGCAGGCCGAGGCCGACCAGGGCGCGCTCGTCGACCGGGTCGGCGCCGCGGTGTCCGACCTGACCGCGGCCACCCTCGCCGGCACCCTGCGCGCGGTGGTCCGGGACGGCTGGGGGGACACCCTGCCCACCCGGTTCGCGATCATCGGCATGGGCCGCTTCGGCGGCCACGAACTGGGCTACGGCTCCGACGCCGACGTGCTGTTCGTGCACGAGCCCTGCGAGGGCGTGGAAGAACGCGAGGCCTCCCAGGCGGCCAACAAGGTCGTCTCCGAGATGCGCCGGCTGCTCCAGCTCCCCAGCGCCGACCCGCCGCTGCTCATCGACGCGGACCTGCGGCCGGAGGGCAAGTCCGGTCCGCTCGTGCGCACCCTCACGTCGTACGAGGCCTACTACCGCCGCTGGTCCCTGGTCTGGGAGGCGCAGGCGCTGCTGCGGGCCGAGCCGGTCGCCGGGGACGAGGAGCTGGGCCGCCGGTTCGTCGAGCTGATCGATCCGCTGCGGTACCCGGAGGCGGGGCTCGGCGACGACGCCGCACGGGAGATCCGGCGGCTGAAGGCGCGGATGGAGTCGGAGCGGATGCCGCGCGGCGCCGACCCCAAGCTGCACACCAAACTCGGGCCCGGCGGGCTGTCCGACGTGGAGTGGACCGTGCAGCTGCTGCAGATGCGGCACGGGGCCCAGGTGCCCGGACTGCGGACCACCCGTACCCGTGCCGCCCTCGGCGTCGCCCGCGAGGCGGGCCTCCTCTCGGACGAGGAAGCGACGGTCCTCGACGAGGCGTGGGTGCTGGCGACGCGGGTGCGCAACGCGGTGATGCTGGTGCGGGGCCGGGCCGGCGACACGTTCCCGTCGGAGTCCCGGGAGCTGGGAGCCGTAGGCCGTTACCTGGGGTACGAGCCGGGACACGTCGGCGACATGCTGGACGACTACCGGCGTACGGCACGCCGGGCCCGGGGGGTCGTGGACGAACTGTTCTACGGGGGGTGACGGGGCGGACGAAGGGTGACGAACCTACGACTTGGTCGGCAGCAAGGCGTCGTCCGTCCCCTCGGGCTCCCCTGTTCCCGTCCCCGTTCCGGTCCCTTTTGCTGTTCCAGTCCCCTTCGATTTCGCCTTCCCCGGCACCACGCGCGGCAGCGCGTACGGCAGCGCCCCGTGCCAGAGCCACGCCACCGTGAAGCCGAAGGTGAGACAGAGGGCGCCGCCCACCGCGTCGAGCCAGAAGTGGTTCGCGGTGGCGACGATGACCACCAGGGTCGCCGCCGGGTAGAGCAGGCCCAGCACCCGCACCCACGGCACGGACGCCAGCGTGAAGATCGTCAGACCGCACCACAGGGACCAGCCGATGTGCATCGACGGCATCGCGGCGTACTGGTTCGACATGTTCTTCAGGTCGCCCGAGGCCATCGAGCCCCAGGTCTGGTGGACCATGACGGTGTCGACGAAGCGGCTGTCGTTCATCAGCCGCGGCGGGGCCAGGGGATACAGGTAGTAGCCGACGAGGGCGACGCCCGTGGTCGCGAAGAGGACGAGACGGGTGGCGCCGTAGCGGCCGGGGTGACTGCGGAAGAGCCAGACCAGGACGCCCAGTGTCACCACGAAGTGCAGCGTCGCGTAGTAGTAGTTCATCCCGACGATGAGCCAGGTCACCGAGTTGACCGCGTGGTTGACCGACTCCTCGACGGCGATGCCGAGACCGTGCTCGGCCTTCCAGATCCAGTCGGCGTTGCGCAGCGCCTCGCCCCGCTGCTCCGGGACCGCGTTGCGGATCAGTGAGTACGTCCAGTAACTCACACCGATCAACAGGATCTCGAACCAGATGCGGGGCCGGCGCGGAGTGCGCGGGCGGCGCAGGAGACCCCGCTGCGGTGGGGCCGCGACCGGATACGGAACAGCCGGTTCGCGGCCATCCTGTGTCGTCACGGTCGTCTCGGTCATAGGCATAAAGTCTGCCAGAAAGGTGCTTTCCCCCCGATCATCCCCCGGTCGGGTTCGCGTCGCACGTCCTACACCCGTCAGACGCCCGGAACCTCCTACCAGCGCACGGCGAAGACCCAGTCGGCTCCGCCCTGAGGAGGAGCCGGCCCGGTCTGCCTCGCAGGCCGCCGCCTGTCCCATCGCGGGGACCGGCTTGCGGATCTTGGTCAGCGAGGGGTCGGGAACTGCTGCCGGTTTACCGAGTATGAGTGACTTCGGGTGAGCGTGAGTGAGTGCCCGTGTCGGACGCGATTGTTCCCTGTGCGTCAGGAAGTTCTCCTCCGGCCTGGGAGGT
>JODI01000092.1 GCA_000720805.1 Streptomyces violaceoruber
CAGCCGTGCCGCCCGCGGGTCGACGGCGGCGCGGGCCTGGAGGTGCAGAAATGCGGTGCTGAGGTACATGTCGAGCGAACCGGGAGACTGTTCGAGCCCCTGCACACCCTTCAACACGCTCTGGCCGAGGTGCTCCGCGTAACCCTCGTCGTCAGGGCCGGGCGAACTGTGGCGGGCGATGATGACGCTCACGGAGTGCTCCTGTCAGAGATGTCGAACTCCCTCATACGGTAGCCAGCGTACTCACCGGCGTTCCTCTCCCCCTTGACCACGATGTAGTCCAGGTTGCCCTGTTTCAGTGCGTCCCTTAGCTTTTCGGCCAGCTTAGCCTCTGCCAGATTCTTCGTTCCTCGCTTTTCCATTTCGCGGATGATGTCGAGGAAATAGTCCCTGGTGCCTTGCGAGACCCGCTTACCACTAGGAAGGTTTCGGGCACCTAGATCTGTGTCAACACTGCTTTTGGCCTCTACGACGACATACCCGCCGTCTTCCCTGCGCCATACCTGGTCGAACTGGTCATTCCCATTCGCCGGCCCGTCGAGCGGCTCACGCGTTGCGCCTGGATAGCGCTCGGGTATGACGTGATGCTCGGCGACCGCCTCGCCGTACGCCTCGGAAGCGTCGCGCATGCGGACATGCGATTCCTTGTACGTGGAGTGGCTCTCGAGCTTTTCTGCCTCGGTCTCCCAGGTCGGATGCTGGTCGTGGGCCTGCCTGGCCTCCTGCTTCCAGTTGTCCATCGCGGTGTCGTGGTGGACGGCGAGGTGCCGCGTCTCTGCTGCGTCGTTCAGCTTCGAGACCGCTTCCGGGCTGGCGCTGTCGGGCCCGGTCTTGACCCAGTCGCCGAGGTAGCGGGGTTTGAGCGGTGGCGGAGCATCGTGGACCGCCGTCCATGGGTGGTTGGGGGACTCACGAGTCAACTGGGGTGGTGTCGTGCCGGTTTCGTCGAAGAGTTCCAGGCTCTTCCGGTTGCCGTTGGACTTGTAGTAACGCTCGAAGTAGCCAGGTTCGTGGTTGGCGCGCTGGACCTGCTCGTCCATGATCTCGCGCTGGCGGGCGGCCTCGTCGGCATGCTGGCCGCCGCCGTTCCCGGTGTCGTGCTGCTCCGGGTGCTGCCCCGGCGTCTCGTCACCGGCGTGGCCGATGTCATCACCGAATCCACCCGTGTCTCCCAGAGCGTCGTCGCCTGTTCCACCGAGCTCGTCCACGGTGCCGCCGCCTGGCGGCACTTCGTGTGGGTGGCCGGGAAGGGCGTCTGCGGTGCCGCTTCCAGGCAGGTCGTGGCCGGACGAGGAGGTGCCTCCGGCACTGAGGTCGTCGGCCTGGCTGCCGGGGACGTGGTCGCCTGTGGTACCTGTCGGGGCAGCCTCGCCCACGCGGGCCGTGGGTGCGATGTCGGGGGCCTGGCCTGAGGGGAGGTGATCGCCTGCGCTGCCGCCGGGGAGGTGGTCGGCGCCCCTGCCGCCTGGTAGTTCTCCTCCGGCGTGGACGGTGGGCATGTCGCTGCCGGCGCGGATAGTGGGGGTGGTCGGCACGTCGTCGCCGACGCGGCCCACGTCGCCGAGATTGGTGTCCAGGCTGTTGCCCAGCTTCACCGACTGGGCGGCCTGGTCTGCGGTGTGGGTGCCCGCGCCGACCAGGGCCGGTTCCTTGACCGGTGAGTCCACGCGCGGCACGTCCGCACCCGACGCCGGGTTGCCGGAAGTCCCCTTGTCGACCACGTCCGTGGGAGCGTTGTCGACGGTGTTGATCACGTTGCCCTGGTGGTCGAGGAGGTTGCCGTCGCCGTCCATGTACTGGGCCGGAGACCCCTCCACGCTCGGTAGTTTCGTCGCGCCGGGTGGGAGGACCGGGGTGGCGTGCGGGAGTTGGATGTTGCCGTCCGGGAGCCGCGTCGCGCCCTCCGGGATCGCAGTGCCCTCGGGCAGGCGCACCGTGCCGTCCGGGAGCTTCAAAGCGCCCTCGGGCAACGTGAACGCACCCTCCGGCAGCGTCGGGATGTCGATCGCGCCGACGCCCTTCAGCCCCTTCGCGATGTCGCCGATCTTCGACAGACCCGCGCCGGCGCCCTTGGCGATGTAGGTCATCGGGTCGATGACCTTCCCCGCCTTGCCCGCCACCGACAGCACCTTCGCGACCGCGCCCGCCTTGCCGGCGCCCGCCGCCGCGCCGCCCGCGCCACCGGTGAACACGGTCGTCAGGACGTTGAAGGTGACCGCACCGGCCGCACGGCCGGGGTTCTTCCCCCACTCGTCCCACGCCACCAGCGCCTTGCCCGTCTCCTTCATCGCGGTGCGCGAGTCACGGATCCAGGACGGGAGTTTGTCGTCCGGCAGAGTCCAGAAGAGGGTGCTCATGCCGGGGATCGAGGAGATCGCCAGACCGGTCGCCAGCTGCGCCAGGCCCTTCCACGCCTGGCCCATCGCATCCCAGCCGCCGAAGCCCACCAGCGTGCCCAGACCCTTGATCGTGCCCCAGATGCCGTCCACGATCAGGCCGTCCCATACGAACGACTTCACCCAGTGGCCGACCTCGTACCAGTGATGCTTCTCGTCCACCGGGTCGCCCCAGGGAAGTTTCGCGTTCTTCAGATCATCCGCGTTGAAGCCGTACTGGTCCTTACGGTCCGAACCGTCCCCGGCGACCATCTGCGTGCCGCCCCAGATACTGGTGATCTTGTTGTGGCAGGTCCGCTCCGCCGCCCAGAACGCCGCCACCGTCGCCGTGATGTCGTCCCGGATCTGGTTGTGCTGGTCGACCTTGTCCTCGTCGTACTCCCACTCGTCGTCGTCCTTGACGGACGCCACGAACGTGGTCGCGTCCGCCTTCAGCTGCTTCAGCTTGTCGACCAGCGGGCGGACCTCCGTCGCGTACGACGACAGCGCGCCCGACACCGTCTCCAGGCAAGTTACCCGTGAACTGGGGTATTTGATCCGGTTTGATCACGCTCAACTGCCCCCGCTCGTCCGCGTCCCCAACCAGGCCATCTCACCTAAGATCGCATCATCATACAAATCGGCGTGCGGGGCTCGCGGTGTTTTGCGGGTGGCCTGCGCGTGTGTTGCGGGGTGTACTGCAGCGGACGAAGTTCCTTATCGCGAAGGGACGTTACCGCCCAGGGACGCTGCGGCGCCCTCGGGTGTGCGGGCCGCCGAAACTTGGCGGTGGGCCTGTGTCCGGGGCGCCGGCGGGCAGGATGCCGCCGAGGACGGCGCCGGCGACTCCGCTCGCGTGCTTGGCCTCTCCGGCGAGCGGGTTGCCGTGCAGGCGTACGTCCCGCTCGGCCAGTTCGCGGGACTCGCGGGCGAGGGCGTCGGCCGTGAGGTGATCCGGAGGGTCGGCGGTGAGGGCCCGGTCCGCCTCCGTCAGTCGGAGGCGGGCCTCAGCGCCCACGGCACTCCGGTGCGTCTCGACGAACCCGTCCGCCAGGGCCACAGCACTCCGCGCCACGAGCAGCCCCGCCGCCGAGAGGACCCCGGCCCGCCCCAGCGCGAGCGGCTCGGTCGCCGCCACGATGCGGCGCAGGGCGTCGAGGGGGTCGTACGGGCCACCGGTCATGTCGTCTCGTACGGCGGCCAGGACCAGGTCGGCCCGCCGGATGCGGGCGTGCAGCTCGCCAGCCGGTGTGTCCTCGTCCTCTGCTGTGCGTCCCCGTACCCCTGCCAACTCCGCCTCCGCTCCCGTCAGCGCCGCCGGTAGCAGAGCGGTCGCGGTGCCGAGTTCGGCGGCGAGTCGGTCGACTGCGGTGAGCAGGACGGTGGCCTGGGACACGGCGGCCTCGGCGGCGCGCAGGTGGTGGGCCGTGCGTTCGGAGGCGGACCAGTCGGCCGACTGGTGCGCCCGGTTGAGGTGGGTGGTGGCGAACACCAGGCGGTCCTTGGCCTGTTCGACGTACCCGGTGACCGGGGCGGTGGCGGAGGGCGGGTAGCGCTGGGCGAGGTCCGTGAGGGTTGTTTCCGTGGTTGCCGTGCGGGCGGCCAGGTCCCGGAAACGGGTCTCCGCGACCGTCAGGGCATCGCCGGACTCCCGGTCCAGCGCGCGGAGTTGGTCGAAGGCGGGGGCCTCCGCGTCCAGTCGCCGCCCTGCCTCCTGGCACCGGCCCACGATCCCCGCGCGTACGTGGCGCCGGGAGGCCTCGTCCGCCGGGACGCCGGCCTCGTACTGCCCCTGTATCCGGAAAGCGGCGGAGAGTTCGGACTCCGCGTCCCGTACGGCCCGGGCGAAGGGTGCGACGGCCTCGGGACCGAACCTGGCCTCGGCGAAGCCGAGTTCCTCGCGGCTGGTGCGGACCCAGTCGTCGGCCTCGGCCAGCAGGGCGCGGGACGGTTCGTCCAGGTCGGTCGGCGGCGCGAGAGGTGCGGGCGGTGCGGCGGGGGAGCCGCCGGGCGTGGTGCGACTTCGGGCTCGTCGGGTGCGGCGCAGGTACCCGTACCCGGCGAGTGCGACTGCGGCGACCACCGCGACGAGCGGCAGGACGAGGTCGGCGGCCGACGCGTCGTCCTCCTCGGACACGGCGGCACTCGTGCTCGTGGCGGAGCCGGCGGCCCGGGTGGCCCGGGTGGCGGGGGCGGCGGAGGAGGAGGCGGCGGTGCGTTGCGCAACCGGGGCATCGGTGTTGATCGTCATCCAGGGCAACAACAGCCACAGGACCCCGATCGCACCGCCCAGCACGGCAAGCCACACCCGCGCGGATATGTGCGCGGCGGCGCGGCGCGGCCTGCCTCGGATCAAGGATGACGTCACATTTCGGAGCGTATGAGCAGGAATGCGGGGGCGCGACCGGGGTGGGGTGGGCGGGGTACGGGCGCCGGCACGGCGACAGCAGGTGACAGTGGAGGGGAGCGGCATGGAGCGCACCGGGGAGACGGAGCCGGGGGCGACGGGGACGGGGACGGGGACGGGGACGGGGGAGATTCCCACGGTCAAGGAAGGCACCGCCGAGGAGCAGCCCCATCAGGCCACACCGGAGCCGAGCCCGAGCCCGAGCCCCAGCCCGAAATCCAGTCCTCCGAGATCCAGACCCCGCCCCTGGGTCCGCTGGACCCGCCGTGTCGCCCTCGGCCTGGTCCTGATCGTCGTGCTTCCCGTCCTCGCCGCCGAGATCTCGCTCCGCGTGAACTACACCGGCGACCCGGCCGACGGGACGTACACCAGGAACAAGGACGCGATCTGGCTCGGCCACGCCTGGGTCGACGGGCGGAAGAAGGACGCCGACGTCACCGCGCTGGCCCGTGAGCTGGAGACCACCGGCATCCGTGACCTGTACGTCCACAGCGGACCTCTGGAGCACGACGGCACGCTTCCCGGATCGGCCTATCCCAGGGCGCGTTGGTTCATCGACGCCGTACACCGTGCCGCGCCCGGCATCCGTGTCCAGGCCTGGCTGGGTGACGTGCTCGCCACCGAGAGCCCGGACGGCATGCGGCTGGAGCGCCCGGAGACCCGCGCGGCCGTCGTCGAGTCCACCCGGCAGATCCTGGCCACCGGCTTCGACGGCGTCCACTTCGACCTGGAGCCGCTGCACTCGGACGACCGGCACTACCTCACCCTCCTCGACTCCCTGCGCCGCGTCACCCGCGCCCAGGACGCGCAGTTGTCGATCGCCGCGCACCAGATCGACCCGGTCCCGGGGTTCCACTCCTTCTGGGGGACGGTGGCCGGGCACCCGAAGTGGTGGTCGCAGAAGTTCTTCGGGCAGGTCGCCCGCCGGGTCGACCAGATCGCGATGATGTCGTACGACACGATGCAGCCGCTGGAGAGCACGTACGGCGGCTATGTCGCCCAGCAGACCTCGCTGGCCCTGGAGGTCACCCCGGACTCCACCGACCTGCTGATGGGCCTGCCCTTCTACCACGAGAACCGCTTCGGCCACTGGAATCACGCGGAGACCGTCCCCGCCGCCGTCCGCGGCGTCCGCCTCGGCCTGTCCCGCACGGACGCCGACCGCCCCAACTTCGGCGTCGCCCTGTACGTGGACTTCGCGGCCGAGAAGGGGGACTGGAAGGCGTACCGCGAGGACTGGGTGCGCTGACACCGGGCCCCGTCGAGGTCCGGCTCCCGGCGGACAGCGGGCCTCGGCGGGGGCGGGGCCTCCGCCGGGGTTCGGCCTCCCCCGACGCCCGGCCCCCGGAAAACCCGCGGCGGCCGGGTTCCGCCCGGTGCGACGATCCGGCCCATGACCGCCCCGCGCAAGCCCGCCCCGCCCAAGCCCCCCACCTCCGAGCCCGCCCTCCGCACCCCCCGCACCCCCCTCACCCCCGACGACCTGGCCTCCCTCGCCCGAGCGGCGACCGGCCCCGGCCGCACCCTCGCCTCCGTCACCCGGCTGCGCGGCGGTACCAAGAAGGGCGTCTACCGGCTGCGGTTCGACGACGACTCCACAGCCGTCGCCTACGTCTGGTCGGCCGACGAGGACTACTGGGACGCCGGTCCCTCCGACCTCCGTGACCCCTTCTCGCACGGCACGGGCCTCGACCTGTTCAGGGCTGCGCACGACCGCCTCACCGCCGTCGGCATCCGCACCCCCCGCCTGCTGTACGCCGACGCCACGCACACCCACCTCCCGGCGGACGCGGCGGTGGTCGAGGACCTGCCCGGCCGCAGCCTGGAGGAGGCGCTGGAGCGGGACCCGGCCGCCGGGCGCGTCGCCCTGGAACGGCTGGCCGACTGGCTCACCGTGCTGCACGCGTACGAAGGGCCGGTCTTCGGGAAGGTCGCCCTCGTCGACAGGGGCGGTGTCCCGGCCGCGCGTTCCTGCGAACAGCGCGTCACGGAGAGCGCGCTGCGCTCCATCGAGGAGACCGTCGTACGGGACGAGCGGATCGCCGCCGTACGGGAGGATCTGGAGAGGGCCGTGCGGGAGCTGTCCGCCGCGGTCCGGCCCCGCGCCCGGTACTCCCTCATCCACGGCGAACTCGGTCCGGACCATGTCCTGTTGGATGCAGAAGGGGTTCCGGCCTTGATCGACATCGAGGGCCTGATGTACTTCGACGCGGAGTGGGAGCACGTCTTCCTCAGGATCCGCTTCGGCCGGCACTACGACGCCCTGCGCGCCCCCGGCCTCGACGAGGACCGGCTGCGCCTGTACCGCCTGGCCATGCATCTGTCCCTCGTGTCCGGCCCCCTGCGCCTCCTCGACGGCGACTTCCCGGACCCCGAGCCCATGCGGGCGATCGCGGAGTACAACCTGGGCCGGGTCCTGGACCTGGTCGGGCGACCGCGTTAAGGGTCCCGTGGTCCAGACGTCATGCGTGCTTCGTCTGAACGGGCCCCTTTGTTAGTTGTGGGTGAGCTGTGGTCGTCCTAGCGTCCAGGGATGCGAGCGCTACTCACCAGCAAGGCTGCCCGGCGCACTCTGCGCCCGGTGGCCGACCTCATCGACCAGCGCATTGAGCGCCACGTCCGCCGTTCCCTCCAGAACGGCTCGACGGCCCAGAACACCACGGCCGCCGCCGGCACCCCCGACGCGGCGCTGCGGGAGGAACTGAACAAACTGCGCGGCCGTCTGCGCCCCCTGGAGCTGTTCTTCGACGGCACCGGGCGCGGCATGGCCCGGCTGCCGTCCGCGGCCCACCTCGACCGGGCGATCGACGAGCTGGCGAAGGTCACCGGGGACAAGGACGGCGCCGAGCGCAATGTCGCCCAGGCGTTCCGGCTGCTCATCGCTATGGAGGCGCTCGGGGTCGGCCGGATCGCCGGCGGCACCATGAACATCGTCGGCAAGCTGTCCGCCGTACCGCTGCTGGACCCGCCGAACGACGAGGTCCTGGAGATCGGCACCCTGTACGGGATGTTCGGCGCGGCCCTGATCCGGATGCTGGAGCGCGCCGGACGGGAACCGAGGCTGACGATCGTCGATCCGCTCGCGGGCACCCAGTTGCAGCCCGGCGCCAGCATGGGTGACGACGCCTCGGGCACCCCCGTGCAGGGCGCCGCGGTGCGCGTCAACCTGGCTCTCGCCGGAGCGGCCGGTGAGGCGACCCGGATCCAGCAGGGCTTCTCCGAGGACCCGGAGGTGCGTGCGCTGGTCTCCGACCGTTCCTACGGCGTGGTCATCGTCGACGGCGACCACTCGGCCGCCGGTGTCGCGGCGGACCTGGAGTGGGCCGAGCAGATCGTCGCGCCCGGCGGCATCGTGGTCCTCGACGACTTCGGGCACCCCAAGTGGCCCGGCATCAAGGAGGCGTTCGACAAGCACATGGCCGGCGAGACCCGGTTCACCTTCCTCGGTCAGGTGGCGCACTCGGGGTATCTGAGGGCCTCAGCCTGACGAGGGTATGTGCGGTCTCAGGGCGCCTCAGCCTGACGAGGTCTTTGCGGTCTCAAGGGGCTTCAGCCCTGGTGGGGGCGCAACCCCCGTGGGACGCTGATCGTCATGCACGTCTACTTGGTGGTCGCCGGCGCGCTGGCCGTGACGCTGATGGCCGGGTTCGGCATCGCGGGCGTCACGACCGGCTGGGTGCTGCCGCTGGGCCGGCACCTGATCGTGCGGCCGAAACTGTGGGGGTACGGCCAGCTGCTCGGCGCGGTCGGCGCATCCCTGTGGATGTTCCTCGGCGTGTTCCGCTCCAGGTTCGATGCGCTCTCGGTCACCGGCTGGTTCGTGTTCATGGGGAGCCTCGGTCTTCAGACGCTGGCCCGGCGCCCCGGCCGTACCCCCGTACCGCCGCCCCCTACGAACTCCGTCTCCTGATCTTCGACCCCAGCCACACCAGCGGGTCGTACTTGCGGTCGACGGCCCGTTCCTTCAGCGGGATCAGCGCGTTGTCCGTGATCTTGATGCCCTCGGGGCAGACCTCCGTGCAGCACTTGGTGATGTTGCAGTAGCCGAGTCCGTGTTCGTCCTGGGCGGCCTTCTTGCGGTCCAGGCCGGACTCGGCGGCCGCGTCCAGGGGGTGCATGTCGAGTTCCGCGACCCGCATGAGGAAGCGCGGGCCGGCGAACGCAGTCTTGTTCTCCTCGTGGTCGCGGACCACATGGCAGGTGTCCTGGCACAGGAAGCACTCGATGCACTTGCGGAACTCCTGCGAGCGGTCCACGTCCTCCTGCATCATCCGGTACTCGCCGGGGCCGAGGCCCTCGGGCGGTACGAACGCCGGTACCTCGCGCGCCTTCGTGTAGTTGAAGCCGACGTCCGTCACCAGATCCCGTACGACAGGGAAGGCCCTGAGCGGGGTGACGGTGATCGTCTCCTCGCGGGTGAACACGGACATGCGGGTCATGCACAGCAGACGCGGCCGGCCGTTGATCTCCGCCGAGCACGAACCGCACTTGCCCGCCTTGCAGTTCCAGCGGACGGCGAGGTCGGGGGCCTGGGTGGCCTGGAGGCGGTGGATGATGTCGAGGACGACCTCGCCGTCGTTCACCTCGACCTTGAAGTCCTGAAGGCCCCCGCCCTTCACATCACCCCGCCACACCTTGAAGCGGGCGTCGTAGCTGCTCATTCGTACAGCTCCTCTTCGGCGAGGTACTTGACCAGCTCCTCCTTGTCGAAGAGGGCGAGCAGGTCGGGGCGGACGGGTTCGGTGGTCTCGCGGGTGAGGTCGATCTGACCGCGCACGGGGTCGGTGGCCGCCAGTCCGCCGGTCGGGTCCGTGAGCCGGCAGAGCAGGTTGACGCGGCGCCACTCGCGGTCCATCGCCGGGTGGTCCTCGCGGGTGTGGCCGCCGCGGGACTCGGTGCGCTCCAGCGCGGCCCGGGCCACGCACTCGCTGACCAGCAGCATGTTGCGCAGGTCCAGGGCGAGGTGCCAGCCGGGATTGAACTGGCGGTGGCCCTCGACGCCGGCCCGGCGGGCCCGTACCCGCAGGTCGGCCAGTTTCTCCAGGGCCTGCCGCATCTCCGCCTCGCGGCGGATGATGCCGACGAGGTCGTGCATGTTCTGCTGGAGTTCCTGGTGGAGGGTGTACGGGTTCTCCGGCGGACCTCCGGCGGGTTCCAGGCCCTCCGCCGAGAACGGCCGCAGCGCCTCCGCCGCCGCCGTGTCGATCTGGGTGTCGTCGACCGGCGGGCGGTCCGCCGAGAGGCCGGTCGCGTACTCGGCCGCGTGCCGGCCCGCCCGGCGCCCGAACACCAGCAGGTCCGAGAGGGAGTTGCCGCCGAGCCGGTTGGAGCCGTGCATGCCGCCCGCGACCTCACCGGCCGCGTACAGCCCGGGCACCCCGCGTGCGGCCGCCGTGTCCGAGTCGACCGCGATGCCGCCCATCACGTAGTGACAGGTGGGCCCGACCTCCATCGCCTCCGCGGTGATGTCGACGTCGGCCAGCTCCTTGAACTGGTGGTACATGGAGGGCAGGCGGCGCCGGATGACCTCGGCGGGCATCCGCGTCGACACGTCCAGGAAGACACCGCCGTGCGGGGAGCCGCGGCCCGCCTTCACCTCGGAGTTGATCGCGCGGGCCACCTCGTCGCGGGGGAGCAGTTCGGGCGGGCGCCGGTTGTGGTCCGGGTCCTCGTACCAGCGGTCGCCCTCGTCCTCCGACTCCGCGTACTTCTCCTTGAAGACGTCGGGGATGTAGTCGAACATGAACCGCTTGCCCTCGGAGTTCCTGAGCACCCCGCCGTCGCCGCGCACCGACTCGGTGACGAGGATGCCCTTCACCGACGGCGGCCAGACCATGCCGGTCGGGTGGAACTGCACGAACTCCATGTTGAGCAGGGGCGCGCCCGCGAGCAGGGCCAGCGCGTGACCGTCGCCCGTGTACTCCCACGAGTTCGACGTCACCTTGAAGGACTTGCCGATGCCGCCGGTCGCGATCACCACGGCCGGGGCTTCCAGGACGAAGAAACGGCCCGACTCGCGCTCGTACCCGAAGACGCCGCTCACCTGCGAGCCCTCTTTGAGGACCCGAGTGACCGTGCATTCCTGGAACACCTTCAGCCTGGACTCGTAGTCCCCGGTCTCCTCGAAGTCCTCCTGCTGGAGCGCGACGATCTTCTGCTGGAGCGTGCGGATCAGCTCCAGGCCGGTGCGGTCGCCGACGTGCGCGAGACGCGGGTACTCGTGGCCGCCGAAGTTGCGCTGCGAGATGCGGCCGTCCTTCGTACGGTCGAACAGGGCGCCCCAGGTCTCCAGCTCCCACACCCGGTCCGGCGCCTCCTGCGCGTGCAGCTCGGCCATCCGCCACTGGTTGAGGAACTTGCCGCCGCGCATGGTGTCGCGGAAGTGGACCTGCCAGTTGTCGCCGGCGTTGGCGTTGCCCATCGCCGCCGCGATGCCGCCCTCGGCCATCACGGTGTGCGCCTTGCCGAACAGCGACTTGCAGATCACCGCCGTACGGGCGCCCCGCTCGCGTGCCTCGATGGCGGCGCGCAGACCCGCACCGCCGGCGCCGACCACGACGACGTCCCACTCCTGTCGGTCGACCACGGTCATCAGAAGGCCCCACCCATCTAGAAGAAGCGCGGATCGTCGAAGACGCCGGACGCGACGAGGTACACGTAGAAGTCGGCGAGCGCCACGCTCACCAGCGACGCCCAGGCCAGCAGCATGTGGCGGGCGTTGAGCTTGCCCACCAGCTGCCACGCCCGGTACCGCACGGGATGCCTGGAGAAGTGCTTGAGCTTGCCGCCCACGATGTGCCGACAGGAGTGGCAGGAGATCGTGTACGCCCAGATCAGCACGATGTTCAGCAGGAAGACCAGGGTGCCCAGGCCCATGTGGCCCCAGGCGTAGTGCTCGTCGCGGAAGGCGAGCACGGTGTCGTAGGTCAGGATCCCGGCGACGACGATCGCGGCGTAGAAGAAGTACCGGTGGATGTTCTGCAGCACCAGCGGGAAGCGGGTCTCGCCCGTGTACTTCTTGTGCGGCTCGGCCACCGCGCAGGCCGGGGGCGAGGCCCAGAAGCCCCGGTAGTAGGCCTTGCGGTAGTAGTAGCAGGTCAGGCGGAAGCCGAGCGGGAAGATCAGGATGATGATCGCGGGGGAGATGCCCCACCAGCTGCCGAAGAGGTCCCAGTTGGGGCCGTGGCGCATGGTGTCGCAGTTGTCCGCGAGGCACGGGGAGTAGAACGGCGAGACGTACGGCGCCGCGTAGTAGTCGGCGTTGGCGAACGCCCGCCAGGTGGAGTACACGACGAACGCGAGCAGACCGGCGGCCGTGCAGGCGGGGGCCAGCCACCAGCGGTCGGTCCGCAGGTGCGGGGCGTCGATCGCGGCGCGCGTACGGGTACGTACGCCGCCGCGCGACGGAAGGGGGTCTTCGGTGGCTGGAGGTTCCGTACCAGTGGCCAATTCATGACTCCGGTCGGGTCGGGACTGCGGACGGCTCGAAGGACGACGGACGGCTCAGGGACGACGGACGGCAGGGGCGACCGACGGCACGGAGACCGACGGTCGGCACAGGGACCGAGGGTCGGCTCAGGGCCGACGGGTGGCTCCTGAGCCGATCGGGTGGGTCAGGAGCCGACGGGTGGCGGGGGCGGACTCAGGGTGCGCGGCGGTCGCGGGCGCCGAGTCCCTCGTCGTCCGTGTCGATCCACAGCGAGTCGTCGTACGGGGTGTCGGGGATGGTGACGAGATCGGGGCGCTTCGGCGAGGCGGGCGTGGAGGCCGCCTCACGCAGCAGCGCGACGCTCTCGCGCAGGTGGTCGGCGTCGGCGCGGACGCGGCGCATCTCCAGCCCGCGGCTGCCGATCTGCTGCTCCAGGCGTCCGACCGAGCGGGCCAGATCGTCGAGGCAGCGCTGGACTGACGTCAGGTCGTCGTGCACGGACATGGCGTGACCTCGCTTCCGTGGGCGGATGTGCCCTGGGCGCCAAACGTTCATGCGCCTGAGAGTGTTGCGCGTCACACCTCGCCATGTGAAGGGATGTGCAGCGATTGGCGTATTGCGAGCCTTCCGTGCGCTCCCGTACACGCTCCGTGCGCGCGGGGTGTCGATGCGCGGCGGCCGAGGGCCGGGGATGCGGTGCGCTGCGCCGCACGGGTGACTTCCCGCCGTCGGCCGACGTGTCGCCGTCGGCTGAAGAACCCTTTCCTCTTCAGTGTCTGCGTACATCTGAATACATCTGATCAGCTCCATATACCCCCAAACGTGATCATAACTCGCAATTCGCGGAGGGGTCGGCTTCCTGGAGGTACGCAGAGATGTCCCACGACGGCGTCGGCCTGCGCGCGGTGATGCGCTCGGCCGCTTTCCTCACCGCGGGTGCGCTCGCGGTCCCCCTGCTCGCGGGTTGCGGCTCCGAGGACCCGGCGGGCAAACCCCTCGCCGGACCGGACATCGCACAGGCGGCCCGCGCCGACATCGCCGACGGCGGCACCCTGCGCTGGGCGGTGGACGCCGTACCGGAGACCCTGAACACGTTCCAGGCGGACGCGGACGCCGGCACCACCCGGGTCGCCCAGGCCGTTCTGCCGGCGATGTTCCGGCTGGACAAGAACGGACGGCCGGAGCGCGACCCCGACTACCTGGAGTCCGCGAAGGTCGTCGACACCGAGCCCAAACAGGTCGTGCTGTACAAGCTGAACCAGCAGGCGGTGTGGAGCGACGGCCGGGAGATCGGCGCCGCCGACTTCGCCGCGCAGTGGCGTGCCCTGTCCGGGAAGGACACCGCGTACTGGACCGCCCGCAACGCCGGCTACGAGCGCATCGAGAAGATCGAGCGCGGGGCGAACGACCTGGAGGTCAAGGTCACCTTCGGGCGGCCGTACGCCGACTGGCAGTCGCTGTTCTCGCCGCTGTACCCGAAGGACGTCATGGGCAGCCCGGACACCTTCAACGACGGGGCCCGGCGGAAGCTGAAGGTCACCGCCGGGCCGTTCACCGTGAAGAGGGTGGACAGCCGGGGCGACGAGGTCACCCTCACCCGCAACCCGCGCTGGTGGGGCAACCCCGCCAAGCTGTCCGAGATCGTGCTGCGGGCCGTCCCGCGTGACCAGCGGACCGCCGCGCTGGCAGCCGGGGCGATCGACCTCGCCGAGATCGACCCCGAGGCGGCCGGACGCATCACCCTCGCCGCCCGCGGCAGGAGCACCCCCACCCCGCTCCAGGGGGCGGGCGGCAGGAAGAGCGCGGACGGGGCGACCGGGCCGGCCGCCGACGAGAAGGCGGGCCCGGAGAAGAAGGGGAGGCCGGAGCAGCAGGAACGCGGGGCGAGTACGAAGATCGAGCGTCAGCGGCAGGCCCTCCAGGGCTTCGAGGTGCGCAAGTCGCTGGAGCCCGCCTACACCCAGCTGGCCCTCAACGGCGCCACCGGTCCGCTCGCCGACGAGCGCGTCCGCCGGGCCGTGGCCCGTGCCCTCGACCGGGGAGCACTGGCGAAGGCCGTCCTCAAGCCGCTCGGCCTGCCCACGGTGCCCGTGGGCAGCCACCTCGCGCTGTCCGGCCAGGCCGCCTACGCCGACAACAGCGATGCGCTCGGCGGCCAGGACACCGCGCAGGCGCAGGCTCTGCTGGCGGACGCCGGGTGGGTGCCCGGGGGGCCGGTCAAGGAGAAGAAGGGGAAGGACGGCGAGAACGCGGCCGGGCCGGAGGGCGAGAAGCCCGAGAAGCCCGAGAAACCCGAGAAGGCAGACAAGGCAGACAAGGCAGACAAGACGGAGAACTCCGGGTCGGAGAAGGGGGAGCGGTCGGCGGGCGCTGACGAGGACGGCACGTACATCGTCGGAGAGGACAACGCCGGCGAGGACGACAAGGGGCACCGCGAGGCCGGCCGGGAGCAGCACGGCGGGGAGGAGGACTCGGCGCACCTCGCCCAGGACGGCAAGCAGTACGCGAACCAGCTGCACCAGGGTGGTGCGCCCGGCGCGTACGCCCCCAAGGGCACCGCCGCACCGGCGGGCGCCGTGGCCGGGCCGCTCGCCAAGGACGGCAAGCCGCTCACCCTCCGCTTCGTGCTCCCCTCGGGCCCCGGCTCGCAGACGCTGCAAACCGTCGCCGAGCGGATCACGCGGATGCTGGAGAAGGTAGGTATCCGCACCGAGATCTCCAAGGTCGCGGACGAGAGCTACTTCAAGGATCACATCGCGTCCGGCCAGTACGACCTCGCGCTGTACTCCTGGCCCGCGTCCGCCTTCCCCGCGACCGACGCCCGCCCCATCTTCGCCAAGCCGGTCCCGGCCGCCGACGGCTCCCTGAACGTCGAGCAGAACTACACCCGCGTCGGCACCGACCAGGTCAACCAGCTCTTCGACCAGGCCGCCGGCACCCTCGACCAGGACGAGAACCACAGCCTGATCCGCAAGGCGGACTCCCGCATCTGGGCGGCCGCCGGCTCCATCCCCCTCTACCAGCGCCCCCAGCTCACGGCGGCCCGCAAGACCCTCGTCAACGCGGGCGCCTTCGGCTTCCAGACGCCGGTGTACGAGGACATGGGCTACCTGAAGAAGGGCGCGAAGCCGGCGGCGGGGGCGTCGTCCGGGCGGTGACGCGCAGGCAGGGCACCACCCGATCGGGTGGTGCCCTCGGCGGGCAGAGGCGGGAGGCCTCCCGCAGTCATGGCGTTGATGCTGTGTGGCTGGCCGGATGGGACGACAAACGCTGGGCGCAAGCCCTGATGGACGAACTGTGACGGAGACCAGGCGAACCAGCCTCGCCGAGGCCCGCCGAGCCCGGGCCGTGACTCCCGAGACCGAAGAGGAGTACGTGGCAGCACAGCTGCGCTACGCACTCGGGGAGGCGGTCCGTCGGCAGCGCCTGGACCTGGGGCCGTCGCAGCAGGAGCTCGGACGCCGCGCGGGAACGACCCAGTCGGCCGTGGCACGTTTCGAGGGCGGCGGCACCGTACCGACGATCCCTCTCCTCGACCGCCTCGCCAGGGCCCTCGGGCTTGAACTGAAGGTGGAGCCGGCTCCTCAGACAAAGCGCCTGACCCCAGCCGTGACCGGGAGACGCTTCACCCTCGGTCACGGCCCACGAGCCGCGGCGGCTCCGTGCCGGTACGGGCGTCCTGGCCGGCGCCCTCTCCCGCACGAGTCCCTCGGGAGGAAAGCCCTCGCCCTCCAGGCCGCCCGCCGCCCCCGCGCGGCCGGATCCGCTGCCACGAAGCACGCCTGAGCTGGGCCTTCCTGCCCCCGTCACGGCCCGGCACACCTCAGCGGCCGCGGCCCCGTACCATGGGGTGAGGCCGTGGCATGTTCAGCCCGGCAGGGTCCGCGTATCACTGACGTACGCGCAGGCCCCTTCCTCACACTCCGGGAGTACGCCGCAATATGGCCACGCGCCACGACATCCGCAACGTCGCCATCGTCGCCCACGTCGACCACGGCAAGACGACACTCGTCGACGCCATGCTGAAGCAGGCCGGTGCCTTCGCCGCGCACGCCGCCGAATCGCTCGACGACCGCATGATGGACTCGAACGACTTGGAGCGTGAGAAGGGCATCACGATCCTGGCCAAGAACACGGCCGTCAAGTACCACCCCAAGGATGGCAGCGATGTCATCACCATCAACATCATCGACACCCCCGGCCACGCCGACTTCGGTGGCGAGGTCGAGCGCGGTCTGTCGATGGTGGACGCGGTGGTGCTCCTCGTCGACGCCTCCGAGGGCCCGCTGCCGCAGACCCGGTTCGTGCTGCGCAAGGCGCTGCAGGCCCGCCTGCCCGTCATCCTGTGCATCAACAAGACGGACCGCCCCGACTCGCGCATCGACGAGGTCGTCAACGAGGCCTACGACCTCTTCCTCGACCTCGACGCCGACGAGGAGCAGATCGAGTTCCCCATCGTCTACGCCTGTGCGCGTGACGGTGTCGCCTCGCTGACCAAGCCGGAGGACGGCACCGTCCCGGCCGACAGCGACAGCCTGGAGCCGTTCTTCACCACGATCCTGTCCCACGTCCCGGCCCCCGAGTACGACGAGGCGGCTCCGCTCCAGGCGCACGTCACCAACCTGGACGCCGACAACTTCCTCGGCCGTATCGCGCT
Organism: Streptomyces violaceoruber; assembly: GCA_000720805.1. Classification (GTDB taxonomy): domain Bacteria; phylum Actinomycetota; class Actinomycetes; order Streptomycetales; family Streptomycetaceae; genus Streptomyces; species Streptomyces cellulosae_A. The sequence continues at coordinate 16,869 of JODI01000092.1, forward strand.
GCTCCGCGTCGAGCAGGGCGAGCTGCGCAAGGGCCAGACCGTCACGTGGATCAAGCGTGACGGCACCATGTCCAACGTCCGCATCACCGAACTGCTGATGACCGAGGCGCTCACCCGCAAGCCCGCCGAGAAGGCCGGCCCCGGTGACATCTGTGCCGTCGCCGGTATCCCGGACATCATGATCGGCGAGACCCTCGCCGACCCCGAGAACCCCATCCCGCTCCCGCTGATCACGGTCGACGAGCCCGCGATCTCCATGACCATCGGCACCAACACCTCGCCGCTGGTCGGCCGGGGCGGCACCGGCAAGGGCGCGGAGAACAAGGCAGCGGTCAAGGACCGCAAGGTCACGGCCCGTCAGGTCAAGGACCGCCTGGACCGCGAGCTGGTCGGCAACGTCTCGCTGCGGGTGCTGGACACCGAGCGTCCCGACGCCTGGGAGGTGCAGGGCCGCGGTGAGCTGGCGCTGGCCATCCTGGTCGAGCAGATGCGCCGTGAGGGCTTCGAGCTGACCATCGGCAAGCCGCAGGTCGTCACCAAGCTCGTCGACGGCAAGGTCTACGAGCCGGTCGAGCGCATGACGATCGACGTACCCGAGGAGCACATGGGCGCGGTCACGCAGCTCATGGGTGTCCGCAAGGGCCGGATGGACAACATGTCCAACCACGGCTCGGGCTGGGTCCGGATGGAGTTCGTCGTCCCCTCCCGCGGCCTCATCGGGTTCCGGACCGAGTTCCTGACCGGTACGCGCGGCACGGGTATCGCCCACTCCATCCACGAGGGCCACGAGCCGTGGTTCGGCACGCTGACGACCCGTAACAACGGCTCGCTGGTCGCCGACCGCGCCGGTGCCGTCACCGCCTTCGCGATGACGAACCTCCAGGAGCGCGGTGTGCTGTTCACCGACCCCGGCACCGAGGTGTACGAGGGCATGATCGTCGGCGAGAACTCCCGCTCCGACGACATGGACGTGAACATCACCAAGGAGAAGAAGCTCACCAACATGCGGTCGTCCTCGGCCGACTCGTTCGAGGCGATCGTCCCGCCGCGCAAGCTCTCCCTGGAGCAGTCCCTGGAGTTCTGCCGCGACGACGAGTGCGTCGAGGTGACCCCGGAGGCGGTCCGTATCCGCAAGGTGAACCTGGACGCCCGCGAGCGCGCCCGCGCGGCGAGCCGCGCCAAGCACGGCTGACGCCCCTCTGGCGAGTCCACATGAAAGTGCCGGGCTCCCCGCACTGGGGAGCCCGGCACTTTCATGTGCGGCGGTGGCTCGGCATCGGGTGGCGATGCCGTGTCACGCGGCGATAGGTCAGCTGGTGGTCGTGGTCCTGTCGGCCGCGGTGACGGTACCGTACGCCTCCGTGATCTTGCAGTTGGAGAAGATGCGCTTCGTCGTCACCAGGAACTTGCGCTTCTTGACGCCAATCTTGTAATGCACCGTCGACTTCGGCCCGACCACGATGGTCGTCTTCCGTCCCTTGGTGAAGGAAACACTCTTGTTGACGGTGAACGAGGTCTTGGCGTTGATCTCAGCCACCACGACGTCCACGCTCGCTCCGACCTCGGCTGAAGCGGAGGTCGAGCGGGTCCCGCTGCTTTCGAAGGACACTTCTTCGCGGACCTCGCTGGCCTTCCGGTTCTCCACCGTTCCGCTGGCGGCGACGAACCACCAACCGGAAGTCGTCTGAGAGTAGCTGCGGGAGACATGGGGGTCGCACCGTTCGCCCGCGAAGGCAGGTGCCGCTGCGGTAAGGGCACCGCCCGAAAGGGCAGCGACGGTGACGATAGCTACACTCGCCGCGCGAATCTTCTGCATGGTGAACTTTCCTCCGTTTGTGTGCCGAGCGCATCAATGAGATCTCGGCCGGCTGGTCAGGCCGTATTGATGTGCATGCGACTTTCGGGATGCCAGGTGGCATGCCGAATGTGACGCTTCTCGACTGCTTCCTGGGTGGCAGAGCGATCTTCTCCCGTCCGCTGTCCTGCCTGCCTGGGGCGAGCGTCCCGAATATGTCCCGGTCGTCAGCGGGTCAGGCCGAACCCGGCTTCACGGGTGCGCACGACAAGTGGATCTTGTTCGTTGATGATCACTTGTCGTGGGACGTGGTGACCTGACGGATGGCCAGTGCACCCGGCTTGAGGCGGTGCTGCCGCGGGGTGTCAAGCCGAGTCGTTCGCAGGTATGGACGCGGCGGCAGTTGATAGACGGCATACGGTGGCGGACCCGGACCGGTGTCCGTGGCGGGACGTGCCGGAACGCTATGGGCCGTGGGGCCGGCTCTACGACCTCTTCCGGCGCTGGCAGAGAGACGGCACCTGGGCGAAAATCCTCACGCGGTCCAGGCTGAGGCGGGCGCCAAGGGCCTGATCATCTGGGACGTGAACGTCGACTCCACCGTCTGCCGGGCCCACCAGCACGCCGCCGGGCCGGTGAAAAGGGGACCTCCAAAAAGGAACCGCCCGGCGGTGTCTCTGTCGAACCGGCTGACCACGGTCTCGGGCGCTCCCGCGGCGGACTGACCAGTAAAATCCATCTCGCGTTCGAGCAGGGGCAAAAGCCCCTGTCGGTGGTGACCACGGCCGGGCAACGGGGTGACTCCCCGTAGTTCGAGCAGGTCCTGGAGGCGATCCGGGTCCCTCGGCTCGCGCTGGGCAGGCCACGCAAGCGGCCGGACCGGGTGCGAGCCGACAAGGCGTACGACTCCCGCAGCAACCGCTTCCACCTGTGCAGACGCGGGATCAGGCCACCATTCCGGTGCCTGCGGGCCGGGTCCGCAGTCGGCTCAAGCGCGGCACGCGCGGCGGCCGGCCGCCGAAGTTCGACAAGGACGACTACAAGCAACGGCACGCGGTCGAGGCCTGCCCGGCGAGGGGAGGCCTTCACGTCGCGGCGCGGCGGAACTTACGGTTTGTGGGTTACCCAGAGCAGTTCCGCCGGCCAGCGGTGTGCCCAGTCGGGTGGGTCGGTTTCGTTGTAGCCGTTGGGTGTTCCGAGTTCGGGCCGCGGCTCGATGAGGTCGTCGATGATGAGACCCGCGCCGCGCAGGACCTTGACCCAGTCGCCGTAGGTGAGCTGATAGCTGGTCGCGCCACGGTCTTCGGCGATGGTGTTCAGCCCGAAGTAGTCCTGCTGCAGCGTCGTGGTCACGCGGCTGGCGGCTTCGTCGTAGCAAGCTTCGAACCATGGGCTGGCGACGTTGAACACCAAGCGCCCGCCTCGGCTCAAGACGCGTGCGGCCTGCGGGACGGCCAGGTACGGGGGCGCCCAGCTGAGCCCACCGAAGTCGCAGAACACCAGGTCGAAGCTGTCGGCGGCGAAGGGGAGTTGTTCGGCGGCGCCTTGCACTAGCGGATAGCGGGCTGCTCCCATCGCGCGGGCCGCTGCGGCGAGTTGGGCTTCGGACAGGTCGAGCCCGACCACGGTGGCGCCCTCGGCGGCGAGCGCTCTGGACCACTGGCCGGCGCCGCAGCCGAGTTCGAGGACGCGCTTGCCGGTGACGTCGCCCAGGGCGTGCAGGTGCGCGTCGGGGATGGAGTACATGCCCCACAGCCGGGGTGCGGCGCCGATTTGCGGGTCGTGCTCGTGCTGGTAGGCGCTGCTGATCTGGTTCCAGAGCCGCCGGTTGGCGGGGATGCTGTCCACGTGCCGACTCCAGCACTGCTGGCGGGGGGCGGTCAACGCGATTAGGTGTTCTGTCCCGGGAGGTTGTGGACGGTGACAGGGGTCACGGCTGACCGATCTTGAAATGGGTGAGGGCCTTCTGGCCTGGTGTGGATTGCGACATCTGCACCAGCAACAGAAAGGCCCTCGTGCCTGTCTCCTGGCGTAGTTGACCCGCGCCCCCCTCCTTCAGGAGCACGCGCCCGGTCGCTATACGTTCCACGACCTGTTGCGGGCCTATGCCGCCGAATGCCTCCACGAGCACGGCCACGAGCATGAACGGCTGGCTGTCCTGGCGCGGCTGCACCATTGGGACCTCGGAAGCGTCGACGCCGCCGTTCGGACCAATCTTCCCGAGGCGTAGCGGTTGGGCAGACTCGCCGAGGCACGTGCGCACGCGCGCGGATGGCGGCGGGAAACGGTGAATATGGCCTCTTCGACGCCAGGGCTCGCATCCTGCTGGCGGAGACCGTCCTTGCTCAGGGCCGCAGCGACGATGCCGAACGGCGGACCCGGCAGGCTCTTGAGTTGTGTTCCACAGCCGGATGTCCCGTGGGCACGGCTGACGCCCTGCTCTTGCTCGGGCACGCACTGAGGACGGCGGGCGACGAGGAGGGATGCGCGTGCAGTTGGAGGGCGCGCTGGATGTGTACGAGTCTCTCGGAGCCGGCCGCGCGTCCGCGGCCCGTTCCCTGCTCCGACGCGGCTGACGAGACCGGTTCGGACGGCGTGGCTGTTCGGCTACCGCCGCCTGACCGTCCGGTACGAGCGAAAGGTCCGCACCTTCTCGCCTCGCCCGGCCTTGCCGGCGTCCTGACCTCCTACAAGGAGCTGGCAAGACCGGGAGCAGGCAGCCGGGAACGCGGTGGTTCCAGGCTGCCCGTTCGTGATCACCGGTCCGGGGGTGCGATGGTCAGGCCCGGGTCACCGGTGCCTGTAGTTCCGTCACCCAGTTGTCGCGGTTCTCTGGGCACTCCAGGTTGATCTCACGGGGGTATCCGGTCGACTGGTAGCCGTTGGCGTCGATCCAGCGAGCCAGGGTCTGGGTCGTGGGGAGCACGCTGTCCATGGACCCGCGGTGCACGATGGTCGCTGCCAGGTCAAGGGGTGGCAGGTCGAGGATCCGGAAGGAGTCGTCCTGAAGCGGGGCGGAAACCTGGACGGCGGCGTGGACTTTGATCTTGCCGTTGTTCTCCGGATCGTCCTCGTAAGAGGCGACACCAGGTCCCGTGGGCGTGATGCCCGCCACCTCCAGGCGCCGGAACAGTTCGTCGTAGAGCGGTCCGATGACGGGGCCGATGTCCTCGGGCTCGAAACTTGCGGCGATCGCGGTCAGCTCCGCCACCCGCACGGCCGGGACGCTCTTGATTACGACATCGTTCTTGGGCATGTGCCCCTCGCTCTCGATCGCTCGGAGCCTCGCCTCGACCTGGACCAGCCGTGCCGCTGCCGCCGCCATCGCCGCCTCCAGCTCGGCCCGCCGCAGCCGCAGCATGGCGCGCAGTTCCCCAGTGGTGACTTTCTCGTCGAGGATCTCCTGGACCTGTTGGAGAGTGAGGCCGAGGTCCTTGAGCGCTATGACGCGGTTGAGGCGCGCCAACTGTGCGGCGGTGTAGTAGCGGTAGCCGGTGGTGGGGTCGACATGGGTCGGGCGCAGCAGTCCGGTAGCGTCGTAGTGACGCAGCATGCGGACCGAGACGCGGCCGTGCCGGGCGAAGTCTCCGATGGTAAACATGATGTCTCCGAGTTGACTGCCTGACACGGTGTGAGGGTCAAGAAGCTACGTGGCAGCCGACGACCGGCGTCAACGCGGAGGCATCATCGGTCCGTCACCCCAAGCCTCCGTCAAAGCGAAGCACTCCGTGAGGCGTCCTCTTGGTCTTGTTGGGGGTGTTTTGCGGGTAGGGAAAACCCTTCGTCCTCAGCGGGAAGCCGCGCGCGGCGCCTGAGCGCACTACCCTGCCCCAGCAGGAGGCGATTCGGCCGCGTGGCACCCAAGTGTGCGTCGGCTGCGCCCCTGAACATGGTCGCGGCCGATCCTGTGCCCATACGGTTGCGACGCCGTGCGGTGCGCCCGGCAGAGCGGTGAGCGCTCGTGCGCCGACGTCGGCAAGGGTGCCGACGGCGCTTGCGTGACGACACGGTAATCCGCAACTGGTTTTCCCTCGCCTGCGTCCGGAATACGGACAGTGATCACCGGCAGATGTGTAACAAGTCCGTTTCGCAGGGATCTTTCGGCAAACCGTTTGTCCGGATTTTGGAAGAAGTAGGCCTCAGGTGTGATCGAACCGAGACCTTAGTGGTGTGGTTCGGCCATGGTGCATGGCAGATAGTTAGGCGCGTAGAGCTCGGACCAACGGGTCACGCCAGTCGGCGCGGACTCACGAGCGCGGGGGCACCTGAACATCTCCGACACCGGCGACGGGCGGTGGTCGGTTGTATGTCGCGTGCTCTGCTTTGCGGTGAACCAATGGACTCATGAGGAGGAACCCATGCGTGGTGCCAAGAGCGCCAAGTGGGTCGCGATAGCCGCGGTTGTGGCGCTGAGCGCGACTGCTTGCGGCGGGGGAAGCAGCGACAGCGGCAACGACAGCAAGGCCGCGATCGACCCGAACGGAAAGTTCTCGATCGAGGTCGGCGAGCCGCAGAACCCGCTGCAGCCGGCGAACACCATGGAGTCCAACGGCAGCATCGTGACGAAGGCCCTGTTCACCGGGCTCGTCGACTACGACGCCAGCGGCAAGATCGTCATGATGAACGCGCAGTCGGTCGACAGCACGGACAACAAGACCTTCACGGTCAAGCTGAAGCCGGGCTGGAAGTTCCACGACGGCACCCCGGTGACCGCCAAGTCCTACGTCAAGGCGTGGAACTGGGCCGCGAACCCTGCCAACAAGCAGACCAACAGCTTCTGGTACTCGGACATCAAGGGCTACTCCGACGTCGCCCCCGAGAAGGGCAAGCCGAAGGCCACGGAGATGTCCGGCCTGAAGGTCGTCGACGACAACACCTTCACCATCACGCTGAACAGCCCGATCCCGTACTTCGTGTACAAGCTGGGCTACGAGGTCTTCTCGCCGCTGCCGGAGTCCTTCTACAAGGACCCGAAGGCCGCGGGCGAGAAGCCGGTCGGCAACGGCCCCTACAAGTTCGTCAGCTGGAACCACAAGAAGTCCATCGAGGTCGCCCGCTACGACGACTACCAGGGTCCGAACAAGGCCAAGAACGGTGGCGTGGTCTTCAAGAACTACACCAACCTGGAGACGGCGTACGAGGACCTGAAGTCCGGCAACGTCGACGTCCTGCGCCAGCTCGCGCCCAAGGACCTGCCGGTCTACAAGACGGACCTCGGCGACCGCGCCGTGGACCAGTCGTACTCGGCGATCCAGAGCATCGCCGTGGCCTACTACACCAAGCAGTGGAAGAACATCGACCCCAAGGTCATCCAGGGCCTGTCGATGGCGATCGACCGCGACACCATCACCAAGACGGTGCTTCAGGGCACCCGTGAGCCCGCCACCGGCTGGGTCGCCAAGGGCGTCCTCGGCTACCAGCCGAACGCCGCCGGTGACATCACCAAGTACGACCCGGCCAAGGCCAAGGCGCTCATCAAGGAGGGCGGCGGCGTCCCGGGCAACAAGATCTCCATCCAGTACAACGCGGACGGCGGTCACAAGGAGTGGGTGGAGGCGGTCTGCAACTCCATCACCAAGGCCGTCGGCGTGGCGTGCACCGGCGACTCCAAGGCGGACTTCCAGGCCGACCTCAACGCCCGTGACGCGCACGAGGTCAAGTCGCTGTACCGCTCCGGCTGGGTGCTCGACTACCCGTTCATCGCCAACTTCATCCGTGACCTGTTCGGCACGCACTCGGACGGCAACCAGGGCGGCTTCTCCAGCAAGGAGATCGACAACCTGATCACCAAGGCCGACGCCGCCCCCTCCCTGGAGGAGTCGGAGAAGCTGTACCAGCAGTTGGAGAAGGCGCTCCCGAACTACATGCCGAGCATTCCGCTCTGGTACTACAAGGTCAACGCGGGCTACTCGGAGAAGGTCAGCGGCGTCAAGTACGCCCAGGACGGCGACCCGATCCTGACCGGCGTTCAGGTCAAGAAGTAACCGCAAACAGCCCGTTGTTCCGGGGCGCGGCACGACCGCGCCCCGGGGGACGGCAGCGGCTGGGGGGCCCTTTCCACACGCATCGCTCAACGGTGCGCGGGGAAAGGGCCCGTCGGCTGCCGCTGCTGTGACTGACATGGAGGCACGATGGGGCGCTACGTCGCACGACGACTGCTCCAGATGATCCCGGTGTTCATCGGGACCACCCTGCTTATCTTTCTCATGGTCTACGCCCTGCCTGGCGACCCCGTGCGCGGGCTCTTCGGCGACAAGGCCGGCAGCCCGCAGGTCATCGCGGCGCTGAGACATGAGTACGGCTTGGACCAGCCGATCCTCGTGCAGTACTGGAACTACATGAAGGACATGATCCTGCATGCCGACTTCGGCACGCAGATCGCCAGTGGCCGCCCCGTCACGGACGTCCTGGGCGACGCGTTCCCGGTGACGCTCCGTCTGGCCTCCCTGGCCTTCGTGATCGAGGTCGTCGTGGGCATCGCCCTCGGCATCGCGGCGGGCATGCGTGCCGGCCGGCTCACCGACAACGTGGTTCTGCTGGTGTCGCTGCTGCTGATCTCGGTGCCGGTCTTCGTCCTCGGCTTCATCCTCAAGGTTGTCTTCGCCTTCCAGTTGAACTGGCTGCCGCCGAACGTCAACGACTCGACCAACTACAACGAGTTGCTGATGCCGGCCATAGTCCTGGCGTCGGCGTCACTGGCCTACGTGACCCGCCTGACCCGGACCTCGGTCGCTGAGAACCTGCGCGCCGACTACATCCGCACCGCGATCGCCAAGGGCCTGCCAAAGCGCCGCGTCGTGGGCGTCCACCTGATGCGCAACTCGCTGATCCCCGTGGTCACTTATCTGGGTACCGACATCGGTGCGCTGATGGGCGGCGCGGTCGTCACCGAGGGCCTGTTCAACATCCAGGGCATCGGCCTCACGATCTACCAGTCGATCGTGCGCCGCGAAGGGACCACCCTGGTCGGCCTCGTCACGATCCTCGTCCTCGTCTATCTGCTCGCCAACCTGCTCGTCGACCTGCTCTACGCGGTCCTTGACCCGAGGATTCGCTATGCCTGACGTGACCAAGACCGATGTGAAGACCGGTGCGGCGGACCCGGTGGGTGCGACACCCCCGATGACGCCGGCAGCGCCCAAGCCCGAGAAGGCGCGCAGCCTCTGGGGCGACGCCTGGGCCGACCTGCGGCGCAGCTGGATCTTCATCGTCTCCAGTGTGCTGATCTTCGCGCTGCTGCTGATCACCTTCTTCCCCGGGTGGTTCACCAGCGCGGACCCGGTCCTCGGTGACCTGTCCAAGCACTATCTGCAGAAGCCCAAGCTGGGCAGCTTCGGCTCGCCCGACTGGCTCGGCTACGACCAGCAGGGCCGCAGTGTCTACGCCCGTGTGATCTACGGCACCCGGGCTTCCATCGCCGTCGGTTTCGGCACGACCATCCTCGTCACGGTCCTGGGCGGCCTGGTCGGCATGGTCGCCGGTTACTTCGGCGGCCTGGTCGACTCGATCCTGTCCCGGCTGACGGACGTGTTCTTCGGCATCCCGTTCCTGCTCGGCACCATGGTCGTGCTCAACTCCTTCCCGGACCGCACGACATGGGTGGTCATCGGCGCGCTGGGCGTGTTCGGCTGGACCCAGATCTCCCGTGTGATGCGGGGCGCGGTCATCACCACCAAGCAGGCTGACTATGTGCAGGCCGCCAAGGCCCTGGGGGCGGGCACCCCGCGCATCCTGTTCCGGCACATCCTGCCGAACACGATGGCTCCGGTGATCGTTGTTGCCACCATCTCGCTCGGCGTATACATCGCCGCCGAGGCGACCCTGTCCTTCCTGGGCCTCGGCCTCAACGGCGTGTCGTGGGGCAACGACATCTCCGACGGCGGCAACCAGATCCGCGTGGCCCAGTGGATCATGCTCTATCCGTCGATCATGCTCAGCATCACGGTGCTGGCATTCATCATGCTCGGTGAGGCCGTACGCAACGCCCTCGACCCGAAGATGCGCTGAGGGAGGCGTACGTGACCGTCATCGAAGAAGTAACCGTGCCCTCGCCGCGCGAGGGCGACGGCGGACCGCTGCTCGAAGTGCGTGACCTGCACGTGCAGTTCCACACCCGCGAGGGCGTGGTCAAGGCCGTAAACGGCGTCAACTACAGCGTGGCCGCGGGCGAGACGCTCGCCGTGCTGGGCGAGTCCGGCTCCGGCAAGTCCGTCACCGCGCAGGCGATCATGGGCATCCTCGACATGCCGCCGGCGACGATCCCGCAGGGGGAGATCCTCTTCCGCGGGCAGGACATGCTGAAGATGTCCGGCGAGGAGCGCCGCAAGATCCGCGGCCGCCGCATCGCCATGATCTTCCAGGACGCGCTCAGCTCGCTCAACCCGGTGCTCAGCGTGGGCTACCAGCTCGGCGAGATGTTCCGCGTCCACCAGGGCCTGTCCAAGAAGGACGCCAAGGCCAAGGCGATCGGGCTGATGGACAGGGTGAAGATCCCGGCCGCCGGGGCCCGGGTCAACGACTACCCGCATCAGTTCTCCGGCGGCATGCGCCAGCGCATCATGATCGCCATGGCGCTGGCCCTGGAGCCGGACCTGATCATCGCCGACGAGCCCACCACGGCGCTCGACGTGACGGTCCAGGCCCAGGTCATGGACCTGCTTGCGGAGTTGCAGCGCGAGTACAACATGGGCCTGATCCTGATCACCCACGACCTCGGCGTGGTCGCCGACGTCGCGGACAAGATCGCGGTGATGTACGCGGGCCGGATCGTTGAGCGCGCCCCGGTGAACGAGCTGTACAAGCGGCCCGCGCACCCGTACACGCGGGGTCTGCTGGACTCGATCCCGCGCCTGGACCAGAAGGGCCAGGAGCTGTACGCGATCAAGGGCCTGCCGCCCAACCTGCTGCACGTACCGACCGGTTGTGCCTTCAACCCGCGCTGCCCCAAGGCCCAGGACGTCTGCCGTACGGACATCCCGGACCTGTTCCCGGTGACCGAGCAGGACGGCAGCGAGCTGGTCGGCCGCGCCTCGGCATGCCACTTCTGGAAGGAGACGATCCATGGCTGAGCTCAGCAAGAACGACGAGCCGCAGGACGCCACGCCGAACGTCTCCGACGTCGAGATCGTGGACGCCGCCTCCGAGACGGAGGCGGTCGCCGCGATCGAGGCGCCCGTCGAGCGGGGCGAGCCGATTCTCCAGGTGCGCAACCTGGTGAAGCACTTCCCGCTCACCCAGGGCATCCTGTTCAAGAAGGCGATCGGTGCGGTCAAGGCCGTCGACGGAGTCTCCTTCGACCTCTATCAGGGTGAGACTCTGGGCATCGTGGGCGAGTCCGGCTGCGGCAAGTCCACCGTGGCGAAGCTCCTGATGAACCTGGAGCGGGCCACGGCCGGCGAGATCTTCTACAAGGGCCAGGACATCACCAAGCTGTCCGGGCGCGCCCTGAAGGCGGTCCGGCGCAACATCCAGATGGTGTTCCAGGACCCGTACACCTCGCTCAACCCCCGAATGACGGTGGGCGACATCATCGGGGAGCCCTTCGACATCCACCCGGAGGTGGCCCCGAAGGGGGACCGGCGCCGCAAGGTGCAGGAACTCCTCGACGTCGTCGGTCTCAACCCGGAGTACATCAACCGCTATCCGCACCAGTTCTCCGGCGGGCAGCGCCAGCGGATCGGCATCGCGCGCGGCCTGGCGCTCAACCCGGAGATCATCATCTGCGACGAGCCGGTGTCGGCGCTGGACGTGTCGGTGCAGGCGCAGGTCATCAACCTGATGGAGCGACTGCAGGACGAGTTCAACCTGTCCTACATCTTCATCGCGCACGACCTGTCGATCGTCCGGCACATCTCGGACCGGGTCGGGGTCATGTATCTCGGCAAGATCGCCGAGATCGGCTCCGACGAGCAGATCTACGACCACCCGACGCACCCCTACACCCAGGCGCTGCTGTCGGCGGTCCCGGTGCCGGACCCGGAGGCGCGTGAGGGCCGCGAGCGGATCATCCTGACCGGTGACGTACCGTCCCCGGCCAACCCGCCCTCCGGCTGCCGCTTCCGCACCCGCTGCTGGAAGGCCCAGGACAAGTGCGCCAAGGAGGAGCCGTTGCTGGCGGTCCCCGAGCGCTTCAAGGGCGCGGACACCTTGGCGGCACATGAATCGGCGTGCCACTTCGCGGAGGAGAAGGACGTCGTGCACGCGGCGTGAGGACGTAGAGCCACGCGCCGCACGGGTGCCGGGACCCGAGGACTCCCGGCACCCCGCACGCTGTTCCGGCCCCTGGGACGCGGCACGTCCGTTCGTCAGAGAGGGTCGAACGGTGGAATCGGTGACCGACCTTCACATCCAAGCGGTGGACGACGACGCCTCGATCCACGACTGGCAGTATGTCCACAACCTGATCATCCCTGGCGACGTGCTGTCGCTCGACCAAGTCCGTGCACGCACCGGCCGCAACCGCATGGAGGTCGCCTGTCTCGGCGACGTCCTGATCGGCTGCACCACTGTCCGCCCGCCCACCGAGGACAACGGTGCCACCGCTACGGTCATCGCCCGCGTCCTGCCCGAGTACCGTCGCCGCGGCCTCGGCACCCAACTCTACGAGCGTGCCCTTGGCCAGGCCCGCGCACTGGACGCCCAGGTGATCGAGACCGTAGTACTGGCCTCCAACCCGGACGGGCTGCGCTTCGCCTACCAGCATGGTTTCGTCGAGATCGAGCGTTATCTGCTGCGCGAGGGAGACACCGTGCCCTGGATCGACCTGCGCCTAGCCTCTGACCACGAAGGCGAGAATGTCAGGTAGTGCCTCTCGCAGGCTCTCGAAGTGGCGGTGCACGCCGGCCGCCGCGACCGGAGTATCGGCGCCCCACACCGTCATACCGGCCCGCCGCCCGGGCTCAAGGCCCTGCGGCGCGTCCTCAATGACCCTGCACTCCTCAGGCTTGGCCCCAAGTCGCTCAGCGGCCAGCAAATAGGGGGCCGGTGTCGGCTCGCGTTCGTCGACGGCGGCGGCATCCACGAGCCCGCTGGGAACCGGCAGGCCGGTCTGGATGAACCGTCCAGCACTCGATGCTCAGCAGAGTGAGGTCAGCCGTTACCGGCTTCCCGCGCCGCACGCTCCAGTCGACTCCGGTGGCCCTCCCACCATGCCTGATCACCTGGCGGCATGTTGTCCTTGTCCTGCAAATGCCCGGCGGATCCGTCGATGAGCTCTCGCACGATGTCGGCGTGGCCGGCGTGCCGCTGGGTATCGGAGAGCACGCGCACCAGGATGTGGTGCAGTGTCACCTCTTGGCGTTCCTCTGGCCACCACGGGACATGACCGATCGCGTCAAGAGCCAGCGTCGCGATCGTGCTGCCGGAGTGCTCCCAAGCCTGGTGATACAGCCCTACGATCTGCTCGCGCGACTCGTCCGCAGTGGCCCACATGTCCGCATTAGGTTCTGCGTCCTGCGTATACCACCAGGTCGGTGGCTCCTTTTCGAAGAGCGGCCGCCCGAACGTGTCGCCCAAGTATCCCAATTCCACGCCGGCGACGTGTTTGACCAGCCCCAACAGGTTTGTGCCCGTGGGTGTCAGCGGGCGGCGGATGTCATATTCGGAGAGACCGTCGAGCTTCCACAACAGGGCGTCACGCGCCTCTTGCAGGTATCGGAGAAGGTCTGCTTTAGGATCTTGTTCGATCATACCGGGCAGTCTTCCACCCGGCACTGACAGTCGGGCTCCAAGGAACAACACGGGAGCGGCTTCAGGTATGTGGTATGTGCTCACTGCGACGAAGGCACTCGGAGCCGAGGGCTGGTGCTCGTTCAGGTCTCCGGCACCGCTCGGTCCCCCATGGAGGTTTGGGCGATGGTGAACGGTACTCGATCCGACATGGAAGTGCCTTCACGGAGCACGTCGGCGCACCCCGCGGGCTGGGTGCTGCGTTCTGCGGTGGCAGCGGACATCGAGGTGATCGCAGAGTTGCGAGCCACGGTCATGCGTGCGGACTTGGAACGCCTTGGGCGCTACGACGAGCACCGGGTGCGTCAGCGGCTGCGGGACTCCTTCTCCCCGGAGCACACGTCGATCATCATGATCGACGGTGACCTGGCAGGATGCGTCACGGTCCGGCCCGCCAAAGGCAGGCAGTGGCTGGAGCACTTCTACCTTGCTCCGCACTGTCAGGGCCGAGGGTTCGGATCCGCTGTGTTGCGCTTGGTGCTGGCGCGAACGGACGCGCAGGGCATGGCCGTGGGCTTGAACGTCTTGCAGGGCAGTGCTGCCCGTCGACTCTACGAGCGCCACGGATTCGTCGTGGAAGCCCAGGACCCGATCGACGTCTTCATGATGCGCCCGCCGGGAGCGATGGCGAGCACTCCTGCGAAAGCCTGACCCGCAACGGCGCGAGGGCCCCGCAGCGGGGCGTCCACCCCCGACATACAAGATCATGGATGGCGACGGAGACCCTGGACATGACGGACGCCGCAGCCGCTCGATACCTCTACCTCGCCCGGCACGGTGAAACCTAAGCAGATGGGACAACCCTGACGGAAAGCGGCCGGCCACAGGCCGCACCCCGGGCCCAGCAGACGGCCCAGCTGATCAGCGCACAACTTGACGGCGCCCCACTGCACCAGTCGGACCTGGACGCAACGCGGCTCTTACGGTCACCCGATACACACCCGGCAGGCCGTTCTCCCTGCTGTTCCACAACGACACCCGGCACCTGCCCGCAATACTGTGCTGGACCGGCTTCCCGCCCGAACTCCACATCTGACCACGAAGGCCGTCTGAGCGGCCACGGGCTATACGTGCGCCCGTGAAGCTGCCCAATGGCACGCCACCTGAGCCCCCCCACCCCCGCCCAGCCGCCCCCGACGCCCCCTGCCGCAGGCCCCGCTCCGATCGACGTGTACGAGCCGTGGATGCGCGGACTGCACGCGGACACCGGCTACCTCCT
>JODI01000093.1 GCA_000720805.1 Streptomyces violaceoruber
CGCCGCTACGAACGCAAGGCCGAACACTTCCTGGCGTTCGCCGCCATCGCCTGCAGCCTCATCTGCTACCGCAGACTCACCAAATGAGTCGACGTCTAAGAAGCCGACGAGGTCGACCGACATCCGCTTGCCCTTTCGTTGGCCCGCGGCCGCCTGCTGCCGCCCAGGGATCGTTCGCCAAGAGTTCAAGATGCAGGGTGCCCGGTCCGGGCCCGGTCAGGCCGCGAGAGTCCGCCTCCCGGCCACCAACGCGACACATTCGTCGAGTATCCCAAGGCCCTGTTCCAGTTGCTCGTCCGCGACGGTCAACGGCGGCAGGACCTTGGCCACCTCGTCGTGGACCCCGGCGGTTTCCAGCAGCAGGCCGCCCCGGTAGGCGGCGTCGCACACCTCACGGGCCGCCCCCGGACGGTCGAAGGGCAGGCCCCAGGCCAGGCCGCGCCCGCGCGGGGCGGGCAGTCCGTGCCGACGGGCGGTCCCGGCGAGGGCGTCGGCCACACGATCGCCGAGCGCGGTGGTCCTGGCCTGCAGCGCGCCGTCGGACCAGAACTGCTCCAGAGCCCGGGCCGCGGTGACGAACGCGGGGTTGTAGCCGCGGAAGGTGCCGTTGTGCTCGCCAGGCTTCCACACGTCGTACTCGGGGCGCATCAGTGTGAGGGCCATGGGCATCCCGTACCCACTGATGGACTTGGACAGGCAGACGATGTCCGGGACGATTCCGGCACGTTCGAAGGAGAAGAACGGTCCGGTGCGCCCGCAGCCCATCTGGATGTCGTCCACCACAAGCAGCGTGCCGTGTTCCCGCGCCCAGGAGGCGAGAGCACGAATCCAGGACGGGCGGGCGGGGTTGACGCCGCCCTCACCCTGGACGGTCTCCACCACCACGGCCGCGAGCGGCCCGTCCTCGGTGACATCGTCCAGTGACCGGGCGAGCCGGGCTGCCGACTGCTCGTCGTCGTCCGCGGGGTCATCGAAAGGCATGGGCACGGTGTACGGCAGTCGTACGCCCGCCCCGGCACGCTTCATCGGATTGGCGGTGACCGCCAGTGCCCCGAGCGTCATTCCGTGGAACGCGCCCTGGAAGTAGCCGACCGTGTGCCGCCCGGTGATCTTCCGGGCGAGCTTGAGCGCGGCCTCGACGGCGTTGGTGCCGCCGGGGCCGGGGAACTGGACGCGGTAGTCCAGGCCGCGGGGCGTGAGCACCAGGTCCCGCAGCCTCTCCAGGAAGACGCGTTTGGCCGCGGTGTGCATGTCGAGTCCGTGCGTGACCCCGTCGCCGGACAGGTAGTCCAGCAGTGCGGCCTTCAGAGCGGGCGGATTGTGCCCGTAGTTGAGGGCGCCGGCGCCGGCGAAGAAGTCGATGAAGGACCGTCCGGACTCGTCGCGCAGCACGGCGCCGCGTCCGGTGGTGAACACGGTGGGCCAGGCCCGACGGCGTCAGACAAGGGTGGTCTCCTGGTCCAGCAGGCTGAGCGACCCGTTGGCCAGGTGCAGCCGGTCGTTGCCGTAGTTCAGCGAGGCGGAACGCAGGTCGCGCAGGGCGCGCTCCAGGGCGAGCGGCTGGTGGCGCAGATAGCCATGGCGCAGCCCGACCAGCTCGATCAGCTCGTCCACGGCGGCCGGGCACTGCTCGGAGGCTGTCACCTTCAGGGCGTTGATGAGCAACTGCCAAGGTGGGCCGCCCCGTTCCCGCTCGGACAGGGACACGTACACCTCCGCGACGTGGCTCAACATGGCCTGCACGGTGTCGATGCGCTGGCGGGCCCGGGACAGCCGGGTCAGCAACAGCTCGCTCTTGAGGTCCCGGCGGCGCCGTTCGTCGGGGCTGCGCAGCAGCCGCACGGTGCGGGAGAGTGCGCCGGCCGCCGTTCCCAGCCAACAGGCGCTCCAGCTGAGGTGGGCCAGTGGCGCGAAGACGTCGACCGTCACCCGGCGGAAGTCCCCGTGGGCGCCCACGACTTGATCGTGCGGTACCGCTCCGGTGAAACGCATCGGCACGCTGTGCGTGCGGCGCATGCCCAGGGGGTCCCAGCCGCCGAGGACCTGCGCGTCCAGTTGCCCGCGCTCGGCGTAGACCAGCGACACCTGCCCGTCGGAGGTGGCGCCGGGGGCCAGGGCAGTGATCAGGTAGGCGTCGGCGTGGACGCCGCCGGTGACGATCGGTGCCATCCGGTCCAGTTCGATGAGGTCGCCCTCGCGTCGCGTGCCGGTTTCGGAGCTGAGCAGATGCCCGCCCTTGCCGGCCTCGGTGGTGACCGATCCCAGGTACAGCTCCCCCTCGGCGACCCGGCGCAGGACACGCTCGCGCAGATCCTCGGAGGCGTGGTGGACCAGCGCCGCGACCTGCTGGCCGTGCATGGCGAACACCATGGCTGCCGACATGTCGTGGCGGGCGATCAGCTGGGAGACGGCCAGCAGATCGGGGACGGTGCCATCCAGGCCGCCGTAGTGGGCCGGGACCAGCAGGCCGAGGAGCCCGGAGGTTCGCATCGCGGTCAGGGCATCCAGCGGGAAGGCCGCTTTCTCGTCGCACTCGGTGGCATGTTGCTCGACCGTGCTGAGCACGGGTGCCAGACGCTCGGCCAGCGCGGGGTCGACGGCCTTCACCGGGCGTCCGTGAAGGAGCCGGAGCGGGCGCTTTCCACGGCCGTCCACAGGCTGCCGGCGGTCTCGAAGTTCGCGTCCGTGAGCTGGTCGTCGGGGAGGGTCACCCCGCAGTTGTCCTCCAGGTCGAAGACGAGGTCGATGGCCTGCATGGAGTTGAGCCCCAGGTCCCGCAGCCGGTCCTCGGGCCGTAGCTCCTGCTCGGGGGTGAGGTAGCGCAGGTGGGGACGGAGGGTGTCGACGAAAGCCTGTTCCATGGTGGTCTCCTGATGGTGGGTGGGGTACGCGCAGGGGTATGGGGGCCTCGGGCGTTCCGAGGCGGTGGGTGGTGGTCAGCAGCCGCGGCGGACGAAGGTCAGCCGGTCGCTGCTCAGCACCCGGTCGCCCTCGGTGACGATCTCCAGCGGGGCGGGATGGTCGAGGAAGAGCGCGAGGCTGGCGTGCAGGCCGTAGGCGCCGGTGTTCGGCACGGCGAGCAGGTCACCGGGGGCGACGCCGGGCAGCGGGTGCGACCGTGCCCAGGTGTCGAGCGGGGTGCACAGGGGACCGCAGATCATGGCGGGGCCGGGAGGTCCGACAGTGCCGTCCGCACCCGTGTCCCCGGACTCGGTGTGCGGTGCTCCGGCGCCGTCCGGCAGGACCACATCGGGGTGCAGCGGCGGCACTCGGCGCAGCCCGGCCATGCCGCCGAGGTGGTTGATGCCGGTGTCCAGGACCACGACCCGCTGCCCGTGGGAGTTCTTCACGTCCAGCACGCGGGTCAGCAGACGCCCGCAGGTGGCCGTGAGGTGCCGGTGGCAGCGTCACAGGCAGCAGGCTCGCGAGGTTCCTGTGCCTGCCCACATCGCGGTGCGCGGGGCGCCCCCGCGGCCAGGAGCGGGGGCGTCGGAAGTTCGGGGTGGTGGCGGGCGCCGTCGGCTGGGCCATCGTCCGCAAGGTTTGGCCATGCTGCTGGTCCACGGCGGGGAAGCCGTAGCTGACGCTCCCGAACTGCGCACGGGGGGAGTGCCACTCATCCCGGACGGATTCGTCTGGCCGAACTGCCGCGAGTGCGGCGGGTCCATGCAGTTCCTCGCTCCTCTGCCCCTCGATCTGGGGGCGATCGCGGTCTTCTTCTGCCAGTGGTGCCTCCCAGCGCATGGTCCACCTCTTGCGGCCCTTGCCGGTCGGGTCGAGGCTCATCAGCGCCATGTAGACGCATTTGAGGGCGGCGGTCTCCGAGGGGAAGTGGCCGCGGGCGCGAACGGCCTTGCGGATCCACGCGTTGACGCTCTCGATCGCGTTCGTGCTGCAGATGACCTTGCGTATCTCGACGTCGAAGGAGAGGAAGGGCACGAACTCGGCCCAGGCGTCCGACCACAGCTTCACGATCGCCGGATACTTCTGGCCCCACACTTCCTGGAACTCCAAGAACCGCTCCGTCGCCGCGTCCTCACTGGATGCCGTGTAGACGGGCTTGAGAGCCTTGGCGACCTTGTCCCAGTCCTGGCGGGCCGCGTCTCGGAACGAGTTCCGCAGCAGGTGAACCACACACGTCTGGACAATTGTGCGAGGCCAGACGCTCTCCACGGCCTCGGGAAGGCCCTTGAGCCCGTCACAGACCAGCATCAGCACGTCGTCCAGGCCGCGGTTCTTCAGCTCGGTGAAGACGTGCAGCCAGTACTTGGCGCCCTCGCCGCCGTCTCCGGCCCAGATGCCGAGGATGTCGCGGGTGCCGTCCACGGTCACCGCCATCACGACGTAGACCGGACGGTTCGCGACCTTCCCGTCCCTGATCTTGACGTTGATGGCGTCCACGAACAGGACCGGACAGACGCCTTGATTTCCATCGATGGTTGCGAACGCCCAGGAAGGAGATCGTTCGTATGCCTCGTGGAGGAGCCAATCGCAAGCCGACGGCATCCAGACAGCGGTATTTCGAGACCCGTGGTGGGCGCACAACCAGGCACTGCTGCGCAGGCAGCGCCCCAAGCCCGAGGCCGCAAGAGGTGGACCATGCGCTGGAAGGCACCACTCAACGCCTTCCAGATCGCCTTCGAGGGCCGGCTCACCCCGGCCAACAACTGAACCTCAACAACCAAGATCAGCCGTTAAATTGACACACCCGCCACGCGCAGCGGCCGGTGGGTGAGGCGGTGGTCGTGCGGGTGGCCGAGTGGGACGACGCCCACGCACCGGCCGTCCCCGTCCAGCAGCCGGCCCATGTGCTTGGCCGTGTGCAGCACGACCGACCGGTCACCGACGGTCAGCCGGGGCAGTCGGCGCGACAGGTGGGCCTCGAAGGTGTGCACATCGGCCAGGGCGCGCAGCCAGACGTCGATGACGAGGTTGTGCGGTCCCGCCGTTATCGCGCACGAGCGGACCTCCCGTACGCCGGACAGCACACGGCTCGTCTCCTCCAGGTACTGAGCCGGTACGGAGGCGAAGTACACCGCGGACAGCGGCCATCCGGACAGCGGGCGGGCGAGGTCGCAGCGCAGGCTCACCCCGGTGGCGAGCAGCGCCCGCAGTCGCCGCCGTACCGTCGTGAGGCCCGTGTCGGTCTCCGCGGCCAGCCGGCGCAGGGGCATGCGGCCGTCGGTGCTCAGCAGTTCCACGAGCCGCTCGTCCAGGTCGTCCCACCCTGCCGTGTCCTCGTGCGCGGGCGGAGCCGGTAGGGCCGCCTCGATCCGGGCGCACTGGACGGCGTCCAGGCTGCGCAACCGCCATCGGCTGCCCTCGGTGGGCACTCCCGTCGACACATGGGTACGGGTCGCCCGTACACCCGGGGTTCCCTGGAAGAGCAGGGTGGTGAGGTGGGCCAGCTCGGTCAGGTCCCGGGCCTGCACCGAGGCCACCAGGTCCCGGCCGCCCGCCATCAGCTTGACGTTCGCCACCTCCGGTGCCGCGGCGAGGGTCCGTGCCACGTCCTCGGCGGCGCCGGGTTCCGCGTCCACCTCCACGATCCCGGTGACCACGATCCGGGAGTTGGTCAGCCGCGGGTAGGCCGTCACCCAGGCCAGCCCGGCGTTCTCCATCCGGTGCCACCGGCGGGCGGCGGTCACCGGGTTGACGGCGAGGACCTCGCCGACGAGCGTCCACGGGGCGCGGGGGCGGATCTGCAACGCGTGCACGACGGCACGGTCGAGTTCGTCCAGTCCCAGCGCGGCGAAATCCTGCGCTCCTCCGGGCGGCGCGTTCCTGCGCGCCTTGGCGGAATCGGGGTCGAAAGCTGCGCTGTGACCCTGAGTTTTCTCGTGCATTCCACACTCCATTCGCCTGTCCACACATCAGAGGAGTGAATCGCCCGCCATGACGGATGCCACGACCGGTACCGCGACGGATGCCACCACGCGGGAGACCGGCAGGACCGCTCTGCGTGTCCACCATGCCCGGCTCATCGACGGCACTGGGGCCGCCCCCGTGAACGACGCCGTCGTCGTCACCGATACCGAGGGAATGATCACCTACGCCGGACCCGCCGCGACAGCCCCGCCCGGCACCGAGGCCGTGCGGAGCATCGACGCCGAGGGCCGTACCGTACTGCCCGGCTTCTTCGACTGCCACGTCCACCTCGCCTACGCGCACGGCTCGCCCCCCGGCCGCCGCGCCGAACTCGACCCCGTGCTGGTCACCTTTGACACGGCAGCCCGGCTGCGCCAGACCCTCGATGCGGGCATCACCACCGCCCGTGACCTGGGCGGCCTGTCCGCGGGCTATCGCACCGCCGTCGAGAGCGGCCGGATCGTGGGCCCACGCCTGCACACAGCCGTACGGATCATCAGCCACACCGGCGGTCACGCCGATGTGCGGCTGCCCGACGGCACCGACCTGAGCGCCGGGATGTCCGAGATCGCCGACACCAGTGACGAGGCCCGGCTCGCCGTGCGCCGGGTGCTGCGCGAGGGCGCCGACCTGGTGAAGATCTGCGCCACGGGCGGCATGGGCAGCCCGTACGACCAGCCCGACGACGAGGGCCTGCTGGAGGAGGAGATCCGGGCCGTCGTGGACGAGGCCCGGCGGCACGGCGGCAAGCCGGTCGCCGCACACGCCCAGGGCAACGCCGGCATCCTCAACGCGCTGCGCGGCGGAGTCACCAGCATCGAGCACGGTTACGGCCTCGACGAGCGGGCCCTGGACCTGGCCGGCGAGCGCGGCACCTTCGTCGTGCCGACCCTGTCCACCGTGTACGCCGGCATCAACAAGGACACGATGCCGCACTACCACTACGAGAAGAAGGTCCGCTGGTCCGGCATCACCAAGGAGAACATCGCCCGGGCCATCGAGTACGGTGCCCGCATCGCGCTCGGCACCGACGCCGCCGTCGGTCCGCACGGCGTGAACCTGATGGAGCTCACCTATCTGGTGGACCTGGGTATGGACCCGATGGCCGCCATCGTCGCCGGTACCCGCACCTCCGCCGAACTCCTGGGCGTGGCCGACCGGCTCGGTACGCTCACCACCGGCCGCACCGCCGACCTGCTCCTGTGCGACGGCGACCCGCTCACGGACATCGGCGTCCTGGGCGATCCCGCCAACATCGTCTGTGTCATCCAGGACGGCGTGGTCCGCAAGGACCTGCTGCCGACCGCACCAACCGGAAGGCGGCGCTGATGTCCTCCTCCTCACTGACCGAGCTGCCCACTCCGGAAGGCAAGACCCCGGACAAGGAACGGCGCACCGTCCTCGACCGCGTCCTCGCGCTCATCGAGCGGGCGGGCAACGCCCTGCCCAACCCGATCGTGCTGTTCGCCGCCCTCTTCCTCCTGCTGGGTGTCGCCTCCACCGCCCTCGCCCTCGCCCATGTCTCCGTGGATGTCCCCGGCACCGACGACACCAAGGCGATCACCGGCCTGTTCACGGGCGAGGGACTGCGCTGGCTGGTGGAGAACCTGATCCCCAACTTCGCGACGTTCCCGCCGATCGGCGCGGTGCTCGTCCTGATCATGGTGGTCGGACTCTGCGAGAAGACCGGACTGCTGGAAGCCGCGATGCGGGCGACCCTGGCCAGGGTGCCGCGCGCCCTGCTGCCGTACGCCGTTGCCCTCATCGCCAGTCAGGCGCACATGATGAGCGATGTCGCGGCCATCGTGCTCCCGCCGCTGGCGGCCCTGGTCTTCAAGAACGCCGGGCGCCATCCGGCGGCGGGCCTGATCGGCGGCTTCGCCTGTGTCACCGCGGGCTACGCCGCCGGATTCACCATCGGCTCGCTCGACGCCCTGTACGTGGGCATCACACAGCAGGCCGCCGCGGTGCTCCCGGCCGCCGACGGGCTCGACATCCATCTGCTCATCAACTACTTCTTCACCGCGTCGAGCAGCATCGTGCTCGCGCTGCTGGGCGGATTCCTCATCAGCCGCGTCCTGGAGCCGCGCCTCGGCCCCTACGAGCCGGCCGGCGACGAGCCGGCCGGGCAGGACGTGCGCCTCACTTCGGTCCAGCGCCGGGGCCTGCTGCTGACGGGCATCGTCGTCGTGGTCTTCCTGGGCGCGGTCCTCGCGCTGTGGCTGCCGCCGGGGGCTCCCCTGCGCGGCGAGGGCGGCGCCTATGTGCCCTCGCCGCTGCTCAGCGGCATCGTGCCGGTCCTCTTCGGCGCGTTCCTGCTGGCGGGACTGACGTACGGGATCACCGTCAAGACGCTCACCAGCACGGAGGACGCGGTCACCGCGGTCACCGACTCGGTGAAGACCATGTCGGGCTACATCGTCATGATGTTCGTGGCCGCGCAGGTCATCGCACTGTTCACCTGGTCCAACGTCGCGGTGCTGCTGGCCGTGAAGGCCGCCGCGGTGTTCAACTCCCTGGGCGTGACAGGCTTCTGGGCGATCATGGCGTTCGTCCTGCTGGTGTCCTGCCTCAACCTCTTCATCCTGTCCGGTTCCGCCCTGTGGTCCCTGGTCGGCCCGGTCTTCATCCCGGCGTTCATGCTGATGGGCATGAGCCCGGCGCTGAGCCAGGCCGCGTTCCGCATCGGCGACTCGGCGACCGGCGTCCTCACGCCGATGAACCCGTACGTGTTCCTCGTCCTGGCCATGCTTCGTCAGTACGAGCCCGAGGCCAGGCTCGGCACCCTGATCTCCCGGCTGGCCATCTTCGCGGGCCCGTTCCTGGTGGCGTGGCTGGCGATCCTGGGCGTCTTCTACGGGTTCGACCTTCCGCTCGGACCCGGTGCCCACATCGGGCTCAAGTGACCGGGTCACGCGGCGGACCGTTACGCGGCGGCCACCCATTCCAGGACGACCTTCGAGAACTCCTCGGGCAGTTGCTCCGGAACGGGAACATGGCCGCCGGGCAGGACACGGGTCTCGCAGCCGAGTGCGGCGGCGAACTTCTCCAGGGAGGGGAGGGAGTAGTGGTCTCCCGGGGCACAGACCGCCAGAGTCCGTGCGGTGACGTGCGGCAGGCGCTCTTCCATGGCGTAACGCCGTACCGCCTCATGGCCCTCCTCCACCCGGTCGAGCACGGTGAGCGCGTCGACCATGAACCGGTTGAGGGCGGCCTCCTCCCCTTCCCGGTAGAAGCCCCGGCGGCGGTTCCACAACTCCACCAGGTGCGAGCCGTCGGGCTTGGGATCGACGTGGTCGACGGTCCTGCGCCCGCCCGGTGTACGGCGTTTCTCGTCGTCGACGAAGGCCGCGGCGGACAGCAGGAGACTCGCGACCCGGTCCTGGTACCGGGCCGCGAGTTCGACCGCGATCACCCCGCCCGTGTGGTGCCCGACGAGGTGGAAGCGGTCCAGTCCCATGGCCTCGATCAGGGCGCCGGCGGCGTCGGCGAACCGCTCGATGGAGTGCGGCCCGGCCGGCTTGGCGGAGGCGCCGTAGCCCAGGGTGTCCATGGCGATGGCCCGGTTCTCGGCGCCGACGAGCGGCAGCACGTCGAGGTACTCGGTCCAGGAGCGCGGGGTCTGGTGCAGCAGCAGGACGGGTTCGCCGGTGCCGCACTCGGCGAAGTGCAACTGGCCGAAGGGGCTGGGCACATAGCCCTTTCGTACGGAGTACTTCATCGCTGGCCTGCCTTCGCTCGAGCGGGGTGGGACAGGGCCGGCAGCACCGAGGTGCCGACGGCCTCGATCAGTTCGGTGGGCGGGTCGTAGGAGCCGACGTGCTGGAGGAACACGCCGGTGACGCCACCGGCGCGCAGGGCGTGGAGCCGTTCGGTGATCTGCTCCGGGGTGCCGAACAGGCAGAACTCCCGGGCGAACCGCAGTGCCGCCTCGTCGCTGATCCACGCCGAGCAGATGTCGACCGCGGCGTCCCAGTCCTCCGCGTGGACGAGGTCGGGGTGGACGCCCTCGACCACCGCGGGAACGTTCACGTCGATCCCCGCGAGGGCGAGGAAGGGCGCTCCGCCGTTCTGGGCGATCGAGGCGCAGATCGGTTTGATCTGACGGGCCTCGTCCTCGATGTCGTCGGTCACCGCGCAGAAGGCGGAGACGGTCAGGGTCAGGTCGTCGACGTTGCGGCCGGCCGCCTCGGCGCCCTCGCGTACGCGTGCGGTGGCGCCCTGAAGCGTTCTCGGCGAGACGCCGCTGAGAAGGATCACGCCGTCGGCCACCTCGCCCGCGAGGCGCAGGTTCTTCGGACCGCTCGCGGCCAGGTGCAGGGGTACCTGGGGCTGGGGGTCGCGCAGGCGGGAGCGGACCGTGCCTTCGAAGCCGTCGAACTCCCATTCCTGGCCGTCGAGCAGCGCCCGCAGCATGCCCAGTCCCTCGCGCATGGCCGCCGAGGTGGTCTGGCGCAGGCCGACGGGCCCGACCGAGCTGTTGCCCACGCCGAGGCCGAGGGTGAAGCGGCCGGGGGCGAGTTCGGCGACGCTGCGGGCCGCCGACGCGACGACGGCCGGGTGCCGGGTCGCCAGGTTGGTGACCGCGGTGCCGAGACCGATCCGGTCCGTGCCCAGCGCGGCGGCGGTCAGTGTGGTGAACACGTCCCGCCACAGCAGTTGGGAGTCGGGGAACCAGACGTCGTCGAAGCCGAGGTGCTCCGCCCGTCGTACGGTCTCGACCAGGCGGTCCGCCCGGTCGCAGGGCGGGACGCGGACGCCGACCCGCAGGGCGGGCTGGGGGCTCACGCGTGCGCCTTCGCCGCCAGATCGAGGGCGACGTCGGTGATCATGTCCTCCTGGCCGCCGACCATGCCGCGGCGGCCGACCTCGACGAGAATGGCGCGGGTGTCCAGGCCGTAGCGGGCCGCCGCGGTCTCGGCATGGCGCAGGAAGCTGGAGTACACCCCGGCGTAGCCGAGGCTGAGGGTTTCCCGGTCGACGCGCACGGGACGGTCCTGCAGGGGCCGTACGAGGTCGTCGGCGGCGTCCATCAGGGGGAACAGGTCGCAGCCGTGGTCCCAGCCCAGGAGGTCCGCGACGGCGACGAACGCCTCCAGCGGGCAGTTGCCGGCGCCGGCGCCCTGACCGGCCAGCGAGGCGTCGACGCGGGTGCAGCCGTTCTCGACGGCGACCACACTGTTGGCGACGCCCAGGGCGAGGTTGTGGTGGGCGTGGATGCCGAGTTCCGTGGCCGGGTCCAGGACGTCACGGTAGGCGAGGAAACGGTCGCGGACGCCGTCCATGGTCAGCCGGCCGCCGGAGTCGGTGACGTACACACAGTGGGCGCCGTAGGACTCCATCAGCTTGGCCTGGCGGGCCAGTTCGGCCGGTTCCGCCATGTGGGACATCATCAGGAATCCGGCGACGTCCATGCCCAGTTCCCGCGCGGCGGCGATGTGCTGGGCGGAGATGTCGGCCTCGGTGCAGTGGGTGGCGACGCGCACCGAGCGGATGCCAAGGGCGTGGGCCTGCCTGAGGTCGTGGAGGGTGCCGATCCCGGGCAGCAGGAGCGTGGTGGGGATCGCGTGGCGTACGGCGCCGGTGACCGCCTCGATCCACTCCCAGTCGGTGTGCGCGCCGACCCCGTAGTTGATGCTGGAACCGGAAAGACCGTCGCCGTGCGCGATCTCGATGGCGCGCACGCCCGCGGTGTCGAGGGCGGCGGCGACGGTGCGGGCCTGGTCGACGGTGTAGCGGTGCCGGACGGCGTGCATACCGTCGCGCAGGGTCACGTCCTGGACGTACAAGGTGGTCACTTGGCCGCCTCCTTGATCTGGTGGGCGGCCAGGCGTTCCGCGGTGCGCAGCGCGGCCGAGGTCATGATGTCGAGGTTTGCGGCGTAGGCCGGGAGGTAGTGGGCGGCGCCCTCGACCTCCAGGAACACCGAGACCTTCACCGGCGCCGTGCCGACGGGCACCAGCATGCGCAGCGGATCGTCGGAGGTGATCCGGTCGAACTGCACCTTCTGTTTGAGGCGGTATCCGGGGACGTACGCCTGTACGCGCCCGACCATCTCCTCGATGGACGCGGTGACGGCCGCGTCGTCGCACTCGGAGACCAGGCAGTGCACGGTGTCCCGCATGATCAGCGGGGGTTCGGCGGGGTTGAGGACGATGATGGCCTTGCCGCGCGCCGCGCCGCCGACCTTCTCGATGGCGGAGGCGGTGGTCTCGGTGAACTCGTCGATGTTGGCGCGGGTGCCCGGACCCGCCGAGCGGGAGGAGATCGAGGCGACGATCTCCCCGTAGTGGACGGGCGTCACGGCCGAGACGGCGGAGACGATCGGGATGGTGGCCTGGCCGCCGCAGGTGACCATGTTGAGGTTCGGGCTGTCGAGATGGGCGTCGAGGTTGACCGGCGGGACCACGTACGGGCCGAGCGCGGCCGGGGTGAGGTCGACCACCGTCCGTCCGAGGGCGCGCAGCACCTCGTCGTGGTGGCGGTGGGCGCCGGCCGAGGTGGCGTCGAAGACGACGCGTACATCGGCGAACTCGTCCAGCGCGACCAGTCCGGCCACGCCGTCGTGGGTGGTGGCGACCTTGAGACGGCGGGCGCGTGCCAGGCCGTCGGAGGCCGGGTCGATGCCGGCCAGCGCGGCCATCTCCAGGCTCTCCGACAGCCGCAGCACCTTGATCATGAGGTCGGTGCCGATGTTGCCGGAGCCGATGACGGCGACCTTGGTACGGGTACTCACGACGCGTCTCCCTTCGTCGCGAACTCGACCGCCACGCGGCCCAGTTGACTGATACGTGCCTCGAAACGGTCTCCCGGCACCGCGACCGCCATCGGGCCCAGCGCCCCGGTCAGGACGACGTCCCCGGCGCGCAGCGGATCGCCCATGGCGGCCAGGGTCGAGGCGAGCCAGGCCGCCGCGTTGAGCGGGCCGCCCAGGCAGTCGGCGCCGGTCCCCTCGGAGACGGTCTCGCCGCCCCGGGTCATGGTCATCCGGACGCCGCGCAGGTCGAGGCCGGTCAGCGGAACGGGGGTGCCGCCCAGGACGAACAGTCCGCTGGAGGCGTTGTCGGCGACGGTGTCGACGATGGTGATGTCCCAGTCGGCGTTGCGGCTGTCGACGATCTCCAGTGCGGGCAGCGCGAACTCGGTCGCGCGGATGACATCGGCCACCGTGCAGTCGCGGTGGGGCAGGTCGGTGCCGAGGACAAGGGCGACCTCGGCCTCGACCTTGGGCTGGATGAGCCGCCCGGCCGCGACGACGCCGCCCTCGGGCACCGCCATGTCGGCGAAGAGCGTGCCGAAGTCCGGCTGGTCGACGCCGAGTTGGGCCTGGACGGCGGGTGAGGTCAGGCCGATCTTGCGGCCCGCGATCCGTCGTCCCGTTGCCACGCCGCGCTTGGTGTTCACGCGCTGCACCGCGTAGGCGGCTTTGATGTCGCCCTCGGGCAGCAGCGCGCGAACGGGTGGGCAGGCGATTCCCATACGCACGGCTTCGACGAGCGTGTCGGCGGCCTTGAGTACGTCGGGGCTGGTCATGCGCTCACCCCGGTGACCAGAGGCGTGTCGACGCCGACGACTCCGACGCCGCTCGCGCCGCCCGGTGTGCCCAGGGGTTCCGCCCGTCCGGGCAGGACGAGTTCGAAGAACTGCCGGTTGTCGTCGCGGTGTTCTGGGTCGGAGCGCCGGTCGACGGCGATCGCCTCGGTGGGGCAGGCGATCTCGCAGGCGCCGCAGTCGATGCATTCGGTCGGGTTGATGTAGAGCTTGCGGTCGCCTTCGTAGATGCAGTCGACGGGACACTCCTCGACGCAACTGCGGTCCATGATGTCGACGCAGGCCGACCCGATGACGTAGGCCATCTCAGTTCTCCCTACCTTGTTGATCGTTGTCCGTGGAGTGCCCGGGGAACAGCTGGGCCTCCGGGTCGATGACCGTGGCGGCGTTGTTCACCGCGGTGGCGACCTCGCCGAAGCCGACGGCGATGAGCCGCACCTTTCCCGGGTAGTCGGTGATGTCTCCGGCCGCGAAGACGCGGGGGACGTTGGTGGCCATCCGTGTGTCCACGGCGATGCGCCGGGCCTGCAGGGTCAGGCCCCAGTTCTGGAGCGGGCCGAGGTCGGCCTTGAAGCCGAGGGCGGTGACGAGGGTCTGCGCCGGAATCACCTGGGCGGTCCGTTCCACGCGGTGCCGGATCTCCACCTGTTCCAGGTGCGTGGACCCGTGCAGCGCGCTCACCTCGGAGTCGACGAGGATGTCGATGCCGAGGGCGCGGGCCTTGTCGATGGTCGCGCGGTGGGCGCGGAAGCGGTCGGTGCGGTGGACGAGCCTGACCGAGCGGGCGAGCGGGGCGAGGGTCACGGCCCAGTCGAAGGCGCTGTCGCCGCCGCCGACGACCACCACGTCCCGGTCGGTGTGGTCGGCGGGCCGGGGCACGAAGTAGACCTGGCCCCGCCCCAGGAAGTCCTCGCCCGCCGGGAGGGGCCGGGGCGTGAACGTCCCCACTCCCCCGGTGATGACGACAGCGCCGGCGTGGACCGTGGTCCCCTGGTCATCGCGTACGACGGGGCGTCCGTCCGCGTCGTGGGAGAGCTCGACGGCACGGTGGCCGAGGAGGTAGACGGGCCCGTACGGCTCGGCCTGCGCCACCAGTTGGTCGACCAGGTCACGGCCGCGGACCGTCGGGAAACCGGCGATGTCGAAGATGGGCTTCTCGGGATACATGGCGTTGATCTGGCCGCCGCACTGGGGCAGGACGTCCATGACCGTCACCCGCAGTCCGCGGAAGCCGGCGTAGTAGGCACCGTAGAGGCCGGCCGGTCCGGCGCCGATGATCAGGATGTCGGTCTCGATCCGGCGGGACTCATCCGTGCTCACGGGCACGTCGGAGAGGAGGCTCATGGACCGGGAGCGTAGGGACGGCGGTGGTCCCGCCAAATGGTTTCGGTCCGCTGAGCAGGACGCGCCGCTCGTGCGGCCCCGGGGGTCCGGTGAGCAGGACGATCCGCTTATCCGGTGCGGACGGTGCTGGGAACCTCGGTCACCACCATCCAGCGCTCGGGAGGACGAATGCACATGTACGGAAAGAGAAGCGCCCTGACCGCCGCCTGTGCGGCCCTGGTCCTCGCCACGGCCTGTACGGCCGGTACGACGGACTCGGCAGGCGTGAAGTCGGCCGGGCAGCCGACCGTGCGGGTCGCCCTCGGCGTCGACGCCTCGTACGCCCCGTTCTATCTGGCCGTGGAACGCGGCATGTTCGAGAAGGCGGGTGTGAACGTCGAGCTGGTGAAGACCGAGGGCGGTCCCGCGGCGGCCGAGGCGGTGTCCGCGGGCACCGCGCAGATCTCGGCCAACGCCGACTCCACCGCCCTGCCGCTGATGGCCGCCAATTCCGGTCTGCGCTCCCTGGGTGTCTTCCAGTCCTCCGACCGCTACCTCAAGGTCGTCCTGCGCGACGGCATCGACTCGCCGAAGCAGATCAGGACGATGGCGTCGATCGGCGGGCTCGGCCTGTACGCGACCCACCAGTATCTGCGCCACAACGACATCGATCCGAAGTCCGTGAAGATCCTGCAGAGTTCACCGCCGGAGATCCCCGGGATGCTGGAGCAGGGCTCGATCGACGGGTACATCCTGTTCGAGCCGTGGGCCGCCCGGGGCGCCGCCGGGGGCGGTCACATCGCCGGGCGCATCGGCGACTTCGGGGTGAAGTACGTGCAGTGGCTGCTGGCGGACCAGAAGTGGCTGGCGGACAACGAAGAGGTCGCCGGCAAGGTCTTCAAGGTGGTGGCCGCCGCGGACAAGCTCGTCACCGATGACCCCGCCGCCGCGGCGAAGGCGTCCAACCAGCAGGTCAAGCTTCCCGCGGCGGACACGGAGAAGGTACTGCCCGAGATCACCTTCTCCGCCCGTGGCATCACCGATGCCGACGTCACCGAGTCGAAGAAGATCGTCGACTTCCTGCTCGACCAGAAACTGATCAAGAAGTCGCCGGACCTGGGGACTGTACTGCCGAAGGGCTGGTACGAGCAGCACGCGAAGTGAGTCCGACGTGCCCTGTGACGCAGGGGGCGCCGTCGTCCTTGAGCACCCGGACGTCGAGCGTCACCCGCACTCCCCCGTCGCAGGGCTCGGTCGCACTCACCGTCGCGGTCCAGGTGAGCCGTTCACCGGCCACGGCGATCGCCCGGTTGCGCCAGCTCACCGAGGTGAGGCTCGCTCCGGGACCTGCCCACTCCAGCGCGTACCGGCTGAGCGTCTCGCCGTGCAGGGTGGACTGCACGACGACGTCCGGGTGTCCCTCCGAGGCGGCGAAGGCGGCATCGTAGTGAATGCGGTGGGCGTTCCACGAGACGGCGCTGAACCGGAACAGCTGCACCCGACTGTGGGCGTACGCGCGCGGTGGGCAGACCTGCCCGGCGACGACGCTCTCCGTCATGCGGCGGCCCCGCGCTGCTCGTCGGTGCCCTGCTCGTCCGCACGTTTCTCGTCCGCACGCTTGTCATCCGTGCGCTTGTCGTCCGTGCTCTTCTCGGCCGGCACACCGTCCAGGACGACGATCGTCTCGTCCACGGCCATGAGTTCCTCTCCGTCCTGAGCGGTGAAGCGGGTCGTGGCGCCGAGCAGCACGAACTCGCCCGATCTGCCGTGTCGTCGGTCGGCCGAGGTGACCGACCGGATGGCGGTGACGCGGGTGCCCGCGACCGGGGCGCGGACCAGCCGGACCGACTGGCCGCCGTGCACCTGCCGTACTGGCAGGCCCTGCGTGCAGGGCGACTCGCGGGAGGCGAGCCCGTCGGGGCGCAGTTCGTCCTCGGCCGGGCCGTCCTCCCAGCTCAGCGTTCCGGCGAGGAACAGGGCGGGGGCGACGACAGGCTCCCCGGCCGCCTCCCGGGCGCGTGCCGTGCGGACGTAGTCGGTGTCGTTGAGGGCTGCGGCGTAGCGGCAGAAGTCCTTCACGGACAGGACACCGCAGTCCTCGCTCTCCCACTGCCCGATCAGCTGGTGCGCCCGGGAGAGCACCTCGTCCAGGACCGCGCTCACCGCAGCGACCGGCTGATCCCCAGGGCCGCGGCGCGCAGTGCGCTGGCGTGCCCGGACGGGTCCATGCGGTAGGTGGGCGCGGTGATCGAGAGCGCGCCGACGAGCGAGGACTGGCTGCCGAAGACCGGCACGGCCATGCTCGTGTAGCCCAGGCGGATCTCCTCGGCCTCGATCGCGATGCCCTCGGCCCGGATCCGCTCCAGCTGGGTGCGCAGCCGGCCCGGTGAGGTGACCGTGTGCCGGGTGAACGGTTTGAGTCCGTTCCTGACCACCTCGGCGAAGAGCGTGCCCGGGGAGTAGGCCAGGATCGCCTTGCCGGTGGCCGTGCAGTACAGCGGCAGCCGGCCCGCCACCCGGGACTCCTCGTTCAGCCCGCGATGCGGGAGGATCTTCTCCAGGTAGACCACGTCGAGGCTGTCGTGGATGGCGAAGTGGATGGTCTCCTGGGTGGCCAGCAGCAGGTCCTCCATGTACGGCTGGGCCACCTCCCGAAGGATGCGCTGCCGGTGCACCCGCTGGCCTATCTCGAACAGGCGCAGACCGAGCCGGTAGTCGCAGCCCGCCCGCTCCAGCAGTCCCCAGACGACCAGTTCCTGGGCGAGCCGGTGCACGGTGGCCTTGGCCACTCCGGTCCGGCGCACCAGCTCGGCGAGGGAGAGGGTGTTGTCCTCGGCGGTGAAGGCCTCCAGGATCGGTCTGACCTTGCCCAGGACGGAGTTCATCGGGTCGGGATTCTGGTCGAGAGAGGGATCCGCGCGGGGGATCGCGGAGCCGACGGGTTGGACGGCGGTGCCGTCGAGCGAGGTGACGGTCATGGGGAGGACCTCCCGATCAGTCCGTGGCCTTCCGGGGAACGCGGTGCGTGGCTGAATCTGGCCCCTCAACGGAACCACGCCTGCCCTGATCATGGCTATGCGCCAGGGTGTGAATTCGCGGTGCCCGCAGTGACCGCTGTGATCACGGTCACCGCTGACGAGCGCCGGCCGACGAGACGGAGCGGGAGTCCGCTACCGCGCCTCGGCGAGAAAGGCCAGGCTGAGCGGGTTGTAGAGGTCGGCCTTCTCGTGCTGCGGCCAGTGCCCGCACTCGGGGAAGACCTCCAGGCGGGCCCCGGGGATGGCGGCCGCGATCGCCTCGGCCTCCGGGACGTCCCCGAGCGGGTTCTTGTTCCCCCACACCACCAGCGTCGGTGCCTTGATTCGAGCCATCCGGTCCGGCCGGAGCAGATTGCGCTCGCGTGCGTCGAGTTCCTGGAGGGCGAGCAGGTTGTGCAGGTTCCGCTGGAAGTCGGGGTGGTGGTAGATGTCGTAGCGGACCTGGGTCAGCTCCTCGCCGAGGTCCTCGTCCCACGCGGCCCACAGGAGGCGCAGCCGCTCCCTCGTGTAGGAAATGTCGTCCTCTAGGGCGGCGGCCCGGGTCGAGGTCTTCAGCCGCTCCATCACCGTCGGGTTGACCTTCGTCCCGCCCATGCAGAGCAGCTGCAGCGAGGCGACCCGGTCCGGGTACTCGCTCGCCGCCCAGGAGCCGACCCAGCCGCCCAGCGACTCGCCGACCACGTGCGCGCGCTCCGCGCCGACCGCGTCCAGGTAGGACATCAGGTGCTCGACGTACGCGGGGATCTCACCGGGGCGGTCCGGCTTGCCGGTGTAGCCGTGGCCGAGCATGTCGATGGCGTGGCAGCGGTAGCGCTCGGCGTGCGCCGGGATGTTCTTGACGAACGCCTCCAGATGGCCGGTCGTGCCGTGCAGGAACACCACGTGCTCGCCGTCCTCGGGACCGGCTTGCAGCGCCCG
Source organism: Streptomyces violaceoruber (assembly GCA_000720805.1). GTDB lineage: Bacteria > Actinomycetota > Actinomycetes > Streptomycetales > Streptomycetaceae > Streptomyces > Streptomyces cellulosae_A. The sequence continues at coordinate 18,699 of JODI01000093.1, forward strand.
GGTCTTGAAGCCGCCGGTCGTCTCCACGTACGCGTGCCGGTAGTCGATGCCTGTCAGTTCGGTCCAGATGCTCATGGCTGCCTTTCAGCGCTGTCCGCGCTCGCTGTGCTGTCTGCGGTGGGTGCGGGGTCGAGGACGGCGACGCCCATGCCGGTGAGCCACTCGGGCATCGGCTCGTAGGCCAGCCGCCGTCCGGGGACGTGGTCGAGGAGGGCCGCCATGAGCAGCCAGGTGCGTACTTCCTGGGCGCCGTTGCCGGCCACCTTCTCCAGTTCCTCGGTGGAGTACTCGGTGATCCGGCCTGTTCGGCCGCGCTCCACCAGGGAGAGGAACTCGTCGTCGAACTCGGGGTTGAGGGCTGCCTCGGCGGCCCGGATGATCTCGCGGCGCCTGACGTCGTAGTCCTGCCAGTTCTCCCGGCCGTTCAGCCAGGCGCCGACCATGAACTCCTCGTCGTCGCCACGCGGGTCGCGCCAGTCCGGCCAGGGCAGCCGGTGCGAGAGCCCGCCCGAGCCGATCACGGCGACGCGGCGGTCCTCGGGGAAGGCCAGGACCGCTTCCCTGATCGCGCGGCCCAGTTCCTCGCAGCGCGCGAGTGTGGGCAGTGGCGGGGCGAAGACGTTGATGACCAGCGGGACGATGTCCACGTCCAAGCCGTCGAGCAGGTACTGGATGGCATGCGACTGGCCGTGGTCGATCTGCAGCCGGGCCGAGAACGCCGGGTCGAACCGGCCGCCCTCCACGAGAGAGCCCGCGATGTGCTGGGCCAGCGGCACGTCCACCGGCTGCGGACCCTTGGGGGTGCCGGACTCCCCGCTGGCGACACATTCACCGACGCCGAGCGTGAAGGAGGGGATCAGATCCAGCCAGAAGCCCCGGAAGTGGTTGGAGCCGACGAGGATCACCGTGTCGGGACGGGCCGCGGCGAGTTCGTCGCGTGCCTCCCTCAGCGCGTCGCGGAACCGCTCGGCGCGGTCCTTGTGGAGGGTCTCCTCCCAGTGGGTGTTCATGAGGGTGCTGTGCGAGGCGCCCACACCCAGGACGATCTCGACGCTCATGCGTCCGCTCCTTCCACCTCGGCGCGGGTACGGGTGACGGTGTCGACGGCCGTACGGACCAGATGACGCGTCAGCTTCTCCATGGCCCGTACGGAGACGGTGTTCATGCCCCGCGCGAAGTCGATGTCGAAGGGGGCTTCGGCCGGGTCGACCTTCGGCATGCCGACGCGGACGGTCGGGATGCCGCGGCCGCGCAGGATGTTGGCGTCGGTCGCGCCGCTGTTCCCGCGGACGACCTCGTGCTCGCGGCCTTCGAACGCCTCCCAACCCGCCTTCGTCGTCCGGAAGATCCAGTTGCTCGGGTCGGTTCGGGTCCCCGGGATGGCAAGGACCGTCTCGGCGGTGACGTCGAGACCGGGCATTTTGTCGCGGATGCTGTCGAGGGCGGCCGCGAACTCCCGTTTGGCCTGCATCGGCGTGGTGTCGGGGCTGATCCGCAGGTCGACCATGAGGGTGCAGGCGGCCGGTGTCACCGCCGCCATCCGGGGCCAGCCGGCCCGTACGGAGGAGACGATGGCCTGCGGAGCGACGGTGCCGTCGGTGTGCCGGTCGGCGTACTCGACGAACCACTCCTCCAGGTGCCGGACGACCTCGCCGGCCCGGGTGATGGCGTTGTCGTACGGGAGCCGGTGCCGCGAGCCGACATACGTGTGCGTCCCTCGGACCGTGACCTCGAACCAGACGAGGCCGACCTCGTCCCAGGAGACCGTCCAGCCGGGCTTGGCGATCACCGCGTGGTCGGTCCAGATCCCCTGCTCCAGCAGGAACGAACAGCCCACTCCCTGGCCGGTGTTGCGCCGCGCGGAGCCCGGGCGGGCGTTGGTGGGCATGCCACCCGCGCCGAAGGCGGCCACCAGGTCGCCGGTGAGCGGGATGCCGGCCAGGGCGATCGCCTCGGCGGCCATCATCACGCAGGCCGCGTGGCCCTTCGGGTTGGAGGCCCCGAGTCCGACGACCAGGTCCTCGTAGACGGTCGCCTCCGGCCGCATGTCGTCCCGCAGCTCCGGGCCGATCCAGGGGAGGTCCTCGCTCTCCTCGCCCACGGTCAGGGTGTCGACGGGCGCGTAGAGCATGAGGTCGGGGCCGGTGCCGTCACCTTCGATCCGGGCCCAGGCGTTGGCCTGCCGGTCGTCGATCGGCTGGACGGCGGCGCGGCATCCCGCGGCCTTCAGCGTGTCCGCGATGTGCTCGGCGAGGGGAGCCTCGTCGCCGGTCGGACTGGGGATGTCGACCAGGCCGACGATCAGCTCGCGCAGGCGGTCGCCCGTTATGTGCCGCCAGGCCTCGGCGACCCAGGCGCTGCGCTGATCGTCCAGCCCGGCCAGGCCCGTCGGTTGCCCGCCGGTCACTGGTTGATCCTGTGGACCTGGGTCATCGTGGTGCGCTCGAAGCGCTTCTTGGCCAGGGGCAGCCCGATGGCGAGGGCGGCTCCGGCCAGCAGCGCGAGCAGGGTACGGCCCATGGTCAGGCTCCCTTCTTGTCAGGGGAGTTCGGAGTCTGCGGGGCGTCAGGTGCTTCCGCGCCGGCCGCTGCCAGCTTCTTCGCGTACTCCTCCTCGCTGAGGTTGCGCCAGGCGGTCAGCGAGATGTCGGGGCGGTAGAGCTTCTCCGGGGGCGCGTCGGTGACGTCGACCATCCAGGCGTCCTGGCCGGAGAACTGGCCGTGGAACAGCCAGCGGATGGCGCCCAGGTACTTGGCGTAGAAGCCGAGTGTCTGCCAGCCCTCGGTGAAGTTGACCATCACGCCGACGTAGTTGTGGTGGTCGTCGTCCACGGGGACGTAGAACTCGTAGTGGATGAAGTTCGGGTAGGCGATGCGCAGCACGCCCGGCATCGACAGGGACGCGAAGCCCGGGAACTCCTGGGCCTCGATCACCGGGTCGACCTTGTCCGCCTTGCCGGTGTTGCCGAGGTTGAAGGTCTCCTTCGGCGGCTGCTGCTTCCACCAGCGCTTGTTGGACCAGTGGCCCACGCCGGGGAAGTCGGCCTCCCAGTGGACCTCGTCCTGCACCCGGAAGATCCACCGGCCCTGCGGGACGATCCTGGTGATGTTCCAGGTGGGCATCGCCTTGAACAGCCGCCACAGCGCGGTGCGGTGCAGGTACTTGGCGTGTCCCTCGTCGAAGCCGTTCTCACAGGCGAACCGCCAGTTGCCGCTGCGGGGTTCGATCCGGCCGCCCATGACGAAGCCGTTGGAGACGAGCTCCTCGGGCAGCTGCTCGTCGATCTGGGGCGGTTCCTCGTCGGCGAGGGGCATGTACACCCACACCATGCCGAGACGTTCCTCGACCGGATACGTCGTCACCGCGACCTTGCCGGTCAGCCGGCAGCCGGGGCCGTCGGTGATCACGGCCGCCAGCTTTCCGGTGGGCAGGTCGAACGTCCAGCCGTGGTACGGGCAGCTGACCGTGCCCGGGAACTGCTGGTTGCCCTCGGACAGCGGCACACCGCGGTGCGGACAGCGGTTGTGCAGCGCGTAGACCTTTCCGCCGTCCCGGATCAGTGTGATCTTCTCGCCGCAGAGCGTGAACGGAAGCGGTTTTCCCGTGATGTGGCTGGACCAGGTGACCGGATACCAGTAGCCACGGAACCCGGCCGCCGCCCCGTCGTAGTGGGGCCACGACGACCAGTCCTGCCGGCCAGGCTGTCCTGCCGGTCTGCGGTTTCCTCGGCCCGTGCCCTTGGAGTCGAGCGAGCCCTCACCCGTCGTCATCGTGCGTGACCTCCTGCTGCCGTCGGAAACATGGCTTGAGCATCGGGGTGTGTGCGCGATCCGCCTACGGACCCGTTCCACTGAGCAGACCGAGCCGGATCCGGGCACGCCGAGGCCTGCGAAGGTCCCGGCATGGATGACGTGGATGACCTCGGCGCCGGCCCCGGCCGACAGCGGGGTGACCGCGAACCGCCCGCCGTCCCCGCCTGGGCCGCCTGGGCCGCCTGGGCCGCCTGGGCCGCCTGGGCCGCCTGGGCCGCCTGGGCCGCCTGGGCCGATGCTCCCCCGAGCGGAACGAGGGCGCACCCGACGATCCGGTCGCCTGACGTTCGTACGACGTGAGGTGCCGGTCGCGCGGTGGGGCGAACCGCGCGAGTGGCCGGCCGCGCTCCTGTCGCTCGCCCGGGGCGTGTCGCGACGGGACTTTCACAACACGTCCCAGCCGTCCTCGACGTGCCTCACCGGCACGGCGCTCCCGGTGGTCGGCCGCTGTCCGGGGGCCCGTCGGCGGGCCGCCGCGGTGCCGGTCCCGTGCGTGTCCCGTTGAGCGGACCGCGAACCGAGCCAGTGCTCGACGCCGCGTTCTACGGTTCGCGCCAACCCACGGGCCCGCACCCCGACGACCAGCCGCAACCGGCGGTCTCCCGTCAACCCAGCGAGGCAGGCACCTTATGGAGACACGGGTCAGCAGGAGACACCCCTTGGCGGGTGTCCTCGCCTCACTCGTCGCTTTCACCGTCCTGACCGCGTGCAGCGCGGCCACCACCGACTCGGGCAGTTCCGCCAAGGGCGGGGCGGCAGGCCTCACGGTCCGGATCGCCGTCGGCATCGACCCCTCGTTCGCCCCCTTCTTCCTCGCCGACGCCGAAGGGCTCTGGGCCAAGCACGGTCTGAACGTCCAGCTCGTCCAGTTCGGGAAGGGCGGCGAGGGGGTCGAGGCCCTCGCCGGCGGTCAGGTCCAACTGGCCGGCAACTCCGACGCCACCACCATCGGCCTGCTCCAGCAGAACCCGAACCTGCGCTCCCTGCTCGTCTACGAGGAGTCCGGCCGCTATCTCAAGGTCGTCCTCGGTCCCAAGGTCGGCGACCCCTCGAAGATCAGGAAGATGGCCGTCGTTCCAGGTCTCTCGGAGCTCGCGGCGACCCGGTTCCTGGAGTCGAAGAAGATCGACAAGAAGTCGGTCGACTTCATCACCGCCGACCCGCCGGAGATCCCGGCGCTGCTGCAGAAGGGCGACATCGACGCCTACGTCCTGTGGGAGCCCTGGCCCGCCAAGGGAACGGAACTCGGCGGAAAGGTCCTGGAGACCACCGGCGACTACGGTCTTGCCTACTCCCACTGGCTCATCGCCGACAACAAGTGGCTGAGCGGCAACGAGAGCACCGCGACCAAGGTCGCTCAGGCCCTGCGGGACGCGGCGCGGGAGACCGAGGCCGACCCCGAGGCGGCGGCGCAGGCCACCCAGAAGGCCGCGAAGATTCCCACCACCCAGACCCTGAACGCGATCAAGGAAATCGACTTCGGTACCCGCGACATCACGGCGAAGGACCTCACGAACTACAAGGCGACCGCCGCGTTCTACCTCGACACCGGCAAGGTCAAGTCCAGTCCCGACGTGGCGCGGGCCGCGCTGCGCGGCTGGTTCACCCGGCAGACGAAGGGATCATGATGACGAAGGCCCTGGAAACCGACCGGCCGCCGCCCGGCTCGGCACCCGCGCGGGACGGCCACGGAGCGGCCGTCTCCGTCGACGGGGTGGACATCCGCTTCGGTTCCTTCCACGCCGTACGGAACATCTCGCTGGACATCGCCGCCGGTGAGTTCCTCTGTCTGCTCGGCCCGTCCGGCTGCGGCAAGTCCACCCTGCTGTCCGCGCTGGCCGGGTTCGTACGGCCGCACCAGGGCAGCCTGACCGTCGACGGCGCCCAGGTCGGCGGCCCCGACCCGGACCTCGGCATGGTCTTCCAGAGCAGCGAGGCGCTGTTCGACTGGATGACCGTCCGCCAGAACGTCGCGTTCGGGCCGCGGATGCGGGGCGCCTCCCGGGCCGAGCAGGCGAAGCTGGCCGACGAGTATCTCGGCCTGGTCGGGCTGCGGCACTGCGCCGACCGGTTCCCGAGCCAGTTGTCGGGGGGCATGCGCCAGCGGGTGCAGATCGCCCGCGTGCTGGCCAACGAGCCGCGGGTGGTGCTGATGGACGAGCCGTTCGGCGCGCTCGACGCGCAGACCCGGCAGGTGATGCAAGAGGAGATGGCACGTATCTGGCAGACCTCGGGCTGCACGGTTGTCTTCGTCACCCACGACATCGACGAGGCGATCCTGCTGGGCGACCGCGTCGCCGTCATGACGGCCGGCCCGGCTGCCACCATCAAGTCGGTGTACCCGATCGACCTGCCGCGGCCGCGTGACGAGGCCGACCCCGCCGCCCTCGAACTGCGCCGCACGCTGCGCGACGACATCGGCGAAGAAGTACGCAAGTCCCTGCGGGACCAGGGTCTGGACCCGCAGCCGGCCGCTCAGGAGGAGCGATGACAGTCGTCACGGCGGAGGTGTCCGCGAGCCCTCGTGCCGAGCGAGGCACGCTGCGCAACGCCGCACGCGGACTGCGCTCGGTCGCCCTGTCCGTGCTGTCCGTCGTCATCGGCATCGGGATCTGGCAGCTGCTGTCCATGAAGTACGGCGCCTCCCTGGTCGCCTCCCCGAGCACGACCCTGGACGCGGCGCGCGAACTCGCGAGCGACGGAACGCTGACCAACTCGATCATCGCCTCCAGCCGCCGCATCCTCATCGGCTGGGGCCTTGGTCTGCTCGTGGGCGTACCGCTCGGACTGCTGATCGGGCAGATCCCGCTCGTGCGCCAACTCCTCGACCCGTACATCGAGTTCTTCCGCTTCATCCCGCCGGTCGCCTTCGTGACGCTGGCGGTGGTGTGGCTGGGCATCGGCGAGTCGTCGAAGGTCGTGCTGATCTTCTACACGGCGGTCTTCATCGTCACGCTCAACACGAGCGCAGGTGTGATGGCGGTGAGCGAGTCGAAGCTGCGCGCCGCGGCAAGCCTGGGGGCGAGCCGCCGGCAGATCCTTCAGGGGATCGTGCTGCCGTCGACGGTGCCGCACATCATCACCGGGGCTCGCCTCGCGATGGGCAACAGCTTCCTGACCATCGTCTCCGCCGAGATCGTCGCCGCGCAGGTCGGTCTCGGCTCACTGATCTGGACCTCCCGCAACTACGGCCGCATCGACTGGGTCTTCGTCGGGATCATCACCCTTGGCATCCTCGGGTACGTCTTCGACCGTGTGCTGCGGGTCGTCGCCTCCCGGGTGCTGCGTCGATACGGAGTGAAGGTGTGAGCAAGGCTGTGAGCATGGCTGCGAATGAGGCTTTCCAGGGCGAGACGTCACGTGCCCTCGTCCTTGAGGAGTTCGGCACACTGCCCCGCCTCGTGGAGCGAGCGGTGCCCGTACGAGAGCCCGGCCAGACCCTCGTACGGATACAGGCGGCGCAGGTGGGCCACCTCGATCTCAACGTCGTGGACGGCAAGTTCGGCATCCTGCCCGATCTGCCGGTGGTGCCCGGCACCAACGCGTGCGGCGTCGTGCTGGCCTCGGACACGCACGCGGAGGGCAGCCTCGTCAGGATCAGCGGCAAGGGGGTCGGGCTGCGCCGGGACGGCGGCTGGGCGGACCACGCGCTGGTGCCCGACGCCGCCGCGCTTGCGGTACCCGAGGGTACGGACCCGGCGTTGGCGTGCAGTTTCTTCTCCCCGGCCGGCACCGCCTGGGCCGCCGTGCACACCGTCGCCGCGATCCAGCCGGGCGAGCGCGTCCTGGTGACCGGCGCGGCGGGCGCGGTCGGCGCGCTGACCGTGCAGGTCGCGGCGCGGGCGGGGGCCGAGGTGATCGGGGTGGTCGGCCGTCCGGCCAAGCTGGGCCATGTCCCGGCGCCCGCGAAGCCCGTTCTGGCGGCCGAGTTGTCACCGGAGGCGGTCGGCGGCCCGGTCGACGCGATCGTCGACACGGTCGGCGGACCGGTACTGCGGGACGCCCTCGGGCTTGTCCGGCCGCGTGGGCGCGTGGCGCTGGTCGGCTACACGGCGGGGCGCGAATTCACCGTGGACCTCGCGGACTTCCTGCTCGCGGACGTGTCCCTGCTGCCCGTCAACCTCATGTCGAGGGGCCGGGAGGTCGCCGCGGACACCGAACGCATGCTGACCGAGCTCGCCTCGGGCGAGCTGACGCTGCCGATCGAACGCTACGGCCTCGACCAACTGGCCGAGGCCGCGGACCGGTTGCGCACCGGGGAGGCGATCGGGAAGGTGGCCCTGGATCTGACCTGACCTTGTGGAAGCTCAATCCAGGACGACCACGGCATGGCCCCGGCAGCAGACAGCGCCGGGGCCATCGGCCTCGTCAGGGGCGCGGGGCGTGACATCATGCGGTTCCGCCGCGCGGGCACGATCAGCCACAAGGGTCCCGCGGTCGTCCGTCCACTCCACCGCGGCGGCACTCAGACGATGCTCGACCAGATCAAGCGTGACCTCACGAGCGGCGAGGTCGACGTCCCGCACCGTGCCGGTCACCACCAGCCGGTCGCCGGGATGGGCCGGCGCCCGGTTCTGCCACGCGACCTCTCGCACCCGTCCGCCCTCACCCGCGAACCCCGTCGCGGCCCGGTGGAAGAGGCACCCGTGCAACTGCGCCATGACGACCGGCCCCGCCAGCCCCTCGGACCGGGCGAAGGCGGTGTCGTAGTGGATGCGATGGGTGTTGCGCGTAACGGCGCCGAAGCGGAGCAGCGTGACCTCGTCGGGCGTCAGTTCGACGGTCGGTACCGGCTGTCCGGCGGCGATGGAATCCAGTGACCTGCTCACCTGACGATGAACCTCTCCGTGACCTCGACGAGCGTGCCTCGCGTCGCGCGGTACGCCTTCTCGACCGTGAGTAGCAGGAATCCGTCCCCGGACCCCTTGCGCTCGACCGTGGTGAGCGCACGCCGCACTTCGATCTCGTCCCCGTGCCTCACCTCTCCCGGCCACCGCACCTCCTGTCCTGCGGCCATGAGCCGGACGTCGAGGCCGTCGGTGCCCGGGACCTCGTCGCGGTACATCCCGTCCGGCCGGACCTCGTCCGGGCCCGCTCCCGGGGCCCCGCGCAACAGACTGACGACATACATGGGGTGCACGGTGAACCGGGCGTGGCCGGGATCGACCAGGTACGGGGCCCTCTCACCGGCCGCCCGCGCGAACTCCGCGGCGTTCTCGGCCCGTACGACCCCCAGGCGACGCAGCTCCCATCGCCCGATCGTCGCCCGTGCCCGCTCCTCGGCCACATCCAACTCGCTCGCCACGCGCCACCTCCGCTTTCGGGTGATCGAACGCTAGCCGTGGCCCGTTCGGGGTCACCACGGAACCGGCCCGCTCAGCGGACCGTGCCACTTGGGCGGGACCGTGCCACCGGACACCATGCGGGGCATGGACCTCATGGACATTCAGCCACCTCCGCCGGGTGCGTACGCGGATGCGGACGGCGTCACGTACCACTATGCCGAGATGGGCGAGGGAAGCCCCACCGTCTTCCTGCACGGAGGCGGCCCGGGGTGCACCGGCTGGTCGGACTTCGGGCAGGTGGCGCCGCTGTTCGCCGCGGACCGCCGCTGTCTCCTCGTCGACATCCTGCAGTACGGCAAGTCGGCCAAGCCCGTCATCAAGGGCCCGATGTGGGACTACCACGCGGCCAAGACCGTGGCGCTGCTCGACACCCTGGGCGTGGAGCGCGCCGACTTCGTCTGCAACTCGTGGGGCGGCACGATCGCCCTGAACCTGGCCGCCAAGTACCCGGAGCGGGTGCGGTCCCTGGTCATCACCGGCAGCATGCCGGTCTTCTACGGCCCTCTCGCTCCGCTCCCCGAGGGCGCCCGGCGCGGACGCAACGCCCGTGACGTGTACTACGGCGGTGACGGCCCCACGCCGGAGAAGATGCGCGAGCTGATGGCCCGCCTGGAGTGGTACGACGCGGACGCCGTGCCCGACGGCACGGTGAGGCTGCGGCACGCACAGAGCCTGGACCCGGAGGAGATGGCGCTCGCCGCCGCCTCCGACAACCCGCGCGGCGACTGGCAGGACCTCACCGAGGAGCTGGGGCGGATCAAGGCGCCGACGCTCTTCATGTGGGGCATGTACGACGCGTTCCTGACCCCGGACTACCCGCTGATGCTGGCCCGTATGGTTCCCCACGGGAACCTTCACGTGATGAGCCGTACCTCCCATCACCTCCAGGAGGAACGCCCGCACGACTACTACACGGTTGTCTCCGGTTTCCTGAACCAGCGGCACGACGACCAGCGGCGTGACTGACGGCCGACCGGCCCCGACCCGACCCCGACCCGACTCTGAACCGACTCTGAACCGACTTCTGGCGGAGGAAAACGTGAGGGACCCGGCTCTGCGAGTCGTCGAACTGTCCAGCCCGTTCACCCGCTTCGCGGGCAGGCTCCTGGTGGGCCTGGGCCACGAGGTGATCCTTGTCGAGCCCCCGGAGGGCGATCCCACCCGGCGCGAACTCGACGGCGCCGCCTTCGCCCACTGGCACGCAGGAAAGCGTTCGGTGACGCTCGATCCGGCCACACCCGAGGGCGCGGCCGGTCTGCGCCGGCTGCTGGAGGGTGCGGACGCGCTGCTCGACGGCACCACGGAAGGCGCCGCCGGTGGCGCCGGGCCGACCGCCGCGGATCTCGATCACCTCGTGCACGTACGGGTCACCCCCTTCGGACTCGTCGGCCCGCGCAGCGACTGGCAGGGCACCGATCTGGTGGTGGCCGCGCTCGGCGGGATGCTGGCGCAGGTGGGCGACCCGGACGGCCCGCCGCTGCGGCTGCCGGAGAACCAGGCGGAGCACCTCGCGGGCGTCAACGCGGCGATCGCCGTGCTGCTCGGTCTGCGCGCTCGGCGCCACGGCCGGGGACAGCTCGTCGACGTGTCCGCGCAGGCGTGTGTGGCCGCCGCGCTGGAGGCGGGCACCCTCGCCTACCTGCACGAGGACCGGGTGCCACCGCGGCCGGGCCGGGTGCATCCGTTGGTGCCGCACGGCCTGTTCCGGGCGGCGGACGGCCACCTGGGCGGCGGGCTCGGGGGCAGTCCCCGGATGTGGGACGCCCTGCTGGCCTGGCTGTGCGAGGAGGGTGCGCAGGCCGATCTGGCGGAGCCGCGCTGGCAGGACCCCGTTGAGCGCAAGAAGCACCAGGAGCATGTGTTCAAGGTCGTCCAGGACTTCGTGGGCTCCTGGCCGAAAGCCGACTTCGCCGAACAGGCCCAGGCCAGGAAGCTGCCGTGGGCCGCGGTGGATCTCCCGCGAGAGCTGCCGGACAACCCGCAGCTGGCCGCGCGAGGGTTCTTCACCCAGGTCGAGGGGCGGACCGATCTCGGCTTTCCGTTCGCGTTCCCCGAGGGCCGCCGGGTCACGGAGCTGACGGTCCCGGTGGCCGGGGAGGCCCAGGCTCTGCTCGACGAGCGGCGCGCGGTCCCCGCCCCCGGCGCGGCCACCGCCGTCCGCCCCGCCCTGGACGGCGTACGCGTCCTCGATCTGACCTGGGTGCTCGCGGGCCCGTACTGCACGAAGGTCCTCGCGGACCACGGTGCCGACGTGGTCAAGATCGAGTCGGCCGGCCGCCCCGACCCCACGCGCTTCGCGCCCTTCATGCACCTGTCGCGCGGCCCGCACACGGACCCGGACACCAACGGCTACTTCAACGAGGTCAACCGCAACAAACGCAGCGCCACGCTCGACACGAGGTCCGCCGAGGGCATCGCGGTGCTGCGCGAACTCATCGCGTCCTGCGACGTGGTGGTGGAGAACTTCAGCTCCACCGTCATGAAGAAGCTCGGCCTCGGCTACGACACGCTCCGGGAGATCAACCCGGGCATCGTGTACGTGAGCATGTCGGGCATGGGCCACACCGGGCCGCGCAACGGGTGGGTGTCGTACGCGGACACCGTCTCGGCGAGCGGCGGGCTGACCGGTCTGACGGGCTGGGGGCCGGAGGACGTGGTGGGCGTGATCTACGGCCACGGTGACATCGTCGCGGGCCTCCAGGCGGCGCTCGCCACCGTCGCGGCGCTGGAGCACCGCGACGCGACCGGGCGCGGCCAGCACATCGACCTGTCCCAACTGGAGGCCGTCGCGGCCCACATGGGCACCAGCCTGCTCGCGGCGTCGGACCCGATCGGCAACGCCCACCCGAGCTGGAGCCCGCACGGCGTCCACCGCTGCCTGGGCGCGGACCGCTGGCTGGCGGTCAGCGTGCGCTCGGACGCCGAGTGGACGGCGTTGTGCGAGGTGATCGGCCGCCCCGAACTCGCCGTCGACGAGCGCACCCGTACGGCCGACGGTCGCCGGGAGGAGCGCGCGCTGGTCGACGAGGCCATCGGGGCATGGACGCGCACCATGCCGGCCGACGCCGCCGCGGAACTGCTCCAGGAGCGCGGAGTACCGGCCGGGGCGGTGCAGGACGGCCGGGACCTGGTGGAACAGGACCCGCAGCTCCGGGCGCGCGGGTTCTACGTCCGACGGGAACACCCGGCCGCCGGCCTCTTCCTCCACGAGGGCGTACCGATCCGCCTCACCCGCACGCCCGGCGGTATCCGCGGGGCGGCGCCGCTGCTCGGCGCGGACACCGACACGGTGTTGCGGGAGTGGGCCGACATCCCGGCGGAGCGGCTGGATCGGCTGCGCGGCGCCGGAGTGCTCGAGTGAACGCCACGCCCACCCCGGACCCGACCGTTCCGGACCCGGCCATCCCGGCTCCGACCGTCCCGGAACTGCTCGACGCCGCGGCACATGAGCACGGCGACCGTGTCCTCCTGCGGGTGGGCGGCACAGAGCGCACCTACCGGCAGGCGCGGCAGGCGGCGGCGACGATGGCGGGGGCCCTCGCCGCACGCGGCTGCCGCCCGGGGGACCGCGTCGCGGCCCTGCTCTCCAACCGGATCGAGTTCGTCGATCTGATCCTCGGCTGCGCCTGGCTCGGCGCGGTCCTGGTGCCGCTCAACACCGGGCTGCGTGCCCGGGGGCTGCGGGGGGTCCTGCGGGAGGCGGAGCCGTCGTTCCTGCTCGCCGAGGCCGAGGCGGTGGACCGCGTCGTCGAGGCGGGTTACCGGGGGACGCTCTGGATCGTGGGCGACAACGACGTTCCGGCGCCGGGCCGGGCCGAGGCGCTGCCGCCCGCTCGGGTACGCCCTCAGGACACCGCCTCGCTCCTGTTCACCTCGGGCACCACGGGACGGCCCCAAGGCGTGCGCTGCCCCCACGCGCAGTTCGCCTGGTGGGGCCGCAATGTCGCGGACTCCCTCCGTCTCACCTGCGACGACGTCCTCTACACCTGCCTCCCGCTGTTCCACACCAACGCGCTCAACGCGCTGGCGCAGGCCATGGTGGTAGGCGCCACCTATGTGCTGGACGAGCGTTTCTCCGCGTCCAGGTACTGGGCCCGGGTGACGGAGGCCGACGCCACCGTCGTCTACCTGCTCGGGGCGATGGTGCCGATGCTCCTGGCACAGCCGCCAAGCCCCGAGGACCGCGCGCACAAGGCCTGGCGCGGCCTCTCCCCCGCCACCCCTGGCCCCGCCTGGCAGCCCTTCCGCGAGCGCTACGGCGTCACGCTTGTCGACGGGTTCGGCTCGACGGAGACGAACCTCGTCATCGGCTCCACGCCGGACGACCAGCGGCCCGGCTCCATGGGAACCGTGCGGGCCGGCTTCTCCGCGCGGGTGGTCGACGAACACCTCGCCCCGGTGCCGGACGGCACACCCGGCGAACTGGTCGTCCGCACCCACCTGCCGTACGCCTTCGCCACGGGCCGGCTGGGAGAACCGGAGCCGTCCCCCGACTCCTGGCGCCGGACCGGCGACCGCGTGATCCGCGAACGCGACGGGCAGTTCCGCTTCGTCGACCGCATCAAGGACGTCATCCGACGCCGCGGCGAGAACATCTCCTCGTACGAGGTGGAGTCGGCCGTGTGCGCACACCCCGTCGTCGCCGAGGCCGCCGCTTTCCCGGTGGCCTCGGAACTGGCCGAGGACGAGGTCATGGTGACCCTGGTCGCATCGCCGGGCCGTGCTCTGGGCCCCGACGAGCTGGACGACCTCATCCGGCACTGCGTCCGCGAGTTGCCCGCTTTCGCCGTACCCCGCTACGTCGACGTCGTCTCCGAACTGCCCCTGACCGAGACGGGCAAGATCCGCAAAGGGGTCCTGCGGGAACGGGGCATCACCGCCGGCACATGGGACCGCTCCGCGAACGACACCCGACCTTTGTGACCGGACGGCTCGCGCTGCCCTCCTGACCAAGCCCTACTAGGGTCTGTTCCAGGTTCGAATCATCAGTTTCGGGTTCTGCCGGTGCCAGGCGGCCTGGGTCTGGTAGTTGTCGAGGGTGGCGCGTGGTGATCTCTCTGATGCCGAGTGGGAGTTGGTCGAGCCGTTCTTGCCGGTGGGCGAGCGCGGTCCGGTCCCTGACCTGCGGCGGCTGTTCAACGCCGTGATGTGGCGGTTC
>JODI01000094.1 GCA_000720805.1 Streptomyces violaceoruber
GCCGTCGAGGAGGGCCAGGAAGTCAAGGAGGGCGACCTGATCGTCGTCCTCGAGGCCATGAAGATGGAACAGCCGCTGAACGCCCACAAGTCCGGCACCATCAAGGGCCTGACCGCCGACGTCGGCGCGTCCATCACCTCCGGCGCCGCGATCTGCGAGATCAAGGACTGACACCCGGGCACGTACCAGAGCGCGTGGGGCTCCGCCCGCGGCGGCCGGCGGCCGCCGCCGAGTGCCTCACGCACCCACCGGTACCGCGGGATCGAGGACGCAGACCTCCCGGCGCGCCCCGCCGCCGGACGAACCCGAGGTGTACCGACGACGACCTTCGCGTGCGGCCGCGATGCCCTTTCATCATTACTCGCCAATCCCCCGGCAGACAGCCGGGGGATTTCTCTTTCCGCACCTTTGAAATTCACGTATCGCGATTTCGCGGACGTCTTCCCGGGCCCCTCTGAGCAGCGGCTTTGCATACCTCTGACGCTTCCCTCACTTGGTTTTTTCCGGCATGTAGTTGTGTGCGGAAATATCACGGAGACATGAACGGATTCGCCTTGTAGTCGTTTTACCGGGCGAAGAAGATGAGTACTGCTTCCGCTGACGCTCCAACCCCTGAAGGAACCCCTGAGATGGCCGAGGAGAGGTATATGGATGCTGCGGTGATTGTCGTGGGCGCGGGTCCCGCCGGGATGATGCTCGCCAGCGAACTGCGGCTCGCGGGAGTCGAGGTCGTCGTCCTTGAGCGGCTCGCGGAGCGCACCGGGGAATCGCGAGGGCTGGGATTCACCGCGCGCACCATGGAGGTTTTCGACCAGCGGGGGATCCTGTCCCGCTTCGGCGAGATCGAGACCAGCAACCAGGGGCACTTCGGCGGTCTGCCCATCGACTTCGGTGTGCTGGAGGGGGCCTGGCAGGCGGCCAAGACGGTGCCGCAGTCCGTCACCGAGCGGCATCTGGAGGAGTGGGCCACCAGCCTGGGTGCCGACATCCGGCGCGGCCACGAGTTCCTCTCCCTGAAGGACGACGGCGACGGTGTCGAGGTCGAGGTCCGGGGCCCCGCGGGCATCCAGCGGCTGCGCGCCGCGTACCTGGTGGGCTGCGACGGCGGGCGCAGCGCCGTACGCAAGGCCGCCGGCTTCGACTTCCCGGGCACCGCGGCGACGATGGAGATGTTCCTCGCCGACCTCAAGGGCGTCGACATCCAGCCCCGCATGATCGGCGAGACGCTGCCCGGGGGCATGGTCATGGCCGGTCCGCTGCCCGGTGACGTCACCCGCATCATCGTGTGCGAGCGCGGTACCCCGCCCCAGCGCAGGGAGGTCCCGCCGTCCTTCGGGGAAGTCGCCGACGCCTGGAAGCGGCTGACCGGCGACGACATCTCGCACGCCGAGCCGGTATGGGTCAGCTCCTTCGGCGACGCCACCCGCCAGGTCACCGAGTATCGCCGTGGGCGCGTCATCCTGGCCGGCGACTCGGCGCACGTCCACCTGCCGGCCGGTGGGCAGGGCATGAACACCAGCATCCAGGACGCGGTCAACCTGGGCTGGAAGCTCGCCGCGGTCGTGAACGGCTGGGCACCGCAGGGCCTGCTGGACACGTATCACGGCGAGCGCCACCCGGTCGGCAAGCGGCTGCTGATGAACACCCAGGCCCAGGGACTGCTCTTCCTCAGCGGCCCCGAGGTGCAGCCGCTGCGCGACGTGCTCACCGAACTCATCGGCTACGACGAGGTCGCCCGGCACCTCGCCGCCATGGTGAGCGGACTGGAGATCACGTACGACGTCGGCAGCGGCACCCATCCGCTGCTCGGCAGGCGCATGCCGCACCTGGAGCTGAGCGGCGCGGTCCGCAGGACCAGCAGCACCGAACTCCTGCGCTCCGCCCGCGGTGTCCTGCTCGACCTGGAGGACAACCCGCGCCTGCGGGCCAGGGCCGCGGGCTGGACCGACCGGGTGGATGTCATCACCGCCGAGCCCCACGCGGTACGGCCCGCCAGTGGTCTGACGGGGACCTCGGCCCTGCTGATCCGTCCCGACGGCCATGTCGCCTGGGCCGCACCCGGCTCTCACCACGACCTGCCCATGGCCCTGGAGCGCTGGTTCGGGGCGCCTCGCTCGATATGACGCCTGTCCCGCTCCGCCCCTCGCTGATCCACGGAAGAGAGAAGAGATGCACAGCACCCTGATCGTGGCCCGGATGGACCTCGAGTCGAGCGCCCAAGTCGGCAAGCTCTTCGCCGAGTTCGACCAGACCGAGATGCCGCACCGCATGGGCACCCGGCGACGTCAGCTCTTCGCCTACAAGGGCCTGTACTTCCACCTCCAGGACTTCGACACCGACAACGGCGGAGAACTGATCGAGGACGCCAAGAGCGACCCGCGGTTCGTACAGATCAGCGAGGACCTCAAGCCGTTCATCACGGCGTACGACCCCGCGACCTGGCGTTCCCCGGCCGATGCCATGGCCACCCGCTTCTACGACTGGACGGCTTCCGCGTGAAGCCGCGTCACGCCGACACGAGGGGAGGCCACCACTAGTGGCACGCCGGGTAGTGATCACAGGAGTCGGAGTGCTGGCACCGGGCGGCACCGGTGCCAAGAACTTCTGGAGTCTGCTGAGCGAAGGCCGCACAGCGACCCGTGGGATCACCTTCTTCGACCCCTCCGCCTTCCGCTCCCGGGTCGCGGCCGAGGCCGACTTCGACCCCCACCTGCACGGGCTGACTCCGCAGGAGATCCGCCGCATGGACCGCGCCGCGCAGTTCGCCGTGGTCACCGCCCGCGAGGCGCTCACCGACAGCGGCCTCGACCTCGGCGGATTCGACCCCCACCGCACCGGTGTCACCATCGGTAGCGCGGTCGGCGCGACCACCGGGCTCGACGACGAGTACCGGGTGGTGAGCGACGACGGCCGGCTCGACCTGGTCGACCACACCTACGCCCCGCAGCACCTGTACAACTACTTCGTGCCGAGCTCGTTCTCGGCCGAGGTGGCCTGGGCGGTCGGCGCCGAAGGACCGGCCACCGTGGTCTCCACGGGCTGCACCTCCGGCATCGACTCGGTCGGCCACGCCGTCGAGCTGATCCGCGAGGGCACCGCCGACGTCATGATCGCCGGCGCGACGGACGCCCCGATCTCACCGATCACCATGGCCTGCTTCGACGCGATCAAGGCGACCACCTCGCGCAACGACGACCCCGAGCACGCCTCGCGGCCCTTCGACGGCACCCGCAACGGCTTCGTGCTCGGCGAAGGCTCCGCCGTGTTCGTCCTGGAGGAACTGGACAGCGCCCGCAGGCGCGGCGCACACATCTACGCCGAGATAGCCGGCTACGCCTCCCGCTGCAACGCCTTCCACATGACCGGGCTGCGCCCCGACGGCCGGGAGATGGCCGAGGCCATCACGGTGGCGCTGGACGAGGCACGGATGAACCCCGAGTCCATCGACTACATCAACGCCCACGGCTCGGGCACCAAGCAGAACGATCGCCACGAGACCGCGGCGTTCAAACTGAGCCTCGGCGACCACGCCTACCGCACGCCGGTGAGCTCCATCAAGTCGATGGTGGGCCACTCGCTGGGCGCGATCGGCTCGATCGAGATCGCCGCCTCCGTCCTGGCGATCGAGAACCAGGTGGTGCCGCCCACCGCCAACCTGCACACCCCCGACCCGGAATGCGACCTCGACTACGTCCCGCTCACCGCACGTGAGCACCGGACCGACGCGGTTCTCACCGTCGGCAGCGGATTCGGCGGGTTCCAGAGCGCGATGGTGCTGGCCCGTCCCGACAGGAGCGTGTCATGAGCACCAGGACAGTGATCACGGGCATCGGCGTCGCCACCCCCAACGGCCTCGGCGTCGAGGACTTCTGGGCCGCGACCCGGATCGGCAAGAACGCCATCGACCGTGTCACCCACTTCGATCCGACGCCCTACCCGTCCCAACTCGCCGGCGAGATCCGCCACTTCAACGCCCAGGATCACCTGCCCAGCCGGCTGATCCCGCAGACGGACCGGATGACCCGGCTCGCCCTGGTCGCGGCGGACTGCGCGTTCAAGGACGCGGGCATCCTGCCCGGCGACATCGCCGAGTTCGACATGGGTGTCGTCACCGCCTCGACCTCCGGCGGGTTCGAGTTCGGCCAGAACGAGCTGAAGAAGCTGTGGAGCCAGGGCAGCCAGTACGTCAGCGCCTATCAGTCCTTCGCCTGGTTCTACGCGGTCAACAGCGGCCAGATCTCCATCCGCAACGGTATGCGCGGACCCAGCGGTGTGGTCGTCAGCGACCACGCGGGCGGCCTCGACGCGATCGCCCAGGGCCGTCGGCAGATCCGCAAGGGCAGCAAGCTGATCTTCTCCGGCGGCTTCGACGCGTCGATCTGCACCTGGGGCTGGGTCGCGCAGATCGCCGGCGGCCGGCTGTCCACCAGCGGTGACCCCGACCGGGCGTACCTGCCCTTCGACGCGGACGCCAACGGCTATGTGCCCGGTGAGGGCGGTGCGTTGCTCGTTCTCGAGGACGAGCCGACGGCCCGTGAACGCGGCGCTCGGAACATCTACGGCGAGATCGCCGGATACGGGTCGACCTTCGACCCGAAGCCGGGAAGCGGCCGTGAACCTGGTCTGCGCCGTGCCATCGAGGTGGCGCTCGCGGACGCCGGGATCGAGGCCGACCAGGTCGACGTGGTGTTCGCGGACGCCGCCGGCACACCACGGCTGGACCGTGAGGAAGCCGACGCGATCAGCGCCGTCTTCGGACCGTCCGGGGTCCCGGTCACCGCGCCCAAGACGATGACCGGCCGACTCTACTCCGGCGCGGCCCCGGTGGACGTGGTCTCCGCCCTGCTGGCCATCCGCGACGGCGTGATCCCGCCGACCACCAACGTGGAGCTGTCGCCGGAGTACGCCATCGACCTGGTGACCGCGCAGCCACGCAGCGCCCCCCTGCGCACCGCGCTCGTCCTCGCCCGCGGCTACGGCGGCTTCAACTCCGCCGTGGTGGTCCGGGCCGCCGACTGACCCCGAGCCGTGCCCGCCGCCGTTTCCCCCCTCGGCGGGAGACGGGCATTCCACCCCTTCCGTGGCCGCTCACCCGGCCGCACTCCACCGATGAAAGGACCCACATGTCCGAGCAGGTATTCACCGTCGATGCCCTCAAGCGCATTCTGCTCGAGGGCGCCGGGGCCGACGAGAGCGTCGACCTCGACGGCGACGTCCTCGACACCAGCTTCGAGGACCTGGGCTACGAGTCGCTGGCCCTGCTGGAGACCGGCGGCCGGATCGAGCGCGAGTACGGCATCTCGCTCCCCGACGACGTCTTCGGCGAGCACCCCACCCCCCGCGCCCTCGTCGCGGCGATCAACGCCCTTCTCCAGGACGCCGTCGCCGCCTGAGCACTCCACCGGAATCGCCGTACGGAAAACCGCGGGCCGTCCGTGGCCGGTCGCGCCCACGCGGCGGAGCCGCACGTCCCCACAGCCCCGTGCCTCTCACGGGAGGCGCGGTACCGCACCGGCGGTCGCGGCCGCCGGCGTCACGTCGGCGGCCGCTCCCGGACACCAGCCTTCTCACTGGAGACAGACATGACGCAGCAGGACCAGCCAGTCGCCCTCATCACCGGCGCGACCAGCGGAATCGGGCTCGCCACCGCCCGCCTCCTGGCCTCCGGAGGCCATCGGGTGTTCATCGGCGCGCGCAATGCCGAGAACGTCGCCACCACCGTCAAACAACTGCAGGACGAAGGCCTGGAGGTGGACGGCACCACCCTTGACGTCCGCTCGGCCGACGACTGCCGTGCCTTCGTACAGGCCGCCGTCGAGCGCTTCGGGACCGTGGACGTGCTGGTGAACAACGCGGGCCGAAGCGGTGGCGGGGTCACCGCCGACATCGACGACGAGCTGTGGCAGGACGTCATCGAGACCAATCTCAGCAGCGTCTTCCGGATGACCCGCGAGGTGCTCACCACCGGCGGGATGCGGCACAAGCAGCGCGGCCGGATCATCAACATCGCCTCCACCGCGGGCAAGCAGGGCGTCGTCCTCGGCGCCCCGTACTCGGCCTCCAAGCACGGTGTCGTCGGATTCACCAAGGCGCTCGGCAACGAACTGGCCCCCACCGGGATCACCGTGAACGCCGTCTGCCCCGGCTACGTCGAGACTCCGATGGCGCAGCGCGTCCGGCAGGGCTACGCCGCCGCGTACGACACCAGCGAGGAGGCGATCCTCGAGAAGTTCCAGGCGAAGATCCCGCTGGGCCGCTACTCCACCCCCGAGGAGGTGGCCGGCCTCGTCGGCTACCTGGCCTCCGACACCGCCGCCTCCATCACCTCGCAGGCCCTCAACGTCTGCGGTGGACTCGGCAACTTCTGAGCCGACCGGACGAGCCAACCCTGAACCCGAGGAGTACGAGCATGCCGAACGCCGGTCCGCGCGAGGTGGAACACGAGATCACGGTCTCGGCCCCGGCCGCCTCCGTCTACCAGCTGATAGCCGAAGTGGAGAACTGGCCGAGGATCTTCCCTCCCACCATCCACGTCGACCACGTCGAGAAGAACGACCGCAGCGAACGCATCCGCATCTGGGCCACCGCCAACGGTGAGGCGAAGAACTGGACGTCGCGCCGCACCCTCGATCCGGAGCGGCTGCGGATCGGTTTCCGCCAGGAGGTCTCCGCGCCGCCGGTCGCCTCGATGGGCGGCACCTGGGTCATCGAGCCCCTCTCCGACTCCGTGTCCCGGGTACGGTTGCTGCACGACTACCGGGCCGTCGACGACGACCCGCAGAGCCTGCGGTGGATCGACGAGGCCGTCGACCGCAACTCCCGCTCCGAGCTGGCCGCGCTGAAGACGAACGTCGAACTGGCCCACGCGGCCGAGGACCTGACCTTCTCCTTCGAGGACACGGTCCACATCGCCGGCTCGGCCAAGGACGTCTACGACTTCGTCAACGACGCCCATCTGTGGTCCGAGCGGCTCCCGCACGTGGCCCACGTCCGGCTCGACGAGGACACCCCGGGCCTGCAGACGCTGGAGATGGACACCCGGGCCAAGGACGGCTCGGTGCACACCACCAAGTCCTACCGGGTGACCTTCCCGCACCGGAAGATCGCCTACAAGCAGGTCACCCTGCCGGCGCTGATGACCCTGCACACCGGCTACTGGACGTTCACGGAGAACGGCACCTCGGTCGCCGCCTCCTCGCAGCACACCGTCACCATCAACACCGAGAACATCGCCCGGATCCTCGGCGCCGACGCGACCCTCGCCGACGCCCGGGAGTACGTGCAGGCGGCACTCAGCACCAACAGCCGCGCCACCCTCGGTCACGCCAAGGACTACGCGGAAGCCAGGGCCTGACCATGGTGGAGGACCGCACCGCAACCCAGGTGATCGTGGTCGGCGCGGGCCCCGTCGGGCTGATGCTCGCCGGGGAGCTGAGGCTGGCCGGCGCGGACGTGGTGGTCCTCGAGAAGCTCACCGCGCCGACCACCGAGTCGAGGGCGTCCACCCTGCACGCCCGCACCATGGAGATCCTCGACAGCCGCGGCCTGCTGCGGCCGCTGGGCGCCGTGCCGAACGACCCCAGGGGTCACTTCGGGGGCATCCCGCTCGACCTCACGCTGCCCGGTCGCCACCCGGGCCAGTGGAAGGTCCCGCAGACCCGGATCGAGGAACTGCTGGGAGAGTGGGCGCGGGACCTGGGCGCGGACATCCGGCGTGGTCACGAGCTGACCGGCCTGACCGTGACCGCGGACCACGCCGACGCCGCGGTGCGCCTCCCGGACGGAACGACAAAGTCCTACCGGGCCGCGTACGTCGTCGGCTGTGACGGCGAGAACAGCGCCGTGCGCCGCCTGGGGGACTTCGGCTTCCCCGGCGCCGACGCCACCCGCGAGCTGCTGCGCGCCGACGTGGCCGGCATCGACATCCCCGACCGCCGCTTCCAGCGGCTGGCGGGCGGACTCGCCATCGCGGCCCGGCGTCCCGACGGGGTGACCCGGGTGATGGTGCACGAGTTCGGCGCCCGGCCCCGCGGCACGCGGCCCCGGTTCCAGGACATCGCCGACAGCTGGAAGCGCGTCACCGGCGAGGACATCGGCCACGGCACCCCGCTGTGGGTGAACTCCTTCGGTGACGCGTCCCGGCAGGCCGTCCGCTACCGCGACCACCGGCTGTTCCTGGCCGGTGACGCGGCACACCAGAAGATGCCGATCGGCGGCCAGGCACTCAACCTGGGCCTGCAGGACGCCGTCAACCTCGGCTGGAAGCTGGCCGCGCAGGTGCGGGGGCGGGCCCCCGACGGCCTGCTCGACAGCTACCACGACGAGCGGCACGCCGTCGGCCGCCGGACCCTGAGCAACATCAGGGCCCAGGCCATGCTGCTCCTCGGCTCCGCCGAGGTCGACGCGGTCCGGCAGGTCTTCGCCGAGCTGGCCGGCGGAAGCGAGAACGTACGCACTCATCTGGCCGGAATGATCTCCGGCCTCGACATCCGTTACGACGTGGGGCCCGGCCGGCACCCGCTGCTCGGCCGCCGCCTGCCGCACGGCGACATCACCGTCGACGGATCCACCGTCACCACCGCTTCGCTGCTCCGCACCGGGCGCGGCGTGCTGCTCCTGCTGCCGGGCGACGAAGCCCGCCGGGAGGCGTTGCGCGCTCTCGCCGCCCCCTACGCGGATCTCGTGGACACGGTGACGGCCACCTCCGCATCCGGCCTGTCCGAGGACATCACACCGGACACGGGTGCCCTCCTGGTACGGCCCGACAGCCATGTGGTGTGGGTCGACAGCGAGAACACGGATATCACGACAGCCCTGAACCGCTGGTTCGGCCGGCCTCCCCGAGCGCACCGGACTCCGGCCGTGCGCCGCGACCCGGCACCCGTACGGGCACCGGCCTCAGCAACGGCGAAGAAGAATCGGAGAACACACATGAGCAGGCTCATGGGCAAGACCGCACTCGTCACCGGATCGAGCCGCGGCATGGGACGTGCCACCGCCCTGCGGCTGGCACAGGAGGGCGCGCTCGTCGCCGTCCACTACAGCGCCAGCCGGGAGGCGGCCGACGAGGTCGTCGCCCTCATCGAGAAGGACGGCGGCCGGGCCTTCGCCGTCCGCGCCGAATTCGGCGTCGACGGCGACGTCCACGAGCTGTTCCTGGGGCTGGAGAACGGCCTTCGGGAACGCACCGGAAACACGGACCTCGACATCCTGGTCAACAACGCCGGAGCCATGGGCGGCGTCAAGCCCGAGGACACCACACCCGAGCAGTTCGACCGGCTCTTCGCCATCAACGCCAAGGCGCCGTTCTTCCTCATCCAGCGCGCTCTGAAGAACATGCCCGACGGCGGGCGCATCATCAACATCACCTCCGGGCTCACCCGCTTCGCCAACCCGGACGAGATCGCGTACGCGATGACGAAGGGCGCCGTCGACCAGCTCGCGCTGCACTACGCGAAGCTCCTCGGCCCGCGCAACATCACCATCAACAGCGTGGCGCCCGGCATCACCCGCAACGACAACCCGGTCTTCGCCATGCCGGAGGTGGTGGAGCAGATGGCGCAGCTGTCCGCCTTCAACCGCGTCGGCGAACCGGAGGACGTCGCCGACGTGGTGGCGTTCCTCGCCACCGACGAGGCCCGCTGGATCACCGGCTCCTTCGTCGACGCCACCGGGGGCACCCTGCTCGGCTGAACCACCCCCCTCACCACTAGGCAGAACGGGACCATGACACCTTCGACGACCCCCCGGACCACCGTGCCCGCCACGGCCGGCGCGCGGTGGAGCCCCGCCCTGTGGGGCCTGCTGTTCGTGCTCGCCGGCAACATGCTCATCGATGCCCTCGAGGTGTCCATGGCACTGGTGGCACTGCCCGCGGTGGGCGCCGATCTCGCCCTGCCCGTGGCGCACGCGCAGTGGATGGTCAGCGGATTCGCCGCCGGCTTCGGCGGGCTGCTGCTGTTCGGCTCCCGCCTGGTCACGCTGCTCGGACGACGTCCCGTCTACCTGGCCGCCCTGCTGGTCTTCGCCGCCGCGTCCGTGGCGGGTGCCGTCACGGACAGCGAGGCGCTGTTGATCGGGACCCGCCTGGTGAAGGGCGGGTGCGCCGCGCTCACCGCGCCCACCGGGCTCGCCATCATCATCGCCGTGTTCCCCGAGGGCCCCGCACGCGGGAGGGCGGTGTCGGTCTACTCCTTCTTCGGCGCCGTCGGCTTCTCCGCCGGGCTGCTGCTGTCGGGGCTGCTCACCGAGGTGAGCTGGCGCTGGGCGTTCGCCTTCCCCGCTCCGGTCGTCCTGCTGCTCCTCGCCGCGGGGCTGCGCCTGATCCCGCACGACGCGCCGGACAGGGATGCCGCCGGACGGTACGGTGTCCCGGGCGCGCTCGGCCTCACCGGCGCCACGCTGATGCTCGTGTACGCGAGCGTCTCCGTGCCCGCCCACGGTTGGCAGCATCCGCGCACGATCGGCGCGTTCGTCCTCGCGGTGCTGCTCGGCGCGGCGTACGTCCGCAGTGAACTGACCGCCCCGAAGCCCTTGTTGAACCTGGGGCTGCTCACGCAGGGGCCGCTGGTGCGCTCCGCGCTCGGTGCCGCGGCGTTGAACGGCTCGTATCTGGGTCTGCTTCTGCTGAGCACCCTGCACCTTCAGCAGCGCGCCGGGTGGGGTCCGCTGGAGACCGGGCTCGCGTTCCTGCCCGCCAGTGCGCCGCTCGCGCTCACCGCGCTCCACTCCGGCCGCGTCGCGGCCAGGTTCGGGCCGGCCCGGCTGATCGCGGCCGGTGCCGCCGCCGCACCGGCCGGCTATCTGCTCTACCCGCGCGACACCCCCTCCGAGGTGCGGTACGCCACCGACGTACTGCCCACCATGCTGCTCCTCGGCGCGGCGTTCGTGCTCGCCTTCGCGGCCCTGCACCTCCAGGCCACCGGTTCGGTGCCCGCACCCCGGCAGGCGGAGGCGAGCGGGCTGTACCAGACCGCCGTACAGCTGGGTGCCGCACTCATGGTCGGGCTGACCTCCGCGCTGTACCCCGCGGGCTACGGGGCCGCCCTCGGGCTGGTCACCGCTGTCGGCCTGTGCGGCTTCCTCGTCGCCCTGTACGGCCTGCTGCCGCGGCGCTCCGCGCGGGGCGCCACCCGCTGATCCTCGCCCCCAGGACGAAAGGAACACCATGCCGAACGGGGCTGTGCGGCTCGCGGTGCTGGTCAGCACCGCGCGTGCGGACTTCTTCGGCCCGCTGATCGCGGAGGGGTCCGCCGGCCGGGCCGGACAGCGTGCGGATCTGGCGGTCGACCTGATCCACCTGGCCGACCGCCGACTGCCCGCCGCCGTCCGGCGCCAGCCGTCGCCGGGGACCGCCGAGGCACGGTCCGGGAGGTCGGTGCGCCCGACGGACGCCTACGTGGTGGTGACGCCGGAGTACCACCACGGCTCCCCGCCTCACTCCGGCACTTCACCGACCGGCACCGCACACGGTGGTGCGCCACGCCGGGCGGCTTCGTCTCCTGCGGCGGTCCCCGCGGGGGCCCGCGCACGGTGGACCCATCGCTTCCGGGCTTCGCCGAGTTGCACGCCGCCCCCGGGTGCGACGCGGTCGGCTTCCCCACGGTCGGTGAGCAGTTCGGCGAGTACGGCGGGCCGACGGACGGGACGGGCCCGGCGGGCACCGCCAGGTACTCCGCGAGGGCCGCGCCACGCACCCGTGTCAGCCGGACAGCGGCTCACCGGCAGGCCCCGTACCTCCGCCACCGCGACCACCACCTACCCAGGGAGAGGGCACACACCATGGCCCCAGCCGAAGCAACCCTCAGGTCCCGGACCGACGAACTGACCGCGATCAAGGAATCGGCGCGGAACGGACCCGATCCGGCCGCGACCGAACGACAGCACGCCAAGGGAAAGCTGACCGCGCACGAACGCATCGCACTGCTCCTGGACAAGGGGTCGTTCAACGAGGTCGAACCTCTGCGGCGGCACCGGGCGAGCGGCTTCGGCCTGGAGCACAGGAAACCGTACAGCGATGGCGTCGTCACCGGCTGGGGCACCGTGCACGGCCGTACGGTCTTCGTCTACGCCCACGACTTCCGGATCTTCGGCGGCGCGCTCGGCGAGGCGCACGCGCAGAAGATCCACAAGATCATGGACCTGGCCGAGGCCGCCGGCGCCCCGGTGGTCAGCCTGAACGACGGTGCGGGCGCCCGTATTCAGGAGGGCGTCACCGCCCTGGCCGGATACGGCGGCATCTTCCAGCGCAACACCAGGTCCTCGGGCGTCATCCCGCAGATCTCGGTGATGCTCGGCCCCTGCGCGGGCGGCGCCGCCTACAGCCCCGCACTCACCGACTTCGTGTTCATGGTCCGTGAGACCTCGCAGATGTTCATCACCGGACCCGATGTCGTCAAGACCGTGACCGGTGAGGAGATCACCCAGAACGGTCTCGGCGGCGCCGACGTCCACGCCGGTGTCTCGGGCGTCTCCCACTTCGCGTACGACGACGAGGAGCACTGCCTGGAGGACGTGCGCTACCTCCTGTCGCTGCTGCCCGCCAACAACCGCGAGCTGGCACCCGTCGAGCCCTGCGCCGACCCGGCCGACCGGCCGGGCGACGCCCTGCTCGACATCGTGCCGGCCGGATCGGGACAGGCCTACGACATCCGGAAGGTCATCGAGGAGATCGTCGACGACGGCGAGTACTTCGAGATACACCCGGCCTGGGCGACCAACATCGTCTGCGCCCTGACCCGCTTCGACGGCCATGTCGTCGGCATCGTCGCCAACCAGCCCGCCTCCATGGCGGGCGTGCTGGACATCGAAGCCTCCGAGAAGGGCGCCCGCTTCGTCCAGTTCTGCGACGCGTTCAACATCCCGCTGGTCACCCTGGTCGACGTACCCGGCTTCCTTCCGGGCGTGGACCAGGAGCACAACGGCATCATCCGGCGCGGAGCCAAGCTGCTGTACGCCTACTGCAACGCCACCGTGCCACGGATCTCGCTGGTACTGCGCAAGGCGTACGGCGGCGCCTACATCGTCATGGACTCCCGGTCGATCGGCGCCGACCTGGCGCTGGCCTGGCCCACCAACGAGATCGCGGTCATGGGCGCGGAGGGCGCGGCCAACGTGGTCTTCCGGCGTGAGATCAACGCCGCCGACGACCCCCAGGCCGTACGCGAGCAGCGGATCGCGGAATACAAGTCCGAGCTCATGCACCCCTATTACGCGGCCGAACGCGGCCTGATAGACGACGTCATCGACCCGCGCGAGACCCGGGCGGTGCTGATCCGCTCACTCGCCATGCTCCGGGACAAACACGCCGACCTGCCGACGCGCAAGCACGGCAACCCCCCGCAGTAGACAACCCGAGAAACGGAAACGACGACCATGACACCCCCGCCCGGCCCACCCGGCCGGAAGTGCCAGAACGCACTGAACACCTTTCATTCCACCGTGTACTTCAGCCCTGAGCTCGGCGGGGAACTGGCCGGCCGGGGCATCGACGACCCGATGGACTGGTACCTGGCGGGCCGGGCCGCGGCCCTGGGCAGAGTGGGACCGGGCGTGGTCACCGCCGTGTTCTACAACTTCCGGCACGACACCCTCGCCCGGCACCTCCCGGCCCTCTGGGACCGGGTGACCCCGGACGAGGCGCTGGCCGCCCGGCTGCGCGCGGTCGACACTCTCCTGCGCCGGGTGCTGGGGGCGGAGGCCCTCATGGCACGCCCGATGCGGGACGCGGCCGAGCTGGCGCTGCGCGCCGTCGAGGCGTGCGGCCGTGCCGGGCGACCGCTCTAC
This sequence comes from Streptomyces violaceoruber, assembly GCA_000720805.1. Classification (GTDB taxonomy): domain Bacteria; phylum Actinomycetota; class Actinomycetes; order Streptomycetales; family Streptomycetaceae; genus Streptomyces; species Streptomyces cellulosae_A. The sequence goes on from JODI01000094.1 coordinate 13,786, forward strand.
GCGGCCCACGCCGACCAGCCGGTACCCGACGCGCCGCACCTGGCGTTCTGGTACGCGGCCACCATGCTGCGAGAGCACCGTGGGGACAGTCACGTCGCCGCTCTGTGTGCGGCCGGCCTCGACGGACTCGAGGCGCTGGTCTCGCATTGCGCGAGCGATGCGGGAATGCCGCGCGAGGCCGTCATGACTCAGCGCGGATGGACTCGCCAGGACTGGTCCGCCGCCGAGGACCGGCTGCGCGAGCGCGGGCTGATGTCCATGGACGGGACGCTGACCCCGCAGGGCGTCCGGCTCCGCCGGGAGCTGGAGGAGGAGACCGACCGCGGCGACCGTGATCCGTACCGGCACCTCGGCCCGGCCGGTGTCGCGGAACTCACCCGTCTCACCGAGGAATTCGTCCGGACCGCCGCGGCGGCCGGCGCGTTTCCCGCGGACCTCGCGCCCTTCTTTCTGCCCACGGCCCGTCGGCAGGACAGCCGGCCGACGGCGGATTTGACACAGACGTGACAGAGCCGCAGACACATCTGATACGGGAAACCTTGAATGCGTCCGCGCTACCGAAGAGGCTGGTCGTACATGGTTCCCGGCCGTGCCGCCGGTATGCGAGCGGCCTGTGGAATTCGCCATGACTGGACATTCCTTCGCTGAATCAACCGGATGAACCGGATGAACCGGATGAACGCATCAAGGAATGACATCGGAACGGGAAAGGCATTGGATATGGCGGACGGTGCTCCGGCGCAGTCGTACAGCACGGGATCGCTGACCCGGGGAACATTCTCCCCGCTCGACCAGCTCCGGCTGTTCGAGAGGAAATACGATCCGGTGACCCGCGCGATCATCGCAGCGCTCCCCGTGGACCGGGCCTGGCGGTGTCTGGAGCTGGGTGCCGGGGCCGGATCGATGTCCTACTGGCTGGCGGAGCAGGTGCCCGAGGGCGGCGTACTCGCCGCCGACATCGACGTCAGCAGGCTGGACGAGGGTCGCGCCGCCAACCTGACCGTACGCCAGGCCGACATCGTCTCCGAGGAGTTCGAGGAGGGCGCCTACGATCTCGTCCTCGCGCGGGCCGTGCTCGAACACCTCAAGGATCCCGATGCGCTGCTGGCCCGTGCGAAGCGCTGGCTGGCACCCGGCGGCTGGCTGGTCGTGGAGGACTTCTACTACCTGCCCGCCGAGCACGCCGCGACCGCCGTGGGGCGCACCCTCGTCGGTGGGTACGTGCGGCGCATGCAGGAGCAGGGGGCCGACATGGGGTGGGCGCGGCACCTGCCGGCCGCCCTGTCACGGGCCGGCCTGGAGTCGGTCGGGCTGCGGCTCACTCCCGCGGGGCCCGGCCAGTCCGTCGCCGACGACGAACTGATCGGCCTACGGCTGAGGCAGGAAGGCCATGCGCTGGTCGAGAGCGGCGCGGTGACCGCGGACGAACTCGCGGAGTTCATGGACCTGCTCGGACGCCCGGAGGGGCGGGACATGACGACACTCATGGTCTCCGCGTGGGCGCGGCGACCGGCGGGGTGAGCGGAGCGCCCCCTGCCCGTGAGGCACCACCCGAAGTCACAACCGTTTCCTTGAGGGAGCACTCATGACCGCACAGCACGTCGTCCTGGTCACCGCGGCGACGGGAAATGTCGGGCCTCACGCGGTGGCCCATCTGCTCGAAGCCGGTGCCCGCGTCCGTGCGCTGGTCCTCCCGGACGACCCGAACGCGGGCCGTCTGCCCGACGGCGTCGAGATCTGCCACGGCGACCTCGGCGACCCGGACAGCCTCGACGCCGCCCTGGAAGGTGTCGACGGAGTCTTCCTCATGTGGCCCTTCTTCAGCCTCCCGGTCGACACCGCCCCCGCCGTGCTGAAGAAGATCGAGGCCACGGCACGGCGCGTCGCCTTCGTCTCGTCCGTCGGCGTGCACATCGGCCTCGAGCCCGTGGACAACAACTGCCACGCCTACATCGAGCAACTGCTCGAGCGGACCACCCTTGAGTGGACCTTCCTGCGGACCACCGGATTCCACTGCAACGCCATGGGGTTCGTCCAGCAGATCCGTACCGGCGACGTGGTGCGTTACCCGTACGGCGCGGCCACCCGGACCTCCGTGCACGAGGCGGACCTCGCCGCCGTCGGCGCCAAGGCGCTCACCAGCGCCGGTCACGCCTACAAGAAGTACCTCGTCACCGGCCCGGAAGAGCTCTCCCAGGCGGCACAGCTGCGCATCATCGGCGAGGTGACCGGGCGGGAACTGTCCTGGCAGGACATCGAACACGACGCTGCCCGGCAGGCCATGGTGGACAGCGGCTGGCCGCCCTCGTACGCGGACGGGGCGCTCGACTACTTCGCGACGCTCACCAAGGAGCCCGAAGTGGGCTCGAACGTCGTGGAAGAGGTGACCGGAAAGCCGGCCCGCACCTTCCGTTCCTGGGCCCTCGAGCACGCCGACGCACTCCGCTGAGCGGCGACGGCCTCACGGACACCACCTACGGAGTTCCCATGACAGAAGTGCCCGCTCACGAGCCCGGCTTCGTCACCTTCGACACCCTGACGGCCGATCAGCCTCAGACAGCCGACGCGCTGGTCGACGCCATCGTCGCGGAGGCCTCCGAGCGGCTGCGCCACAGCCCGGGGTTCCTCTCGTCCCGCGTCCATGTGAGCCCCGACCGGCGGACGGTGATCCATCGCGCTCTGTGGCGCGGCGCGGCGGACCACCACGCCGCCTTCCCGGACGGCGGCGACGCCGGCGTATCGACGGCACTGGCGAACAGGCCCGGCGTGCGGACGGCCACGGCTTTCCGAGGCTCTCCGGTCCCCGGCATCAACGGACCCCAGCTCGGCCGGCAGCCGGGATGGGTGGCGGTCGCGACACGTCACCTGCGCGACCGGGACTCGTTCGACGCTCTGACGGGCCTGCTGGCCAGCAGCGGCGAATGGAAGCGTCACCACCGGGGTTTCATCTCGGCCACGCCGCACATCAGCCGGGACGGCCTGACCTTCGTCAACTACGCGATGTGGGAGGACGCCGACTCCTACCGCGCGTGGATGGCCGACCCGAGGATCTCCGAGGGGCAGGAAGAGATCGCCCGTCTCGAAAGTGCCCCACCCGAGTACGTGCTGTGCACCGTGGCCGCCGATATCGAGGCCGCGTGAGCACGCTCCGTACGACCGAGGGCCAGGACATGGACCCCCCATTGTCCGCTGCGTTGAACCTGGCACACCGAACCCCGGTGTCCTGCGCACCATGAACTGAAAGGCCGCACCACGATGACCGCCGCCACGAGCACGTCCTTGCGGGTCGAGATCGTTCTCGACCTCACCTGCGTCCACTCCTACATCGGGTTCACCCGTTTCGAGCGGGTCGCCGATCGCCACCGGGCGGCGGGCGGCGACCTCGACGTGGTGTTCCTCCCCTTCCAGGTCTCTCCCGACGCGCCACCGGAGGGCCGGCCGCTTGCCGAGGTGCACCGCGAATTCTTCGGCAGCGCCGAGCGGGCCGCTCAGGCCACGGCGAGCATGGCGGCCGTCGGCGCCAAGGACGGCCTGAAGCTGGACTTCGCCCGCGCCGTGCATGTGAACACCTTCGAGGCCCACCGGCTCCTGGCCGACGCGGCTCGCCAGGGCCTGGGCGAGCCGATGGCCGAGCGCATCTTCCGGGCCTACCTGACCGACGGGCTGAACATCGGCGACCGCGCCACCCTGGACCGGCTCGCCGCAGAGACCGGCGTCCGGCCGAGCCCGGACGGCGCCGGGGAACTGCGGGCAGAACTGGCCCGGGTGCGGGCTCTCGGCATCCGCTCCGTACCGCAGTTCGATTTCGGCGGCCAGGTCCGCCTGACCGGCGCGCAGTCCGAGGAGACGTTCCAGCGTGCCTTCGAAGCCGCCGCCGTGGGCGGCAGCTGAATCGACCCGTTCCACCCCACCCGGACACCGTTGCGAACCTTGGAGACCCTCATGAGACAGGGACGCTTACGTCACACCTGGGCCGTCACCGCCGCCGGCGCCCTGCTGGCCCTCACCGCCTCGACGGGCCTGAGCACCGCCGCCGCCCAGCCCATGACCGCCTGGCCCTCCGCGGACCGGTCTGCCGCACAGGAACAAGCCCTTCAGGTCCTGGAGCTCAAGTCCTCCGTCGGCGGACTCACCGCGCCCACCACCGCGCGCCCCGGCCCCACCACGTTCCGGGTGTCCACCACGGACCCCGCCTCGGGCTGGATATCGCTGGTCCGTCCGAAGCCCGGCGTGACCTTCGAGAGCTTCCGCTCCTCCATCCTGAAGATCATCAACGCGGTCGGGCCCGACATCATCGAGGGCAGCGCCGAGATGCGGCAGAAGGCGGAGCTGCTCGGCGGCACGGTGATCCACCCGAATCTTCCGGCGTCCTTCACCAGGACCCTGACGCCGGGCACCTACTGGTTCTTCGACTACCGGAACATCCGGGACGCGAACCCGCGCCACAGCGTCCTTCAGGTCAGCGGCACCGCCGCAACAGGCACCGCACCGGCCCCCACCGCCACCCTCACCGGCAGAATGGTCGACGGCCAGCCGCGCTGGAACCTGGACGGCACCGTGCAGGCGGGTCGTCCCATCCTCTTCCGTAACGCCATGCCCGACGGCCAGTTCATCGAGGCCATCTTCTTCCGCCTCGCGGAGGACGTCACCGAGGAAGACGTCCGGGCCTACGTCAACGACTTCGGTGACACCGGCGCGTTCCCGGACTACACCGGCCCCCTCGACCTGGAGCAGGGCACCGGCGGTCTGCCCATGAACAGCGGGGAGACCTCACTGCTCGAACTCACGCTGCAGCCGGGCCGCTACGTCGTGGTCGACTTCTTCAGCGACGCCAAGGACGGCAGCAGCCTCATCAAGCGCGGTCACTGGAAGATCTTCGAAGCCAAGTGACCCTCGGATTCACCGGGCCCTACGGGGCCGTGGGCCCGGTGGCTCCCGTGTCTCCCGCTCTTTCCTCCCCTTTCCCTCTATTTTCCCTCTATTCCCCTCTATTTCCTCACCGGACCCATGGCGACGGAGGCGACGACCATGAACCTGACCGGCGCGACTGCCGAGACGCTCATACGCATCGACAGCGGTGCCCCTGACGACGACGAACTGGCCGCGGTCACCGCGGTTCTGCTCGCCCGGATCGCGGCGCCGGCGGTCGACACGGACATGGACGAGGGCCGGGCCGTTGCCCGCTGGCGCCGCCTGGAGCGCATGTCCGGCCATCGCACGCCGTGCAGTTGGCAGAGCCCGACACCGCGCAGGGGCGGACGGGCTGCGTGAACAAGGAGGTCACCCGGCAGCGGGCGACCCACCACACCTCATCCGCGACTGCCTGCATTCCCCTGCCCCCCGTCACGAGTGTGTCCCACCCACTTGTCAGGAGCACTGATCGCATGGCAGAGCTGTTGGATTCCGATGCTCCGGACGTCCGCGGCATCACTCTCGACGCCGACGGCATTCCGGTCTCGGGCCTGGTCGCCCTACCTCGCCACCGGCCGCCGCGGGCCGTGGTGGTCGCCGTGCACGGTGGCGGCATGCGGGCCGGTTACTTCGACAGCCGAACCCGCCCCGGGCTTTCGCTGCTGGTCCTGGGAGCCGAACTCGGATACACGGTGCTGGCCGTCGACCGTCCCGGCTACGGCCTTTCCGCCGCCCGGCTGCCCAGAGGCCAGACGGTCGAGGAGCAGGCGGTCACCCTGCGTGCCGCGCTCACCGACTTCGCGGCCGGCCACGACACCGGCGCGGGCTACTTCGTGGTGGCCCACTCCTACGGCGGCAAACCGGCCCTGGCCGTCGCGGCGCACGAACGCGGCGACACCCTGCTCGGTCTGGACATCTCTGGCCTGGGCAGCCAGTTCGCCGTCGAACCGCACCAGCTGCCGGGCGCAGGCGGCCGTGGCGACTGGCGCAGGCACTGGGGCGCCCTGCGGCTCTATCCGCCGGACGCCTTCCGGCTCGGCCGCGGACTGGTCTGCCCGGTACCGGCCGCTGAAGCGGAGGAGGGACTGCGGTGGCCCGAGCTGTATCCCGGCATCGCCGCCCGGGTACGGGTGCCGGTCCGCTTCACCTTCGCCGAGCAGGAGCAATGGTGGCGGTTCGACGAGGAGGCGATCGCCGCGCTCCGGCGCCCGCTGGCGGCGCCCAGAGTGGTGATCGACCATCAGCCGGACGCCGGGCACAACATCAGCCTCGGGTGGGCGGCCCGCACGTACCACCTTCGTGCGCTCGCCTTCCTGGAGGAATGCCTCCTGGCACGCGATGCGGCGGCCCCGGCCGCCCGCCCGCGGGCCCTGCAGCCACAGATGGAGAACGACCCGACGCAGGAGCTGGATGCCGCCCCGCAGTGACGTGACGATGCCCCTCACCGAGATTCGGACGAAAGGCGGGAACGTGAGTACGAACGGCCTGGAGCGCAAACGCCCGACCCCCGAAACCCCGATCTTCGAAACCCTGATGCTCGAAACCCTGATGCTCGAAGAACCCGGCACCCACCGGCCCGCGCTCCTCGCCGGTGAGGACGGGGACGACCCCGACCCCCACATCTTCCGCGGAATCGACTGAACCGGCCCGATGGGAACAGTGATGACGAGTCAGCAACGCGACACCCCCCGCAGTGGAGACTCGCCACCTTCCCGAGCGCGGGCCCGATGACGAGCACCCTCGCCCACGTCTTCCAGTCCCTGACGGTCCGCAACTTCCGGCTGTTCGCGGCGGGTCAGCTCGTCTCCGTCTGCGGCACCTGGATGATGGTCGTGGCGCAGGACTGGCTGGTGCTCTCCCTGACCGGTGACTCTGCCTCGGCCCTGGGGCTGATCACGGCCCTGCAGTTCGCGCCCCTGCTGCTGTTCACGCTCCACGCGGGGGGCCTCGCCGACCGCTACGACAAGCGCCGGCTGCTGATGGGCGCGAACCTCTCCTCCTGTGTGCTGGCCGTGCTGCTCGGTGTGCTGGTCCTGGCGGGCGGGGTGCGGCTGTGGCACGTCGGTCTGTTCGCCATCGGACTGGGCCTGGTGAATGCCGTCGAAGTGCCGGCCCGGATGTCGTTCGTCAGCGAACTGGTCGGCGCCGACCTGCTGCCCAACGCGTCCGCGCTGAGCGCCGCCTACTTCAATTCGGCGCGGGTGCTGGGCCCGGCCGTGGCCGGCCTGCTGATCGGCTGGTTCGGCACCGGCACGGTGATGCTGCTGAACGCGGTGACCTACCTGGCGACGGTCGCCGGGCTGTGCCTGATGCGCCCCGCCGAACTGCACCGAACCTCTGATCGGCCTCGGCGCGCCCGAGTCACGGACGGGATCAGGCACGTGGCCGCCCAGCCGGATCTGCTGTTGCCGCTGGTCCTGGTCGCGGTGGTCGGCATGCTGGGCTTCAACTTCCAGCTCACCCTGCCGCTGCTCGCCAAGACGGTCTTTCACGCCGATGTCGCCGCCTTCGGGCTGCTCACCACGGCGCTCGCGGTCGGCTCGCTCGGTGCGGCCTTCGCCACGACGCTGCGCCGGGGCAGGCCACCACTCGGTCTCGTCATCGGGACGGCGGCCGCATTCGGTGCGTTGGAGATGCTCGCAGGTCTCGCACCGACCTACACCACGGCCGGGGCCCTCCTGTTCCTCACAGGCTTCGCGTCCATCTGTTTCGCGCAGGCGGCCAACCACCGGATTCAGCTGGGCGCCGACCCGGCCTACCGGGGCCGGGTGATGGCGCTCTACACCCTGGTCTTCCAGGGCACCACCCCGCTGGGAGCCCTGCTCGTCGGCGCCCTCGCCGCATCCCTGGGAGCCCGGTCCGGTCTCCTCATCGGCGGCACCGCCTCGCTCCTCGCCGCCGGCGCCGCACTCACCGTCCACCTGCGCAGGGCCCGTCGCGGCGCGGACACGGCGGGTGCGGACGGGCCCCGGGGCACCATCCACCCCGACACTTCTCCCGTCCACGGACCGGGCGAAAACACCCTCCAGCCGGGGCTCCCCACGACTCCGCCAGGAGGGCCGGCAGGTCCCGGGAAACCACTGCGCCGGACCCTCTGAACCGCCTCGCCATCCACGCGCGGAGCGCCTCCGACGCGCGCGTCGGCGGAACCCTCACCCTCGGGCTTCACCAGTGCCATGAGTCGACGACGGCGGCGTCGGCGGAGGCCATGGGCGGATTTCACCTGCCTCTCGAAGACGCCCGGAAGCGGCCGCGGTCACGTTCCGTTGACGCGGCTCCCGGGGAAAACGGCGCGCGGCGACCGTTCGCCTCTCCGCCGACGAGTGGCGAAGGACCGAGTGGTGGCTCGGACGGCGCCGGTCGCAGCTCCGCCTGCCGTGCGCGAAGCGTTACCGGCGCCGACGGGGAGAGCCCCGGCCTGGCCGGGGCATGCGGTCCGGGTACCGGTGTGCGTCGTGACCGTGCGGTGATCACGACCGAAGGCTTCCCCGGCCTGGCAAGATCTCGTCGTCGGGGGCACTCCTCGAGGAGCGTGCGGGCGGAACCCGCACGTGCCACCAGCCCGCCCGCTGCACGTCCACCGCTCGCAAGGTCAGCTGCCACCTCGGGGCTGGTGCCCGGAGCCGGACTTGAACCGGCACGCCCGCGAAGGGGCAGCGAGGTTTAAGCTCGCCGTGTCTGCATTCCACCATCCGGGCAGGCCATGGGCTCCGCATCGAGGTTCCGAGCCTATCTGGATACACACCGTCAACATCGGGCGGGCTACCGGATGTTGTCTTATTTTATTGAGGTCTGAGGGTGCATCAGCACCCGAAACAGGCCATCCGCACTTGCCAGCAGCCCTACGCGCAACTCCTCGTGGCACATGCGGAATGACGGAATTTCACCGTCCGAACGAGGGGGCTCCACCTGTTCTTGACGCGGCCCCCCTCAGCCTTCCTCAGGGACCACCGTCATCCCCAGGTATGACGAAGCGGCCTCCGGTCCGTCCGGAGTCTGCCTTCGGAACCGGAACAGCGGGTGACTACACCGACGTGACCGGCGGCCACGATGGGACACATCCACTCGCCGTCGTCCCGTCAGGAGCACCTTCCCGTGACCACCACTCCCATCGCCGGCCGGACCACCGCCGTGGCCGCGCGCGCCTCGGATCTGTCGAAGATCTACGGACAGGGCGAGACCCAGGTGGTCGCCCTGGACCGGGTCTCCGTCGAGTTCCGGCAGGCCGAGTTCACCGCGATCATGGGCCCCTCGGGCTCCGGCAAGTCCACACTGATGCACTGCGTGGCCGGCCTGGACACCTTCTCCTCCGGCTCGGTGCGCATCGGTGACACGGAGCTCGGGTCGCTGAAGGACAAGCAGCTGACCAAGCTGCGCCGGGACAAGATCGGCTTCATCTTCCAGGCCTTCAACCTGCTGCCGACCCTCACGGCCCGGGAGAACATCACCCTCCCGATGGACATCGCGGGACGTAAACCGGACAAGCAGTGGCTGGACACCGTGATCGCGATGGTGGGGCTGGCCGACCGGCTCGGCCACCGGCCCTCCCAGCTCTCCGGCGGTCAGCAGCAGCGCGTCGCCGTGGCCCGCGCGCTGGCCTCCCGGCCCGACATCATCTTCGGCGACGAGCCGACCGGAAACCTCGACTCCCGGTCCGGCGCCGAGGTCCTGGGCTTCCTGCGCAACTCGGTGCGGGAGCTCGGGCAGACGGTGGTGATGGTGACCCACGACCCGGTGGCGGCGGCGTACGCGGACCGGGTGGTCTTCCTCGCGGACGGCCGAGTCGTCGACGAGATGCACCGCCCGTCAGCGGACTCGGTCCTGGACTTCATGAAGCAGTTCGACGCGAAGGGCCGCACCAGCTGATGTTCCGCACCGCCCTGCGCAACGTACTCGCGCACAAGGCCAGGCTGCTCATGACCGTGCTCGCCGTGATGCTCGGCGTGGCCTTCGTGTCCGGGACCCTGGTCTTCACCAACACCATCTCCGAGGCCTTCCAGAAGAGCTCGGCCAACGGATTCGACCAGGTCGACGTCGCCGTGGAAGCCAAGTTCCAGGAGAGCGAGGGGGACCGCCTGGGCAAGGCGCCCGAGCTGACCCAGGCGCTGCTCGACGAGAGCGCGAAGGTCCCGGGCGCCGCGTCCGCCGTCGGTGTCGTCAACGGCTTCACCGCCATCGCCGACAAGAACGGCAAGCTCATCGGCGGCGGCTTCCGGTCGGAGGGCAAGAACTACTGGGGCACCGAGGACGCTCGGTACCCGCTGGCCGACGGCCACGCGCCCCGCGGGAAGAACGAGGTCCTGATCGACTCCGAGACCGCGAGGCGCACCGGATACGAGGTCGGCGACACCGTCCGGATCTCCGTCGACGGCCCGGTGCTCACCCCGACGATCACCGGTGTCTTCACCACCGACGACGGCAATGTCGCCGCCGGCGGCAGCCTGGCCCTCTTCGACACGGCCACCGCCCAGCAGCTCTTCGGCAAGACGGGCACGTACGACGAGATCACCGTGCAGGCGAAGGCGGGCGTCAGCCAGTCGGCGCTCAAGGCCCAGCTGGACAAGGCGCTCCCCAAGGGCCTCGTCGAGACCACGACCGGCCGGGAACTGGCCGACGACCAGGCGAAGACGATCGCCTCGTCGATGTCCGGGCTGAAGCAGGGCCTGCTGGTGTTCGCGGGCATCGCGCTGTTCGTCGGTACGTTCATCATCGCCAACACCTTCACCATGCTGGTCGCACAGCGCACCAAGGAACTCGCGCTGCTGCGCGCGGTCGGCGCCTCCCGCCGCCAGGTCACCCGGTCGGTGCTGGCGGAGGCCTTCGTGGTGGGCGCGGTCGCCGCGGTGACCGGCCTCGCCGCCGGGATCGGCATCGGGGCGGGGCTGCGGTCGCTGATGGGCTCGCTCGACGCGACCGTCCCGGACGGGCCGCTGATCATCACACCGGGCACGGTCGTCGCGGCCCTCGCCGTCGGCATCCTCATCACCATGCTCGCCGCGTGGCTGCCCGGCCGCCGGGCCGCGAAGATCCCGCCGGTGGCGGCGATGAGCAGCCTCCACGCCCAGGCGACCACCAAGTCGCTGGTCCTGCGCAACACGCTGGGCTCGCTGTTCTCGGCGGCCGGTGTCGCGGTCGTCCTCGCGGCGACGACGATGAACGGCTCGGACGGCCAGGCCCCCATGGGCATCGGCGCGGTCCTGCTGATCATCGGTGTCTTCATCCTCACACCCCTGCTGTCCCGCCCGCTGATCGCGGCCACCGCACCGGTGCTGCGGGTGTTCGGGGTCTCGGGCCGGCTGGCCCGCCAGAACTCGGTGCGCAACCCTCGCCGTACGGCCGCCACCGCCTCCGCCCTGATGATCGGTCTCACTCTCATCACCGGTATGACGGTGATGGCGGGCAGCCTCCAGAAGTCCATCGACAAGATGGCCTCCTCGGCGATCCGCGCGGACTACGTGGTCTCCATGGCCAACGGCAACGAGCTGTCCCCCGACGTCGAGCAGAAACTCAAGGGGGCCGACGGCGTCGCCGCCACCAGTCCGCTGCGCAACGCGGCCGCCCGGATCGACGGCGAGACCGAGTACCTCACCGGTGTCACGGGCGGCACGATCGGCGAGCTGACCGACCTCAAGGTCGACAGCGGTTCCTTCACGGTCGCCGGCACGCGGGTCGTCGTGGACGACCAGACGGCGAAGTCCCGTGGCTGGCAGGCCGGGTCGGGCTTCACCGCCTCCTACGAGGACGGCAAGAAGCAGCGCCTGACCGTCGCCGGGGTCTACGAGGGCAACGAGATGATCAGCGGCGTCATCGTGGACAACGCGGCGCTCGCCCCGCACCAGTCCGACACGGCGGACATGCAGGTAATGGTCAAGACGTCCGACGGCGCGTCCGACGCGACCAAGGACCGGCTGGAGAAGGCCCTCGGCTCCAACCCGGCCATCAAGGTCCAGGACAAGAAGGACCTCTCCAACGAGATCGCGAAGACGTTCACGCTCGTCCTGAACATGGTCTACGGCCTGCTCGCGATGGCGGTGATCGTCGCGGTCCTCGGGGTCATCAACACCCTGGCCATGTCGGTCTTCGAGCGCTCCCAGGAGATCGGCATGCTGCGCGCGATCGGCCTGGACCGCAAGGGCATCAAGCGGATGGTCCGCCTGGAGTCCCTGGTCATCTCGCTCTTCGGCGGGGTGCTGGGCATCGGCCTCGGGGTGTTCTTCGGCTGGGCGGCCGGTGAACTGCTGGGCGCCAAAATGCCGACGTACGAACTCGTCCTGCCGTGGGCGCGGATGGCCGTCTTCCTGCTGCTGGCGGCGACGGTGGGCGTCCTGGCGGCGCTGTGGCCGGCCCGGCGGGCGGCCCGCCTGAACATGCTGACGGCGATCAAGTCGGAGTAGGGGCAAGGGGGCTCGGGGCCTGTCACCCACTGGTGGCAGGCCCCTCGCGCGTCAGTTCCAGGTACGGGAACGCAACGGCAGCCCGGACCGGCCGGACTCGGGGGTCTTCACGGCGAGGACCTGGTTGACGCCGATGCGGTTGCGCTCGAAGGCGAGGGCGGAGGCGGCCATGTACAGCCGCCAGACCCGGGCCCGGCCGGGGCTGGTGAGCTGCACGGCCCGGGGCCAGTCGGCCTCCAGGTTGGCGACCCAGCGGCGCAGGGTGAGGGCGTAGTGCTCGCGGATCGACTCGACGTCCCGGACCTCGAACCCGGCGCGTTCGAGCTGGGTGACGGTGGTGCCGATCGGGGCGAGTTCGCCGTCGGGGAAGACGTAGGCGTCGATGAACTCGTCGATGTCGTACGTCGATTCGTCCCGCTGGGGGCGGCGGGCGATCTGGTGGTTCAGCAGCCGCCCGCCGGGCTTGAGCAGCTGGAGGAGATTCTCGGCGTACTCCAGATACCGCTGCGAGCCGACGTGCTCGGCCATCCCGATCGACGAGATCGCGTCGTACGGTCCGTCGGTGACGTCCCGGTAGTCCTGTACGCGGATCTCGACCCGGTCGGTCAGTCCCTCGTCGGCGACGCGCTTACGTGCGTACGCCGCCTGCTCGTGGGAGAGCGTGATGCCGACGACGCTCGCGCCGTGCTCGCGGGCGGCGTGGATGGCCATGGAGCCCCAGCCGCAGCCGACGTCGAGCAGCCGCAGACCGGGCTTCAGGGCGAGCTTGCGGGAGACCAGTTCGAGCTTGTCGCGCTGGGCGGTCTCCAGGGTGCCGCCATCGCTCTCCGGGGCCGGCCAGTAGGCGCAGGAGTACACCATGCTGGGCCCCAGGACGAGTTCGTAGAAGTCGTTGCCGACGTCGTAGTGGTGGCTGATCGCGCGCTTGTCGCTGTGCTTGGTGTGCAGGCGGCGGCGCGGTCTGCGGACTTCCTCGCGCGGCGGGGCGGGCGGGAGCGGGGGTCCGGCGAGGACGAAGAGTCCGCGTACGGCGGCCCGCACCTCGGGGTCGCGCAGGGCCTGGGCGAGAGTGCGGGCGTCCTCGCCGCGCTCCCAGACGAAGCCGGCCAGCATGCCGAGGGCGGCGTACAGATCCCCCTCGATGTCCAGGTCACCGGCGACCCACGCACGGGCGAGGCCCAGCTCGCCCGGCTTCCACAGCAGCCGGCGCACGGCCCGGCGATTGCGGACGACGAGTGTCGGCGCGCCCGGCGGCCCCGCCTGCGAACCGTCCCAGGCACGCACACGCACCGACAGAGGGGCTCCCAGCAACTGTTCGACGAGGCTCTTCAGCCGCGGCGCGGCGTCTGACATGGCGTACACCTCCGTGACGGGGCGGATCCCGGAATGACCAACACCCACGTCACACATAAACACCTGCGGAGCCCGGCCGCAGTCCCCCATGCGCGTTACGGCTGAGCAAAATGCGTGTACCTCGCACGCTTCCGTTTCCTCCTCACCCATCCCGGCTCGCGCACCCCGGCTCGCCCCCCGGCCCACGCGCCCTGGCTCGCACACCCCGCCTTGGCCGCCAGCACGCTCATTCCGGCCCACGCGCCCCGCCTTACCCGCCGCGGCCTGCCCTGGCTCGCGCGCCCCGGTTCGCGCGCTCGGCCTTGCCCGCCCCGTGGCCCGCGCACCCTGTGGCATGCGCACCCCGTGACCTGTGCGCCCCGCCGTGCCCGCCCCGGCTCGCTCACCCCGGCCTGCCCTGGCTCTGTCTCTTATACACATCTGACGCTGCCGACGAATAGAGAGGGGCAGA
>JODI01000095.1 GCA_000720805.1 Streptomyces violaceoruber
TTCGCCTTAGTCTCGTGGGCTCGGAGATGTGTATAAGAGACAGCTCGTATGCCGTGATCACCGCCTGGGTGCGGTCCCGTGCTCCCAGCTTCGCCAGGACGGCACTCACGTGTGACTTCACCGTCTCCGTCCCCACGACCAGCCGGGCGGCGATCTCCGCGTTGGACAGGCCCCGGGCCATCAGCCGGAGCACCTCCGCCTCCCGCTCGGTCAGCCGGGCCCGCGCCAACACGTCGCGCGCCGCACGATTGCCGCCGTCGCCGTCGCCGTACTCGGCGGCGAGCCGTCGTACCGACGCCGGGAACAGCAGCGACTCGCCCTCGGCGACCAGCCGGACCGCGTGCACGATCTCGGCCGGCCGGGCCCGCTTCAGCAGGAACCCGTCGGCGCCGGCCCGCAGCGCCTCGTACACGTACTCGTCGTTCTCGAACGTCGTCACCACGAGGATCTTCGGCGGCTGGTCGACCGTCCGCAGCACCGCGCGCGTGGCCTCGATCCCGTCCAGCAGCGGCATCCGTACGTCCATCGCGACCACGTCCGGCCGCAGCTGCCGGACCAGCGGGATCACCGCCGCCCCGTCGGCCGCCTCCCCGACGACCTCGATGTCGGGCTGGGCCTCCAGCACGGCCCGCAGACCGGCGCGGACCAGGGGTTCGTCGTCGACGAGAAGTACGGTGACCGGCATCCGGCCAGCGTAGATCAGCGCAGCGGCAACTCCACATGTACCTGCCAGTCGCCGTCGTCGGGGCCGGTCCGCGCGCGTCCCCCGAGCAGGGCCGTGCGCTCGCGTATGCCCCGCAGCCCGCTGCCCCGCCCTGGGCCCGGTATCGCGGCGGTGAGCGGATTGCGCACCTCCAGGTCGAGCATGTCGTGGCCGACCGAGACGCGGACCCTGACGGGGACCGCTCCCGCGTGCCGCAGCACGTTCGTCAGCGATTCCTGGAGGATGCGGTACCCCTCACGGGAGACCGGGCCCGCGACGGTGTCCAGAGGGCCGGTCAGTTCGGCGTCCACCTTCGCCCCGGAGACCCGGGCCGACTCCAGAAGCCGGTCGGCGTCCGTCAGCGTGGGCCTGGCGCTCAGGGGCCGCTCCGACTCCCGCAGGATGCCGAGGACCCGCTCCAGGTCCTCCAACGCGGTCCGTCCGGTCTCCTCGATGGCCTCCAACGCCCGGTCGGTGAACGCCATGTCGCCGGCCGCCCGCGCCGCGCCCGCCTGCACCACCGCCACCGTCAGGGCGTGCCCGATGGAGTCGTGCAGTTCCCGGGCGATCCGGGTGCGCTCCAGGAGTTGTTCCGTGCGCACCTCCAGGGCGGCGAGCCGCTCCGCGGCGGACGGGCCGAGGAACCGGAGGGCGAGGGCGGTGATCAGCTCACCCAGTCCCACCACGAACCCGTACAGCGCCACCAGCGGGAGCGGCACCAGCAGGGCGTACGCCCAGTGCGGTGTCGCCCCGCTCAGGACCGGGACACCCTGAGGCACACGGCCGGACGCCAGCTCCGCCAGCGAGTACGACAGCAGCGGAAGCCACACGCTTCCCAGCGACGTCAATCCGCCCAGCAGCATGCGCACTTCCAGCCACAGTACGGTGCGCAGCCGGTCCCGCCAGGTCGCCGACGGAGCCACGGAGATCTCCTCGGCCCGCTCGCCCGGCGTCAGCAGCAGCCGCGCCTGCACGCCCTCGCCCCGGCGCACGGCCGGGATCAGACCGACCGGCAGCAGCACCAGCGCCGGCACCCACGGGGTCGACATCTCGATCCACATCCACACGCTGACGACCAGCATCGGCACCCACAGGTGCAGCAAACGCGTGTACGTCGTCCCCCGAAGCAACGGGTGCGGAAGGCGGGCCATTCCGTCATCGTGACAGCCGCCACCGACAATCGGCCTCCCCCGCACGGGGGAGCCGGTGCCCACCGGCGGGGGAGGCCCGGAACCGGTCGCGGCGGCCAGGCTTCTGCCATGACCAGCATCGACGTCCAAGCCCTCACCAAGGAGTACGGCACCCGCCGCGCCGTGGACGCCCTCACCTTCCGTGTCCTGCCCGGCAGGGTCACCGGCTTCCTCGGCCCCAACGGCGCCGGCAAGTCGACCACCATGCGACTCGTTCTCGGCCTGGACCGGCCCACGTCGGGGACCGCCACCATCGATGGCCGCCCCTACGCCACGTTCCGCGAACCCCTGCGCCACGTCGGCGCGTTGCTCGACGCGCAGGCCGCCCACGGCTCCCGTACCGCCCGGAACCATCTGCGCGCCCTGGCCGCGAGCAACCGACTCCCGCTCACCCGGGTCGACGAGGTGGTGGAGGAGACGGGGCTGACCTCGGTCGCGAACCGTCGGGTGGCGACGTACTCCCTGGGCATGCGGCAGCGTCTCGGCATCGCCGCCGCCCTGCTCGGCGACCCCGAGGTGGTCCTCCTCGACGAGCCGTCCAACGGCCTCGACCCCGAAGGCATCGTCTGGATCCGCGGGTTGCTGCGTCGGCTCGCGGAACAGGGACGCACCGTCCTGGTCTCCAGCCACCTCATGAACGAGACCGCCTCCTTCGCCGACCACCTCGTCGTCCTCGGGCGGGGCCGCCTGCTGGCCGACACCCCGATGCGGGAGTTCATCCACGCGCGCGTGAAGCCCCGGGTACGGATCCGGACCACCGACGCCACCGCCCTCAGGAACGTCCTCACGGCCCACGGCCACGACGCCGTGCAGCACGAGGACGGGCACTGGACCGTGCCGGACGCGCGCGTGGACGACATCGGACGGCTCGCCTCCGCCGCGGGCGTACCGATCCTCGAACTCGTCGCGGAGGAGGCCACCTTGGAACAGGCCTACCTGAATCTGACGGCGACGCAGACCGAGTTCACCGCACAGCCGCAGGAGGTCTGACCATGGCGTTCCTTCCCGTGCTCCACTCGGAGTGGATCAAGATCCGTACCCTGCGGTCGCTCATGGGGGCGTTGTGCGCGGTCGTCGTCGTGACGGCGGCCTTCTCCGCACTGGGCGCGCTCGACACCGGCGACGAGGAGGTCGACCCGCTGTTCTCGGCCTTCTTCGGCTTCACCTTCGGACAGATGGCCGCGATCGCGTTCGGCACGACGGCCGTGTCGTCCGAGCTCCACGGGGGTTCCCTGCGGGGCGCGTTGACGGCGGTCCCCCAACGGGGCCGGTGGTTCACGGCCAAGATGGTCGCGATCGCCGTTCCGTCCCTGGCCGTCGGGCTGGTCACGGGCGTCGCGAGCCTGGCCGTGGGCACGGCCGCTCTCGGGGCCGACGCGCGCGGGCTCAGCTGGGCCGAAGGCGTGCGGGGTGTCGTCGGCTGCGGTGTCTACCTCACGCTCATGGCCCTGTTCGCCGCCGGACTGACCGCCTTGCTGCGCAGCGGCGTCGCCACCCTGAGCATCCTGATCCCGTTCCTGCTCATCGCGTCCTTCGTGGTGGGGGACATGTCGGCGGGCGTCGCCGACTACCTGCCCGACCGGGCGGGACAAATCGTGTTCCACGAGACCTGGGACGGCTCCCTCGGCCCTTGGACGGGCCTGGCGGTGACCGCGCTCTGGACGGGCGCGGCGTTGCTCGCGGGGGCGTGGAACGTCCGTCGACGGGACGCGTGATCGCGCCAGGTCTTCGACGCACCGCCCATTGTCAGTGCCGGCCGCTTTACTGGAGCACATGGACAGCGCGAAGTACGTCGCCAGGATCGACTCGCTGTGCACCGGGGGTCCCGCCGCGGAGCACTGCGGGTCGGACGTGCTCATGGCAGGCCCCGGTTACACCATCGTGTCGATGGAGATGAGCCCCGCGAGCTGGACCGGCGACCGGGAGGGACGGGTGCGGACGTTGGAGGACTTCTACGCCCTCAAGGACCACATAGCCGCTCTCCTTGACACCCGCTGGGGCGCGCGGCGGCCGTGGTGGATGGGGACGCTCGTGGTCCGCATCGACCGCGGGGAGCCGATACCGGAGCCCTGGACGACCATCAGCACCTTGGTGGACGAACTGGACCTGTGGCAGCCGACCGGCACGGACCGCTGGCTCGCCCTCGGCGTCCTGGAGGGCGAAATGGACGACGAGGTCCATCTCCTGGCCCTGATCACCGAGACCGACCCACCGTGAACCGCCGGAGGACTCACCGAGATCTTCAGAAGACCCCTAGCCCTCCTCGGCCGCCACCCGCAACCGTGCGAACTCCTCCGCCATGGTCCGCGCGGTCCAGTGCGCGTTCAGCCCGCTGGGGTTGGGCAGCACCCACACACGGGTGTCGCCGATCGTCCGCTCCTGCGGGCCCACCCCGGCCTTGCGGTCGTCGAAGGCGGAGCGGTAGGCGGTGATCCCGACCACGGCCAGCCAACGTGGCCGCCACCGCGCCACCTTGAGCGCCAACTGCCGCCCGCCCTCGCGGTACTCCTGCGTGCTCAGCTCGTCGGCCCGCGCGGTCGCCCGCGCCACGACGTTCGTGATGCCCAAGCCGTACGACAGCAACTCCCGCTGCTCGGACGGCTTCAGGAGCCTCGGGGTGAACCCGGACAGATGCAGCACCGGCCAGAACCGGTTGCCGGGACGGGCGAAGTGATGGCCCGTCGCGGCCGTCATCAGACCGGGGTTGATGCCGCAGAACAGCACGTGAAGACCGTCCGCGACGACGTCCGGTACGAGACGGTCGCGGGCGGCCTCCAACTCCTCGGGAGTGAAGCGGGTCAGAGGATCGCTCCGGGCGTGTAGCCGGCGGCCTCGGGGTGCTGTTTCGCGATCTCCTCGATCCGGCCGACGACCGCGGCGACCTGGTCGGCGGCGGCGCCCGTGAAGGACAGCTTGTCCGCCATCAGCGCGGCCAACTGGGCGCGGTCCAGGGGGATGCGCCCGTCGGCGGCCAGCTTGTCGAGCAGTTCGTTGCGCTCGGCACCCTGCTCACGCATGGCCAGCGCGGAGGCGACCGCGTTCTCCTTGATCGCCTCGTGCGCGACCTCACGGCCGACGCCCGCGCGCACCGCGCCCATCAGCACCTTGGTGGTGGCGAGGAACGGCAGGTAGCGGTCCAGCTCACGCGCCACGACCGCCGGGAACGCGCCGAACTCGTCGAGCACGGTCAGGAACGTCTCCAGGAGGCCGTCGAGCGCGAAGAACGCGTCCGGCAGCGCGACCCGGCGCACCACCGAGCAGGACACATCGCCCTCGTTCCACTGGTCGCCCGCCAGCTCACCCGTCATCGAGGCGTATCCGCGCAGGATCACCATCAGCCCGTTGACCCGCTCGCACGACCGCGTGTTCATCTTGTGCGGCATCGCGGAGGAGCCGACCTGGCCCGGCTTGAACCCCTCGGTCACCAGCTCGTGGCCCGCCATCAGCCGGATCGTCTTCGCCAGCGACGACGGGGCGGCCGCCAGCTGCACCAGCGCGGTGACGACCTCGTAGTCCAGCGAACGCGGGTACACCTGGCCGACCGACGTGAACGCCTGCGAGAAGCCCAGGTGCCGCGCGATCCGCTGCTCGAGTTCCGCGAGCTTGACCGCGTCCCCGCCGAGCAGGTCCAGCATGTCCTGAGCCGTACCGACCGGGCCCTTGATGCCACGCAGCGGATAGCGGGCAAGGAGCTCCTCGACCCGGCCGTACGCCACCAGCAGTTCGTCGGCGGCGGTCGCGAAACGCTTGCCGAGGGTGGTGGCCTGCGCGGCCACGTTGTGGGAGCGGCCGGCCATGACCAGCTCACCGTACTCACCGGCCAGCTTGCCCAGCCGCGCCAGCACGGCCACCGTACGGTCGCGCACCAGCTCCAGCGAGAGCCGGATCTGCAGCTGCTCGACGTTCTCGGTGAGGTCGCGGGAGGTCATGCCCTTGTGCACGTGCTCGTGCCCGGCGAGGTCGTTGAACTCCTCGATCCGTGCCTTCACATCGTGCCGCGTGACCTTCTCGCGCTCGGCGATGGAGGCCAGGTCGACGGTGTCCAGCACGCGCTCGTAGTCGGCGATCGCCGCGTCCGGCACCTCGATCCCGAGGTCTTTCTGCGCCCTCAGCACGGCGAGCCAGAGCTGACGCTCCAGCCTCACCTTCTGCTCGGGCGACCAGAGCGTGGCGAGCTCGGCGGAGGCGTAGCGTCCGGCGAGGACGTTCGGGATGCGGGGCTTGGCGGGAGCGGAAGTCACGTGTACGGATTCTACTGGCGATTCCTGCAGGCCAGCGCCCGGGTGTTTTCGTCGGAACCTACGAGAGGGGCGACGGGGCGGCTGGAGGGCCGTCGCCGCGAGCTCGGCCGGCACCTGGGCATGGCACGACATTGGCGCGTTGGCGCACACCAGCAGGCCGGCGCCCTCACGGGCAGCGACGGCACCAGGTCCAGCAGCTCCGGTCGCTTCAGCGGATACGCCCCGGTACATGGCCTTCACCTCGGTCCGCGTTCCGTCCCGCTTCCGCGTCGGGGTGTCGTAGGCGAACGGGTTGTGCAGCGGGTGCCGGGGCGGGTTTCAGCCATCCGTGGACCAGCGGCGGCCGACGTGGAGCACGTCCCCGGGGGCGTGTTCCGGCCGGGGGCCGTACGGCCGTACTCGTGGATCCGGCCCCTGACGTTGATCACCCGGGTGACCTGACGGACTACTCAGCGGGCCGCTCGTCCGGCAGGAGACCGGGTTGCCCGGACGGCGACCGCTCGGCCCGGTCGGGCGGCAACAGGGCGGCCCGCTCGGAGGGCGGCAGGCCGGCCCGCTCGTACGGCAGCAAGTCGGGCCGCTTCGGCGGCAGCCCGTCGCCGGAGGAGCGGCCGGTCAGCCGGCGGCCTATCCATGGCAGCAGGTGCTGCCGGGCGAAGCGGACGTCCGCGACCCGGCGAGCGCCCCAGCCCGGCGGCGGGGTGAGCGGCAGCGGGGTGCGCCACTCGGTGTCCTCGGGCTCGTACCCGAGTCCCTGCCAGACCGCCTCCGCGACCCGCCGGTGACCTTCTGCCGTCAGATGCAGCCGGTCGACGTCCCACATCCGCGGGTCGCCGAGCGAGGGCGCCCCGTACAGGTCGACGACGAGCGCGCCGTGCTGTGCGGCGAGCTCGTCGATACAGACGAACAGTTCCTCCATGCGCGGCCGGAACCGTTCCAGGACCGGGCCCTGGCGGCCGGGGCTGCGCATCAGCACCAGCTGTTCGCAGGACGGGGCGAGCCGTTCCACGGCCTCCGTCAGGAGCGCGCGGACCCGCCCCATGTCGCACTTGGGCCGCAGCGTGTCGTTGAGGCCGCCCACCAGCGTGACCACGTCGGCCCGCATGGAGGCCGCCACGTCCACCTGCTCGGCGACGATCTGTCCGATGAGCTTGCCGCGCACCGCGAGGTTCGCGTACCGGAAGCTGGGGGAGTGGGCCGCCATCCGGCCGGCGAGCAGGTCGGCCCAGCCTCGGTAGGTGCCGTCCGGCAGCAGGTCCGACATGCCTTCGGTGAAGGAGTCGCCGACCGCGACCAGGCTGGTGTGATTGGGGTTCGTGTGCATGGCGTCTGCGATGGTAACCCGGGCCCATACCCGTCGGTCGGTCGGCCCGGGCACCACGCACCCCTACGCTCGCTGGCCGAACAGCTCCCGCAGGACGTCCTCCATGGTGACGAGACCCGTGAGCCGGCCGTCGGACCCCAGCACGGCGGCCAGATGCGTACGGCTGCCCCGCATCGCGGTGAGGACGTCGTCCAGCGGTGTGCTCTCCCGCACCCGGGCGATCGCCCGCATCTCCCGCAGCTGGAACGGCAGGTCCCGCGGGGTCTTGTCCAGCGCGTCCTTGACGTGCAGGTAGCCGATGATCCGCCGCCCCTCGTCCACCACGGGGAAGCGGGAGTAGCCGGTCTCGGCCGACAGCACCTCCAGCTGCTCGGGCGTGGCACCCAGGTACACGTAGGCAATCCGGTCCAGCGGCAGCACCACGTCCCGCACCGGCCGGCGCCCCAGCTCCAGCGCGTCCCGCAGCCGTTCCTGCGCACGGTCGTCGATCAGGCCGGCCTCGCCGGAGTCCCGCACGATCCGGGCCAGTTCGGCGTCCGAGAAGGTGGCTGTGACCTCGTCCTTCGCCTCGACCCGGAGGAGCTTGAGCAGGGCGTTCGCGAAGGCGTTTACCGTGAAGATCACCGGGCGCAGTGCCCGGGACAGGGCGACCAGCGGCGGCCCGAGGAGCAACGCGCTGCGTACCGGCTCCGCGAGCGCGATGTTCTTCGGCACCATCTCGCCGAGCAGCATGTGCAGATACGTCGCGAGGGTGAGCGCGATCACGAAGGAGACCACGTGCCCGGCGCTCTCGGGGACCCCGACCGCGTGGAACACGGGTTCCAGCAGGTGCGCGATCGCGGGTTCCGCGACGACACCCAGCACCAGGGTGCACAGCGTGATGCCGAGCTGTGCGGCGGCCATCAGCGCGGACACGTGCTGCAGCCCCCACAGCACGCTCTTCGCCCGCCGGTCGCCCTGGTCGGCATGCGGCTCGATCTGGCTGCGGCGTACGGAGATCAGCGCGAACTCGGCGCCGACGAAGAAGGCGTTGACGACCAGGGTCGCCAGACCGATCAGCAACTGGACGGCGGTCACGGGCCCTCCACCTCCGTCCCGTCCTCGTGCAGCGGTGCGTGCAGCAGCAGTCGCGCGGCCCGGCGGCCCGACGCGTCGACGACGTCCAGCCGCCAGCCCCCGACCTCGATCCGGTCGCCGACAGCGGGTATCCGGCCGAGCTCGGTGGCGATGAGGCCGGCCAGTGTCTCGTACGGCCCCTCGGGTGTCCGCAGGCCGACGCGGGCGAGCTGGTCGGTGCGGGCGGAGCCGTCGGCGGAGTAGAGGGTGCGGCCCTCGTCGTCGCTGCCGGCCGGGGCCAGGTCGGGTGTCTCGTGCGGGTCGTGCTCGTCGCGCACCTCGCCGACGACCTCCTCGACGATGTCCTCCAGCGTGGCCACGCCCGCCGTGCCGCCGTACTCGTCGATGACGACGGCCATCGTCCGCTTGCCGGACAGCCGGTCAAGCAGCCGGTCGACGGTGAGCGACTCCGGGACCAGGAGCGGCTCGCGCATCAGCTCCGCGACCGGGACCCGGGGCCGGCGCTCGGCGGGTACCGCCAGGACGTCCTTGACGTGAGCGGTGCCCACGACCGAGTCGAGGTTGCCGCGGTAGACCGGGAACCGGGACAGGCCCGTGGCCCGGGTCGCGTTCGCCACGTCCTCGCAGGTCGCCTGGACGTCGAGGGCGATGACCTGCACACGCGGGGTCATCACGTTCTCGGCGGTCAGGTCGGCGAGGTTCAGCGTCCGCACGAACAGCTCGGCGGTGTCCGGCTCCAGGGCGCCCTCCCGGGCGGAGTGCCGGGCCAGCGCGGCCAGCTCCTGGGGTCCGCGCGCGGAGGCCAGCTCCTCGGCGGGCTCCAGCCCGAACAGCCGTACGGCACGGTTGGCTGTGTTGTTGAGGTGGGTGATGAAGGGACGGAAGGCCGCGCTGAACCAGCGCTGGGCGTTGCCGACCCGCTTGGCCACGCCCAGCGGCGAGGAGATCGCCCAGTTCTTGGGCACCAGCTCGCCGACGACCATCAGGAACACGGTCGACAGGGCCGTACCAAGCACCAGCGCCAGTGAGCTCGCGGTGGAGCGCGAGAGGCCGACGGCTTCCAGCGGGCCCGCGATCAGCACGGCGATCGACGGCTCGGCGAGCATGCCGACCACCAGGTTGGTGACCGTGATGCCGAGCTGCGCGCCGGAGAGCTGGAAGGTCAGGTTCCGTACCGCCTTCAGGGCCCCGGCCGCCCCCCGCTCACCGCGCTCGGCGGCGCCTTCCAGCTGGCCGCGGTCGACGGTGGTCAGCGAGAACTCCGCGGCGACGAAGGCACCACAGGCGAGCGAGAGCAGGATCGCCACCAGGAGGAGGAGCACTTCGGTCATCGGTTCACCTCCGTCCCATGATCGGACAGGGCGGGGAGGATCGCGCGATGTCGCGTACTGGTACTGGGAGGCTCGCCCATGGGCGGACGCTCACACCTTTCATGGAGGACCGAGTGGCCCTCCAAGGGTAAAGGATGGGCAAAGGAGTGTGGGCGGCGGCCCCCGCGCTACTCGGTGAGCGGCTTCACCCACCGCCGCCACCGCTCCTCGGGCGAGTATCCGGCGGCCCGCCAGGCATGGTGGGCCGTTTCGTTGCGGGTGAGCACCATCGCGTCCCCGCGGCGCCCTCCCAGTCGTACGAAGCGCTCCTCGGCGGCCGTCAGCAGGGCGCCCCCGATGCCTCGGCGGCGCCGGTCCGGGTGCACCGCGAGCCGGTACAGATGGCAGCGCCAGCCGTCGAAGCCCGCGATCACCGTGCCGACCAGTTCCCCGTCCAGCTCCGCGAGGATCAGCGCCTCGGGGTCCCGGACGACCAGCCGCTCCACGCCGCTCCGGTCGTCGGAGATGCTCGTGCCCTCGGCGGCCACCTTCCAGAAGGCCAGTACGGTGTCGAGGTCGTCGGGCGTAGCGGCCCGTATCCGCAGCTCAGTCATATCGCGATCCCATCACACGGCCCGGACGGGGATGCGGAATTCCGTCATTCGGACAGTCGCCGGCGCCACCCACGCGACCGCCATCGCGTCCCTCACCGGCCCCGCAACTGCGCCATCACCGGAGCGAACGCCTCCATGTACGGCTCCAGCACCGTCAGATACGTGAAGCCGTACCGCTCCCGCTGCGCCAGTACCTTGCGGACGATCTGCTCCAGGGCGCCGACAAGAAGGAGCGGCAGCTCCAGGGCCTCCGCCACGGTCAGGTCCGGTACCCGGTCCACGAGGGGCCGCACCACCGTCTCGCGGTCCTCGGTGACGGCCACCATCTGCAGGAGCAGGTTCAGTTCTGCCGGTTCCGTGCGGCCCTGGGCCAACTCCCGGTACCTGGCCAGCCGTTCGTCGAGCTCCTCGGGGGTGATCGGCAGTATCTTCCCCGCCGTGTTCCCCGGCACCGGGCGCGCGCCGGTGAAGGCCGCGATGTCCGCCCGCTCGGCGGTCAGCCGCAGCACGCGGTCGCCGTTGCCGCCGATCATCAACGGGACACGCGGCTGCTGCACCGGCTGCGGCTGATGGTCGGGGGAACCCAGCAGCCGCTCCAACTCGACCACGGTGCGCCGCAGATGGTCCACGCGCTCGCCCGGCGAGCCGTACGGCAGTCCGGCCGTGTCGTGCTCCGCCTGTACGTAGCCCGTGCCCAGCCCCAGCTCCAGCCGCCCGCCGGTCAGCGCGTCCGTGGTGGCGACCTCGCGGGCCAGCAGAGCCGGGTTCCAGAAACCGGCGTTGAGCACGAACGTGCCCAGCCGTGGCCGTTCCGTCGCCTCCGCCGCCGCGATCAGCGCCGGGAACGGCGCGACCATGCCGAGATGGTCGGGGACCAGGATCACGTCGTAGCCGAGTTCCTCCGCCCGCCGGCACTTGGCGCGCCACTCCCCGGCCGGGGCGGGAACGATCATGCTGACGCCGAAACGGAACGGACGGGACATGAACTCTCCTCAGCGGAAGGCGACTTGAGTACCCCGGCCGATTCCATCACTCGTGCGCGATGGCCGCCAGCACGTTCATGCGGGAGGCACGCAACGCGGGCAGCAGCGCCGCCACCACCCCCACCACCGCCGAGCCGACCACCACCGCGACGATCGTGGTCCAGGGAACCGAGAACGCGGTCAGGCCCTGCAGAGCCAGCACCTGCTGGATGCACACGCCCCACACCAGCCCCAGTGCGAGTCCCAGCACCGCGCCGAACACAGCGATCACCACCGACTCCAGCCGGATCATGCGGCGCAGCTGACGCCTGGCGAGCCCGATGGCGCGCAGCAGCCCGATCTCCCGGGTGCGCTCGACGACCGACAGGGCAAGGGTGTTGACCACGCCGAGCACCGCGATGACGATCGCCAGCCCGAGCAGCGCGTACACCAGGTAGAGCAGGACCGCGATCTGGTCGTGGATCAGTTTCTTGTAGTCGGCCAGGTCGCGCACCTGCACCTGCGGATAAGGGTCGAGCGTCCGCTCAAGGTTGGTGCGCAGCTCGTCGTCGCTCGTCCCGGAGGCGGCGTTCACGTACAGCGCGGAGTCCTGGCCGGCCGGCGCGAACTTCTCCAGCGTGGCCAGGCCGAAGTACAGGCCGCCCTCGGTGCCGAACCCCTCGGCGGAGTCCTGGTCGGTGAGGGCGCCCACCGTCAGTCGGGTGGTGCGTCCGCCCTGGAACTCGACGGGGACGGTGCTGCCGACGCGTGCGTCGTGGTCGCGCGCGAAGTCCCGGTCCATGGCGATGCGGCCGGCCGCGAGCGCCGCGGGGGTGTCGCCCTGGGCGTACGTGATGTGCGCGACCTCGTCGAGCCGCGGGTCGTAGGCCGCGGCGGTCGTCTCGACCCGGTCGCCGTCCGGCAGCCGTACCGCGACCGGAGTGAAACGCGACCGTACGACGAGCCCGGCGCCCGGGGTGTCGCGCACCGCGTCGGTGAGCTCCTCGGGGAAGGGCAGGAAGTTGCTGTTCTGGATCACGTAGTCGGCGCCCAGGGTCCTGTCGATCTGCTGGTCGAAGGACTTGGTCATCGACGCGCTCGCCACCGACATCCCGCCGACCAGCGCCAGGCCCACCATCAGGGCGGCCGCGGTGGCGCCGGTGCGGCGGGGGTTGCGCAGGGCGTTGCGCTGGCTCATCCGGCCGACGGACCCGAACAGCGCCGGGAAGGCCCCGCCGAGGACCCGGATCACCGGCCGCACCAGCAGCGGGCCCGCGATCACCGTGGCCAGCAGGGTCAGGACGACACCGAGGCCCAGCAGCGAGGCCGCCGAAGCGGTTCTGGACGCGGTGACACAGCCCACGAGCGCGGCCGCACCGAGTGCCCCCACCACGGCGCCGACGATCGCGCGTGTCCGCAGGGGCTTGCCGATCCCGGCGATCTCGGCGTCCGCGAGGGCCGCCATCGGCGAGACGCCGGCCGCCCGCCGGGCCGGCAGATACGCGGCGACGAAGGTGACACCCACGCCGACGACGTACGCCGCCACGGGCGTGCCCCAGCCGATGACCATCTCGCTCGACTTGATGTTCATGCCGAACGTGTTCATCAGCGTGATCAGCCCGGCCGCCAGCCCGATGCCGGTGGCCAGGCCCAGGGTGGAGCCGACCAGGCCGAGCAGCAGCGCCTCGGTGAGGACCGAGCGGCGGACCTGGCGCCGGTCGGCGCCGAGCGCGCGCAGCAGGCCCAGTTCCCGGGTGCGCTGGGCGATCAGCATCGAGAAGGTGTTGACGATGAGGAAGACCCCGACCAGCACGGCGATTCCGGCGAAGCCGAGCATCACGTACTTGATGACGTCGAGGAATCCGCCCAGCTGGTCGACGTCCGACTTGGCCTGCTCGTCGGCGGTCCGGAACTCGTAGCGGTGCGCGCCGACCGCGGCGGCCACCCGCTGCTTCAGCTGGGCGTCGCTGACACCTTCGGCGGCGTCGACCGAGATGCTGGTGGCGGCCCGCGGGTTGCCCAGCAGCTTCTGCTGCGCGGTCGGGGTGTCCAGGAAGAGCAGCGCGGCACCGGGGTTCGTGGTGGTGAACGTGGCGATGCCGACGACCCGGACCTTGAACGAGCCCGGTCCCGCGATCACCGTGAGCGTGTCCCCGATCCGCACGTGCTTGCGGTCGGCGGACTCCGAGTCCAGCAGCGCCTCGGCCGGTCCGCGCGGGGCGTGACCGGAGGTGAGCTCGACGGGGCTGCGCTGGTCGGGGCTCCAGTCGGTGCCGATGGTGGGGGCGCCGGTGGTCGGGCCGACGGACTCGTTGTCGCTGTCGACGACGGTGATGTTCTGGACCTCGGCGTCCGCACGCGCGTCGGCGACCCCGTCGATCCGGGCCACCCGCTCGGCGAGCGCGGCCGGCAGCGTGGCTGTCATGCCCGAGGGCACCCCCTCCTTGAGGGTCTCCTTCGGGCTGACCGTGACATCGGGCGCGGTCGAGGCGAAGAGCCGGTCGAAGGTCCGGCTGAGCGTGTCGGAGAAGATCAGGCTGCCCGCGACGAACGCCACGGACAGTACGACGGCCAGCGCGGAGAGCAGCAGGCGTCCCTTGTGCGCGAGGAAGCTGCGGAGCGTCGCCTTCAGCACGGGTCAGTCCTTGCCGGGAGTGCCGTCGGACGTGATGCCTCCGTCTCGGGCCGCCCCTTCTGCGGGCGCCGCCTCTTCTCCGGGTACCGTCTCTTCTCCGGGTACCGTCTCTTCTCCGGGTACCGCCTCTTCTCCGGGTGCCCCGTCGAACGGGGCCCGGCTCACGTCGAACCGCTTCATCCGTTCGAGCACCGCCTCCGCCGTCGGCCGCTCCATCTCGTCGACGATCCGCCCGTCCGCGAGGAAGAGCACCAGGTCGGAGTGGGCGGCGGCGCCCGGGTCGTGGGTGACCATGACGACGGTCTGCCCGAGTTGGTCGACGGCCTCACGCAGGAACCCGAGGACCTCCAGGCCCGCCCGTGAGTCCAGGTTGCCGGTCGGCTCGTCCGCGAAGATCAGCTCGGGCCGGGAGGCCAGCGCCCGCGCGCACGCCACCCGCTGCTGCTGGCCGCCGGAGAGCTGGGACGGCCGGTGCCCCAGCCGGTCTCGCAGTCCCAGCGTGTCGATGACCTGGTCGAGCCACTTCTCGTCGGCCTTCTTGCCGGCGATGTCCATCGGCAGGGTGATGTTCTCGGCCGCGTTGAGCGTCGGGATCAGATTGAACGACTGGAACATGAACCCGATCCGGTCCCGCCGCAGCCGGGTCAGCTCACGATCCTTCAGCCCCGTGATCTCGGTGTCGCCGAGCCACACCTGCCCGGCCGAGACCGTGTCGAGCCCGGCGAGGCAGTGCATCAGCGTGGACTTTCCCGAGCCGGACGGCCCCATGACCGCGGTGAACCGGCCGCGCGCGATGTCCACGTCCACCGAGTCCAGGGCCAGCACGGTCGTCTCGCCCGAGCCGTACGCCTTGGTCAGGCCGCGGGCGCGGGCGGCGATCCCGTCGGCCGACGCCTGACCCGGCACATACTGAGCAGCAGGGGTGGACAAGACTGCCTCCTCGCTCCTGGACGTAGGACTTTTCTGTCGCTTTCGGGACGTACGACGTTTCCGTCCGGGAGAGCCTAGTGTGATCCGGCCCACACCCGGTATCCCCCGTGGGTCCCGGGCGGTCTCCACCCCAGGTCGGGCCCCTGATACCCGTGTAAGGGGCAACTTCCACCCATGGGATGAGCTCTTGCCGGTGCTAGCAAGGGAGCGCTAGCTTCGAGGTATGGCGAAGACCCAGCTGAACGTACGGGTGGACGAGGGCACGGCCCGCGCCGCGCGCGAACGCGCCCTGGCCCGCGGGATGAGCGTCAACCGCTACATCGAGGAGCTGGTCCGGCAGGACACCGGCGAGGTCGGCCACACCTTCGTGGAGGCCGCCGCCGACTTCATGAAGAGTTACGAGACCGTCTTCGTCGAGGAGTTCGGCGCCGAGCGCGAGGGTGCGCGCGAAGGTCGCCGCTGATCCGTTGAGTCCCCTGAGAATCGACCTCGCCTGGCTCCTCCTGCTCGCCGAACAGCAGACTCCCGGCGACCCCCAGGTCGCCGACTGGGGTGCCCTGGTCGCGGCCGTCGCACGCCACCAGGCCGCGATCCTCGACGTCCCCGTCTACGACAGTCCGCACGCCCGCGCCGCCGCCCTGCTCCAACTCCTCATCCACGTCCCCGCGCTGGAGCGCTCCAACGCCCTGTTCGCCTCCGCCGTCGCCTACGCGTACCTCGTCGCCAGCGGCCTGAAGGTCGTCACCTCGCCCGAGCAGGTCCGCGACCTTGCCCGGCTGGTCAAGAGCGGTGAGGCGTCCGTGGACGACATCGCGCGGGAACTGCGCCAGTGGAGTCTGTGATCACCGATCACCGATCACCGACACAGACCACCGATCACCGATCCCTGATCCCTGATCACCGCTCACCGAGGGACGGGCGCCACGCGGTGCCCAGCACGCAGTACGAGGTGGGCAGCTTCGGCCCCTTCTCCGGCATCAACATCCGCCGGTAGGGGCCGAGTTCGAAGCCGGCCGCCCGCAGTGCGGCGACCGGGTCGCGGGACAGATGACAGCCGCCGCTCAGCGGCGGCCACAGCGTGCGGTCGAGCGCGCGCTGGGTGAGGGTCATCGCCCGGCCGCCGCCCCGGCCGTGCTCGAAGAACCGCACCTCACCGCCCGGCCGCAGCACCCGCCGTATCTCCCCGAGAGCACGCGGCAGATCCCGCACACTGCACAGCACAAGGGAGATCACCGCCGCGTCGAAGGCCTCGCTCTTGACCGGCAGCGCCTCCGCCGCACCCGGGACGACGTCGACGGGCACCTCGCACCGCATGGCGGCGTCCACCGCGTACTTCCTCAGCACGCGCTCCGGTTCGATCGCCACGACCTCCGAGACCGTGCCCGGACAGTGCGCGAAATTCAGACCGTTGCCCGCGCCGACCTCGATCACCCGCCCGGACAGCCCGGTGAGCAGCCTCTCGCGCACCCGGCCCATGCCCGTCCTGGTCTCGACGCCGACACTGATCCGGGCGTAGCAGCGGGCGAACAGCGGGTGGCGGACCAGATCCCCGGCCGGCTTCCCGGAGCCGGTGGACCGCAGCGGCAGCGGCATGGCAACCTCTCTCGCAGGCGGGCCTCACCACGATTCTCCCCCGGACGGGGCCGTCGCATCCCCGGCCGTCACGTCACTCGATGACAGTTCGGGCGGGGGGAGTCTGGAGCCTGCGGAACGCCTCCGCGTCCCACGTGCCGCCCAGCCGTGGCGCGAGCCAACCTGGCGCCGCGGCGCGGAAGCGGGCGGGGTCGAGCGCGCCGGCGCCGGCGGGCAGGGCGCCGAGCAGCGGGGCGCCGGAGACGTCCGGGAGGTCGGCCAGATTGCAACGCGACGCCAGATCCGGCGCCTCGGGCCAGCTCCCGATCACCACACCGGCCAAGTCGAGCCCACGTGAGCGCAGTTCACGGGCCGTCAGTTCCGTCGTGTTCAACGTGCCGAGGCCCGCCGGTGCCACGACCAGGACCGGAGCTCCCAGCGACTGCGCCGCGTCGGCCAGTGTCCCGCCCGCCGCGTCGAACCGGACGAGCAGTCCGCCCGCCCCCTCGACCAGCACCAGATCGTGGTCGGTGGCCAGTTTGGCGGCGGCCTCGGCGATCTCCCGCGGGTGCACCGGTGCCCGCCCGGCCCGCCGGGCCGCCGTCGCCGGTGCCAACGGGTCGGGGTACCGGGCGAGTTCCGTCGCCGTGACGGCGCCCGCGAGCCGTGCCACCTCTTCGGCGTCCCCGGGCTCGTCCGGTCGTACGCCCGTCTGCGCGGCCTTCAGCACGGCCACCGTCCGGCCGGCCGCGAGGGCGGCCGCGGCGACGGCGGCGGTCGTCACCGTCTTGCCGATCTCCGTGCCCGTACCCGTGATCACCAGGACCGGCATGTCATCACTCCCGCTCATCCTTGCCCCTGACTTCCGCGCACCTCGCCTCATCCCTCGCGTGCCGCCGCGCACACCGCCCGCGCGATCCGCGCCACGTCCGCGTCGCCGGTGACGTACGGCGGCATGGTGTAGATCAGGTCGCGGAACGGCCGCAGCCACACGCCCTCACGCACCGCTGCCTCCGTGGCCGCCCGCATGTCGACGGCGTGGTCGAGCTGGACGACACCGATCGCCCCGAGCACCCGTACGTCCGTCACCCCCGGCAGCCGGGCCGCCGGAGCCAGACCCTCCCGCAGCCCCGCCTCGATCCGCTTGATCTCGGACAGCCAGTCCTGGCCCAGCAACAGCTCGATGGAGGCGCAGGCGACGGACGCCGCCAGCGGGTTGCCCATGAACGTGGGGCCGTGGGCGAGCACCGGGACCTCGCCGCGCGAGATGCCGTCGGCCACACGCGCGGTGCACAACGTCGCCGCCATCGTCAGGTAGCCGCCGGTCAGCGCCTTGCCCACGCACATCACATCGGGCGTCACCGCCGCGTGATCCGCCGCGAACAGCGCGCCGGTACGCCCGAACCCGGTCGCGATCTCGTCGAACACCAGCAGCACGTCGTGCGCGTCGCACGCCTCGCGCAGCACCCGCAGATACGCGGGGGAGTGGAACCGCATCCCCCCGGCGCCCTGCACCACCGGCTCGACGATCACCGCGGCCAGTTCGCCGGCGTGCCGTGCGATCGCCGCGCGCAACTCCTGCGCGTACGACTCCTCGTACCCGGCGGGCGGCGCGTCCACGAAGACCTGCCGGGGCAGCACCCCGGACCACAACTCGTGCATCCCGCCCTCGGGATCGCACACCGACATCGGGTGCCAGGTGTCGCCGTGGTAGCCGCCACGCCAGGTCAACAGGCGCTGCTTCGACGGGCGGCCCAGTGAACGCCAGTACTGCAGGCACATCTTGACCGCGACCTCGACCGACACCGACCCCGAGTCGGCGAGGAAGACATGCTCCAGTCCGTCGGGCGACATGTCGACAAGAAGCTTCGCCAGCCGTACCGCCGGTTCGTGCGTGAGCCCGCCGAACATCACGTGGCTCATCCGCCCCAGCTGCTCGCGCACGGCCTCGTTCAGCACCGGGTGGTTGTAGCCGTGGATCGCCGACCACCAGGACGACATGCCGTCGACCAGTTCGCCCGAACCGTCGGCCGGCCTCAACCGCACCCCGCTCGCCGCCTCCACGACGAGCGGTTCCTGACGGCCGGGCATCGGACCGTACGGATGCCACACGTGCCGCCGGTCCAGCTCCAGCAGCTCCGGCACGGTCAGGTCAGGCATTGGGCGCGAGGTCCGTTCCGGCACCCCGGCGGCGTACGGCGACGAGATCGGTACGGGGCTCGGCGGCGGCCGTCGCCGCCGGGAAGGAGCCGCACACGCCGCCCGCGCCCTCCCGCGAGCCGCACCCGCCGGCACCCTCGTGCGACCCGCAGCCCGCGTCCTCGTGGGACCCGCATCCGCCGCCCCCGGCCGACACCCGGTGCTCCGGCAGCGTCACCTGGTCCGTGCCCTCCACCTCGAACCCGGCGTCCGCGATCATCTCCAGGTCCGCCTTGCCGGCCTGGCCCTCGGTCGTCAGGTAGTCGCCGAGGAAGATCGAGTTGGCCAGGTGCAGGGCGAGGGGCTGCATCGTGCGCAGATGCACCTCGCGGCCGCCCGCGATGCGTACCTCGACGTCCGGGCAGACGAACCGCACCATGGCCAGGATCCGCAGACACCGCTGCGGGGTGAGGTTCCACTCCTTGGCCAGCGGGGTGCCCTCGACCGGGATGAGGAAGTTGACCGGAACCGAGTCCGGGTCCAGCGCGCGCAGCGAGAAGACGACGTCGACCAGGTCCTCGTCGCTCTCGCCCATGCCCGCGATCAGCCCGGAGCACGCGGACAGCCCCGCCGCGTGCGCCTTGTGCACCGTGTCCACCCGATCGGCGTACGTGTGCGTGGTCGTGATGTCCGCGTACGTGCCCTCGGACGTGTTCAGGTTGTGGTTGTACGCGTCCGCGCCCGCCTCGCGCAGCCGCTCCGCCTGGCCGTCGGAGAGCAGGCCCAGGCAGGCGCACACCTCGACGCCCTCGTTCTGCTCCTTGATCGTCTTGATGGTGTCGGAGACCCGGTCCACGTCCCGGTCGGTCGGCCCGCGTCCGGACGCGACCAGACAGACCCGCTTGGCGCCTCCCGCCAACCCGGCCGCCGCTGCCTTCGAGGCCTCGTCGGGCTTGAGCCAGGTGTACTTGAGGATGCCGGCGGTGGAGCCGAGCCGCTGGGAGCAGTAGGAGCAGTCCTCCGGGCACAGGCCCGACTTGAGGTTGACGAGATAGTTGAGTTTCACCCGTCGGCCGAACCAGTGCCGGCGCACCTTGCCGGCCGCGGCCACCACATCGAGCAGGTCGTCGTCGGAAGTGGCGAGAACGGCGAGCGCCTCCTCGCGGCTCGGCACCTCGCGCCGAAGCCCCTTGTCCATCAGCGTGTTCAGCAGGTCCATGAGAGTCGATCCTCGCTCAAGGAGCCGCCCGGGCCAAGGAGACATCGCCCACAGAATAGGGGGGTCGAAGATGTGGGTATCACCACACACCGGTGGCCGGCCGCGCCATTAGTGTCTGTGCACTGCCTACAAAAGCCCTGGAGGACCGATGGCGTTCGGCTGGATCGACGAGGAGGCGGAGCGACGCCGCCGCGCCGGACTCGTACGGACGCTGCGCCCCCGCCCGGCCGACTCACCGCTGCTCGACCTCGCGAGCAACGACTACCTGGGCCTGGCCCGCCATCCGGAGGTCACCGAGGGCGCGGCCCGGGCCGCCCGCACCTGGGGCGGCGGTGCCACCGGCTCCCGGCTGGTCACCGGCACCACCGCGCTCCATGCCGAACTGGAACACGAACTGGCCGACTTCTGCGGTTTCGAGGCGGCCCTCGTCTTCTCGTCGGGCTACGCGGCCAACCTCGCCGCGGTCACCGCGCTCGCCCCGCACGGCGCGCTGATCGTCTCCGACGCCGGTAACCACGCCTCCCTGATCGACGGCTGCCGGCTGGCCCGCGGCACCACCCAGGTCGTCGGGCACGCCGACCCGGACGCCGTACGCAAGACCCTGCGCACCCACGAAGGACCGGCGGTCGTCGTGTCCGACACGGTGTTCTCGGTCGACGGCGACGCCGCCCCGCTGGCCGCGCTCGCCGAGGCGTGCCGGGACGGCGACGCGGGACTGGTCGTCGACGACGCCCACGGGCTGGGGGTCCTCGGCGACGGCGGCCGCGGCGCCCCGCACGCGGCGGGACTCGCGGGCGCCGACGACGTCGTCGTGACCGTCACGCTGTCCAAGTCGCTCGGCAGTCAGGGCGGTGCCGTGCTCGGCCCCGCCCGGGTGATCGACCACCTGGTCAACGCGGCCCGGACGTTCATCTTCGACACGGGTCTCGCCCCCGCGGCGACCGGCGCGGCCCTGGCGGCCCTGCGGCTGCTGCGCCGTGAGCCGGAGCGGGC
Source organism: Streptomyces violaceoruber (assembly GCA_000720805.1). Classification (GTDB taxonomy): domain Bacteria; phylum Actinomycetota; class Actinomycetes; order Streptomycetales; family Streptomycetaceae; genus Streptomyces; species Streptomyces cellulosae_A. Next base: position 20,910 of record JODI01000095.1, read on the forward strand.
GGAGCGGGCGCGCGCGGTGGCGGCCGAACTCCACGCGCGCCTGACCACCGCGGGCCTTGAGGCCGTACGCCCCGACGCCGCGGTGGTCTCCGTGCGGGCGCCGTCCCCGGAGGCGGCCGTCGGCTGGGCGGCCGACTGCCGCACCGCCGGGCTGGCCGTGGGCTGCTTCCGTCCTCCTTCCGTCCCCGACGGCATCTCACGGCTACGGCTGACCGCCCGCGCGGATCTCTCCGCGGGGCAGATCGAACGCGCTGTACGAGTGATCGGTGAGACACGACCATGAGTCGGCGTGACACGGCCGTGCGCCGCACATCGGCGGACTGATCGAGACTGATCAGGGTTGATCAGAACCGATCCGGACTGGATGGGCTGTCAGGACTGGAACGCGGCGGTGAATCCCGCCCAGCTCTCGGGGGAGAAGAGCAGCGCGGGTCCGGCCGGGTCCTTGGAGTCGCGTACGGCGAGCAGCCCGGCCCCACTGCCGGTGCCGGGCCGAGCCGTCTCGACGCAGTTGTTCGCTCCGGTGCTGTAACTGCTGCGCAGCCAGCACACGTCGTGCAGATCGTCACTGGAAGCCACGTGCCGAGGCAGGGCGGTCATGGTGCCTCCTTACGCGCCGCCACCTATTGCGGCGATGTAATCCAACGAGTCCTCGGGCGAAAGGGCGTGGAACTGAAGGGCGTTGAAGGCCTCGGTGTAGGCCTGGAGGTCTTCTTTCCGCTCGAGGTAGAGGCTACTCGTCAAGTGGTCGAGAACAACCACATCCAGATCAGATGTGCTCGAAAATGAGAAGATAACGAAAGGCCCGGTGACGCCGATGTGCGCTCCGGCGGCGAACGGCAGTACCTGTAACCGCACTTGGGGCAGTCGCGCCGCCTCGACCAGCCGCTCCAGCTGCCGCGTCATCATCTCGGGCCCGCCGACCTCGCGCCGCAGCACCGCCTCGTCCAGCACCGCGCTCAGCTCCAGCGGAGGTTGCGAGCGCAGCACGTCCTGTCTGGCCAACCGCACCTCGACCAGCGCGTCCAGGCGTTCGTCGTCCAGTCCGTCGACCGCCGCGCGGGTCACCGCCCGGGCGTACTCCGGGGTCTGCAGCAACCCCGGCACCACCGAGGTCTCCAGCGTGCGCATCGCACTCGCCTGTGACTCCAGGCTGATGAAGTCCCGGTACGTCGGCGGCAGTACGCCCCGGTACGCGTGCCACCAGTGGTGCCGTCCGGTACTCTCGTCCGACCCCGCCAACACCAGCAGTAACTCCCGCAGTTGGGAGTCCCGTACCGCGTAGGCGTCGAGCAGTAACCGCACATCCGCCGGTTTCACCCCGCTGGCGCCGGTCTCGATCCGGCTCACCTTCGACTGGTGCCAGCCCACCAGACGGGCCGCCTCACCACTCGTGAACCCCGCACCGGTGCGCAACGCACGCAGTTCGGCGCCCAGTTTCCGGCGGCGCACCGCGGGACCGTGCTGCATGGGCTACTCCTTACTCCAACCGAGGCACCCGAAAACGGTCTGCCGTCGTAGAGTTCACCGCTTCGAGGGACAGATATATGCATATCTTGGTGGATCGCCACCTGTGACCGCCCCGCTAGTGGCACTCTGGCGAACGAAGCACCAGTCCGGGACCGTACTCGAACCTTCCGCTCCGTGTCGGACTGCGGTCCCGTGGGAAAGGGACGACGTCGCCATGGCAGACCATCTGGAAGCATCCGTCACTCTGCCGAGCGATCCCGCCTCGGTCTCCGCGGCCCGAGCCTATGTCCGCACCACTTTGATGGAGTGGGGCCTGTCGCCGGACACGGAGATCGCCGACACCATCCGCCTCATCGTCTCCGAACTGACCACCAACGCCGTACAGCACACCCTCGGGCAGTCGCCCACCTTCACGGTGGACCTCCAGCTCGACCGTGACGAACACCTGCGCATCGGTGTCACCGACAGCCACCCCCGCTTCCCCAGACGGCTGCCCGCCGCCGTCCAGCAGGACAACGGCCGGGGCATGGTGATCATCCGCTGGCTGACCGCCGAGTGCGGCGGCAAGCTCAGGATCCGCCCCACCCGCGAGGGCGGCAAGACGGTCCTCATCGAACTCCCCTGGACCGTCCCGGCCCAGCCGGTGCCGACGGCGGGACAGCAGGAACCGTAGGACTCAGGCGTGGCGGGCCCGAGTGAACGCGCCGCGCAGCAGGGCCCGGAAGGCGTCGGCGGCGGGCGCCACCTCGTCGGCCCGGTGCGCGACCGAGATCGTACGGCGCAACCGTCCCCCTTCCAGCGCCCGCACCCCGACCGGAGTGGCCGTCGTCCGCGCCACCATCTCCGGAACCACCCCGACTCCGAGCCCCGCACTGACCAGCGCGCACACCAAGGCATACCCCGGAGTCGCCACCAGCACCGACGGCGTGGCCCCGGCCCGGGCGAGGGCCGCCTCCACACCCTGCCGGGCCGGATGGTCCGGCGCCATGCTGATCAACGGCTGCCCCGCCAGCTCCGTCAGCGGCAGCCGCCCGGAACCGCCGGCGAGGGTGTGCCCGGGAGCGGTCACCAGGACCAGCTCCTCGACCAGCACCGGCTCCGCGCGGACCGAGGACGGCAGCGGGACCGTTTCCGCCGGCTCGTAGGTGTGTGTCAGCGCCAGGTCGACCTCACCGGCCGCCACCGCCGCGATCCCGGCCGGCGGTTCACAGTCCGCGACGGACAACTCCACATTCGGATACGCCCGGCGGAACGCGCTGAGCACCGGTGGCAGCAGATGGATGCCCGCCGTCTGGAAGGTGCCGAGCCGGAGCGTGCCGCCCGACAGCCCGGTCAGCCGCGCCAGCTCGTGCCGCGCCCGCTCCAACTCGTCGAGCACCCGGCGGGCCCGCGTCACCAGCACCTCGCCCGCGCCCGTCAGCCGCGTCCCGCGATGGTGCCGGACCAGCAACGCCGTGCCGGCCTCCCGCTCCAGCTTGGCCAGTTGCTGGGAGAGCGCGGGCGGTGTGTAACCCAGCCGCTCGGCGGCCCGGGTGATCGAGCCGGCCTCCGCGACCGCGACCAGCGCGGCGAGTCGGGTGGGGTCGTACATGCCGGGTCCTCCGCGGGGCCGAAGCCAGGGCTGAAGCAACGCGCAAGCCGACGCAACGAGTAAACCGAAGCAACGCGCAAGCCGAAGCAACGCGCAAGCCGAAGCAGCCACTCAGGCTAAAGCACTGCTTAAGGCCGACGCATGATATTCGAAATACCTGCTGAAGGCCTCCGCGCGGCAGGCTGAGCGCATGGACGGACAGCTCCTCGCCTTCACCGGGGTCGCCGCCGGCATGGTCGCCATGCCCGGCGCCGACTTCACCGTCGTCGTACGCAATGCCCTGGTCTCGCGCCGGGCCGGCGTCGCCTGCGCCCTGGGCATCGCGGGCGGGCTGCTCGTGCACACGGCCCTGGCGGTGGCCGGGGTCGCCGCCGTCCTGGCCGCCGTACCGGCGCTGTTGCGTGCCCTGCAGCTGCTGGGCGGCGCCTATGTGCTCCACCTCGGCCTGCGCACGCTGTGGGGGCTACGGCGACCGCGCACCGAAGCGCGACCCGCCGAGGCCCCGTCCGTCGCCGGCCCGCTGCGGCAGGGCTTCGTCACCAACGCGCTCAACCCGAAGGCGCCCATCACCTTCCTGAGCCTGCTGCCGCAGTTCGTGCCCGCGGGGACGCCGGTGCTGCCGAGGACGCTGCTGCTGGCGCTGATCGTGGTGGTTCTCGCCCTGGTCTGGTTCCCGGCCGTGGCCCTGCTGGTCGACCGCCTCGGCCGGTGGCTGCGGCGGCCGAAGACCGCCCGGGTGGTGGCGGCCGTCACCGGCGGCGCGCTGACAGTTCTCGGTGCGGTGCTGCTCCTCGAACCGGTGTGGGCGGCCTGAGAGTCGTCCGGTGTTCGTTCTCCGCCCGGCCGGCCCGCCGTACCAGCCGGGGGAGCAGCCACCACAGTCCGAGGCAGACGAGCAGGGTCGCCGCGCCCGCGGCCATGCCGCCCGTCCGGCCGGTCGTCACGTCGACGACGAGGGTCACCGAACCGGTGAACGCGAGGACCAGGACCCCCATGCCGACGGTCGCGAGCCGTGAGGAGACCTGGACGATGCGGGGCTTGGCGCCCTGCTGGAAGAGGGAGCGGTGCAGGGCCGCGGGTGCGGTGAACAGGGCCGCCGCGAGCACCGAGAGCAGCAGGGTCGTGACGTACATGGTGCGCTGCACCGTGTCGAGGGACGGGAAGCGCGGGGTGAAGGCCAGGGTCAGCAGGAAGGCGAAGAGGATCTGGACCCCGGTCTGGGTGACGCGCAGTTCCTGGAGGAGTTCGCCGAAGTTGCGGTCGGCGCGCTCCAGGGGCGTCTCGTTGCGGGCGGTGCAGGGACGGTGGTCGGCCATGGGTGAACGAGTAACCAGTTCGGCCCGTGTCACGCCCCGGAGGGCACCGTAGGGGGCGGCGCGCCGCCGCGCGCCGCCCCCTACGGGTGGGTCACCTGACCCGGCCGTACCAGACGCTCTTCGTCCAGATCTTCTGCAGCCGGACGACGTCCCCGGTCCTCGGGGCGTGCCAGATCTTGCCCTTCCCGGCGTAGATGCCCACGTGGTACACGGACGAGCCCGAGTGGAAGAACACCAGGTCTCCGGCCTTGCGGCTGCCGACGGAGATGTGGCGTGTCTTGTTGTACTGCTGGGCGGCCGTGCGGGGCAGCTTCTTGCCCGCCTTCTTGAACGAGTACAGCGTCAGTCCGGAGCAGTCGAACCTCTTCGGCCCGGTGGCCCCGTACCTGTACGGAGCACCCTTCTTGGACGCCGCGACCTGCAGTGCCTTCGTCGCCGGTGTCGCGGCCGCGGCGTCGGAGGCGACACCCGGGACCACGACCGAGCCGCCGACGGCGGCGATGGCGAAGGCCGAGGCCGTACCGGCCCGGACCATGAGCGACGGGACACGATTGAGCGCAGTCATGCGCAACCCTTCGTCAGCCGCCTGTGAAGGATGACCTGTCGGATTCGGGCTGACAAAGTTGCCCGGCCGCTGACGCGGCTTCACCCCAAGGGCTGCTCGGCCCGGCACCTCCGGTGAGGAGATGACCGCTCCGGCGACCCGTCGTGCTTGGGTCCTCCACTCCTGCCGATCCACTCCTGTCGACCGGTCATCCGGGCGGCGGCAGGACTCGGCGTCCGCCCGGATCGCCCCGCCGCTGCGGCGGGGTCTTGTCGTCAGTCAGGGATCTTGACGCATGGATGTCCGAAAATCCCAACGGAACCGGGGGTTTGTGGCGTTACTCACCACTCACCCGTTCGGGTGGACACGCTTGCGTTCGAAGGGGTGTCGAGGGGCCCAAGGAGCCTCCGACCAGCACCGGAATGCCCCATTTAACCCTCGGACTACGCGCGTTGCGCAACCCGATGGGGCTCGAAAAAGGAGCCGCGTCTACGCCGGTCGGGGGTAAGTCGTTCGGCCCGTTTCGGCCCCGGTCCGGACGCCCCGCCGACAGTGCGGCGCGTCGGGACCGGCTGTGGGTGCGTCAACTGCCGGAAGAGGGTGGCACCGTGACGCGAGCTCTGCGGCGCGTCGGGACCGGCTGTGGGTGCGTCAACTGCCGGAAGGGGGCGGCACCGTGACGCGAGCCGTGCGGCGCTCCCCGTCCAGTACGCGCAGCGCACGCGCCAGCGTGTCGGCGTGCAGCTCGGTCTCGCCCCGACGGTGCATCAGCTCCAGTGCGTCCCGCAGCGCGACCGCCTTGCTCACCAGCGCCTGGGCGGCACGCAGCCCGCTGTACGTGTCCCCGTGCCGGCCCGGGTTGATCCGGCCGAGCAGGTCGACCGCGTCGAGGTAACGGTCGATCAGCTCGCCCTCGGCGCGGGTCAGCGCGGGCAGCGGCGGCAGATCGGGCAGCATCGGCGGCTCACCTCGCGCCGGGCGCGGGGAGCGAGGCCCTGCGGTTCGGGATGAGCCGGTCCACCAGGCCGTACTCCACGGCCTCCTGAGCGGTGAGGATCTTGTCCCGCTCGATGTCCGTGTGCACCTGCTCCGCCGTCCGCCCGGTGTGCCGTACGAGCATCTCCTCCAGCCGGGTCCGCACCCGCGTCAACTCCTCGGCCTGGATGGCGAGATCGCTGGCCTGCCCTTCGACCGGCTCGTGGATCGCGGGCTGGTGGATCACCATCCGTGCCCCCGGCAGCGCGGACCGCTTGCCCGGAGTGCCCGCCGCGAGCAGGACCGCGGCGGAGGAACCGGCCTGGCCCAGGCAGATCGTCTCCACGTCGCAGGTCACGTACTGGAGCGTGTCGTAGATCGCCGACATCGCGGTGAACGAGCCGCCGGGGGAGTTGATGTACAGCGAGATGTCCCGGTCCGGGTCCAGGTGTTCGAGGTACATGAACTGGGCCATCAGATCGTTCGCCGAGATGTCGTCGATCGGTGTCCCGAGGAAGACGATCCGCTCCTCCAGGAGCTTCGAGTACGGGTCCATCGTGCGGTGCCCGGAGCTGGTGCGTTCGGTGAACTCGGGCAGGACGTGGCGGGCGGACGGTCGGGTCATGGGAACCCCTCCTTCAGCGTCTGTAAAAAATGTACAGGATGTACGTGACGTTATGATGGGGGTATGGCCTACGAGATTCCGGTGACGCAAGCCAGGGCTGAACTCGCCGACCTGATCAACCGGGTGGTGTACGGCGGTGAGCGGGTGGTTGTCACGCGACACGGCAAACCCCTCGTCGCCCTGGTGTCCGCCGCCGACCTCGAGCGGCTGGAGGAACTCCAGGAGGCCGCGGAGGAGCAGGTGATCAGTGCGGTGTCCTCCGTACGTGAGGTCGCGTCCGCTCCCCGCGAACAGCAGCGCTTCGGTATCGCGGCCCATCACCGGGGGACCGGGACCTCCTAGGGCCCTTCTGATGGGTCTCCGCGGCGTCGCGACGCCCGGCACGCACTCCCCCACTCTCGACTTCGCTCGAGCGGGGGACCCCCATGCCGCACGGCGGCCCGCGTACGGTAGTTGAGTGCGCTGCCGATCAGTACAGCGCCCAGGCCCAGCGCGGCCCACCAGGTCAGCGTCAGGGCGGGGCCCGTCGCCGCCGCGCCGTCGAAGAACGACACCGAGCGCAGCAGGGTGGCGCCCGCGCCCGGCGGCAGCCACTGCCCGATCGTGCCGACCGGCTCGGGCAGCATCCGCGGCGCGGAGGAGGCTCCCGAGAACGGGTTGCCGAAGAGCATCACGACGAGCGACACGACGCCGATCCCCGCGGTCCCGATCAGCGCGCCGAGACCCGCGGTGGCGGCGCTCGCCGCCAGCGTGGACAGCGCGAGGACCCCGGCCTCCGCCCACCAGTCGCCGGTGATCACTCCCAGCCAGCTGTGTGCGAGCGCGGCCCCGACGATCCCCACCAGGATGGCGGCACCGGTCAGTGTGACCACAGCCGTGACGCCCCGCAATCCGAGCAGGGTCACCGCAGCGCCTGCTGCCAGGCCGGCCAGTGCCAGTGGCAGCACGCTCGCGCTCAGGGCCGAGCCGCGAGGGTCGGCCGCGGGTGCGGCCACGACATCGACCGTCTTCATCGGCCTCCCCTGCCCGGCCGCCTGCTGGGCCACGGCCTGCTGGAGCAGCTGGGCGACGAACGGGCCTGCAGCCGACGCGGTCAGCAGTTCGGGGCCTTCGGGGGTGGCGACGACCGCGCCGTATACGGTCCGGTCCTCGATGGCGTCCCGGGCGGCGGCCTCGTCGTCGTAGCGGTGGATCTCGAACGCGCCCTCGTGCTGACGCAGTTGCTTCTCCAGCTGTGCCGTCGCGGTGGCAGGACCGGCCACGCCGAGCGGCAGGTCGCGGGGCGCGGTGCGGGCGTTGGGCCAGGCGAACGCCCACAGGGCCAGCGCAGCGAGGAGGGGGACGAGGACGATCAGGGTGATCGTGCGCACGGCGGGGGTCCGGGG
>JODI01000096.1 GCA_000720805.1 Streptomyces violaceoruber
CCCTTCGGTCTTGCGTTTCCGACTCTATCAGACTGTTTCCGGTCCGATTTTCCTCGGTGCTTTCCAGGTTCCCGCTCTCGCGTTTCCCTTTCCGGCGGTCCCAACATTATCAGAAGTTTTGAGCCGGACTGACCGGCGATCAATTTCCGATTCATCGGGAGGGTGCTTCTTCGAAATCAACGTTTCTAGAAGCTGACAGACACTCACCGTCACCGAGCCGGTTCAACGCCGAGCTCCAGGCAACTGTTCGAATCTACCTCCCCACACGTTCCGTGTCAACGGCTCCTGTGGGGCGAAGGAGACAGTAGCAGTTCAGGCGCGGCATCCGCACATCAGGCGGCCGTCGGGACGGTGGCGCTGCGTTCGGCCGCCTCGACGTCGCCCGTGTCGCCGGCGCGGACTGCCCGGCCGCCCAGGACATAGACGTACACGAGGAACGCCGCTTCGGCGGCGATGCCGATGGTGATGCGGGCCCAGGTCGGCAGGCCGGACGGGGTGACGAAGCCTTCGATGGCACCCGAGACGAAGAGGACGAGTGCGAGACCTATCGCCATGCCCACGGCGGCGCGGCCTTCCTCGGCGAGGGCCGAGCGGCGGGTGCGCGGGCCAGGGTCGACCAGGGTCCAGCCCAGGCGCAGGCCTGTGCCGGCAGCCACGAAGACCGCGGTCAGCTCCAGTAGGCCGTGCGGGAGGATGAGGCCGAGGAAGGTGTCGAGGCGGCCTGCCGACGACATCAGGCCGAAGCCGACGCCGAGGTTGAGCATGTTCTGGAAGAGGATCCAGAGCACCGGGATACCGAGGAAAACACCCAGGACCAGGCACATGGCGGCGGCTTGGGCGTTGTTCGTCCAGACCTGGGCGGCGAAGGAGGCCGCGGGGTGACTGGAGTAGTACGTCTCGTACTCGCCACCGGGGCGGGTGAGTTCGCGCAGTTGGCTCGGCGCCGCGATGGTCGACTGCACTTCGGGGTGGGTGCCGATCCACCAGCCCAGGAGGGCCGCGACGACCGTGGACAGCAGCGCGGTGGGTACCCACCAGTGGCGGGACCTGTAGACGGCGGCCGGGAACCCGTGGGCAAGGAAGCGAGTGACATCCCGCCACGAGGAACGCCGGGTGCCTGTGACGGCACTACGCGCGCGTGCCACCAATTGACTGAGCCGCCCTGTCAGCTGCGGGTCGGGGGCGCTGGACTGGATCAGGGAGAGGTGGGTGGCAGTGCGTTGGTAGAGGGCCACGAGTTCGTCGGCTTCGGACCCGTTGAGCCGGCGCTGACGCCGCAGCAGGGCATCCAGGCGGTCCCATTCGGCTCGGTGGGCGGTGACGAAGACGTCGAGGTCCATCGGTTTGCGTGCTCCTCCGCTGGTTGTCGGCGGCTCGTCATGGATGTCAGCTTGTCGTACTGCGGCGCGATGCGCCTTCAGCTTGGCAGACTGGCCGTTCACAGGGCAGGTCAGGGGAAGGGTGGCAGGCGTGAGTGAGCTGGTGACGGGCGAGGCGGTGGCACTCGAGTTGCGGCCCGCGAAGCTGCCCAGCAGGGCGTTGGCCGTGCTGATCGATCTGGCCGTGGCCGTCACCGTGTACATCGTGGTGACGGTCGTGCTGGTGGCGTCCACCTCTTCGCTGGACGAGGCGGCGCAGATCGCGTTGTCGATCGCCGGGTTCCTCCTGGTGCTGGTGGGCGGGCCGATAGCCGTCGAGACGCTCAGCCATGGACGCTCGCTCGGGAAGCTGGCGTGCGGATTGCGCGTAGTGCGGGACGACGGTGGGCCGATCCGGTTCCGGCATGCGCTGGTGCGGGGAGCGATCGGAACGGTCGAGATCGTGATGACCTTCGGGGTCGTGGCTTGTATCGCTTCGCTGGTGTCGGCACGAGGGCGCCGGCTCGGTGACGTGTTCGCGGGAACTTTGGTCGTACGCGAACGAGTGCCGGCATCGCAGGTGGGCTTCGTGCCGCCGCCACCACCATGGCTGTCCGGGCGCTTCTCGACTCTTGATCTGTCGGCGGTCCCGGACTGGCTGTGGCTTGCGATCCGCCAGTACCTCACGAGGATGCAGCAGTTGGATCCGCAGGTCGGTTGGACCATGGCTCAGCGACTCGCCACCGACCTCGCCTCTCACACGGGTGCCCCAGCTCCCCAGGGCGTTCCACCGGCGGCATATCTGGCCGCGGTGGTGCAGGAGCGGCAGGCCCGGGAGGTTCAGCGGAACTTCGCCGCCGGAGCGGCTGTGCCGTCGGCCGACGCACGGGCTCCGTATGGCGCGCCAGGTACGTACGGGACCCCGCCGGTGCCGCCTGCTCCTGCTCCTGCTCCTGCTCCTCAGCCTGCCGTGCATGTCGCTGGGACTTCGACTGCGGTCGCGCGGGAGACGACCGAGCGCTCCGACGACCGTCCCGGTACTGGATTCGCTCCGCCCGCGTAGCTCGGTGGGGCCGCTGACGCCGTACGAGCGGCGTGAGTCCTCCGGCCCGCCGCATCGGGTTCAGTCCGGCGGAGACCGGAATGCCGAGGGGGGCGAGTCGAGGTCCTCCAGTTCGATGCCGGGAGCGGCGAGGACCACGTCGCCGGCGATGTGCACGACGTGCTGTTCTCCTGTGTCCAGGGCTGTGACCTGGTATTCCTCCACGGTCAGAGGTCCGTTGTCAGTGGCGTGTGCTTCGATCTTCAGCAAGGTCCAGGACTGGTCCACGGTGCGCGGGGCGAGGACCGGGTCCGTGAAGGCGACGAGGCGTACGCGGGTGGCCGAGCTGGAAGGGGTGAGGCGCAGGAGACGGGTGGTGGCGATGAGAAATGCCGGGGATGTGCCGGTGAAGGCATGGGCGCGCACGTTGCCTTCGGTGGCCTGAGTCCCGGTGGGATCTGTACGGACCCAGGTGACGCCGTCGAGGGCGGCGCCGCGGACCTGCCAGCTCGCGGCGTGCAGTTCAAGGCGGATGGGGCGGCCGAGTTCGTCGAGGGTGAGGTCGACGGAGCCGCTGTGGTCGCCCGCGGGAGTGGTCAGTTGGGAGACATAGCGCCAGCCGGACGGACCGGGGGCGCAGTGGAAGTGCTCTTCTGCGAGGGGGGTGTGATCGTGCGGATCGTGGAGCGAATAGCGGCCGCGGGGCATCGGAGTCCTGGGTATTGACGGGCTGGTCCGGCCGCGGTGGCCGAAGAGGCAGGCCCCCGACACGGGGGTGCGGGGGCCTGCCTCGGAGGACCTGCTGGTGAGAGCGCGTCAGCGCACCGGCGCGCTCATCATCGGCGGCAGTGGTGCGGTCAGTAGCGGTAGTGGTCGGGCTTGAACGGGCCGTCGACCTCGACGCCGATGTACGCGGCCTGCTCGGGGCGGAGCTTGGTGAGCTTCACGCCGAGCGCGTCCAGGTGGAGGGCGGCGACCTTCTCGTCGAGGTGCTTGGGCAGCACGTAGACGTCGGTCGGGTACTCGTCAGGCTTGGTGAACAGCTCGATCTGGGCCAGCGTCTGGTCGGCGAACGAGTTGGACATCACGAACGACGGGTGACCGGTCGCGTTGCCCAGGTTCAGCAGGCGGCCCTCGGACAGCACGATGAGCACCTTGCCGTCGGGGAACTTCCAGGTGTGGACCTGCGGCTTGACCTCGTCCTTGACGATGCCCGGGATCTTCGCCAGGCCGGCCATGTCGATCTCGTTGTCGAAGTGACCGATGTTGCCGACGATCGCCTGGTGCTTCATCTTGGCCATGTCCGAGGCCATGATGATGTCCTTGTTGCCGGTCGTGGTGATGAAGATGTCGGCCTTGTCGACGACCTCGTCGAGGGTCGTGACCTGGTAGCCGTCCATCGCCGCCTGGAGAGCGCAGATCGGGTCGATCTCGGTGACGATGACGCGGGCGCCCTGTCCGCGCAGGGACTCCGCACAGCCCTTGCCCACATCGCCGTAGCCGCACACGACCGCGGTCTTGCCGCCGATGAGCACGTCCGTGGCGCGGTTGATGCCGTCGATAAGGGAGTGGCGGCAGCCGTACTTGTTGTCGAACTTCGACTTGGTGACAGCGTCGTTGACGTTGATCGCCGGGAACAGGAGGGTGCCGTCGCGGTGCATCTCGTACAGGCGGTGGACGCCGGTCGTGGTCTCCTCGGTCACGCCGCGGATCTCCGAGGCGAGCTGGGTCCACTTCTGCGAGCCGTCGGTGATGGTGCGGTTCAGGAGCTCGAGGATGACGCGGTGCTCGTCGTTCTCGGCGGTGTCTACGGGCGGAACCTTGCCGGCCTTCTCGTACTCGACGCCCTTGTGAACGAGGAGGGTGGCGTCACCGCCGTCGTCCAGGATCATGTTCGGGCCGCCGGTGGGGGTGTTCGGCCAGGTCAGCGCCTGCTCCGTGCACCACCAGTACTCCTCCAGGGTCTCGCCCTTCCAGGCGAAGACGGGGATGCCCTGCGGGTTGTCGGGCGTACCGTTCGGGCCGACGGCGATGGCGGCGGCCGCGTGGTCCTGGGTGGAGAAGATGTTGCAGGAGGCCCAGCGGACCTCGGCGCCCAGGGCGGCCAGGGTCTCGATGAGAACCGCGGTCTGGACGGTCATGTGCAGGGAGCCGGTGACGCGCGCGCCGGCCAGGGGCTGTGCCTCGGCGTATTCCTTGCGGATCGCCATCAGGCCGGGCATCTCGTGCTCGGCGAGGGTGATCTCCTTGCGGCCGAACTCGGCCAGGGAGAGGTCGGCGACCTTGAAGTCCTGTCGGTTGTCGACAGTCGTCATGGGGAGCTGCTCCTCAGGGTTGGGGCGCGATGGATACGGCTGATCTGCACGGCGGCGGACACAGGGGTGCCCCGAAGGAGGACACAGGCATGCCCGCGAGCGCGCAGCGCAGTCCGTCGGAGGCCCTCTCTCCCTCGGTCGGTCCGCGGTGGGACCGCCCGACCGCCATCAGCAGCGACGTCTGGCTCCCACCCAAGCTACACCGGTGCCCCGGGGCATCCCCAGTCCGCCTCCGAACACATCGCGCCCTCACGGCTTACGGGGTCGTCACGGCTTGGGCCCGGGTTCGGGCCGGATGTGTCGGCGGGCGGGGTGCCGGGTGGGGTGCCGGGTGGAGTGTCGTGCCTGAACAGGAGGGGAATCAGGGTGATCAAGTCCGTCGTGGGTCTGTGGACGGGGTACCCGGGACAGCCGTGCGCAGCTACCACGTGAAGGTGCCGGAGGGGCGGCTGTTTCTGCTCGGCGACACTGGTTGAACTCGCGGGACTCGCGGTTCTTCGCCGAGGACCACGGCGGGACGGTGCCCCCTGCTCGGTCCGAGGGCGAGTGACGGGCGACTGCACCGCGTCGATGCTGCTCGCCGTCGGCGCGGTGGCCGGGATCCTGGCCGGGCTCACCGGGTTCACCGGGCTCGGTCTGGGGATCGCTGCCCTGGGCCTGCGGCAACGGAAGCCGGTTCCGGTGCAGCCGTTGTGGATGGCGCCGGTGTGAGCGCGGCGGACGGGGGCCGTCGGACGCTCGGCGGGCCCCGTCGCCGTAGGCGATCGCCGGCGTAGATCAGTGGTCGGCGGGGTGTGGTGCCGGTCCTCCGGGTGTGGCCTCGCGGTCGGGACCCTTGGCGGCCTCGGACTCGCTGTAGATGTCGGGTTCGAGGTAGATCACGCGAGCGATCGGAACGGCCTCGCGGATGCGGGCCTCGGCAGCGTTGATGGCGGAGGCGACCTGGGCGGCGGTGTCGTCGTGCTGGACGGCGATCTTGGCCGCGACCAGGAGTTCCTCGGGGCCGAGGTGGAGGGTGCGCATGTGGATGATGCCGGTGACCGTGTCTCCGTCGACGATCGCGGTCTCGATCTTCTTGACCTGGTCGGCGCCGGCCGACTCGCCGAGCAGCAGGGACTTGGTCTCGGCGGCCAGGACGAGGGCGATCAGGATGAGCAGGATGCCGATGCAGAGGGTGCCGATGCCGTCCCAGACGCCGTCGCCGGTGAGCAGGGCGAAGCCCACGCCGCCGAGGGCGAGGACCAGGCCGACGAGCGCGCCGAAGTCCTCCAGGAGGACGACGGGGAGCTCGGGGGCCTTGGCCCGGCGCACGAACTCCTTCCAGGAGAGCTCGCCGCGCTGCGGGTTGGATTCCTTGATGGCCGTGCGGAAGGAGAATCCCTCGGCGATGATCGCGAAGATCAGGACGCCCACCGGCCAGTACCAGTGCTCGATCTCATGCGGGGTTTTGATCTTCTCGTAGCCCTCGTAGATGGCGAACATGCCGCCGACCGAGAAGAGGACGATGGAGACGAGGAAGGCGTAGATGTAGCGCTCGCGGCCATAGCCGAAGGGGTGTTGGGGGGTTGCCTCGCGCTGGGCCTTCTTGCCGCCGAGGAGCAGCAGGAACTGGTTGCCGGAGTCGGCGAGCGAGTGCACGCCCTCGGCGAGCATCGACGACGAGCCGCTGAACGCGAACGCCACGAACTTCGATGCCGCGATGGCGAGGTTGGCCCCGAGTGCCGCCACGATCGCCCTGGTACCGCCTGACGCGCTCATGTGTTCGCGTTGTCCCTTCGCCTTCGTCTGTACGCGGGCGCCCGAGGAGGGTCGTCCAAGGACCGGGCCTTTGCCGGGCCTTTGCCGGTGGGCCATTCTTGCAGCCCGGCGCGGCACCAGCGCGTCAGGTATCCACAGGCGCGGTCACACAATCACAGTGGCTCGGAAGAGCGTGCCCGCCCCGGACACCTCGGCCTTCTCGCCCGCCGGTACGAACACGGATTGCCCGGGTGTCAGTTCGTACTCCCCCGTCCGTACCGATCCGGCCGTGCAGAGCAGGATCTGCGGGGTCGCCCCGGTGAGGTCGTGGGGAGCGGCGGCCTCGGGGAGGACGTACCTCGACAGCCGGAACTCGTCGATGGGGGTCTCGTAGACCTCCTCGCCGTCGGGGGCCGCCTCCGGGCGCAGGACGCCGGGGTCGCTCGGCTCGAAGCGGACGATGCGCAGGAGTTCGGGGACGTCGACGTGCTTGGGCGTCAGGCCGCAGCGCAGGACGTTGTCGGAGTTCGCCATGATCTCGACGCCGAGACCGTTCAGGTACGCGTGCGGGATGCCGGCGCCGAGGAACAGGGCTTCGCCGGGCTGGAGTCGGACGTGGTTGAGGAGCATCGCGGCGATGACGCCGGGGTCGCCCGGGTAGTGGTGGGCGATGTCCGCGTACGGGGTGTAGGCGCCGCCGAGGCGGGTGCAGGCGGCGGTGGCCGCGGCGACCGTGCGGGTCATCTCGTCCGGGTCGGCGGTGAGGATCGCCGTGAGGACCTCGCGCAGGGCCGCGTCCTCGGGGTGGGCGTGCAGCAGGTCGACGTACGGCTTGAGGGTGTCCACGCCGAGTCCGTCGAGGAGGTCGGCGGCCTCGGCCGGGTCGCGGAAGCCGCACAGACCGTCGAACTCGGTGAGCGCGCAGATGAGTTCGGGCTTGTGGTTGGCGTCCTTGTAGTTGCGGTACGGGGCGTCGATCGGGATGTTCCGGTGCTCCTCGTCCTCGTAGCCCTCCTTGGCCTGTTCCAGGTCGGGGTGCACCTGGAGGGAGAGGGGGGCGCCGGCGGCGAGGATCTTGAGCAGGAAGGGCAGGCGCGGGCCGAACCTGGCGACGGCGGGTCCGCCCAACTCGCGCTCCGGGTCGGCCTCGATGACCTCGACGAGCGTGCCGCGCCCGGTGCGGGAGGGTGCGCCCGGGTGAGCGCCCATCCACATCTCCGCCTGCGGCTCGCCGCTCGGGTCGATGCCGAGCAGCTGGGGGATCGCGGTGGTGGAACCCCAGGCGTAGGGGCGGATCGTGTTGTCGAGGCGGTCCATGGGGTTCCTTCTGCCGGGTCTTGGTGCGTACGACGGTCAGGGCGTCGTGTGTACGACGGTCAGGGCGTCGCGGGCACGACTGGAACAGGGCGCGGTGTCCACGACGGTCGGGGCGTCCTGGGCAAGATCAGGCCCCCGAGGCGAGCGCCAGGTAAACGGCGGCGAAATCCGTCATGGCGATCAGTTCCGCGAGGCTCTCCAGTTCGCCACCGGACTCCGGCTCCAGCTCGCTGATCGGCGTGTCATGGCTGAGGGCCAGGTCACGGGCGGCGGGGGCGGCGGTGAGGCCACCGATCGGGCGGTCGCGAAGCAGCACCACGCGCGCGTGGATGGCAGGCGGCTCCTCCACGCGGTCGCGGAAGAAATCGTCGGGGTCGGCGCTGGCGGCCAGCGGCCCCGCGAGCAGGGCGCTGTGCGCGGCGAGCGCCTCGGGCAGCTCGGCGACAACCGCCGGGGTCCCGGACAGCTCGGCGAGGGCGGCGGCGAACCGGCGTCCGGCGGGGCCCGCCGAGGTGCCCTCGGTCCAGATCACCGGGAGGGCGTCGGCCAGTTCGGCGGCCAGTGTCTTGGCCGGGTTGCTGTAGGTCGCGATGGCGGGACCGCAGCGCTCGGCGACCTGGTCGAGTCGGTCGGCGACCTTCTCGAGGGCGTCCGGCGGGGCGGTGAGCAGACCGGTGCGGTCGAGGATCGCCAGCAGCGGGGTGAGCAGCGCCCACAGGACGCCGGGGGCGGACGCGGTGAGGACCTCTTCGTCCTGCTCGTCGTACGGGGCCGTCGCCATCGGTACGAAGAGGCCGTGGGCGCCTTCCACCGCCTCGCTGAGCGGGGTGCGGGCGGGGGCCACGGCGACGACCGTGCAGCCGCGCCGGTAGGCCGAGTCGGCGAGCAGGGACAGTCCCGGCTCGGTGCCGTCGGGGGTGGCGATCAGCAGCAGGTCCACGGAGCCGGCCCAGCCGGGCAGTTCCCAGCGCAGGGCGCCCGCGGCGGGGGCGACGCCGGTGGGGGCGAGGCGGGTGACCGGGCTGCCGGGGCCGGCAAGGGTGCCGAGGAGGTCGGCGACGCAGGTGGCGGCGGCGCCGGGGCCCGCGATCAGGACGGCTCGCGGGCGTCCGTCCGGTTTGAGGTCGGGCACCCCGGACTCGGCGGCGTGCCGGGCCGCGGTGCGGACGCGGGCGCCGGCCTCCGCGGCGCCGCGGAGCAGGCCGCGGTGATCGGCCTCCGCGAGCGCGTCGGGGGTGTCGAGCAGCGATTCGTCGAGCATGGGCGGCAGCCTCCGGTCGCCGGGTTCGTCGGATGCGCGGTCGTCGGATGCGCGGGGCTCCGGGTCGCCAGGTGGTCGCTTACGCGGGGCGGCGCGCCTCGTCGACGAGGAGTACGGGGATGCCGTCGCGGACCGGGTACGCCAGGCCGCAGTCCTGGCCGGTGCAGATCAGCTCGGCGTCCTGCTCCTTGAGGGGGGCGTGGCAGGCCGGGCAGGCGAGGATCTCCAGGAGGCCGGCTTCGAGCGGCATGAGGGGTTCCCTTCGGGAGCGGGCGTGCGCGTACGTGTACCTGTGCGGATGTGCCCGGTCAGGGTACCGCCGGGGCGGGGGCCGCGGCGGAGTTGGGCCGGGCCGGGGCTCGAGGTCGGGTTCGCCCCCTTTTGCCGGGAGGGCTCCCTTGTCCACGCACGCCCGACAGAGGGGCACGCCTCTGGGCACTCGACCGGGAGGGCTCGGCTATGGGCACTGCTGTCAGCGAGCTCTCCGTACGGGCACTGTCGCCAGGGACTCTCCCTGACCCACGCCCCATGACCGGGCCGGCACCCACGCCGGGACCGACCTCCATACCCAGGCCGGCCCCCGGGCCCCGCGCGGGCCCTCACCCCCGGATGATCCCCAGTACCTCGTCCCGCACCTTCGTCATCGTCGCCTCGTCCCTCGCCTCCGCGTTGAGCCGCAGCAGCGGTTCCGTGTTCGAGGGGCGGACGTTGAACCACCAGTCCGCCGAGGACACCGTCAGGCCGTCCAGTTCGTCCAGGGTGATGCCCTGCACGTTCTCGTACGCGGCGCGGATCGCCGCCAGGCGGGCCCGCTGGTCGGCCACCGTGGAGTTGATCTCGCCGGAGCCCACATAGCGGTCGTACTGCGCCACCAGGGCCGAGAGGGTGCCGTCCTGGCCGCCCAGGGCCGCCAGGACGTGCAGGGCGGCCAGCATGCCCGTGTCGGCGTTCCAGAAGTCCTTGAAGTAGTAGTGGGCGGAGTGCTCGCCGCCGAAGATCGCGCCGGACCTCGCCATCTCGGCCTTGATGAAGGAGTGGCCCACGCGGGTGCGGACCGGGGTGCCGCCCTGCTCCTTGACGACCTCCGGCACGGACCAGGACGTGATCAGGTTGTGGATGACCGTTCCCTTGCCGCCGTTCCGGGCGAGTTCGCGGGAGGCGACCAGGGCGGTGATGGCGGACGGGGAGACCGGGTCGCCCTGTTCGTCGACGACGAAGCAGCGGTCGGCGTCGCCGTCGAAGGCGATGCCCAGATCGGCCGACTCCTCGCGGACGCGCTTCTGGAGGTCGACGATGTTCGCCGGGTCGAGGGGATTGGCCTCGTGGTTGGGGAACGTGCCGTCGAGTTCGAAGTACATCGGGACGACGTCCAGCGGCAGGCCCGCGAAGACCGTCGGGACGGTGTGACCGCCCATGCCGTTGCCCGCGTCGACGACGACCTTCAGGGGGCGGATGGAGGTGAGGTCGACGAGGGAGCGGAGGTGGGCCGCGTAGTCCTCCAACGTGTCCCGCCGTGTGATCGTTCCGGGAGTCGCGGCCGGCGCGGGGGCGCCCGACTCGCTCCATCCCTCGACCAGTTCGCGGACCTGGGCGAGGCCCGTGTCCTGGCCGACCGGGGCGGCGCCCGCGCGGCACATCTTGATGCCGTTGTACTGGGCGGGGTTGTGCGAGGCAGTGAACATCGCGCCCGGCAGGTTCAGCGCCCCGGAGGCGTAGTACAGCTGGTCGGTCGAGCACAGGCCGATCTCGGTGACGTCCGCTCCGCCGGCCGTCGCCCCGCGCGCGAAGGCTCGCGACAGACCTGGGGAGGACGGCCGCATGTCGTGCCCGGTCACGATCGCGCTCGCGCCGGTCACCTGGACGAACGCGACCCCGAAGAGTTCGGCCAGCGGCTCGTCCCACTGATCCGGGACGACCCCGCGCACGTCGTACGCCTTCACGAGCTGTGAGAGATCAGCAGCCACGGCCAGCCCTTCTGAAAGTCCTGTCGGTCGCCCCAAGCTACCCGTACCGAGTGACAGTGCGCCGTGCGGTAGCCGAGTGGACTCCGAGACGTAACCTCAGGTCAGAAGCGGAGGGGCGCCGTCAGGGCGACATCCGGTCCAGCGCGGGCGAGCTCTGCGGAGAGATCATCTCGCCGAGAAGGACCGAGTCGGAACCGGCTCAATTCCGGGGCGCCGACACCACGTTGATGGCCCCGGTCCGCGTCGGCACGGACAGCCGTACGGGCTCGGCGGGCGGTCTGCGGGCGGCCGGTACGGCGACCAGGGCGCCCGCGCCCGCCAAGGCGGCCCCGATGTCGGCCAGTTGCGCGGGACCCTGGTTGCAGGCGGCGAACCGGCGCACTTCACGACCAGGGCGCCGAAGCCGGCGAGGGCGGACAGGCCCGGCGAGCCGGCGAGGGTTCCAGTTCCTGGACGTACCCAGGCGCCCCACCGGGCCCCGTCGCGAGGAAAGCGATTTCCCACTTCCGCTTCCGGAATGGGCACGTCCGCGCCAACAACCCGTCAACGGGCGCGCGTCGAGCACTACCGGGCCAGGGAAGGTGCCGGCCCTGCTCAGTTGTCGGGCGAGCGCAGCACGCGCAGGTGGCCGCGGCGCGCGACCTCCATGGGGTCCGCCCGGCGCCCACCGCCGCCGGCCTCGGCCGCACGCTCCTGAGGGCGGGCCGCCTCACGGACCGCGTTGGCAAGCGCTTCCAGATCGTCGCCACTGGGGCGGGCCGGGGCCGAACCGTCGAGGAGACGGACGACCTCCCAGCCGCGCGGTGCGGTGAGGCGCTCGGAGTGCTCGGCACACAGGTCGTAGCAGTGGGGTTCGGCGTAGGTGGCGAGCGGGCCGAGGACTGCGGTCGAGTCGGCGTAGACGTACGTCAGCGTCGCGACGGCGGGACGGCCGCAAGCGGTTCGCGAACAGCGACGTACAGGGCTCACGACGTTGGACGGTACCGCACTCTTGAGCGGGCCGCGACGACTCTCCCCCAGCTCACTCCCCCGTGTCGTGGTGTGAAACGCCCCACACATCTCTTCGGTCCCACCGCGCTGACCTGCATCGACAGCCTTTGCCGAGGGGTCGGACGATCCCGCACCCGATCACCACTCGGCACAAATCCTGCCAATTGCCTTGATATCGAGGGTGCCGGAGAGATATGGAATCGAGCCCAACCTTGGCTGGAATGGTCAACTGCGGGCATGCCACAGGGGACGGGCGTCTGCCGTCCGCCGGGCCGCGTGGAGGCCGGGCACCCGGGCCCGGCGGGGACTACGCTTCAGCAGTGATGGACAACCCCGTAACGCCCCGTGCCGCCGGCCCCGGGCCCCGCCGTCGTGATCGCCACGGACGGGGCATGCGCGGCCCGATCGCGCCACCGCAGGTGCCGCTTGCCGCGAGCCGTGCGGAGGCGTTCGCGGATCTGGTGCAGGACTCCGTGGAACGGCTGGAACGGCGCTGGCCGCAGCTCGCCGACATCGACTTCCTGGTGCTGGAAGTGCCCCACCTCGACGGACCGGGGCAGAGCTGGAACGACGAGGCGGTGCCCCTGGGCGGCACGATGGCCGCCCGGGAGGGGCGGCGGGCCCGGGTGGTCGTCTATCGGCGGCCGGTGGAGATCCGCACCAAGGGGCGCGACGAGCGGGCCGCGCTGGTCCACGAGATCGTCGTCGAGCAGGTCGCCGAACTGCTGGGGCTGACTCCCGAGACGGTGGACCCCCGGTACGGGGAGGACTGAACCGCACGCCCAGGGAGGGGCGGCCCGCGGGCTGCTTGCCCCGGATCGGCTCCCTTGTCCGGGCCCGGTCCGCTCGCCCGGGGCCGGTCCCTTTGTCCAGGCCGGTCTACTTCTGCAGCACCGACAGGTCCTCGTCCGCCTCCGGTACCGCCACCGTGCCCCGGTCGTCCGGGAGCGTCTGGATCGTGAAGCCCGGAACGCCCTCCTCCGTGGCGGCGAGGGTGCGGGCCGCGTAGACCGGGCCCCCGGAGACGGTCTCGACCGTCAGGGCGTACGTGCCCTTCAGGCCGCTCGGAACCGGGGCCTGGACGTTCTGCGTGGTGCCCGCCTTGATCGTGAACGTCTTCGACTGGGCCGTACCGCCGTCACTGCCCGCCGAGGCGGTGACCTTGACCTTCGCGGTGCCGGTGGGGGCGGTCACGGAGAGTGTGGTGCCCTTGGAGCTGTTGTCGGCGGACGTCGCGCGCGTGCCGACCGGGGCGGTGGCGGGGATGAACGCCGTCTCCTGCTTGGCTCCCCGGCCGCGTACGACCCGCAGGGCCGCCACCACCGGAACGGCCTGGTCGGTGGGGGTCAGGATCAGGGACCCGGCCTCGCCGCGGGTGACGTCACCGAGGTCGACGGCGGTCGTCATGCCCGCCTTGACGTGCAGCGTCTCGTTCCCGGCCGGGGTGATCGACCCGGACGGGGAGGCGAGGCGCACCTTCAGGTCGGCGTCGGAGTCGCCGGGGGTGAAGGCGACCAGGCGTACGGCCGTGGCGTCCTTCGGGATGCCGGGCAGGACGAGGCGGTCGGCCGGCTCCGTGGACGCGGCCAGCCAGTCGCCGCCGAGCCGGTCGTCCAGGGCCTGGACGGCCGCGCCCACGCGTCCGCTGCGGACGTTCACATGGACGGTGAGATTCTCCTGCTTCTCGGCCGTGAGCGTGGACAGCAGGACCGGTTCGCTGGAGTGCGGCTGGATCGTGATGCCCTCCCCCACCGTGGTCTGCAGGGCCCCGTCCTTGCCGTAGAGCTCGATGTCGACGACGGCGGCGGAGTCGTCGGGGTTGATCAGGTGCACGTAGTCGGTGCGGTCGGCGGCCGTGCTGGCGCCGGGGAACCAGAACTCCGTGTCCGGGGCGGTGCAGTTGACGCCCTGCAGGCCGCGGCCCGTGCCGGCGGCCACCTCGGTGGTCTCCTGGAGGGTCCAGCCGGGTGCGAACTTGCCCTCCGCGGTGCCGAGAAGCGCCGGGGTGCCGGAGCCCGACGTGTCCCCGGTGACCGGAGCACCGGGTTCCTTCGGCGTCAGGACCGGCTTGCCGGCCTTCTTCTTGCCGCCGGCCTTGCCGCCCGTGCCGTTCCCCGACTGCACGGCGGCGGGCTGGAGTTCGGCCTTTCCGTCGCTCCCGGTGCCCTTGATGACGGGGGTGAAGGACGTGTAGGACGTCTCCGCGAGGTCGGAGAGGCTGGGCGCCGGACACAGCAGGCTGGTGCGCTCCACGGGCAGTTCGGCGGCCGCCTTCGCGGTGTGGGCACCGGCGGTGGCGGCGGTGTCCGGGGTGTCGAGCACGGCGAACCCGGTGACGGCGGCGAGCGCTGCGATGCCGGCGATCAGGGACAGGGTGGTGCGGTTCACTGCTGACTCCCGTCGGGGCGCTGCTCGTTGCCGGTGCCGTTCGGGTGCGGCTGCTGCGCCTGGTCGTACGTCGCGTCGTACCCCTGCTCATAACCCTGCTGCGGGTACTGCCCGCCGTAGCTCTCGTCGTACGGCGCCTGCTGCGGCCCGCCGTAGGCGTACGGGTCGTACTGGCCGCCCTGGTACGGGTCCGCCTGGTAGGGCTGCTGGTCGTAGCCGCCCGCCGGGTACTGCTGCGGAGCGCCCTGGTACTGCTCGTTTCCGTAGCCGCCGTACTCCGTGCCCGCGTAGTCCGGGGTGTCCCATTCTCCGTAGGACTGCTGCTGCGGGACGGGAGCGGGGGCGGGGGCCTCCTCCGGAGGAGGAGGCGGCGGGAACTCGTCGCTCGGGCCGCCCTCTTCGGCCTCGGCCTGGGCGCGCAGCCGGCGGGCGCGGCGGCCCTCGCCGGCCACCGGCTCCGCGGAGAAGACGGGCTCCTCGGGGAGGTCGTCGTCGACGTCCCGGCGACGGCCCGGCAGGGCCAGCACGACGAGGACGACGGCGAGCGCGCCCTGGACCCACAGCCAGAGGGTGTGGGTGAAGGGATCGTCGTAGGTGACGTCCAGCTTGCCGCCGGACGCGGGCAGTTCGAAGCCCTGGGCCCAGCCGTCGACCGTGGTGCGGGTGAGCGGCTTGCCGTCGAGGGTGGCCGTCCAGCCCTCGGCTGCGGTGTCGGCGAGGCGCAGGACGCGGCCGTCGGCGCCGGACGGGACCGTGGTGTGGATGTCGACGGGGCCTGCGGGGACCGACTGCGGGGCCCCGGACCCGGTGACGATGGTGGCGCGCGCGACCTCCTGGTCGACCCGCCACAGCCCGCTGCCGTCCTGCTGGCTGAGCCGGGTCAGACCGGGCGTGGCGTCCAGGACGCGGGTGACCTCGCGGGGCGTGCCCCGGTGGACGAGGACGTAGCGCACCGCGAACTTGCCGAGCTGGTCGCTCTGGTCGGCGCCGGAACCGGCGACGAGGTTGGCGACGACCTTGCCGAGGCTGCTGTTCCCGCCGTCGGCCGCGGCGAGTTCGGCGTCGCCGAGGCGGGCGCCGGAGCCGCGGACCAGCATGTAGCCGACGTGGGCGGCGGAGTCGCTGTCGAGGACGAGGGTGCGGGCCTGGTCGCTGCCGCCGCTCTCCTCGGCGACGAACGCGGGCACCTGCACGGGGTCGCGCCGCTCCAGCGGGCCGTCGGCCCCGCCGATCACCCAGCCGGCGGCGACGAGCAGCGGACCCGCGGCCGAGGCGAAGGCGATCAGCGCGGCGACCGGCTGGCGCCATCCGAAGCTCTGTTCGGCCACCCGCGCGCGTGCCCCGTCGGCGCCGAGGACGGCGGCGGCCAGGAGCGCGAGGCCGTAGACGAGGGTCGCGGGACCGGCCCAGGCGGAGGCGTTGGAGAGGACGGCGAAGATCAGGCCGACGAGGGCGGCGGCCCAGGTCGCCCGGATGCCGAACTGCCGGTCGGTGCGCAGCAGTGCGGCGAGCGCGGCCAGGACGACGCCGATGAGCATCAGTCCGCTGACGGTGCCGGGGCCGCCGGGGCTGACGCCGAGCAGGTCCAGGGCGGAGGCCGCCGAGGAGCCGTACTCCAGGCCGGCCTCCTGGAAGAAGCCGAACGGGAGCAGGGTCAGCGACCAGGGCGCGAGGATCAGCAGGGGGGTGCCGAGCTGGGCCAGGAAGCGCAGGCCGTAGGGGGTGATCTCGGCGCGGCGCACGGCCAGCAGGCCGATGCCGAGGACCAGCGCGATGGGCCAGATGATCGGCGTGAACGCGGTGGTGACGGTCAGGAGCAGGGCGTACGCCCAGGTGACGCGCCAACTGCCGCGCGCGCCGGAGCTGTTCCCGAGGCCGGCTGCGGCGACGCCCGCGCGCGCGATGAGCGGCAGCAGGACGGCCAGGACGGCGGTGCCGAGGCGGCCGCCGGCGAGGGCGCCGGTGGCGGCGGGCAGGAAGGCGTAGACGACGGCGGCCCACGCGCGCAGGAGACGCGACTCCACCAGCGGGCGGGAGACGAAGTAGGCGGTGAAGCCGGCGAGTGGGACCGAGAAGACCAGCAGGACCGTGACCGCGAGGCCGGTCGAGCCGAACAGCACGGAGGCGAGCATCGCGACCAGCGCGAGGTACGGCGGGGCGGACGGGGTGCCGCCGGCGCCCACCGTGTGCCAGGCGTCCAGATAGCGCGACCACAGGTCACTGGCGTCGGCCGGGGCGGGCAGCAGGGCGCCGCCCGCGAGCGCGCCGGAGTCGAGGAGGGCGCGGCAGGCGGCCAGGGACACCAGCAGCAGCACCAGGAAGAGCACCGGGCCGGGTTTGCGGGCGATGCGCTTGACCCGGGCGAACTGTTCGATTTCCAGGAAGTCGGCGTCGTCGCCGCCGGGCCCGGACTCGATTCCGCCGCCGTGCCGTCCCGCGCCGGAGGTCGCCTCCGGGTCGGAGCTGCCGAAGAGGTCGCCGACGGCCTGCTCCACCGTGGCCCGGATCGTCGCGCCCGGCGGCGGGAACAGCGGCCGCAGTTCCTCCTTGTCGACGGTCGCACCACCGCGTCTGCGGCGCCCGGTGAGGATCCGCTCGGGCCGCAGCAGGGTCCCCAGCAGACCGCGGATCTCGTCGACGGCCTGTCCGGGGACCTTGCCGACGAGGTAGGCGACGGTCCGCAGCAGGGTGCCGACGACGACGCGCAGCAGCACCCAGGGCAGCAGGGCGGTACGCGTGTTGACGAGCAGGGTGTAGACCGCGCCGGCCTTGTCGACCTTGTGCGGGGAGGCGGTGGTGCGGCCCGCGCAGTCGACGGCGCGACGCTCGCGCGAGGCGGCCTCGGCGTGGCGTACGACGGCTTCCGGGGCGATCAGGACGCGGTAGCCGGCCGCGTGGGCGCGCCAGCACAGGTCGACGTCGTCCCGCATCAGGGGCAGCCGGCGGTCGAAGCCGCCGAGCTGCTCGAAGACGTCGCGGCGGATCAGCATGCCGGCGGTGGAGACGGACAGCACCGGCCGGACGTGGTCGTGCTGGCCCTGGTCCTGTTCACGGCGGTCGAGGCCGGTCCAGCGGCGGCCGGAGTGGGCGATGGTGACGCCGACCTCCAGCAGTTGCCGGCGGTCGTACCAGCCGCGGAGCTTGGGGCCGACGACGGCGACGTCGTCCCGGCCCAGTCCGTACTCGGTGTCCACGACCCGCAGCAGCTGGGCCAGGGCGTCCGGTTCGGGGGCGCAGTCGTCGTGCAGCAGCCACAGCCACTGGACCGGCTCCCCGTGCGGGAGTTCCGGCAGGTCGTAGGCGTCGTCGCGCCAGCTGCGGGTGACCGGGTCCCACCCGCTCGGCCGCTTCAGGTACGGCAGCTCGTCGGGCGTGAGGACGGGGGCGGTGCGGCCCGCCTCCTCCACGGCCTGGCCGAAGCCGGTGCGCCGGGCGAGGTGCAGCACGTGGTCGGCGCCGAGGGCGTCGGTGACCAGTCGGGCGGAGTCGTCCGCGCTGCCGGTGTCGGCGCCCACGGCGAACTGCACGGGGCGCTCCTGGCCGAGCAGCCCGGCGATCGCGTCGGGCAGCCAGCGGGCGCCGTCGTGGGAGACGAGGACCGCGGTCACCACATGACGTGGGAACTCGGGCGGGTGGGCCGGGTCAAACACTGCTGTGGCAGCGCTGTCTTGCTGGGCTGCCGTGTGGCTGTGCACGGACATCGAGGTACGGGCCCCGGTTCGGTGGACTGCGGTGGACACCTGTGCCCCGAGGGGCCGAGGCGTCTCGGACGAGCGCCCACACTATCGGCTGGGCATAACGGCAGCCCGCCGCCTGTGGACAACCCACCTGCGACGGGCGCTTCGCGACGCATGTCTGGGCGCGCGCATGGACGCGCCTGTGTGCCTATGTGCCTATGTACCTATGGACGTACGGGCTTGCGGAAGGGGCCGCGCCCCCAGGGTCGGTGCCCTTAGGTTCAGACGGCGGCCTTCTTCAGTCTGCGGCGTTCGCGCTCGGACAGGCCGCCCCAGATGCCGAACCGTTCGTCGTTGGCGAGGGCGTATTCGAGGCACTCGGAGCGGACCTCACAGGCGAGGCAGACCTTCTTGGCCTCGCGGGTGGAGCCGCCCTTCTCGGGGAAGAAGGACTCGGGGTCGGTCTGGGCGCACAGCGCGCGCTCCTGCCAGCCGAGTTCCTCGTCCGCGTCGTCGACCAGCAGTTGCTGCACCGTCTCGGTCATGTGCGCCCCTCGTCTGTCTACTCGCGTCCCCGTGATGTAGCCGTTACCGATTTCGGCTGAACGACACGAGTGAAATTACAAGTGTGCTGCTCCGGGCGAGTCAAGCCGAGATCTGCTATTGGGTCCCTTATTCACTCTGCGGAACCAAGGCCTAGCGGAAAGTGTTCAAATCGGCATAAACCTTGACAAGCAGACGAGGCCCGAGAGAACGCCCCGCGCCGCACAGTGCCTTTACGGACCTGTACGGAGAAGGACGCCCAGGAGTTCGATCCCGTTCCGACGCGCGCGTCGAAGCGAACCGGATCACGGTCGGATCACGGGATCACAACGGGGCTTGCGCGCCCGGTTGTGCGCCATGTGTCCCGGGTGACGCGTGAACAAACCTTTCATCGTGGAGATGGACCGGATGAGGTGAAACATGTCCCACTTGTCGGGTGTCGAGTTGACAGTGAAGGTGTGAACCGATGTCCTTGTGGGCATGCTCGCGAACTTGGCACTCACCTCGACCCGCTCGGCCGGGTCCCTCGGTGCTGCCCACGCTCGCTGTAGCTGTTGTTGCTGTCCCAGCTGTTGAGCCGAACTCGCTCCAGCTGCGTCTGAGTCCACCGCGACTCGGCTGCCGCTCCCATTGAGCCCCACCAGGGTCGAGCCCTCACCCGGCACCCCTGCCGCCCGCGACCCGGGCGGTCGGTACGCCACACCCAGGCCAGCCCCCCACACTTCCGCCGAGGAAATCCCCACCCCATGAACAGCGACAGCGACCTCCAGATCGCCGGCGACATTCTCGAAGTCCGGCACCTTCTCCAGGCTCCGCGCGAGCACCCGGCCACCGTCGCCGAGTTCGTCGGCCTGTCCCGATCCATCGCCGCCGACCGCTCCCAGTGGGAGCCCCTCGTTCAGTACGACGCGACGACACGCTGGTACCACCGGCTGCGGACCGGACCCGGCTACGAGGTGTGGCTGCTGTCCTGGGTGCCCGGGCAGGGCAGCGGACTGCACGACCACGGCCCCTCCTCCGGCGTCCTGACCGTCCTGGAGGGCACGCTGACGGAGCGGACCGAGCGGGGCACGCGCGCGTTGGGGCAAGGTGCGCAGCGGGTCTTCGCGCCGGGGTACGCACACGAGGTGATCAACGACACGCTCGAGCCGGCCATAAGCCTGCACGTCTACTACCCGGGCCTGACCGACATGCCCATGCACATGCCCGGGCACACGGCCTGCACGGCTCCGGCGACGTACGACGACATCGACGCCGTCATCGCCTGATGCCTGGGCGCCGTCACCGCATGACGCCTGGGTGGACTCCCTGACCGCCTGACGCCTGTGGACCTCGTAACCGCCTGACGCGATGTCGTACCCGCCTGCAAGACTTGCCCCATGCGCATTGTGGTTCTGGCAGGCGGCATCGGTGGTGCCCGGTTCCTGCGTGGTTTGAAGAAGGCCGCGCCGGACGCGGACGTCACGGTCATCGGCAACACCGGGGACGACATCCACCTCTTCGGGCTGAAGGTCTGCCCGGACCTCGACACGGTGATGTACACGCTCGGCAGCGGCATCAACGAGGAGCAGGGCTGGGGGCGGGCCGACGAGACCTTCCACCTCAAGGAGGAACTCGCCGCGTACGGGGTGGGTCCCGAGTGGTTCGGGCTCGGTGACCGGGACTTCGCCACCCACATCGTGCGGACGCAGATGATCAGTGCGGGGTATCCGCTGAGTGCGGTCACCGAGGCGCTGTGCGACCGGTGGAAGCCCGGCGTACGCCTGATCCCCATGACCGACGACCGGGTCGAGACCCATGTCGCCGTCGAGGTCGACGGGGAGCGCAAGGCGATCCACTTCCAGGAGTACTGGGTGCGGTTGCGGGCCTCCGTGCCGGCCGAGGCGGTCGTGCCGGTCGGGGCGGAGCAGTCGAAGCCCGCGCCCGGGGTGCTGGAGGCGATCGCGGAGGCGGACGTCGTCCTGTTCCCGCCCTCCAACCCGGTCGTGTCCATCGGCACGATCCTCGCTGTGCCCGGCATCCGGGAGGCGATCGCCGACGCCGGGGTGCCGGTGGTGGGCCTGTCCCCCATCGTCGGGGACGCGCCCGTGCGCGGGATGGCCGACAAGGTGCTCGCGGCGGTCGGCGTGGAGTCCTCGGCCGCGGCGGTCGCCGAGCACTACGGCTCGGGGATGCTGGACGGCTGGCTGGTCGACACCGTGGACGCGGGCGTGGTGGAGCGGGTCGAGGCCGCCGGGATCCGGTGCCGGGCCGTACCGCTGATGATGACCGACATCGACGCGGCCGCGCGGATGGCCCAGGAGGCGCTGACGCTGGCGGAGGAGGTGCGAGCGTGAGCGGCGTGTCTGGCGTGTCTGGCGTGTCTGGCGTGTCTGGCGTGTCTGGCGTGTCTGGCGTGTCTGGCGTGTCTGGCGTGTCTGGCGGTGGTTATCGCGTCTGGGCGGTGCCCGGGCTGCCCGAGGTGCGTCGGGGCGACGACCTCGCCAAGCTGATCGCCGCCGCCGAGCCGGGGCTGGCCGACGGGGACGTCCTCCTCGTCACCTCGAAGATCGTGTCCAAGGCGGAGGGGCGCGTCATCCAGGCGACCGACCGGGAAGCGGCGATCGACGCCGAGACCGTCCGGGTCGTGGCGCGACGCGGTCCGCTCCGGATCGTCGAGACCCGGCAGGGCCTGGTGATGGCCGCCGCCGGGGTCGACGCGTCCAACACCCCTTCGGGGACGGTGCTGTTGCTGCCCGAGGACCCGGACGCGTCCGCGCGGGCGATCCGGGAAGGGCTGCGGGACGCCCTCGGCGTCGACGTCGGCGTGGTCGTCACCGACACCTTCGGGCGGCCCTGGCGCGCGGGACTCACCGATGTGGCGATCGGCGCGGCCGGCGTGCGGGTCCTCGACGATCTGCGCGGGGGCACGGACGCGTACGGCAATCCACTCAGCGCGACGGTCGTCGCGACGGCGGACGAGCTGGCCGCCGCCGGTGACCTGGTCAAGGGCAAGGCCGCCGGGCTGCCCGTCGCCGTGGTGCGCGGATTGCCGCATGTGGTGGTCGAAGGCCGCGAAGGGCACGGCGAGGGAGCGCGAGCCATGGTGCGTGGCGCGCGCGACGACATGTTCCGGCTGGGCACCTCGGAAGCGGTACGGGCAGCGGTGACCCAGCGGCGTACGGTACGGGCCTTCACGGACGAACCCGTCGACCCGGGGTCGGTGCGGCGAGCGGTCGCGGCGGCCGTGACCGCGCCGGCGCCGCACCACACGACGCCGTGGCGGTTCGTGCTGCTGGAGTCGGCGGAGTCACGGACCCGGCTGCTGGACGCGATGCGGGACGCCTGGATCGCCGATCTGCGGCGGGACGGGAAGTCGGAGGAGTCCATCGCCAAGCGGGTCCGGCGGGGCGACGTGCTGCGCAACGCGCCGTATCTCGTCGTGCCGTGTCTCGTCATGGACGGGTCGCACACGTACGGCGATCCGCGGCGGGACGGGGCCGAGCGGGAGATGTTCGTGGTCGCCGCCGGGGCCGGGGTGCAGAACCTGCTGGTCGCGCTGGCCGGGGAGCGGCTCGGGTCGGCGTGGGTGTCGTCCACGATGTTCTGCCGCGAGGTGGTGCGCGAGGTGCTGGGGCTGCCTGAGGACTGGGATCCGATGGGAGCGGTGGCGGTCGGGCATCCGGCACAGGAGCCGCCGGCCCGGGCGGAGCGGGACGCGGGGGCGTTCATCGAGGTTCGGTGAGGCCCGGTGAGGCCGAAGTTCGGTGAGGCCGAAGTTCGGTGAGCTTGGTGTTCGGTGAGCTTGGTGTCGGGCGTACGGCCGGTTGTTCTTCGTGCCCGTGCTCGTGCCCGTGCTCGTGCCCCTGCCCGTGTTCTCTTGCTCGTGTTGGTCTTGCTCGTGTTCTTCGTCGTACGAGCGCCTAGTCTCTTAGGGCATCTCAGACACCTCCGACTTCACCGGGATCTCATTCGTGGCTGGACGGTTCGCTCCTCGGCCCACGCGTACCACCGTGCGCGGCGGGGAGGTCGTCGTGCCCGCCGCGCGCCGGGCACCGGTGGCAGCGGGGCGGGTGCGGACCTGGGTGCCGGACGGGCCGCTCGATCTCGGGTTGGTGCTCGGGCCGCTGCGGCGGGGGCCCGCTGATCCGACGTTCCGGGCGATGCCGGACGGGTCCCTGTGGCGGGCCACTCTCACACCGGTAGGGCCGGGAACACTGCGGGTCGCCGCGGTCGGGGGTGCCGTGCGTGGGGAAGCGTGGGGGCCGGGGGCCGAGTGGCTGCTGGAGCAGTTGCCCGGGATGTTGGGGGCGGACGACGATCCGTCCGCGTTCACACCTCGGCACCGGGTGCTGGCGATGGCACGGCATCGGCGGCCGGGCCTGCGGCTGACGCGGACCGGGCTGGTGCTGGAGTCGTTGATTCCGTCGGTTCTGGAGCAGAAGGTCACCACCGACGAGGCGTACCGGGCGTGGCGGTCGCTCGTGCGGAAGTTCGGGGAGCCGGCGCCGGGGCCTGCGGCGGGCGGACGGCTGTGGGTGATGCCGGCCCCTCGGACGTGGGCATTGATCCCGTCCTGGGAGTGGCATCGGGCGGGGGTCGACAACAAGCGGGCGTCGACGATTCTGCGGGCCGTGCGGGTTGCCGCGCGACTGGAGGAGGCGGTGCGGATGCCTCCGGCCCAGGCCCAGGCCCGGTTGGAGGTTGTCCCGGGGATCGGCCCATGGACGTCGGCGGAAGTCGTGCAACGCAGTCACGGGGCGGCGGACGCGGTGACTGTGGGGGATCTGCATCTGCCGGGGATCGTGGGGTGGGCGCTCGCCGGGGATCGGTTCGCGGATGACGCGGTGATGCTGGAGCTGCTGGAGCCGTATGCGGGGCAGCGGCATCGGGCGGCTCGGTTGATCTTGTTGAGTGGGCAGGTGCCGGCTCGGCGGGCGCCGCGGATGCCGCGGGGGGACATCGGGCGGTTGTGACCTGCCCGGGGTGCGGGTCGCCCGGAGTGCGGGTGCCGTGTCGCGCAACAGGCCGGGCACGCCTGGGGGCTGCCGCCCCCAGACCCCCGGCCCACCGGTCCGCCTACTGCCCCCCTGCTGATCCCTTGCTGATCCGTCTGCTGATCCCTTGCCGATCCGCCTACTGATCAGAAGAGAACCGCACCGCCCCCGCCGGGATCCGCGCGTCGCACCACACCCGCATGCCGTCCCGGAGTTCGTTGTCGGCGCCGATGACCGCGCCGTCGCCGATGACCGTGCCGGTGAGGACGGAACGTTCCCCCACGCGGGCGCGGGTGCCGATGAGGGAGTCGGTGATGACGGCGCCGGGTTCGATGACGGCGCCGGGGAGGATCGTCGAGCCGAAGACCCTCGCGCCCTCCGCGACGAACGCGCCCTCGCCGACGACCGTGCCGCCGGTGAGCTTGGCGTCGGCGGCGACCCGTGCCGTGGGGAGGACCAGGCGGTCGCCGCAGCGGCCGGGGACCGCCGGGGACGGGGCGCGGCCCAGGACCAGGTCGGCGGAGCCGCGGACGAAGGCCGCCGGGGTGCCGAGGTCCAGCCAGTACGTGGAGTCGACCATGCCCTGGAGGTGGGCGCCGGCCGACAGCAGGTCGGGGAAGGTCTCCCGCTCCACCGACACCGGGCGGCCGGCCGGGATCGTGTCGATGACGGAGCGGCGGAAGACGTACGCCCCCGCGTTGATCTGGTCGGTGACGATCTCCTCGGGCGTCTGCGGCTTCTCCAGGAACGCCAGGACCTTGCCCGTCTCGTCCGTGGGGACCAGGCCGTAGGCCCGCGGGTCCGTGACCTTGGTCAGGTGCAGGGAGACATCCGCGCCGGTCGTCTCGTGCGTCCGCACCAGCGCCCTGATGTCCAGGCCGGTCAGGATGTCGCCGTTGAAGATGAGGACCGGGTCGTCGGGGCCCGAGTGGAGGCGGGAGGCCACGTTGCGGATCGCGCCGCCCGTGCCGAGGGGTTCCTCCTCGGTGACGTACTCGATGTGGAGGCCCAGCGAGGAACCGTCGCCGAAGTACGGCTCGAAGACCTCCGCGAGGTAGGAGGTGGCGAGCACGATGTGGTCGACGCCCGCCGCTCTCGCTCTCGCCAGTTGGTGTGTGAGGAAGGGGACCCCGGCCGCGCGGACCATGGGTTTCGGCGTGTGCACCGTGAGGGGGCGCAGCCGGGTTCCCTTGCCGCCGACCAGGAGGATCGCTTCTGTCACCTGTCGTCTCCGCTTCCTGCCGGGACCGGCCGAACTGTCTTTCGGCCGGCCAGTGTATGCAGACCGTTGTGCGACGCCTTCGACGGCCGTGCGGCATTCAGCCTCGTGTCCCCCGACGGCGATGAACGTGTCCCCCGAAGCCCCTGGAACCCGCGGAACCTCACGGAACCTCCGAGTCCTCCGGACAGTCCGATAGACCTTCCGAAGCCCCGCGCGGTTCCCTTTCCCGACCTGCCCGGGACGGTGTCCGTGCCTCCTGGGCCCGAACCGGGTGCTAGCGGCCCTGATAGCGGGCCGCGGTCGTGCGGGCCTTGCCGAGCTTGCGGTAGAGCTGCCGACCGGGGCACTCCGTGGCGAAGCCGTCCCGATGGCCGGAGATCACGTTCAGTCGTACGTTCTTTCCCTTTCGGTAGAGATTGCCACCGCCGGACTTCAGATATGTCTTTCCACGCGGATTGCCCCCGTGCAGGCCGAGCTTCCACGCGGTGAGGCCGGCGATGGCGTCCACCGCGACGGCGGGCGGTTTGCGGGAGCCGAACGTGCCGAGGACGGCGATCCCCATGCTGTTGGTGTTGAATCCGAGCGTGTGTGCGCCCCGGACTGGCTTCGCCACGCCCCCGGCCCGTCCCTCGTAGATGTTTCCGCACTTGTCGACGAGGAAGTTGTAGCCGATGTCGCGCCAGCCCATGCTCTTCACGTGGTAGCGGTAGATACCACGGATGACGGAGGGTGCCTGCGCACAGCGGTATCCGTTGCCGGAGGCCGTGTGGTGGACGAAGGCCACCTTGACCTTCTTCGTGTAGACGAACCCGCGTTCCCGCAGTTTCTCGTCGGCGCCCCAGCCACGCCGGGTGGCGATGCGCGGACGGGGTCCGATGTACGGCTTCACGCGCTGCTCCGACGTCAACTCCCCGGATCGCAGGGCCAACAGCTCCCGCTCGGTCGAGCGCCGGTCGAGCGCGGGGATCTCGGTGGCCCCGAGGGGGGGCGGACAGTTCGGTGTTGACCCGGGAGGCTTCCACGGCGGCGAGGGCCTCGGCGGGTTCGGCGGTCGGGGCGAGGTTGCGGACGGCGGCCCGGTGGCCGACGGCGGCGTCACCGACGGCGGTACCGGTGGCCCCGGTGCCATGTGCGGCCCCGGTGTCATGCCCCGCCGCAGCGCCGGCGGCCGCGGCGTCGTCGGTGGCGGGCGCTGCCGTCCGGACGGTCGGCGTCGCCGCCTCGCCCGGGTCGACCAGTTCGAGGCGCAGTCCGGAGGGGAGGGGGGAGTACGACGTCGTCGGCGTGCGGGAGCCGCGAGCCGTTCCTTTCAGCTGGGGCTCGGACTCCGGCCGTACTCGTACCTCCACGCCGTCCGAGTCGCCGACCCACAGCGGGGCCGTCGCACCGCGCACCCGGCCGGAGGTGCGCTCGGCGGTGTCCGGGTCGGCCGCGTGGTCGGCGTTGTGTGTCTCGACGTCCTGCCAGCCGGACCAGGTTCCCGTGCCGGCCGCGCGGGTGCGGACCTGGACGCGGCCGTGGAGTTCGGTGTCCGGGTCGTCCCAGACCACGCCGACGAGCGAGAAGTGCCGTACGTCCCGGCGGGGAAGGCCCTGTTCGGCGGTGGGGCCGAGGGTGCGGTCGCGGGCGAGGGGCACCAGCGGCAGCGACTGGGTGCTGCCGGACGCCTCCGCGGCCGGCGCCCGTCTCCCGGTCGCCGTGGCCGCGTTGACCGCCGGGGCCGCGGCGGCCTGAGCCCTCGCCGGGGCCGGAGCGTGTGCCGCGGCCCCGGATGGGGTCGACGGAAGGGCCAGGGCGGCCGTACAGGTGACACCGATCGAGGAAGCAAGGAATCCACGCATGCCCCTGATCCTGGACATAGTCATACATATCTGTCCATTGGGGAGTTGACGGACCGTCGGACGGGGTTCCGCCGAACCGGCGACGGGGCGAGGGCCCGGCGGCTCGAAGCGCGGGGGCGGCCCCGCGTACCCTTCTTCGGGTGAACGCCACCGACCACACCCCTGCCGACCTGCTGCGTTCCGCGCTCGCCGCGGACCCCGGACGCCCGCTGGTGACCTTCTACGACGACGCCACCGGCGAACGGGTCGAACTGTCCGTGGCCACCTTCGCCAATTGGGTGGCCAAGACCTCGAACCTCCTCCAGGGCGAACTCGCCGCCGCACCGGGTGACCGGGTCGCGCTGCTGCTGCCCGCGCACTGGCAGACGGCGGTGTGGCTGCTGGCCTGTGCGTCGGTGGGGGTGGTCGCGGACGTCGGCGGGGATCCGGCGGCGGCGGACGTGGTGGTGAGCGGTCCTGACACCCTGGAGGCGGCACGCGCGTGCCCCGGGGAACGGGTCGCGCTGGCGCTACGCCCGCTCGGCGGGCGCTTTCCGCAGGCGCCGGCGGGGTTCGCGGACTACGCCGTGGAAGTACCGAGCCAGGGGGACCGGTTCGTGCCGTTCGCACCGGTGGACCCCGAGGAGCCGGCGCTGATCGTTGCCGGGCGGGAGTTCAGCGGGGCGGAGGTCGTCGAGCGGGCCCGGGCAGAGGCACCGGGGCTGGGGCTCACGGGACTGGGATCGCGGCTGCTGTCCGGGCTGCCGTACGACACCTGGGAGGGGCTGAACGCGGGGCTGTACGCACCCTTGGCCACCGGAGGCTCGGTGGTGCTGTGCCGGAACCTCGACCAGCTGGGCGAGGAGGGGCTGGCCAAGCGGATCGAGAGCGAGCGGGTCAGCGCCACGGCCCGGTAGGCGACGTCCGGTCGCCCCGGAGCCCCCGCTGCCGAACCCCCGCCCCACGGTCCCTAACCC
>JODI01000097.1 GCA_000720805.1 Streptomyces violaceoruber
CGCCATCTGGCACAACCGCAACACGGGCCAAGCCATCACCCGATCACTGACCGCCTACGACCACTGACCAAGCCTTCGGACTTACTCGTCTAGGGCCCTAGCCCAGTGCCGCGACCTTGTCGCGATACCCCCGCACGGGTGCCGCGTCCTTGTACGGCTCCAGTCGGCGCTCGAAGTCGCGTACGTACTCGATCGCCCGCACCGACCGCATCTCGGCCGCCGCGCCGGCCGCCTCGGCACCCAGTGCGCAGGCCTGGTCGAGTTCGCCGAGGCCCAGACGGGCGGAGGCCAGGACGACGCGGCAGAACAGGCGGCTGCGGGCGTAGGCGGGGGCGCGCAGCTGCAGGGAGCGTTCCGCGTGCTGGGCGGCCGCGCGGAACTGCTGGAGGTCGCGGTGGCAGTGCCCGAACTCGTCGGCGAGCTGCGCCTCGTCGAAGAACCGCGCCCAGTGCGGGACCTCGTCACCGGGCCGGGCCGCCTCCAGCGCACGCTCGGCCCGTACCAGTGAGGCAGTGCAGGCGCGCACCTCGCCCAGCACCCCGTGCCCGCGTGCCTCGACCGCGTGCAGCAGCGCCTGCACGACCGGCGGGGCGTTGGTCCCGACTCCCTGCTGGGCGACCCTGGCCAGTTGCACGGCCTCCCGGCCGTGCCCGAGGTAGACGGCCTGGCGGCTCATCGTGACCAGCACGTACGAGCCGTACGCCCGGTCTCCGGCCGCCTGCGAGAGCCGCAGCGCCTGCACGAAGTACCGCTGGGCGAGGCCGTGCGCGGCGATGTCGTACGACGTCCAGCCCGCGAGCCTGGTCAGGTCGGCGGCGGCGGCGAACAGGCGGCGGCCGGTCTGCTCGCCGTAGGTGCCGCGCAGCATCGGCTCGCACTCGTGCTCCAGGTAGCGCACGAGTGCCTGGCGGGCGTGGCCGCCGCCGTACTGGTCGTCGAGGGAGCGGAACAGCTCGCCGACCGAGCGGAGGGCGGCGATGTCGCCGCCGGTGACCTTCTGGCCGGGGCCGCGCTCGACGTGGCCGCGTTGCCGGGGGACTCCCGGGCGGCCCTGCGCGGGCACCCGGGCCGGCGGTTCACCGTGGGCCACCTTGTCGTCGGGGCGGCCGATCAGCCAGTCCCGGCTCGGCACCACCAGGCCCGCCGGGGTGAACGCGATCTTGCGCAGCTCGGCGTGGCTGCCGGAGTCCTTGCGCCACAGCCCGCTGACGATGTCGACGGCCTCTTCGGGGGTGGCGGCGAATTCCAGGCCCGCGTAGACCGGCGCGCAGGCGTCGAGTCCGAGGTCCTGGGCGGTGAGCCGGCGGCCGAGGCGACGGGTGAAGACCTCGGCGATCAGGGCGGGGGTGGTGCCACGGGGCTGCTGCCCGCGCAGCCACCGGGTCACGGATGTCTTGTCGTATCTGAGGTCCAGCCCGTGTTCGAGACCGAGCTGGTCCACTCGACGGGCGAGACCCGCGTTGGAGAACCCCGCTTCTGCGATGAGCGCGGCGAGCTGTCGGTTGGGAGTGCGCTGCGCGGGTCGTTCCGTCATCTGCGGTGCGGTCTCCTGCCTTTCGGGCCCCACTGAGGCCTGCGCGGCCGCCGAGGTGCCCGGATGCCTGTGAGCAGCCCTTATGGCCTCTGTGAACGGCGCGAATGTAGCGGAGAGTGAGCAGCTGATCGCACTCTTCGCCGTTCGTTCATCCGATCGTGTGAGGATTGGCCACAGAGCTGACGCGCACCGGCCGGACGTACAGTGGCGTGGGCATGTTTCGTGCCTTACGACCGTCGGGGCTTCAAGGGAGGCGCTTGCCGTGAGTGAGTTGCGGTTCGTCCGTATGGGATTCGGCACGGACGCCGTCGAGTACCAGGAGGCGTGGGACGAGCAGCGCCGGGTGCACGCGGCGCGGTTCGCCGACGAGATCCCCGACACCGTGCTGCTCCTGGAGCACCCGCCGGTCTACACGGCCGGCCGGCGCACCGCGGACAACGAGCGCCCGCTCGACGGCACCCCCGTCATCGACGTGGACCGCGGCGGCAAGATCACCTGGCACGGCCCGGGCCAGCTGGTGGGCTACCCGATCCAGAAGCTCCCGCGTCCGGTGGACGTCGTCGCCCACGTACGGCGCCTGGAGGAGGCCCTGATCCGCACCTGCGCGGAGTTCGGCCTGGAGACCACCCGGGTCGAGGGGCGCAGCGGGGTCTGGGTGCTCGGCGATCCTCTCGAGCTGCGACCCTCGCTCGGCGGCCTCTCCCTGGACTTCGACCCCCGTCTCCAGGACGAGGAGTTCGACCCGCGCCTCAACGGACCCGAGTACGCCCCCTCGAACGCCGGGCAGCGCCGCGAGGACCGCAAGATCGCCGCGATCGGCATCCGCGTCGCCAAGGGCGTCACCATGCACGGCTTCTCGTTCAACGTGAACCCGGACAACAAGTGGTTCGACAAGATCATCCCGTGCGGGATCCGGGACGCGGGGGTGGCGTCCCTGGCGTACGAACTTGGCCGGGACGTGACGATCGACGAGGTACTGCCCGTGGTCGAGCGGCATCTCCGGGATGTGCTGGAGAACGCGGAACTGGCGCCGCGTGTGGTGGAGCGGGCGTCCGCGTAGCGCTGCGGCCCGACTCGGTGGACCGGGAGACGCACCGCCACGGTGAGGACCTGGGCGCGGACCCGGCAGACGCCCCGCACCCACGTCGGCCGCGGGGAATGCCCCGCAGTTCCGCAAGGTTGCCCACCCCGGGGAGCGAAAACGCACGGGCGTACCCTGGTGTACGCCGAAGAATCGAAGCTACAGGGAGCCGATGTGTCCGCAGTCGCACCCGACGGACGCAAGATGCTGCGCCTGGAGGTCCGCAACAGCCAGACCCCCATCGAGCGCAAGCCCGAGTGGATCAAGACCCGGGCGAAAATGGGTCCCGAGTACACGAAGATGCAGAACCTCGTCAAAAGCGAGGGGCTGCACACCGTCTGCCAGGAAGCCGGCTGTCCCAACATCTACGAGTGCTGGGAGGACCGCGAGGCGACCTTCCTCATCGGCGGCGACCAGTGCACCCGGCGCTGCGACTTCTGCCAGATCGACACCGGCAAGCCCGAGGCCCTCGACCGTGACGAGCCGCGCCGCGTGGGCGAGTCCGTGGTCACCATGGACCTGAACTACGCCACCATCACCGGCGTCGCCCGCGACGACCTGGAGGACGGCGGCGCCTGGCTGTACGCCGAGACGGTCCGGCAGATCCACGAGCAGACCGCCGGCCGTGAGGGCGGCCGCACCAAGGTCGAGCTCCTCGCCCCGGACTTCAACGCCGTACCGGAGCTGCTGGAGGAGGTCTTCGCCTCCCGCCCCGAGGTCTTCGCGCACAACGTCGAGACGGTCCCGCGGATCTTCAAGCGCATCCGCCCCGGCTTCCGCTACGAGCGCTCCCTGAAGGTCATCACCGAGGCCCGCGACTACGGCCTGGTCACCAAGTCGAACCTGATCCTCGGCATGGGCGAGACCCGTGAGGAGGTCAGCGAGGCACTCCGGCAGCTGCACGACGCCGGCTGCGAGCTGGTCACCATCACGCAGTACCTGCGCCCGAGCGTGCGCCACCATCCCGTGGAGCGCTGGGTCAAGCCGCACGAGTTCGTGGAGCTGCAGCAGGAGGCCGAGCAGATCGGCTTCTCCGGTGTGATGTCGGGCCCGCTGGTCCGGTCCTCGTACCGCGCCGGGCGGCTGTACCGGATGGCCGTCGAGCAGCGAGAGTCGGCTGCCCCGCAGCGGACCGGCCACGTCGCCTCGCAGGCCGTGTGACCTGCCCGACAAACCGTCACAGCCCTTGCCCGCCGCAAAGCGAGGCAAGCGCGTGAATTCCCGCACAAGGAGCTACTCGCCAGTAGCGACCGATTCGGCGCGGTCCTGACCGTCCTCGCAGCTGAGGCCACCCGTCAGGACCGCGTCGGCGTGCGGCGCCCCCGCATCAAGGCTTCATTGGTGTTTGACCGGTAGGTCATGCCCTGGTAACACCAATCAGTGACGCTGGACTTACACCACGTGCACCCATACCCGAAGCGGTATCAAGGGGGAACCTCCATCATGCAGGCCGCGCCCGTTCGCGCCACAGCGATTCCTTCGTTCACCAACGCACTCCGTGCCGTCGAATCCCTGCTCCTGAGCAGCGGGCAGCGCACCGCTCGCCGCAACGCCTGGACGTCCGTCCTGGAGGACCGCCGCCGCGCCAAGGACCGGGTCGAGGCGCAGCGCGTCCTGGACCAGACCTACATCGTCCGCCCCTGAGCCCTCTCCCGTCCTTCCGCGCGGACACTGCCGTCGTCCGCGCTCCCGGGGCCACGTAGACTTCACGGCATGGCGAGGAAGGACACGGCAGCGGACGCTGCGAATCCCGGGCGACTCAAGCAGATCGCTCTGACCTACAAGATGACCCGCAAGGCCGACAAGAAGATCGGTCTTGTACTCGCGGCTGTCGGAATCGTCACCTTCGGTGTCTTCCTCGCGATCGGTTTCTTGATCGGTCACCCTGTTTATCTCGGCATCCTGGGCGCTTTCCTCGCCCTCATGGCGGCGGCGATCGTCTTCGGGCGCCGGGCCGAGCGGGCCGCCTTCGGGCAGATGGAGGGACAACCGGGCGCGGCCGCGGCCGTACTGGACAACGTCGGCCGGGGCTGGACGACCACCCCCGCGGTGGCGATGAACCGCAGCCAGGACGTCGTGCACCGGGCGGTCGGCAAGGCCGGCATCGTCCTGGTCGCCGAGGGCAACCCGAACCGGGTGAAGAGCCTGCTGGCCGCCGAGAAGAAGAAGATGAACCGCATCGTGGCCGATGTGCCGGTGCACGATCTGATCGTGGGCACGGGCGAGGGCCAGGTCGAGCTGAAGAAGCTGCGCACCACGATGCTGAAGCTGCCCCGCGTGCTCACCGGTCCGCAGGTCACCGCGACCAACGACCGACTGCGGGCCCTCGGTGACCTGATGAGCAACATGCCGCTGCCGAAGGGGCCGATGCCGAAGGGCATGAAGCTTCCGAAGGGCGGACCGAAGGCGCGCTGATCCCCCTCCGCGTCAGCACCAACCTCCCACGTCAGAAAAGGGGGCGCCCGGATCACTCCGGGCGCCCTCTTCGTCGTACAGAGGCGTCGTAACAGCGGTGTCGGACAACGGCTTCGCACCACGGCGTCGTACGACCGCTAGGGCCCTTCTGATGGATCTCCGTGGGAGAAGGAGCGGCGTTCGGTGCGTGCGATCGCCGTGCCATGTGGCGGAGCCACCTGGTCCTTCGCGCCGTGCGGCATGGGGGTCCCCCCGCTCGAGCGAAGTCGAGAGTGGGGGAGTGCGTGCCGGGCGTCGCGACGCCGCGGAGATCCATCAGAAGCCGGGACGGCCAGGCAGAGCAGGACGGTGCGGAGCAGGGCGCGCCAGGGGTGGACGCGGCCGGTGTCCAGGGCGACCACGCGCAGGCCGAAGAGGCGCTTGCCCGGGGTGAAGCCGACGGTGCCGACCGTGAGGGCGCTCATCACGAAGAAGACCAGCAGGGCCCAGTTTGAGGTCGCCGGGTCGCCATAGCTCTGAGTGATCAGCTGGGATGCAATCAGGGCGCTCATCGCCCAGTCCACGGCCAGTGCCCCGAGGCGCCTTCCCGGGCGGGCGATCGACCCCTGCCCCTCCTCCGGCAGACCGAGCTGTTCGCCCCGGTATCCGAAGTCGACACCGGCCTCCTCGGCGGCCGCGCGGGGCCCCGAGAGCCACGAACCGATTGCTTCCCTCTTGTCCACGCCTACACCGTACTGCGCCCGTTTCGCGATACGGACAGGTGGGGTGGACGGGGCCGTGTCCGGTTAACTTGTGCGAAACAAATGGGTCACGCCTGAGAAATCACCCGTCCCTAGGGTCGAGGTCAGCGTGTGCCACCGCACTGGCCGCACGAACGAACTACCACCCCGGCACGGGAACGGCCGGGAGTAGGAGGAGCTGGATGTTCCAGAACGCCGACGAGGCCAAGAAGTTCATCGCGGACGAGGACGTCAAGTTCATCGACGTCCGCTTCTGCGACCTGCCGGGCGTCATGCAGCACTTCACGGTGCCCGTCGAGTCGTTCGACCCGGACGAGGAGCTGGCCTTCGACGGATCCTCGATCCGCGGTTTCCAGGCCATCCACGAGTCCGACATGGCGCTGCGCGCGGACCTGTCGACCTCCCGGGTCGACCCCTTCCGCCGCGACAAGACGCTGAACATCAACTTCTTCATCCACGACCCGATCACCGGCGAGCAGTACAGCCGTGACCCGCGCAACGTGGCGAAGAAGGCCGAGGCCTACCTCGCCTCCACCGGGATCGCGGACACCGCGTACTTCGGTCCCGAGGCCGAGTTCTACGTCTTCGACAGCGTGCGTTTCGCCACCACGTCGAACGAGTCCTTCTACCACATCGACTCCGAGGCGGGCGCCTGGAACACCGGCGCCCTCGAGGACAACCGTGGTTACAAGGTCCGTTACAAGGGCGGCTACTTCCCGGTTCCGCCGGTCGACCACTTCGCCGACCTGCGTGCCGAGATCTCCCTGGAGCTGGGCAAGGCCGGTCTTCAGGTCGAGCGCCAGCACCACGAGGTGGGCACCGCCGGCCAGGCCGAGATCAACTACAAGTTCAACACGCTGCTCGCCGCGGCCGACGACCTCCAGCTCTTCAAGTACATCGTGAAGAACGTGGCCTGGCGCAACGGCAAGACCGCGACCTTCATGCCGAAGCCGATCTTCGGTGACAACGGCTCCGGCATGCACGTCCACCAGTCGCTGTGGACCGGCGGCTCCCCGCTGTTCTACGACGAGGC
Source organism: Streptomyces violaceoruber (assembly GCA_000720805.1). Lineage (GTDB taxonomy): Bacteria > Actinomycetota > Actinomycetes > Streptomycetales > Streptomycetaceae > Streptomyces > Streptomyces cellulosae_A. The sequence goes on from JODI01000097.1 coordinate 6,804, forward strand.
CGGCTACGCGGGCCTGTCGGACACGGCCCGCTACTACATCGGCGGCATCCTCAAGCACGCCCCGTCGCTGCTGGCCTTCACCAACCCGACGGTGAACTCGTACCACCGTCTGGTCCCGGGCTTCGAGGCGCCGGTCAACCTGGTGTACTCGCAGCGCAACCGCTCCGCGGCCATGCGTATCCCGATCACCGGTTCCAACCCGAAGGCCAAGCGCGTCGAGTTCCGCGCGCCCGACTCCTCCGGCAACCCGTACCTGGCGTTCTCCGCGCTGCTGCTGGCGGGCTTGGACGGCATCAAGAACAAGATCGAGCCGGCCGAGCCGATCGACAAGGACCTGTACGAGCTGGCTCCCGAGGAGCACGCGGGCGTCCCGCAGGTCCCGACCTCGCTCCCGGCGGTCCTGGACCGTCTCGAGTCCGACCACGAGTTCCTGCTCGCGGGCGACGTCTTCACGTCCGACCTGATCGAGACGTGGATCGACTACAAGCGCACCAACGAGATCGCCCCGCTGCAGCTGCGTCCGCACCCGCACGAGTTCGAGCTCTACTTCGACGTGTGATCGGACCACGCCTCCCCGCGTGAGCCGTTCGGCGCCCCCGCTCCTGGTTTCTCAGGGCGGGGGCGCCGTCGTATGGTTTCTGGCACTGCTGTTCGAGACGAAGACGACGGGGGTTACGGGGATGCCCGAACAGGACGACGCGGAGCGGGAATTCGACCTCAAGTGGGCCGACGGGGCCGAGCACAAGGAGCCCTCCGCGCGGGCTCGGATGCTTGCCGCGCGGTGGAAGGAGAACCCGCCCGAGCCGCAGCCGTTCCGCGCCGATCCCGGTCCGGCGGGGCCGCGCCGGTCGTCGTGGGTGTCCACGGTCGTCGTTCTCGGGTCTGTGGCCGCGATCATCCTGCTGCTGGGGTACGCGAACTTCCGGGCGCCGTACTAGCCGGGCCGGCAGGACCAGGAGCGCGTCGGCCCCGGATATCGCGCGACCGTCGCCCGTGTGCGGCCTACCATCGCCGGACAGAGCGGGAGGGAACAGGGGGACGGGCATGAGCACGGACATCCGGGGCGGCGGAGAGGCGGGACGGCGGCTGGCCGCGGGGGCGGCGGTGCCGGACGTGCTCGACGTCGAGGATCCCCGGGCCTGGATCGCGCTGGACCAGGGCGTGCGCTCCTGGGTGGCGGTCACGCTGCTGCCGGCGCGCGCCACGATCGAGGGGACCGATGCCGCCGGGCCGCGCTCCTGGCCCGGTTCCCCGCGGCGTCCCCGCAGGCTCACCGAATCCCAGCTCGCGCTCGCCCTGTGCCACCGCGACGGACGGATCCGTGAGGCGGCCCTCGCCCTGGCCGCCGGCCACCCCGCCCTGTGGCCGCTGGTGGTGGTGCGCACCGCCGACTGGGTGTCCCCGGTGCGCGACCGCGCCCGGGAGGTGCTGCGCGCGGTGCTCGACGTGGACAGCGCCGTCCGGCTCGCGCCGCTGATCCTGCTCGGCGCCCGCCGCGGCCGGGGTGTCTTCGCCGTCGACCTGCTCGACGAGGTCCTGCGCCCGGCGCCCCGCGACCGCCTCGCGCCGCTCTTCACCGACGCCGACCGTGCCGTACGGCGGTTCGCGTACCGTCTCGCCGTCGACGAGGGGCTCCTCTCCCCCGCCGAGCTCGCCCGCGCCGCCTGCCGCAACGCCGACCCGGTCGTCCAGGACGTGTGCGCCGAGGCCGCCCTGGCCGTCGTGGCGGAGGGCGGCGGCCACGACGACGTGCTCCAACCGCTGCTCGCCGCGCGCGGTCCGCGGGTGCGGGCGGCCGCGGTGACCGCGCTGCGGAGGGCCGGGCGGGCGGAACGGGGCGAGGAGTTCCTGACGGACCGGGCGGGGGTGGTGCGGGCCTGCGCGCGGTATGTCGTACGGCAGGCCGGGGCCGATCCGCTGTCCTGGTACCGGCGCCGGTGTGCCGACCCGGGCGATCCCGCCCTGCCGCCGGGCGCGGTCGCCGGGCTCGCCGAGTGCGGGGAGCGGGCGGACGCCGCTTTGCTGTGGCCGCTGGTCGCCCATCCCTCGCCGGGAGTGCGGGCGCGGGCGGTCGCCGGGCTGCGGGCCCTGGACGTGACGGACGTACGCCGGCTGTCGGCGCTCCTCGACGACCCCGCGCCCAGGGTCGTGCGGGAGACGACCGTGGCCCTGCTGGCCTCCGCCCGGTCCCTGGACGCCGACGCGCTGATGGAGCGGCTGGCGGACGGTCGGCCCCGGCATGTGCGGGTGGCCGCGTTCCGGCTGCTGGACGCGCGGGGCGGTCTGGTGCGGCTGCGGGCCGCGGTCGCGCTGCTCGACGATCCGGACGCCCGGCTGCGGCAGCGGGCGGGGCAGTCCGTGCAGAGCTGGCACCCGACGGCGGACGTGCCGGCCGGGGCGTCGGAGGTGAGCGAGGTGGGCGAACTCCTCGACCGGGGACGGCATCTGTTCAGCGACTACGTGTTGCGGCGGCGTAAGTGGGAGGCGGGGGTACGGGGCTGAGGCCCGGCTGCCCGGGGTCCGAGCCTTTGCTGGTCCTAGGGCTGATCGGAACCCGTTCATGGAGGGGCCGGGTGCACACTGGGCAGTGGGACGAGTGCCTGACTGCGGGGTGATGCGAGATGCAGAGCCGCTTCAAGGGCGACCGGCGACTGACCGTGCGGATGACGGTCACCATGTTTCTGCTGGGGCTGCTGTACGTGGCCTTCGTCGTCGCGCTGATCGTGCTGCTGAAGTCATGGGTGCTGGTCGTCGTGCTGATGGCGGCGATGTTCGTCGCCCAGTTCTGGTTCTCCGACCGGATCGCGCTGTTCGCGATGCGCGGGCGGGTCGTGGAACGCGAGGAGTATCCCGAACTCCACGCGGTCGTCGACCGGTTGTGCGCGCTCGCGGACATGCCCAAGCCGGTGGTCGCGGTGTCGGCGATGGACATGCCGAACGCGTTCGCGACCGGCCGGAATCCCGACAACGCGGTCGTGTGTGTCACGACCGGCCTGCTGCGGCGGCTGGAGCCGGCGGAACTGGAGGGCGTCCTCGCGCACGAGCTGTCGCACGTGGCGCACAAGGACGTCGCCGTGATCACCATCGCGTCGTTCCTCGGGGTGGTCGCCGGGCTGGTCGTACGGTTCGCGTTCTACTCGCAGCTCTTCGGCGGCGGGCGCCGCGACCAGAACACCGCGGTGGTCTTCGCCGCCGTGATGGGGGTGTCGGCGGCCGTGTACGCGATCAGCTTCCTGCTGATCAAGGCGCTGTCCCGGTACCGGGAGCTGGCGGCGGACCGGGCGGCGGCGCTGCTCACCGGCCGACCCTCGGCGCTGGCGTCCGCGCTCACCAAGGTCACCGGTGACATCGCCCGGATCCCGACCAAGGACCTGCGCACGGCGCAGGCCTTCAACGCCTTCTACTTCGCTCCCGCGCTGGGCTCCGAGCCCGGTGTGGCGCGGCTGTTCTCGACCCACCCGAGTCTCGAGCAGCGGCTGGAGCAGCTGGGCCGGATCTCGGGCGAGCTGGGTGAGGCGGCCACCCCGGGGAAGGCCGGCTGAGGATGGGGCTGCTGGACATCCTGCTCGGCCGGACGAAACCGGTCGCGCCCGATCTCGACCAGCTCTTCGCGCTGCCCTCGGCCGCGGTGACGCTGGAGGCGGCGGCCTCCTTCACTCCGACAGGGCGCGGCGCGGTCTGCTTCGCCACCGTGGAGGGCGCGGCCTTCGAGCAGACGCACCGTGAGGTGCAGGCACTGCTGGACGCGGACGCCGACCGCGACGGGCCGCCGGTGGAGCTGCGGCGGGACGGGTACGGCTACTCGTGGCTGGTCTCGGAGCGCGCCTCCGATCAGCTTCCGCTGCTGGTCAACGACCTGCACGCGGTGAACACCTCGATGGAGGTCAACGGCTTCGGGCCGCAGCTGCTGTGCTCACTGGCCGGCTTCCAGGACCCCCAGGGCCGCTCGCTGGCGCTGGTGTACCTCTACAAACGGGGCACGTTCTTTCCCTTCGCGCCGCTGCCCGGGCAGGGACAACGGCGCGACAACGCGCTCGAACTGCGGGTCAAGTCAGCCCTGTCGGGCGACCTGCGTATCGAGCAGGACCTGGGCCGCTGGTTCCCGGTGTGGGGCGCCCCCGGCCTGTGACCGGGGGCGCCAGGATCAGTCGCGGTCTCACTGGCTCTTCTCGCGTGCCTGCCGACGCGACTCGAAGGGGCGCTCGCGGCGGTAGCGGCGCTCCCACTTGGCCTGCTTGTCACGGCGGTCGCGGTACGCGCGGTAGCTGCTGGGCGCGGCCCCCGACCCGGCCCCGGAGGGTGCTCCTCCCGACGGAGCGCCTCCCGACGAGGATCGCGAGGAGGCGCCTCGTCCGTACTGCACGTACAGGAACAGCACGGCGACGGCGGCGAGCCACCAGACGTGGTTTCCGAATCCCAGGACGACCAGGACGACGGTCCCGGATATGACGATGGTGCCCATGACGGGCCTCCGTGGGCGTGGGTGAGCGAGCGGTGTGGGTCGGTGTGGGTCGGTGTGGGTCGGCTGTCCCGACGGGGCGCCGGGGGTGGACGCCGGGCCGTCGGTGCGTAGCAGAGTAGCCCCGAGTCCGCGAGGTGACGCCTGTCCTGCGGCAAGCGGTGGGCTGCGGCTCCGCGACGTCTGTCCAGCGTAGGGACGTGGTCACCCCGCGTGCATCTCCTTTTCGGCGCGAGTGGGTTCGGCGCCCGGCGAGCTACGGGAGTCGGGCCTGCGGCGGCGGGCCGGACGGTGGCGGCGCTGCGGTCGCCGGGGCGGGCGCGGGCGTGGGCCGGCGGGGGCGCGGGTCAGTGCGGGCGCGGGTCAGTGCGGGCGCGGGTCGGTGCGGCGCCGCACAGGCGGGCGTACGCCGTGAGGTCGGCCGGGCTCATCCCGGCCACGTCCGCGCGGCCGACCAGGTCGCGCGACCGCCGTCCGCCGGTTGCGGGCTTGTGCCCCTTCTTGAGCTGGGGGAACAGGGGATCGTCGGCGTCCCGGCCGGCGAGCGGCACGATCGAGCAGTGCGTGCCGCCGCCCACCTCCTGATGTCGGTGAAGGCCCGGACCGGAGCGTCCGCATGCCGGATCCGGCGAACGGGTGACGTGGCCTCGGTGCTCGGGGCCGCCCGATTGTCAGTGGTGTCGGGCAGTATTCCGGCACGGAGGACGTGACGGGCGAGGCGGAGGCCGGCATGGGCGACGTGGAGCGGTACATCGGCGTGGCGGAACGGCGGGCGCGGCTCGCGGTGCGGCACCGGCTGGCCGGGCAGGCGCGGGCGGCGGGCCCGGAGGAGGTCGCCGCCTCCCTGGTCGCCCTGCACGGCACGGATCCCGCGACGGTGTACCTGGCCGTGGCAGCGCGGCTCGCGGACCCGGCGAGCACGGTGCCGGAGACGAGCCGGGCGTTGTACGAGGAGCGCACGCTGGTCCGGATGCACGGCATGCGGCACACGGTCTTCGTGTTCCCGACGGAGCTGACCGCGGTCGTGCACGCCTCCACCGGTCTCACGGTCGCGGCCCGGGAGCGGGCGGCGCTGCTCCAGCACATGGCGTTGGCCGGGGCCCCGGACGCGGTCTGGCTGAAGGAGGTCGAGGACTCGGCGCTGGCCGCGCTGGCCCGGCGCGGGCAGGCGACGGCGGCGGAACTCGCCGAGGACGAGCCGCGCCTGCGGGAGCGGTTCGTGTACGCGGCCGGGAAGGGCTACGAGGGCGTCCACACCGTCTCGACGCGACTGCTGAAGGTGCTGGGCGTCGAGGGCAAGGTCGTCCGGGGCCGGCCCCTCGGCTCCTGGACCTCCAGCCAGTTCCGCTGGGCGGTGGCCCCCGCCCACCCCGAACTGGATCCGGCCGAGGCGCAGGCCTCACTCCTCGGACGCTGGCTCGCCGCGTGCGGCCCGGCCACGGAGGCCGATCTGAAGTGGTGGACGGGGTGGCGCGTGACCGAGGTCCGCCGGGCGCTGTCCGCGATCGGGGCACGACCGGTGTCCCTCGACGAGGGCGTCGGCCATGTCGTCGCCGGCGACGTGGACCCGGTGGCCGAACCCGCCGCACCCTGGGCCGCGTTGCTGCCCGCCCTCGATCCGACGGCCATGGGGTGGCAGCAACGGGACTGGTACCTGGCACCGGAGTTGCGCCCCGCCCTGTTCGACCGCAGCGGCAACGTGGGGCCCACGGTGTGGTGGAACGGCCGGGTGGTGGGCGGTTGGGCCCAGCGCCCGGACGGTGAGGTCGTGTGGCGGATCCTCGACACGGAGGGCGTGGGCCGGGAGGTGGAGGCGGCGATCGCGGCGGAGGCGGAGCGGCTGCGGGGGTGGCTGGGGACGACGAGAGTGACACCGCGCTTCCGGACGCCGGTGGAGAAGGAGTTGGGTGCGTAGGAGTTGGGTGCGGGAGTTGGGTGCGGGAGTTGGGTGCGTAGGACGTGGGCGGGCGGGACTCGCACGCGCGCGACTTGGAGGAGGGGCGCGTAGAACTGGCGCGTAGGAGCTGGGTTCGCCCCGGTGGTGTGCTTGTTCACTGGCGCTGTTTCACGGGCGCTGTTTCACGGGCGCTGTTCACGGGCACACCGGCGGTTCACGGGCACACCGGCGCCGGGCGCACCGAAGCACAGGGGCACCCGGCGCCGAAGCTCACCTCGAGTACCGCATCAACGCCCGCACCATGTGGCAGGTGGTGTCCGACGGCGGATGCACACCGATCAGCTCGGCGGCGCTCCGTATCGTCTCGTTGCGGGCCTGGTTGGGCAGGTACACCCCCGAGTCGAGCAGGGCGATCGCAAGGCGCATGGCCTTGAGACGCCGGTTGTGGCTCACGTACCACTCACGCGGCCGCCCGGGCGGCAACGGCCGCTTCTCCACCGGCTCGTACGGCAGGTCGAGTTGGACGGGACGCTTCACGGTGGACTGGGTCGGCAGCGGCTTCGGCTTCAGTGCGGCAGCGGGCACAGGCATCCTCCTGTCGCGGTCAGGGTGCCCCGCCGGGGACTTCGGCGACCCCGGCAACACCCTCGAACACTGCTTCTATTCTACTGCCCGGCACTGACAAAAGGCCCTGGCCACAAGGGCTTTCGGGGGTGGTGTGACGCAGGTGGAGGACGGGTTTTCGCGTACCGTGGGCGGCATGGAGATCTGGATCAACCCGGCTTGTTCGAAGTGCCGCAGCGCGCTCACACTCCTCGACGCCGAGGGTGCCGACTACACCGTCCGCCGCTATCTGGAGGACGTACCGAGCGAGGACGAGATCCGCGCCGTACTCGACCGGCTGCACCTCGAACCGTGGGACATCACGCGCACCCAGGAGGCGGCCGCCAAGGAGCTCGGGCTCAAGGAGTGGCCGCGGGACGACAGCGCGCGCGACCTTTGGGTGAAGGCGCTCGCCGAGCATCCGAAGCTGATCCAGCGACCGATCATCACGGCGGACGACGGGACAGCGGTGGTGGCCCGCACCGACGAGGTGGTACGGGATGCCCTGTCTCGGCAGAAGGCGTGAGGACCCGGACCAACACCCGTGTGACACAGGCCACTTAAGTGACTCCTGTCACCGCTGAGTAACCTCGTTCGGTATTTCGTACCTAGGCGCGTACGCTCCCCCACCTCCCAGGAGTCGCACATGTCGCGCAGAAGAACGCTCGGTACGAAGAAGAAGGTCGCGCTGCTGGTGAGCGCGGCGGCGGTGGCCGGAGGCGGTGCCTTCGTCATGGCGAGCACCTCGAACGCCGCGCAGGGTCCGCAGACGGCCGCCGAGTCGACCGTCTGCCAGGGGCTCGCCACCGCGCTCGGCAACAACCAGAAGTTCATCGCCGGGCAACAGGCCGCCCCGGACGCGCAGTCCGCGGCGCGGATCGCCAACCGCGAGGCCGTCATCGAGCAGATCAAGGTGCAGCAGAAGGCGTCCGGCTGCGTCGTCGGGGAGTCGGCTCAGGGCTCCCAGGCGACCCAGCCCGTCGAAGCGGCCCAGCCGGCGCAGCCCGCCCAGTCGGCGCAGCCTCCCGCGCAGTCCGCGTCGAGCGCCCCCGCCGCGCAGCCTCCCGCGGCCGGCGGTGGCGCCGCCGCCGGGCAGCAGGTGTGCAAGGGCTCCACCGTCACCCTGTCCGGCGAGGCGGGTGCCCCGGCCGCGTCCAGCAACCAGTTCCCGGCGGGCACCAGACTCAAGGTCACCAACCTGGACAACAACAAGTCCACGACGGTGGAGGTCACCTCGGTCTCCGGCAGCTGCGCGCTGCTGAACAACGCGGCTTTCGAGCAGGTCCGTGAGCCCGGCAAGTTCCTGATCCGCCGGGCCGTGATCGAGAAGGTGGGGTGAGGCCCCGGGACGCACCCAGCCGTACGTGTCACCGGTCCCGCCGCCCCCGGCCAGGGGTGGCGGGACCGGCGTGTCCGAGCCTTCGACGCCCCCTGCCCCGCGCCCAGGTATGCCCCCGTTTCCCGTCCTCAATCCCATCGCATACGAGCCGCTCCAGCGCCCCTCCACGGCCCTCGTCACCGGCCGCTCCGAGCGTGCCGCGGTCCCTCACAGCGCGCGTGGCGGCACAACACCGCCAGGTAACACGGGGTTCACATTCGAGCAATGATCGGGAAATCGCCTGTTGACAGGCTGCCGGGCATCGAGTGCGGCGTCCCAGTGCCGCAGCGCCGCAGCACCCGCACGTGCGTCTAGCACACCCCCGAAGGAAGTGGCCCGTGACCTTCAAGGCTGAGTACATCTGGATCGACGGCACCCAGCCGACCGCCAAGCTCCGTTCCAAGACGAAGATCATGGCGGATGACGCCAAGGGCGCGGAGCTGCCGATCTGGGGCTTCGACGGGTCCTCCACGAACCAGGCCGAGGGCCACGCCTCGGACCGTGTCCTCCGGCCAGTCTTCTCCTGCCCCGACCCGATCCGCGGCGGCGACGACATCCTCGTCATGTGCGAGGTCCTCAACATCGACATGACGCCGCACGAGTCCAACACGCGTGCCGCGCTCACCGAGGTCGCCGAGAAGTTCGCCGCGCAGGAGCCGATCTTCGGCATCGAGCAGGAGTACACCTTCTTCAAGGACGGCTACCCGCTCGGCTTCCCCAAGGGCGGCTTCCCGGCCCCGCAGGGCGGCTACTACTGCGGTGTCGGCGCCGACGAGATCTTCGGCCGTGACATCGTCGAGGCGCACCTGGAGAACTGCCTCAAGGCGGGGCTGGCCATCTCCGGCATCAACGCCGAGGTCATGCCCGGCCAGTGGGAGTTCCAGGTCGGCCCGGTCTCCCCGCTGGAGGTCTCCGACCACCTGTGGGTGGCCCGCTGGCTGCTGTACCGCACCGCCGAGGACTTCGGCGTCGCCGCCACCCTCGACCCCAAGCCGGTCAAGGGCGACTGGAACGGCGCCGGCGCGCACACCAACTTCTCCACCAAGGCGATGCGCGAGGGCTACGACGCGATCATCACCGCGTGCGAGTCGCTGGGTGAGGGCTCCAAGCCGCTCGACCACGTCAAGAACTACGGCGCCGGCATCGACGACCGCCTGACCGGCCTGCACGAGACCGCCCCGTGGAACGAGTACTCGTACGGCGTCTCCAACCGTGGCGCCTCGGTGCGTATCCCGTGGCAGGTCGAGAAGGACGGCAAGGGTTACATCGAGGACCGCCGTCCCAACGCCAACGTGGACCCGTACCTGGTGACGCGGCTGATCGTCGACACCTGCTGCACCGCCTTGGAGAAGGCCGGCCAGGTCTGATCCGCCCAAGAGCTCCCGAAGGGGCGCCCGCCGGAACAACCGGCGGGCGCCCCTTCGCGTTGCCGGGGGCAGGGCTGTCCGCATGGTGGACGGGTGTCGTCAACTTCACGCCAAGGTGGCGTCCACGCTGTGGGAGAAGGGTCCTCGAACCGGCCGGTCTCTGCTTCAATGGGCCCATGGCCAGCTTCCAGAAGTACACCGCGACGGGTCGCCCCGACCTCGAGCCGTTCTGGCCTTCCCGTCAGCACCACGACTTCGACCGGGTGTGTCGCCGCGCGAGGAACGCGCCGGCCCTCTAAAGCCGTACACCCCCGGCCTTCGGCCGGCGCGAAACGACGTACGTCCCTCGACGAACCGAATCCGACCACGAACTCGGGTCCGGGAACCGTCGACCTCGTTGACGAACTCCTCGCGCGAAAGAGCTGACCTCTCATGGCGACCACTCGTTCACTCTCCACCGCCGCCCGTACCGCCTCCTCCCCCGCCCCGGCCCACGGCTCCGCCCGGCACCGGCTGCGGGCCGTCGACCGGGACGAGGTGGTCGAGATCGCGGACTTCCTGCCGCCGGGCGCCACCTGGCTGCCCGCTCCCCCGCACACCCTGCCCACGCTGCCGGGCCAGCCCCCGATGGTCGGCTACCTGGTGCTCGTACCGGCCGACCAGCAGATGCCCTTCCCTCCGACGGCGGTGCCGCCGACGGTCGCGGGCGACCGGTCGGCCACTCCGGTGACCCCGGGGCCGCACGAGGAGGCCGTCGGCGCGATCGACCCCCTGGTCCGGATCGACACCGTGCGACGCACCGCCGTGGTGGACGGACGCGAACTCGACCTCACCTACCTGGAGTTCGAGCTTCTCTCCCACCTCGTCATCCACCCGCACCGGGTGCACACCCGCGACCAGCTGGTGAGCACGGTGTGGGGCTACGGGCATGTGGGCGACGGCCGTACCGTCGACGTCCACATCGCCCGGCTGCGCCGCAAGCTGGGCGCCGAGCACCGGCGGGCGATCCAGACGGTCCGCCGGGTCGGCTACAAGTACGCGCCGCCGACCGGGCGTTGATCTTCTGCTGACAGCCGAGTCCCGTTCCCTCCCGGGTCCCGGCCGGGCAGAGTCGTCGGCATGAGACTTCTGCTGCTGGGCGGGACCGAGTTCGCGGGCCGGGCCGTCGCCGAGGCGGCCCTCGGGCGCGGCTGGGACGTGACCGTCTTCCACCGGGGACACCACCGGCCCCCGCCCGGGGTGCGGTCGCTGCACGGCGACCGCACCACGCCCGACGGACTCGCCGCCCTGGCCGCCGACGGCGGCACCGGTGACGGCGGCTGGGACGCCGTGGTCGACACCTGGTCGGCGGCGCCCCGGGTGGTCCGGGACGCGGCGCGGCTGCTGCGGGGCCGCGCCGGACGGTACGTGTACGTGTCGAGCTGCTCGGTGTACGCCTGGCCCCGGGGCGCCGGGTACACCGAGGACGCGCCGCTGGTCCCGGGCGCGGCCGCCGGCGCCGGGCAGAGCGACTACGCCCGGGACAAGCGGGGCGGTGAGCTGGCCGCCGTGGAGACGTTCGGCGCGGAGCACTCCCTGCTGGTGCGGGCCGGGCTGATCCTGGGGCCGTACGAGAACGTCGGCCGGCTGCCGTGGTGGCTGACCCGGATCGCCCGGGGCGGCCCCGTACTCGCCCCCGGGCCGCGCGAACTGCCCCTCCAGTACATCGACGTCCGCGACCTGGCGGAGTGGATCCTGGACTCGGTGGAGCGGGAGGCGAGCGGACCGTACACCGTCGTCTCTCCCCCTGGACACGCCACCATGGGTTCGCTGCTGGACGCCTGCGCGGAGGTCACCGGCGGGCCCGCCGAGCTGCGCTGGACCGACCCCGAGGTGATCCTCGCCGCGGGCATCGAACCGTGGCTGCACCTGCCGGTGTGGCTGCCCCCGGACAGCGAGGGCCATGCGGCCCTGCACGGCGCGGACGTCTCCCGGGCCCTGGCAGCGGGCCTGCGCTGCCGTCCGGTCACGGAGACGGTCGCCGACACCTGGCACTGGCTGCGAGGCATCGGCTCAGTGGCCCCGCGGCGGCCGGACCGGCCGACCGTGGGCCTCGCCCCGGAGCTGGAGGCGAAGGTACTCGAGGCGAGCGAGAGCTGAGGCGGACACGGAAGCAGGGTGTACCTGGGACCACCCCTGACCGGCCGTCCAACCCCCGTGACCCCCCTCGCCCCCTCGGCCAGACTGACGGCATGACCACAGAGGCGGAGAACGGCAGCGGCAGCGGCAACGGGGGGACACGGATGCGGGGTGTCGCGCGGGCGGCGTTGCGGGGGCTGGGGCTGGCGCTTGTGGTGTTACCGGGGGCGGTGCTCTGTTTCGTTCTCTCCGTGGTGTCGATCGCGCTGATCCCGGTCGGGGTGGGGATCGTCACCACGCCCTGGGTGCTCACGGGGGTGCGGGCGTACGCGGACTGGCGGCGGGTGCTGGCCGCCGAGTGGTGCGGGGTGCCGATCCCCTCGGCGTACCGGCCGCTGCCGAAGGAAGCCAAATCGTGGTCGCGCACCTTCGGGATGCTGCGCGACCCGGCGACCTGGCGGGATCTGTGGTGGCTGCCGGTGGACATGACGGCCGGGTTCGTCACCGCGCTGTTGTCGGCGGCGCTGCTGTTCTATCCCCTGGAGGGGTTCGCGGTCGCGGCCGGACTGTGGCGGGTCCTCCCCGACGGGTACTGGTACGGATTCGTCCATGTGACCGATCAGGCCTCCGCGTTCGGCGCCGCCGTCCTGGGCCTTGTCCTCCTCTGCTTCGCGCCCTTCCTCACCCCGCGGGTGCTGGAGGGGCATTTCCGACTGACCCGGGCCGTGCTCACCTCGGGCCAGGGCGAACTGGCCGAGCGCGTCCGGGTGCTGACCGAGACCCGGCGGGACGCCGTCGACACCTCCGCGGCCGAACTGCGGCGCATCGAGCGGGACCTGCACGACGGGGCGCAGGCGCGGCTGGTCGCCATGGGGATGGATCTCGGCACCATCGAGGTCCTGGTGGAGAAGGATCCGGAGCAGGCCAAACGGCTGCTCGCCCAGGCCCGTCAGTCCTCCGCCGAGGCCCTGACCGAGCTGCGTGAACTCGTCCGCGGCATCCATCCCCCGGTGCTCGCCGAGCGCGGACTCGGCGACGCGGTACGGGCGCTGGCGCTGCGGCTGCCCGTCGCCACCGAGGTGAGCGTGGAGCTGCCGGGCCGGGCGGACGCCCCCGTGGAGTCGGCGGCGTACTTCGCCGTCAGCGAGGTACTGACCAACGCGGTCAAGCACTCCGGCGCCGACCGGATCTGGGTCGACCTGCACCACACCGACGAGGGCGGCGCCATGCTGCGGATCTCCGTCACCGACAACGGCAGGGGCGGAGCGGCGATCGGGGCCGGTTCGGGGCTGGCCGGGGTCGAGCGGCGACTGGGTACATTCGACGGCGTCCTGGCCGTCAGCTCGCCCGCGGGCGGCCCCACCATGGTCACCATGGAGATCCCTTGCGCGTTGTCCTAGCCGAAGACCTGTTCCTGCTGCGCGACGGACTCGTCCGGCTCCTTCAGGCCTACGACTTCGAGATCGCCGCCGCCGTCGAGACCGGGCCGGAACTGGCCCGGGCGCTGGCCGAACTGGAGCCGGACGTCGCCGTGGTCGACGTCCGGCTCCCGCCGACGCACACCGACGAGGGCCTGCAGTGCGCGCTCGACGCCCGCCGCGACAGACCCGGGCTGCCGGTGCTGGTGCTGTCCCAGCACGTGGAGCAGCTGTACGCGCGGGAGCTGCTGGCCGACGGCACCGGCGGGGTCGGCTATCTGCTGAAGGACCGGGTGTTCGACGCGGAGCAGTTCGTGGACGCCGTACGACGCGTGGCGGCGGGCGGGACGGCGATGGATCCGCAAGTGATCCAGCAGTTGCTGTCCCGGCGGGCGGCCGACGACAACCGGCCGCTGGGGCGGCTGACCCCCCGCGAGCTGGAGGTGCTGGAGCTGATGGCGCAGGGCCGGTCCAACGCGGCGATCGCGGAGAAGCTCGTCGTGACGGAACGGGCGATCGCCAAACACACCTCCAACATCTTCGCCAAACTGGGTCTGGAGGTGTCGGACGACGACAACCGTCGCGTCCTGGCGGTTCTCGCCTATCTGGACCAGGACCGCTGAAGCCGCCGAAGCCCGCCGAAGCCCGCCGAAAGGCCACCGAAAGCCCGCCGAAGGCCGCTGAAGAAGTTGAAGTCCGTGGAAGCCGTTGAAAACCGCTTAAAACGGCTCCGCGGCTCGCACTTGCCGTAAGGGATCAACAACTCCGGGTGGTGGGGAGGTAGTTGGGGGCGAATCGCCATGCGGATCTCTCATCAATTTCTGAGACGGCTGAACACCCGTGGGACTGGCCGCGTATCAAAGGGCGCCGCTTCACTCCTGTCGGGCGCCTCGATGCTGCCCCGCAAGGAAGTCAGAGGAGTTCCATGGGACGCAACACACGTAAACGCCGTTCGTCGATGGCCACGAAGGCCGTGGCAGCATCGGCGGCCCTAGCGCTCGGTGGGGGCGGGCTGATCTGGGCGAACTTCTACGCTTCGGCGCACGAGTCCAACAACTCGGCGCAGAACCAGACCAAGGCCGCCGCCGCCCAGGTGGCGACGATCGCCTGCCCCGATGTGGGCCAGAAGCTGACGAACGTGCCGAATGCGGCGCGCTCCGGCGTGGACAAGGAGCTGGCGCTGCTGGACAAGCAGATCACCGAGGCCTACGCCCGGCTCGCCTCCACGCGCCAGGCCCAGGCAGGTGACTCGGGCTTCGTCCAGAACGCGATCGTCGGACCCCTCAAGGAAAAGCGGGCCGCGACGATCGACCGGATCCGGATCAACATCCAGCGGGTCGGGGGCCAGTTCAGCAGTTCCCTGAGCCAGCTCGCCGCCTGCACCACGCAGAACGCCGCCCCGCAGACCAACGCCGGCCAGCAGAACGGTGGCCAGCAAAACGGTGGCCAGCAGAACGGCGGCCAGAACAATGGCGGCCAGCAGAACGGTGGCCAGCAGAACGGCGGTCAGCAGGGCAACGCCGGTCAGAACGGCCAGGGCGGCAACGGCCCGGTCGCGGCGGACTTCGTGGACATCACCAAGGTCCAGGGCAACGCCCAGCTCGGCGTCGGCCAGAACGGCCTCCCCGCCAACGGCAACAGCGGTTCGAGGGGCACCTTCACCACGAACTGCGGCACCAACGGGAACGACAACCACAACACGGACAACGTGATCGTCGCCCCGGGTGTCACCAACGGCGCCCACCACCTGCACGACTACGTCGGCAACCAGAACAACGACGCCTTCGCGAGCGACCAGGAGCTGGCGGGTGCCACCACCAGCTGCCAGAACCAGGGCGACAAGTCCTCGTACTTCTGGCCGGTGCTGCGTGTCCAGGACGGCACGCAGGACTTCGACCAGAACGCGGACGGCGGTGGCAAGGAGGGCAACGTCGGCAAGATCCTCCAGCCGGCACAGGCCCAGCTGAAGTTCGTCGGCAACAAGAAGGGCAACGTCGTCGCGATGCCGACGGCCCTGCGCATCATCACCGGTGACGCCAAGGCCCAGGTCAACGGCAACGCCAACGCCAACGTGAACTGGAGCTGCACCGGCTTCGAGAACAAGGTGCAGCTGAAGGACAAGTACCCGATCTGCCCGCAGGGCAGCCAGGTGGTCCGTACGACCAACTTCCAGAGCTGCTGGGACGGTCAGAACATCGACAGCGCCAACCACCGCACGCACGTGGCCTTCGCCCAGGCGGACGGCTCCTGCGCCAACGGTTTCAAGGCGATCCCCCAGCTCCAGGTCCGTCTGGTCTACAACGTTCCGGCCCCGCAGCTCCAGAACGGTCAGGTCGTGAAGCCGTACGCGGTGGACACCTTCCCGGAGCAGCTGCACAAGCCGATCACCGACCACAACGACTTCATCAACTTCTTCTCCCAGAACACGATGAACCAGATGGTCAACTGCATCAACACCGGCAAGCAGTGCAAGTGATCCACTGAGCGTGTGAACCACTGAGAAAGCCGGCGGTGAGGATTCCTCACCGCCGGCTTCCTCGTGTGCCGGACTCGTGTGCCGGAACGGTCAGTGACCGGAGTGCGAGGCACCCGCCGAGGGCTCGTCCGACCCGTGCCCCGAGTGGTCCGTGCCCTCCTCGATGTCACCGCCGAGCGTGGTGCGCAGCGCGTTCATCGTGCTGGTCTCCCCCACGGCCACCCACTTGCGGCCGACCAGGTAGTGACCGCCGTAGTCCTTGGCCCCGTTGATCCACTCGCGCTGGCCGCGGTCGGTGGCGAAGGTGGCGAGGATGAACTTGCCGTCGGAGTTCTTGCAGATGGCCTGGCGGATCTCGTCCGCGTCCGTCTGCATGTTCGGCGTGCACTTCACCTCGGCGGCCAGGTGCTCCAGGCTGCCGGTCGCCGTCTCGGGCACGGCGGGCTTCGTGGCACCGGATCCGCAGCCCGCCAGCGCGAACACCAGCGCCGCGCCGATCGGCGCGAGTATCGGTCGGGTCAGCCTCATCTGTTCCTCCGGTCGCATGTATCAGACCATGCCTGAGCCGGCCCCGGCGAGGGGCCGTCCTCTTCGATACGGGCGAGGAGCCCGCCGCGCTCAAATCGGATACCCCGATGGGGACACCTGTGCGAAAGTGGGCCGGTGAACCATGACTGGGAAGATCGCGTGGCCGCCGCCTGGGCCACCCTCGACGACTACGCGGAGGAGGACGGGGCCGAGTTCCGGGCCGTGATCGACGCGCTCGTCGCCGAACTGCCGGACGGCAGCCCCCTCGGCCCCTTCGAGCGGGCCTGCGCCTGGGACTCGACCGGTCACTCGGACCAGGCCGTCCCGCTGTACCGGGAGGCACTGGCCCTCGGTCTGGACGGTTACCAGGGGCGCCGCGCGAAGATCCAGCTCTCCAGCTCGCTGCGCAACACCGGGCAGCCGGAGGAGGGCGTCAAGCTGTTGACCCCGGAACTGGACGCGCCCTCCGACGAGTTGGACGACGCGGTACGGGCCACGCTCGCCCTGTGTCTGTCCAGCCTCGGCCGCGACCGCGAGGGGCTGTCCCTCGTGCTCGGCGCCCTGGCCCCGCATCTTCCGCGCTACCAGCGGTCGATGGCGAACTACGCGCGCGCCCTGGTCGCCCCCGAGGGCTGACGCGCCGGGGTGGCGGTGACCAACCGCCGATACGCTCGTTCTGCTGAACGTGCAGTCACAGGATGTCGCCCCGCGCCCCGACCCCTCCTCCACCGCCTCCTCGTCCGCCGACCCGGTCGTCGACGTCGAGCAGGCCGAGGCCGCACTCGTCGAGCACTATCCGCGGCTCGTCCGGCTCGCCTATGTGGTGCTGCCGCCGGGCCTCGGCCGGGGCAGGCGCGTACTGACCGCGCACGCCCTCACCCAGCGCGCCCTGCCCCGCGGCCGCACCTCCGTCCCCGTGATCCCGGCCCAGTCGACCGGCCGCGACGGCGACCTGGGGTACGCCCTGGTCCGTCTCCAGGTGCTGCGCGCGGCGCTGCAGGCGAGCCTGCCGCTGAAGCGCACGGTATGGCCGAAGCGGGCGCAGCTGCCGCCGGCGCTGCCCCAGGTGTGGGGCCTCAAGCTCTTCCCTCGCTCGGGCGGCGCCGACGAACTCGCCCTGGACCAGCGGCTGTCGGCCCTGTCCGGCCCGGCCCGCGCCGCGTACGTACTGCGCGGCCTGGAGAAGCTCCCGGACGACGACGTACGCACCGTACTGACGGCCGCGGGCGTCGCCGACGTGGACACCGCGCTGAACGAGGCGGACGAGGTCACCGCGCGGTACGCGCTGCTCGAATCCCCCGAGTTCGACCCCTGTTCGCTCCAGGCCCGGCCCACCGACCTGATGCGGCGCAGGCAGCACACGAAGGCGGCGCTCGCCGCGGCCGCCGCGGTCGCGGTGTGCGGGGCGCTGCTCGGCCTGCCCGGCGACGGCTGGGGACGGGACGGCGCGGCGGCGCCCGCCTACGCGCGCAACCCGTCCGCCCAGGCCGCCCTGGACCCGGCGAAGCTGACCAGGGCCGCCCCCACCACCTGGCGGTCCTCCGCGCGCACCGACTTCTCGGTGTGGCCCGCCCGCGGCGAACTCACCGGCGACCAGGGCCTGCTGCGCCGCGCCCTCGCCGTCTGGGCCCGCCCCGGCGCGACCGTCCGGGTCTCCCCGACCCGCGGCACCCCGTCCGGCGGCCCGGCCGGACCACCTCAGCTGCTGTACGCGGGGACCGTCGACAACGCGCGCGTGGTGATCCTCTACGACGGTCTGCGCATCGCCCGCTACGCCGAGCCGAAGGACGGCACCAAGGGTGCCGCGCTGGACTTCGCGCGGGTCGACGGCGCGAGCGGTGCCGAGGCCAGTGCGGTGGTGCTGGGCCGGGCCGACGGCAACGTCCGCTATCTGACGGCGCCCTGGGTGAAGGAGGCGGCCGAGCGGGACCTGTTGAAACCGGGCACCGGTGCGATGGACCTGCCCCTGACCGACGGCACCACCGCCCCGCTGGCCAGCCCCGCCGTCCGGACCGGCGCGTGCACCTCGTGGAACGTGCTCCAGGTGACGGACGCCTCCGGCATCCGCCTGCTGACGGACCTGGGCGAGCTGGTCCCGGCCCGCCTCACCACCGGCCGGCCCGGGTCGGCACACGACGCGTCCGGTCCTCAGTCGCAGCGCGCGTGGGCCCCGTTCGCCTGCTCCCTGTCCGCGGTGCGGGCCGCGGGCGTACGGAGCGTGAACGCATGGGAGTTCGCCGCGCAGCCGCTGCCCGACGCGAGCGGCTCGGCGGCCTGGGTGTGCACCCGTGCCGAGACCTGGCGGGGCGACGGCACCCGCGTACTGGCGCAGTTCCACACACCGGGCGGCGCGTACGGGGCGGTCGCGGCGAAGGCCCAGGACGTGCCGGCCTGCGGCCCCCGCGATCCGCATGTGCTGGCCGGTGTGCTGTGGAAGTCGGGAGCGGGCTCCTGGTACCTGCTGGCCGCCGGCAGCCGCGGAACCTCGTCGATCAGCGCGACGGGCGGAGTGCGCGGAACGGCCAACGGCCACCTGCTGACCGTGAAGACCCGGCAGGGCGCCCAGGCCGGACTGAGGGCGACCTTGGAGAGCGGGCGGGTGATCAACGGCCTCGGCTAGCCGACACCGGAGGCAACAGGCTGCCGGCAACGGCAACGGGTCGGCCAGGTACGGGCGTTGACGGCCGGGGTGGACTCGACCGGCGACGCCCGCTGTGAGCGGGCGCCCAGCCATGGACCGCGGGCGCTCAGCGAGCGTCTCGTGCTGAACAAGTGAACACCGGTGGCCGGTCCCGTCCGTTCGGGGCCGGATTCGATCGGTAAGGTGTTCGCATGACTACCGTGGTGCGCCGCAGGATGGGTGTCGAGGAGCGGCGGCAGCAGCTGATCGGCGTCGCCCTCGACCTGTTCAGCCGCCGGTCGCCCGACGAGGTCTCCATCGACGAGATAGCCGTGGCCGCGGGCATCTCACGGCCGCTCGTCTACCACTACTTCCCCGGCAAACTCAGCCTGTACGAAGCCGCGTTGAAGCGCGCGGCCGAGGATCTCGCGAGCCGGTTCACGGAACCGCACGAGGGCCCGCTGGGAGCCCGGCTGCTGCGGGTGATGCGCCGGTTCTTCGACTTCGTCGAGGAGCACGGCCCCGGTTTCTCGGCGTTGATGCGGGGCGGTCCGGCCGTCACCGTGGGCGGCGCCGCGTCGGTGAGCGCGGTCTCGGCCACGAACGCGCTCATCGACTCCGTACGACAGGTCGCGTACGACCAGATTCTTTCGCATCTCGACGTGACGGATCCGCCCGCGCGGCTGGAACTGGTCGTCCGCTCCTGGATCTCGCTGGCCGAGTCGACCGCGCTGATCTGGCTGGACGGCCGGGACATCCCGCGGGCCGAGCTGGAGGTGCAGCTCGTGCACGACTTCGCCGCGCTCGCGGCCGTCAGCGCGACCCACGACGCGGAGATGAGCGGGCTGCTGCGCCGGCTGCTCAAGGACGAGCCGGGCGACGGGCCGTTCAGCGACCTGGTGCAGGGGCTGGTCGCGCTGGCGTCCTGAGCGGGACCCCGAGCGGAACTCTCAGCGCTCGACCTTGCGGTACGACGGGTCGAGGTCACGCACCTCGGCGGAGGCGTGCAGCGCCGAACCGTCGTCCTCGATGTGTTTGGCCAGCAGCTCCACCACGGCCTCCGTCAGTCTCGCCTTGGTCTCCTCGGTGCGCCCGGCGAGCAGCCCGATGGTGACGTGGACGACGCCGTGCCCCTCGTTCTCGTGTCCCACCAGGGTGTACGCGGACGGACGGAACTGCGTCTTGCAGGCTTCCGGCTTCGCCGCCGCGATCTCGACCGCCGCCGAGTGCAGGGCGTCGGCGAAACCTCCCCGGTCGAAAGCGGGCTCCAGGGTGGCGGAGTAGTCGACGGTGATCTGCGGCATGAGCACTCCTGTTCTGAGGCAACAGGGCCCACCCTAGTTCTTCAGCTGCAGCGCCAGCATCGCGATGTCGTCCTCGCGTTCGTGGCCGAAGCAGGCCAGGAGGGTGTCGCACAGGGCGTTTGGTCCGGGCAGGGAGCCGGAGGCGGCGGCACGGAGGTGTTCCATCGAGACCTCCAGGTCCGTGCCCCGGGTCTCGATCAGACCGTCGGTGACCATGAGGAGCCGGTCGGTGGGTTCGAGGAACAGTTCGGTGGGCGGCGGGTGGGGCAGGCCCAGACCGAGCAGGGGCCCGCCGGCCTTGGCGTAGTCGGCACTGTGGGTGTCCCGGATGATCAGCGGCGGGATGTGGCCCGCGTTGGCGATACGGGTGCGTCCGGTGTCGGGGTCGATCAGGGCCAGGCAGACGGTGGCGGTGACGTCGGGGTGGTAGTGCTGGAGCATCCGGTCCAGGCGTTCCGCGAGCACCGCCGGGTCGCTCTCGTCGACGCAGTAGGCGCGTAGCGCGTGCCGGATCTCGACCATGACGGTGGCCGCCTCCAGCGAGTGCCCGACCACGTCGCCGACGGCGGCGAGGACACCTTCTCGGGTGCGCAGCGCCGCGTAGAAGTCGCCGCCGATCTCGGTCTCCCGGGACGCGGGCACATAGCGCACCACGACGTCGAGACCGGGCAGTTCGGGCAGCCGGTGCGGCTGGGGCAGGAAGCTGTGCTGGAGGGTGAGGGCGACATGCCGCTCGACCTGGTACATGAGCAGCGGCTCGGCGGCGAGCGCGGTGGCCTGGGCGAGCCGGGCCAGCAGCGCCTCCGCCTCCGGGCCCGCCCGGCGCAGCCCGCGGGTGGGGGCGGCCAGACACACCGGGGCCTTGCCGTCCTGGGTGACGGTCAGCGCCATCCGGGCGTCGTGCTGCACGCCGGGCCGGAAGAACCCGGTGGGCCACAGAGGTGCGGGGACCGTGGTGATCTGCACCCCGGACTGCCCGCGGGTGAGCCGCCGCAGCAGACCCGCGACGGTCCGGTGGGCGCCCTCGTCCGGCAGCGCGACCGAGGTGCGGTCCCGGGAGAGGCCGCGGTACAGCTTGTCGTCGTGGTCGAGGACGAAGACGGCGGCGGGCGAGCCGGTGAGCCGCGCGGTGGCGTCGGCGGCGGCGTCGGCGAGTTCCTGCAGGGAACGCGCCGCCTGGATGGTGACGATCGCCTCCGACAGCAGCGTCAGCCGCCGTACCAGCGCCTGGCCGTCGGCCCGCAGCCGGCCGGCCCGTACCGCCGCCCGGACCGCCGCCTCGATCGCCTCGGGCTCGGCGGGCATCGTCAGATAGGCCTCGGCGCCCTCGTCCAGCGCCTGACAGCGGTCGCGCGGGACCGCGGCACCGGCCGAGCAGTGCACGACGGGCAGGCCGGCCATGCGGGGCCGTTCCTTGAGCCGGCGGCACAGTTCGAAGCCGCTCATGTCCGGCAGGTTCACGTCGATCAGGGCCACGTCGGGAACGTTTCCCTTCCGCAGCCGGATGTCGAGTTCGGTCAGCGCCTCGTAGCCGGTGGCGACGGCGACGACCCGGTGACCGGCGCGGCTGAGCACGGCGGCCAGCGCGTACCGGCTGTCCGCCACGTCGTCCACGACCAGCACGGTCGTGCCTGTCTGCTTGTCGTTGACATCCATCTGTCAGCCCCTGGGACACACAGGTGGGACAGACCGGGGTTCAGGGTCTGCCCCACCACCGTAATGCCCTTGTCAGGAAACCGGCGAGAATACGGCCACTGATCGTCCCGGAACGGCGAACGTGCCCGATTCCCGCTCGTACGAGGATGACTTGACGATAGGGTCCGCTCCCGACGCCTGCGCCGGATGCAGCCGGTAGCCGGTACCGGCGAGCGCGTCGATCCGCTGCCGTCGCGTCTGCGGGGTTCAGAGGCGCGTGGTGAACCACACCGTCGTGTCCGCCGGCACCTTCGTCTCGCCGTCCGCCTCGGTCACCTCACGGCTGGTGAGCAGGACACGGCCGTACGCCGGAGTCGTCACCGACTCGCCGCCGGTGTTGGTGACACACACGAACTCCCCGCGCCGGAAGGCGAGGACGCTCTCGGGGGCGCGCAGCCACTCCACGCAGTCGCCCGCGCCCAGGTCGGGCTGCTCGCGACGGGCGACGAGGGCGGCCCGGTAGAGCTCCAGGGTGGAGCCCGCGACGCCGGTCTGAGCCTCGACGCTCAGCTCGCCCCAGCACTCCGGCTGCGGCAGCCAGCTGCCCCCGCCGCCGAAGCCGTACGACGATCCCGTGCGCGTCCAGGGGATCGGCACCCGGCAGCCGTCACGGAAGCCGTCCTGGCCCGCGCCGCGGAAGTAGGCGGGGTCCTGGCGGACCTCGTCGGGCAGGTCGACGACGTCCGGGAGGCCCAGTTCCTCACCCTGGTAGACGTACGCCGATCCGGGCAGCGCCAGCATCAACAGGGTCGCCGCCCGGGCCCTGCGCAGGCCGAGTTCGCGGTCGCCCGCCAGACGGATCTGGGTGCCGAGGCCGGGTGGGTTGGCGAAGCGGGTGGCGTGGCGGGTGACGTCGTGGTTGGACAGGACCCAGGTGGCGGGGGCGCCGACCGGGCGCATGGCCTCCAGGGTGCGGTCGATGACGGCGCGCAGCTCGTCCGCGTCCCAGTCCGTGCTCAGGTACTGGAAGTTGAAGGCCTGGTGCAGCTCGTCGGGGCGGACGTAGTTGGCGGTGCGCTCGACGGTCGGGGTCCACGCCTCGGCTACGAAAATCCGCCCACCCGTCTCCCGCCCCCGCCCTTCCGAGGAAGGCCCTTCGGGCCCCTTCTCATTTCCCGCGTACTCGTCGAGGACCGTGCGCCACTGGCGGTAGATCGCGTGCACGCCGTCCTGGTCGAAGAACGGCATGACATCGTTGCCCAGCAGTTTGACCTGATCGTGGGTTCCCAGGTCCGGGAGCCCCTCCGCCTTCACCAGGCCGTGGGCCACGTCGATCCGGAAGCCGTCGACGCCCATGTCGAGCCAGAAGCGCAGGATGGAGCGGAACTCGTCGCCGACGGCCGGATGGTCCCAGTTGAAGTCGGGCTGCTCGGGGGCGAAGAGATGCAGGTACCACTCCCCCGGCGTGCCGTCCGGCTCGGTGACCCGCGTCCAGGCCGGGCCGCCGAAGATCGACTCCCAGTCGTTGGGCGGGAGTTCGCCGTCCGCGCCCTTGCCGGGGCGGAAGTGGTAGCGCTCCCGCAGCGGTGAGCCTGCGCCCTCGGCGACCGCCCGCTTGAACCACTCGTGCTGGTCTGAGGAGTGGTTGGGGACCAGGTCGACAATGACGCGCAGGCCCAGCCCGTGGGCGTCGCGGATCAGCATGTCGGCGTCCAGGAGGTTGCCGAACATGGGATCCACGGCCCGGTAGTCGGCCACGTCGTAGCCGGCGTCGGCCTGTGGGGAGGCGTAGAAGGGGCTGAGCCACACGGCGTCCACGCCGAGGTCGCGCAGGTACGGCAGTCGGGTGCGGATGCCCTCCAGGTCGCCCATGCCGTCGCCGTCACTGTCGGCGAAGCTGCGCGGGTAGACCTGGTAGATCACGGCGTCCCGCCACCAGTCGCGGCGCTGGGCGACGGTGGCGACGGCCGCTTCAAAAAAGGAGGTCGGGGCCGGGTCGGCGGAGTGCTGCTGGCTCATGGCGTCCTTGGTGCGTAACGGGGTTCGGTCGTGGGACTGTCGTCAAGGCTGTCGTGGGCTGCTGCCGAGATTACGTACCGCTGTCGAGATTGCGTACGGCGGCGGGTGCGAGGCGGCCGCGTGTCGGCGAGGTCGGATGGAAAATCGGTCGCCGCCCGCGCGGTCGGGCGCGGGAGTCCGCGGGGCGGAGCCCGTGAGCGGGCCTGTGATGGCGGCTCCCCGGTGGCGGGACTCAGCCCTTCGTGCCGCCGAGGTGAGGCGGGCACCAGGTTCTTCTGCACGAAGCAGAAGAACGCGGCGGCTGGTATCGATCCGTACCGCGGTGGCGGCCTTGAGATCGCGCTGCGTGTCGTGCTCACTGACGAAGGACTGCAGGCCGACGGCGAAGGGTGTGTGTACTTCGTGTCGGACAGCTTGGCTTCCTCCCCCTCGTGAACGAGGAGGATTCCTACGGCTCGCGCCGTGGGGTTTTCTGCTTCGACGCCGACTGCCCGCCCGGAGAACTCCGTTGAGGTCTTACACCGGCTCCACAGACTGTCACCGCCAGCCCGGCGGCCAGAAGGTTCTTCGCCGCGTTCACGTCCCGGTCATGGGTCGTGCCGCAGGCACACGTCCACGTACGGACGCTGAGCGGCATCCTCTGTTGCAGGGTGCCGCAGACGGAGCACAGCCTGGAGGAGGGGAAGAAGCGGTCCACCGCGATCACTTCTCGCCCGTACCAGGCGGCCTTGTACTCCAGCAGGGAGCGGAACTCGCTCCAACTCGCGTCCGAGATGGCCCGGGCGAGCGTGCGGTTCTTGACCATGTTGCGCACGGTCAGGTCCTCGATCACGATCGTTTGGTTGTCACGAACGAGACGAGTGGTCAGCTTGTGGAGCGTGTCCCGGCGCCGGTCGGCGATCCTCGCGTGGATCCTGGCGACCTTGCGCCGGGCCTTGCGGCGGTTCGCTCCGTCACCCCCGGCCTTGCGGGAGAGCTTTCGCTGGGCCTTGGCCAGACGGGTGCGGTCGCGGCGCTCGTGCCGGGGATTGGCGATCTTCTCCCCCGTGGAGAGGGTCAGCAGGTGGTCAAGGCCGACATCGACCCCGACTGCCTCGGCAGTGGTGGGAAGCGGCTCCACGGCCGGGTCCTCCGCCAGCAGGGACACGAACCACCGTCCGGCCGCGTCCTGCGACACCGTCACGGTGGACGGCTCGGCGCCTTCGGGCAGCGGCCGGGACCACACGATGTCCAGCGGGTCAGCCATCTTCGCCAGGGTCAACCGGCCGTCCCGGAAGCGGAAACCGCTGGTGGTGTACTCCGCCGACTTCCGCGACTTCTTCCGCGACTTGAAGCGCGGATACTTGGCCCGCCTGGCGAAGAACTGAGTGAACGCGCTCTGCAGGTGCCGCAGCGTCTGCTGGAGCGGCACCGACGACACGTCGTTGAGGAACGCAAGCTCCTCGGTCTTCTTCCACGCTGTCAGCATGGCCGAGGTCTGGTTGTAGTTGACCCGTTCCTGCCGCGCCCACGCCTCGGTGCGGGCGGCGAGCGCCATGTTGTAGACCTTCCGCACGCACCCGAACGTGCGCGACAGCTCCGCTGCCTGCGCATCGGTCGGATAGAAGCGGTACTTGAACGCCCGCTTCACATGGTTCACGGTCACGCTCACAAACTATCCCCACCATAGGTAAAGATCAAGCCTGGGGGTCGGGGCACAGCGATCCGCCCCAGCATGCGACCGTCAGGAGCCTTCACCGACCGTTCCTCATCAGTGAGCAGGAGTGAGTCTTGGACCCGTACCTGGTCACTGCGGACATCCCGAACGGTTGTGGATGTCCTGGTCGCCCGCTTTCGCTCCACGACCGG
>JODI01000098.1 GCA_000720805.1 Streptomyces violaceoruber
CCCCCGCACCATGGCCGCCCCCGCCCGCGACAACGAACTCCGGCGCACCTTCCCGGCGTTCCCGCCGCGGGTGTCCGGGGGCGGCGGGTTCGCCGAGACATGGTGGGGGAACGCGTGGGTCGCCGCGTTGGAGGAGGGCGCGTTGGACGCGAAGCGGCTGGTGCGGGGGCGTGGGTATGCGGAGCAGGGACATGTGGACGCCATCACCGTGACGCCGGGGCTGGTGCTCGCCTATGTGCAGGGGAGCCGCGCCCGGCCGTACCGCGTCCAGGTCCGGCTGCGCACGCTCGACGACGCCGACTGGGACCGCTTCCTGCACGGCGCCGCCGAACGGCCCGGTGACATCGCCGCGTTGCTCGACAAGGAGATGCCCCACACACTGGCCGAGTCCGGCGTGCCGCTGCTGCCGGGCCCGGGTGACCTCGAGCCCCGGTGCAGTTGCCCCGACTCCGGCCACCCCTGCAAGCACGCCGCCGCACTCTGTTACCAGACCGCCCGTCTGCTGGACGCCGACCCCTTCGTCCTGCTCCTGCTGCGCGGCCGCGGTGAACGCGAGCTGCTCGACGCCCTGTCCCGTCTCAGCGCCGCCCGCGCCGCCCGCGCCGCCCAGGAACGGGGCCCGGCGCCCCTGGCCGGCGTACGGGCCACGGACGTCCTCAAGCCCCGCCAACTCCCGCCCCTGCCACCACCGTTGCCGGTGCCGCCGCATCCGGAGCAGCCCCCGGCGTACCCCGCGACCGCGGGCGGCCCGGACCCCTTCGCCCTGGACCAGCTGGCGACGGACGCGGCGGTCCGCGCCCACGCCCTGCTGGCCACCGGCCGAGACCCGGTCGGCGAGCTGACCCTGTGGCAGGACGCGGTACGACTCGCCGCCGCCCGCCCCGGTTCCGGTCTCACCGCCGGCACCCGCGCCCTGTACGCCTCGCTCGCCTCCGCCACCGGTCGCACCCCGGCAGACCTGGCGCGTGCGGTCGCCGCCTGGCGCCAGGGCGGCCCGGAGGGGTTGAGCGTCCTCGAAGAGCCCTGGGACCCGCCGGCCGGCCGCTTCGACCGTGCCCGCCCCCTCCTTCTCGCCGCCGACCTCCCCGCCTTCCGACCCTGGCACAACCACCTCACCCACCCCCGCGGCCACGTCCAGCTCCGCCTCGGGCGCGACGGCCTCTGGTACGCCTACGAGTCCGAGCCCGGCCACGACGACTGGTGGCCCCGCGGCACCCCGGACCTGGACCCGGTCGGCGCGCTGACGGGCCTGGGCGCACCGGGCGAACTCTGAACGCACACTCCGCCTGCGAACTCCGCTGGTGGACACGGCCGTTCCGGTCGGGGACGCGAGCGCGCGGGGCCGCGGGGGCGGGGCAGGCGTCGGCTGAGGATCATGGGCGCCCACCGTGCGAGCGAACCAGTCGGTGTCGGCGGGCGGACACGCTGATGCTCGGGCACAGGCGAGCCGGTCAGGTCTCGCGCCTGCCGGGCGCGGGTTGCTCGCCCGAGCCTCGGACGATCAGGCGGGTGGGCACGGTGATGGTGTGGGCGCGGGAGCGGTCGCCGTCGAGTCGGGTCAGCGCGGTGGTCGCTGCCGTTCGGCCGAGCTCTTCCGCGTCCTGGGCGACGACGGTCAGGGCCGGTTCGAGTGCCTCGGCCAGCGATACGTCGTCGAAGGCGACGACAGCGACCTCCTTGCGCTTGCTGCGGGCGAGTTCGGCGACTATGCCGAGCGCCATGATGTTGTTGCCGGCGAACAGCGCCGTGGGCGGATCCGCCAGGTCGAGGAGTTGGGCGGTCGCGGCCTCGGCGCCTCGCTGGTCGTGGGCGTTGGTGACGAGCGAGCGGTCGTAGGGGATGTCGGCTTCCTGCAGTGCGGAGCGGTAGCCGGCCAGGCGTTCCCGCCGGGTGTAGAGCTTGGTGGGCAGGTCACCGATGAAGCCGATGCGCCGGTGGCCGTGGGCGAGGAGGTGGGCGACGCCGTCGTGGGCTCCGGCTCGGTTGGTGCTGACGATGCTGTCCGCCGCGAGGCCGGCTCCGGGTCGGTCGAGGAAGACGATGGGCAGCCCCGCGGTGCGATGGGACTTGAGGTGGGAGTGGTCGGCGCCGACGGACGGCACGACGATCAGGATGCTGACGCGCCGGGCCAGGAACTTGTCCGTCAGGGCCCGTTCGCGATCGGGGTCGTCCGCGGAGGAACCCATGAGGAGCGTCAGTCCGCGTTCGCGGACGGTGTCCTCGATGGCGCGGGCCACGGCTCCGAAGAAGGGGTTGGCGAGGTCGGGGATGACCAGGCCGATGGTGGTGTCGGGTCCGCCGACGCGGATGTTGCGGGCCATGAGGTTCGGCTGGAAGCCGAGCTTGGCCACTGCGGCGAGCACCTGTTCCCTGGTCTGCGCGGAGGCGGGTCCGTCCTCGTTGAGGACTCGGGAGACCGTCTTGGCGCTGACGCCGACTTCGCGGGCGACGTCGGCCAGGGTGGGGCGGCGGTTTGCTGCCATGGAGGAAACCGTCTCCTGAGGGCTCTCGGTTCCGGCCGCGGCCTCGGCCGGACTGCGAGAGCGGTGTTGTGCTGTCAGGTGGCCTGTACTCCGGCGGCCTTCGCGGCCTCCGAATCCGCTACGACAGTATCTCCGGCCTCGTCGATGCTGAGCGCGCCGGTCATGATGGCGACGACCTCGGCCATGGAGTAGTCGGAGGGCTTGATCAGGGCGGCACGCCGGCCCAGCCGGTGGACGTGGATCCGGTCGGCGATCTCGAAGACATGGGGCATGTTGTGGCTGATCAGCACGACCGGCATGCCCTTGTCGCGGACTCGGCGGATGAGGTCCAGGACCTGACCGGATTCCTTGACGCCGAGGGCGGCGGTCGGTTCGTCCATGACGACGACGGAGCGGGCCCAGGCGACGGAACGGGCGACCGCCACGGCCTGCCGCTGTCCGCCGGAGAGCGTCTCCACCGACTGCGTCAGCGAGCGCAGGCCGATCTTCAGATCGGCCATGTGCTCGGCGGCCTCCTGCCGCATGCGCTTCTTGTCCAGCATGCGGAAGACACTGCCGAGCACGCCCGGACGGCGGAGCTCACGCCCGAGGAACACGTTCGAGGCGATGTCCATGGAGGCCGCCACGGCGAGGTCCTGATAGACCGTCTCGATGCCGTGGGCGCGGGCGCTTTGCGGGCCGGAGAAGGTGATGGGCTCACCGTTGAGCCGTATCTCGCCCGCGTCCGGGACCACCGCGCCGGTGAGTGCCTTGATCAGGCTGGTCTTGCCGGCGCCGTTGTCGCCGATGACGGCGAGGACCTCGCCGGGCAGCAGGTCGAAGTCGGCACCGTCGATGGCGGTGACCTGGCCGTACCGCTTGACCAGACCACGGGCCTGCAGCACGGGGGTGGGGGTGGAGGGGGCGCTCATCGGGCCTTCTTCCGGGAGATCTGGTCGACGGTCACCGCGAGGATCACCAGTACGCCGGTGATCAGGGTCTGGTAGATGGAGGCGACGCCCATCAGCTGGAGGCCGTTGCGGAACACACCGACGATGAGGACGCCGATGAAGGTGCCCAGCACCGACCCGCGTCCGCCGAAGAGGCTGGTGCCGCCGAGCACCACGGCGGTGATGCTGTCGAGGTTCTCGGTCTGCCCGGCCTGCGGGTCGCCGACGCCGGTGCGGGAGATGAGCAGCAAGGCGGCGATGCCGTAGAACAGGCCGGCCACGGTGTAGATGCCGATGGTCAGGCGGGAGGTGCGGATACCGTTCAGCCGCGCCGCTTCCTGGCTGTTGCCGAGCGCGTAGACGTGCCGGCCCCAGCCGGTGCTGCTCAGCGAGTACGCGAGCAGGAGGAACAAGGCGATGGTGAGAAGCGAGCCGTAGGTGATGTCGGTGTGGCCGAGCGGGAAGGTCTCCCCGAGCGCCGTCAGCGGGCCGGGCAGGCTGGTGACCGTCTGCTCCTTGGAGTAGATGTGGGTCAGCGCGAACGCCACGTTGAGCATGCCGAGGGTCACGATGAACGGCGGCAGCGGGATCTTCTGCACCAACAGCCCGTTGAGCAGGCCGAAACCGCCGCAGACGAGGATGCCCAGCCCGATCGCGACGAGCGGTGGGACCGAGCCGTCGGCCGCCATCCTGGCGATCACGATGCTGCCGAAGGCCATCACCGCCCCGCACGACAGGTCGATGCCCGCCGTGAGAATGATCAGCGTCTGGCCGATGGCGAGGGTACCGACGACCATGACCTGTTGCACGATCAGCGAGAAGTTGCCGCCCGTGAGGAACTGGTCGGTCGAGAAGGAGAAGAAGACACAGGCCAGGAGGAGGGCGGCCAGGGGTCCGGTGGTCGGCGCCGTGAGCAGTCTTCGGGCTGTCGTCGGCGCTTTGAGCTCGGCGTACGGCGTGGTCGTGGCTGTCATGCGAAGTCCTTGTCGGAAGACAGATGTCCTTGTCGCAGGAGAAGGGTCGAGCCCCGCCGCCGGGACAAGGGGGGCGGCCGTCCCCGGTCGGAGAGGTGAGCCGACCGCCCCGCTGAAGAAAGTGGCGGTGTCGTACGGTCCTGAGGGGCGGTTCAGCCCCAGCAGTTGTCCAGGCCGTAGGCGGTGTCCTTCGACGTGACCCCGGCCTGCGCCTTGTCGGAGATCAGCGTGACGCCGGTGTCGGTGTAACCGGACGCCTTCTTGCCGTCCTTGGCGTACGTCACGACGGCCTTGACGCCCTCGGCGGCCATCTTCAGCGGGTACTGCTGCGACGTCGCGGCGATCTTGCCGTCCTTGACGGCCCGGGTGCCGGTGCAGCCGCCGTCGACGGAGACGATCAGCACGTCCTTCTCCCGGCCCTTGGCCTTCAGCGCGGTGTACGCGCCCAGGGCGGCAGGTTCGTTGATGGTGTAGACGACGTTGATGCCGGGTTCCTTCTGGAGGCAGTTCTCCATGGCGGTCTGGCCCTTGGCCTGGTCGCCGCCGGTGTCCTGGGCGCACACGACGTCCTTGTCGGTGGCACCGAAGCCCTTCAGGAAACCGTTGTGCCGCTGCACGCCGACGGAGACGCCCGGCGCCAGGTCGAGGGCGGCTATCTTCGCCGTCTTGCCCTTCATGGCGGCCTTGGCGTACTCGCCGATCAGCTGGCCGGCCTTGAGGTTGTCGGTGGCGAAGAGGGCGTCGACCGCGCTCTGCGGCTCGGTCGGGGTGTCCAGCGCGATGACCAGGACACCCTTGGCGCGGGCCTTCGCGATCGCGGGCACGATCGCCTTGGAGTCGCTCGGGGTGATCAGGATGCCTTTCACGCCGGAGGCGACCATGTTCTCGATGGCGGTGACCTGACCGGCGTTGTCGCCGTCGAACTTGCCTGCGGCGGTGGACAGTTGGACGCCGTTCTCCTTGGCGGCCTTCTCCGCGCCCTCCTTCATCTTCACGAAGAACGGGTTGGTGTCGGTCTTGGTGATGAGGCCGACCTTGACGCTGCCCGAACCGGCGCTCGAGGTGCCCGATCCGGAACCGGATCCGCAGGCTGTCAGGGTGAGGGCCGCGACGCCCGTGCACGCGGCGACTCTGAGGAGGGAAACGGGCAGACGAGAGGTGCGAGACATGAACGACTCCTGCGGGATTGCTAGCGGCGGTCGACATCGAGGCATGTCGTCCCGTGGTGTCATCGTTGACTTGTGTCATCGTTGACACTGCTTGGCGAGGATGATGGACTCCGTTCCCCGGCAACGTCAATGCCTTGCACCTGTCACAAATCCGCAACGCCCGCAGCGGTCGTCCGCCCGAAGTCGTACCGCGACTGCCCGCTGCGTGCCTGATTCGGCCCGCGCATCCCAAGAGGACCTCGACCCCGCCCGCAGACGACTCCCGCACGCGACTCCCGCACGTGACGCCTGGAACTGACACTTCGCCCACGACCGGCAAGGACACGAGACCATGAAGAAAACCCTGCTCGCCGAGTTCACCGCCCGCGAGGGAGCCGAGGCCGAGGTCGCCCGTCTGATCGGGGACTACGCCCTGAAGGTGCGCGAGGAAGACGGCAACATCACCTTCGACGTCTACACCAGGGCGGCCAACCGGCGCGCCTTCTGGATCTTCGAGGTGTACCGGGACGAGGACGCCTTCCAGGCACACCTGAAGGCCCCGTACGGCGGCCCTTTCAACGCCGCGCTCGTCCCACTGATCGAAGAGGACGCCTCCGTACTGACCTTCCTCGATCCGCTGACCACGAATCCGTGACGACCGGCTGTTGATCACCCGGTGCGCGGACCGCGCGGACTCGCGCGGTCGTCCGCCGGCGACCGGTCGAGCTCCGCGCGGCGCGTCTGTACGGTGCTCGCGCGCCGTGTCTCGCCTACGTGGCACATGACGGAGTGCCGGACCTCGTCATGGCCCGACGGGCGCTTCTTGCCAGGTCGGGTCCTCATGGTCCGCCAGAGTCCGCACAGTCGGTGTGACCTGGGTGCGAGCGCGTAAGACGGCCCTGAGACGACCACGCCCTCCGGCATGGTCCGACGGGGCTTCTGAGCGCGGCCGCCGGAGAACTGTCTCGTCCTTGATGAGGTGTGGACCGGTCCGCGGAACGCCCCCGACGGTTGTTACTTGTCGACCAGCGACATGTGGTGCTCGTTGTAACGGTCTCCCTGCACCCCGACGCGGCCGGCGAGTTCGTCGAGGTCCGACAGTTCGTCGGCGGACAACGGCAGCTGGGTGGCGCCGGAGTTCTCCTCGATCCGCGCGATGTGTCGGGTGCCCGGAATCGGAACGATCCATGGGTGCTGCGCGAGCAGCCAGGCGAGTGCGACCTGCCCGGGGGTGGCGCTCTTGGCCCGCGCGAGGGTGGTGATGTGTTCGACGAGGGCCTGGTTCGCCGCCCGGTTCTCGGCCGTGAATCGTGGAATGCTCGTGCGGACGTCACCGGTCACGAACGAGGTCGACGCGTCCACCGTGCCGGTCAGGAATCCCTTGCCGAGCGGGCTGAAGGGCACGAATCCGATCCCGAGCGCCCCGCACGTCGGCAGGACCTCCGGCTCGGGATCCCGCGTCCACAGCGAGTACTCGCTCTGCACCGCCGTCACGGGGTGGACCGAGTGGGCACGGCGGATGGTCTCCGCACTGGCCTCCGAGAGCCCGAAGCAGCGCACTTTGCCCTCCTGCACGAGCTCACCCACCGTGCCGGCGACCTCCTCGATGGGCACCTCCGGATCGACGCGGTGCTGGTAGAACAGGTCGAGCCTCTCGACCCCGAGCCGTTTCAGGGAGGCCGCGGCGACGGCACGGATCTGCTCGGGCCGGCTGTTGAGCCCCGCGGGGGCGCCGTTCTCGATGCGGAATCCGAACTTGGTGGCGATCACGACCTGGTCACGCACCGGAGCGAGGGCCTCGCCGACAAGCTCCTCGTTGACGTAGGGGCCGTACACCTCCGCGGTGTCGAAGAAGGTGATCCCGCGCTCGACGGCGCCGCGGAGGACGACGATCATGTCGCTCCGGTCACCGGGGTTCGGCCCGTAACTCTGGGACATTCCCATGGCGCCGAGGCCGATGGCGGAGACCCGCAGGTCGCGTCCGAGCGTTCGTGTGTGCATGGTTTCTCCTTGTCGAGGCCGGCGCCGGCCTGCCGATGCCGAGCGCGGGGCGGCCGGCCGCAGCGTCCTGCGTCGTTCCAGCGGCCACGGCGCCTGAGCGTGCGGTCGGTTCCTGGCATCGCCGGTTCGCAACGGTGAATGAGCGAGGCCGAGGGCGGAGGCAGAGCCGGTGCTCAGGGCTTCCAGGTGAGCGGATCGGTGCCTGGTGGGCGGGGCTGCCACACTTCGTCGTCGAATGCGAGGACGATCCGTTCGCGCAGGCCGCCCTGCTCGAGCCGGGCATGGGCGGCAACCGCGTCGTCCGCATCGAAGGTCATGGCGGCGCGCAGCGTGAGGGTGCCGTCTTCGACCTGGTCGCGCAGACGTACGATCGCGTCCCGGTCCGTCCGCCGCTCTCGCACGTTGAGGTGCTTGACCTTGATTCCGCGACCTGGATCGCCGTCCCAGAAGCGCAGGATGCCGATCTGGCCGCCGTCACGCACGGCGGGAGCGATCTGCTCGTGCAGCAAGGCGGCATCAGCCACCGCGTCCGCCGGAGTACCGAGTTCTTCGAGTACCCGTTGGGCGATGTCGGGGCCGCGCGGTATGAACACGTGCGCGCCGAGTGAGCGCAGGAGGTCGGCATCGTCCTGTGCCGCGACGGCCACGACGCGAAGGCCCGCCGCGGCGCCGAGTTCCACCAGGTATCCGCCGACCGATCCCGCAGCGCCTGTCACCAAGAGCGTGGCCCCTTCCGGCAGCCGGAATGCGTCGAGCACATTGCGGGCGGTGAGCGCATTGTTGAGGAAACCGGCCGTCTCGGCGGCGGAGGCATTCGAGGGAGCGACGGCCACGGACCGCGCGGGGAGGGCGAGATATTCGCTGTAACCGCCGTGCCTCCCGGCGTTGTCGACGAATCCCACGACGTGGGCGCCTGGCACCAGGCCCCAGCGGGGGTCGACACCGCTGCCCACCTCTTCGGCGGTACCGGCGACCTCCATCCCGGGGACGAAGGGCGGTGTGAGGCCCTGGTACATCTGCTCCAGCTGCCCGGACCTGACCATTGCGTCCACGGGATTCACTCCGGCGGCGTGAACACGGAGCCGCACCTCCTCGGCTCCAGGGCGCGGGTCGGGGAGTTCGAACGACTGCAGCACTTCCGGTCCGCCGAACTCGCTCAGTCCTATGACTTTCATCCGGCCCTTTCCCCACTTCTCGCGGTGTGACATGACGAAGCTTGATGAATTTCTCGCGCAGAGCCATCAGGCATCGTACCCAGGCATTAGCTCCTGAAAGGGGGAAGGATATTTCCCCGGATAAATCCTTCCCCTGCACAGGGGTGGCCGACCGTGCATGCTTTAACTGCAGGGCGGCATCGGCCTCGGCAGGAATTCTCGCGTCCGGACGACTGTGCATGCATCGGTCCGGTGATTGATTGGTCCCGCGAAAAAGATCCGTGGGCGGCAAGGCTTGCCCTTGTGCGCGAACCTCGGCGAGCGACCGGCGGACGTCGCCCTCGCCCGGCTGCTGCACAACCCGGCGGTCGTGACCACCGTCGTCGGACCGCGGACCCCCGAGCGATTGCACCAGACGCGCCGGGCCGCGCACCTGACCCTGCCGCTGGAGACCCTTCGGCAACTCGACGAGATCTGGCCGGGGCCGGGAGTCGAGGCTCCCGAAGCGTACGCCTGGTAGCTGGCCGGCCGGCCGCTGGGGCAACCTGTGGGCCGACCCCTGAGGAAGAGGCTGGTGGTGAAGGGGCGTTTGGGGCGCGGGATCGGGGCAAGGTGCGATGCTGTGGGTGTGCTACGCGATCCGGGCCTGGAGGAACTCGGGGCTTTCCTCAAGGCGCGCCGTGCCCAGCTGAGTCCCGGCAGGGCGGGGCTGCCCGACAACGGTGAGCCCCGACGTGTTCCCGGCCTGCGGCGTGAGGAAGTCGCTCGGATGGCCGCGATCAGCACCGACTACTACACCCGGCTCGAGCAGGGACGTGTCCAGGCGTCGGCGGCCGTCCTCGGCGTGCTCGCGCAGGTGCTCCGCCTCGACGCCGATCAGCACGAGTACCTCCTGACCCTCGCAGGCAAGACGGCCTCGCCCACCGTCAGCCGGAACGTTCGCCAACGAGTCCAGCCGCAGATGCTGCACCTGCTCGATGATCTCACCCTGACTGCGGGCTTCGTCATCGGACGCAATACGGACCTGCTGGCGTGGAACGCCATGGCCGCGGCCCTGGTGATGGACTTCGGACGTGTCCCGGAGGAACAGCGGAACTACGTGCGCCTGGTGTTCACCGAGCCCGCCGTCCGCGTGCTGTACCGGGACTGGGAGGACATGGCTCGCCTGGCCCTGTCGCACCTGCGCATGGACAGCAGGCGGAATCCCGGCGACCCTCGACTGACAGCCCTCGTCGAAGAGCTTTCCGCGCTGGATGCGCATTTCCGCCGGTGGTGGACCTCGCACGATGTCGCCGTGCGGGCCGGCGGTACGAGGCTGCTCCGGCATCCCGTGGCCGGTGACCTGGCCCTTGAGCGGTCCACCTTCATGTGCGCCGAGGATCCCGAGCAGCAGCTCGTCGTGTGGACCGCGGAGCCCGGAAGCCCGACGCACGAGGCTTTGCGCTCTCTGGCGTCCACGATCGAGAGGGCGCCGGAGGGAGTGGCCGGTGCCGCGTGACGCGTGCGCCGAGGAGGCCGAGCGGATCCTCCGCAGACGGGGTCCGCGGTCGGACCGGCGACGCCGGCTTCGTGATCGCTTCGGCGCACTGCTTGCTGTGCTCATCAGGGAGTGCTCTGGAAGAGACGCTTGGCGTTCGCCGTCGTAAGCGACCGCCATGTGGCGCCTTCCGCCGGTGGCTCGGCGGCGTCGATCGCCGCTGTGTGCGCGTCGGCCAGCGGGGACGGCGTCCAGCAGTAGTCGCTGCCGAAGAGCACGCGGTCCGGGCCGACGAGCTTCAACAGCGCCGGCATGTGGCGTGGGAACGCGGTGCCCGCCATGTCGTAGTACAGGCCGCGCAGTTGTTGCACCGCGTCCGGGGTGGGCGGCCGCTGCGACTCCAGGAACATGCTCATGAACTCGTTGATGCGATCCGCGAGGACGGGCACCGCGCCGCCGCAGTGCGGGACGATCACCTTGATGTTCGGGTGACGTGTCAGGACGCCCGCCATGACCATGTCGGTGACGGTACGGGCCGTGTCGAAGATGTACTCGACCATCGGCCGCGGTCTGCCGAGTGCGGACTGTTCCCAGCACACCGGCGAGGTGGGGTGCAGGAAGACCACGGCCCGGCGGCGGTCGAGTTCGGCGAAGACCGGCTCCAGGCGCTGATCGCCCAGGTACACACCGTGCGTGTGGGTCAGCAGGGCCACGCCGTCGGCGTCGAGCTCGTCGAAGGCGTAGGCGATCTCCTTCAGGGATCCTGCCACGTCGGGAAGCGGCAGCGAGGCGAAGGCGCCGAAGCGGTCCGGGTGGTGCCGGGCCAGTTCGGCGGTGTACTCGTTGACGCGGCGGGCGAGGAGGCGGGCTGCCCTGTCGTCGCCGAAGTGCACGCCGGGTGAGGACATGGACAGCATCGCGGTGTCGATGCCGTTGCGGTCCATCAGGTCCAGGTGGGCTTGCGCGGACCATGAGGGCCAGCCGCCCATGCCGTCGGGGTGGCCGTGGCCGGCTGCCGTCGCCTGCTGGACGTAGAAGTCGGGGAGGAGATGGGCGTGGACGTCGATGAGTCCCGTGGACATGACGGGAGGTTCCTCCTGGTGTGTGGTGTCGTCGATGCCCGCTCGGCTCACTCCGCCTGCTCGCGTCCGGCCAGCCGCACCTCTTCGTAGTCCAGGACGGTCTGGAGGCGGCGCAGCACGGCGTCGTCGATCTGCTGTTCGTCGCGCATGCGGACGACAGTTGCACGCTTGTGGGCGATGAGGGCGAGGCGGAGGTCGGTGTAGTGGCGGTTGTGGAGCAGAGCGGGGTCGTCGTCGGTGCCGGCGCCTTTGGCCCGGACGGTCGCCAGGTGGGCTTCGTACTCCTGGCGCAGCCACTCCGTGACCTTGGCAGTGGTGCCCAGTTCGGCGGCGAGTTCCGGGAGCGCCTCGACGGCTTCCTCGGTTGCCGTGGTCTCGGCGAGGATCTGCTCCTCGTCGGCCGACGTGTCGGGGGGCAGCCGGGCCCAGCGCACCACGCCCGGCAGCAGCAGCCCCTGCACGACGAGGGTCACGACGATGACGCCGGAGGTGACGAAGACGATGAAGGCGCGGTCGGGGAAGGGTGCGCCCGAGTCGACGGTCTCCGGTATGGAGAGTGCCACGGCCAGCGACACCGCGCCGCGGAAGCCGGCGAAGCCGCTGACGGTGCGTGCCCGGTGACTGATCCTCCGCAGCCGCTGTTGTGGACGTCTGTCGATCAGGCGGATCAGGTAGGCGGAGGAGAACAGGAACGCGAACCGGACGAGGAGCAGCACCACGCTGACCACGCCCACGGCGATCAGGGCATCCCGCAGATCCGCGCGACTCAAGTAGCGGAAGGCGTAGTGGAGTTCGACTCCGACCAGGACGAACAGGGCGCCGTTGATGATGAAGGTCGCCAGCGGCCAGAACGCCAGCGCCTGGCGTCTGTGCTCGGCGCGGATCAGGCTCGGAGCCACCTGGGCCATGATCAGTCCGCTCACGACGACCGCGAGGACACCCGAGGCGTGGATCAGCTCGGCGAGCAGATAGGCCGTGAACGGTGCCAAGAGCATGACGAGATTGCCCAGCAGGGGATCGTCGAGGCGGCGCCGCAGGTTCATGTTGATCCAGGCGACCGCCACGCCGACCGCGACCCCGCCGCCGTACGCCAGCAGGAACAGCGCTCCGACATGCGGAAGGGTGAGGTGTTCCTCCCCGACGGTGATGCCGACCGCCAGTCCGTAGATGACCAGCGCCGTGCCGTCGTTGACGAGGCTTTCCGCCCGGAGCACGGTGATCTCACGGCGCGGCAGGGAACCGGCCAGCGCGCCGACCGCGGTCGCGTCGGTGGGAGCCACGGCCGCGCCCAGTACCCACGCCGGCCCCCACGGCAGTCCGACCGCGTGCCCGGCGGCCGCGACGGCCCACGCGGTGAGGATCACCAGGACCGTGCTGAGCAGGACGATGCCGCGCAGGTTCGAACGGATCTCGCGCAGGGACGTGGTCAGGCTCTCCCAGTACAGCAGCACGGGAAGGAAGAGCAACAGTACGACGTCGGGCGGGAGCTGGGTCTGGCGGACGGCCGGAACGAGCCCGATGAGGGCGCCCACGATCAGTAGGACGACGGGCGGTGCGACACCGAAGCGCTGCCCCAGGGCATTGCCCAGGAGGACGGCCGTGCCCAGGACGACGACGAGTTCAAGACCGAGCACGGCGCCTGCTTCTGTGCCGTTCAGCGGCTCTGGCCGGGAGCGGCCTGCCCATGGGGATCCTCCTGCTCATCGGGGAACCAGCCGCAGCGTCGTGGAGCGTGCGGCGACCATGGGGCCGACGTAGGCGCCGCCGAAGCGGCCGTACTTGGTGCGGTACGCCGTGTCGACGCGATCGTTGAGCTCTTCGTCCTGCACTTCCACGAAGGTGACGTCCTTGTCGACTCCGCCGGCGTGGATGTGCCCCGCGTGGCTGGCACGCGCCGTACGCCACCAGCCGCCGTCCGCGCCTCGGAAGGAGCGGACGTAAAGGTCGTCACCGTCGCGGACGA
Organism: Streptomyces violaceoruber; assembly: GCA_000720805.1. Taxonomy (GTDB): domain Bacteria; phylum Actinomycetota; class Actinomycetes; order Streptomycetales; family Streptomycetaceae; genus Streptomyces; species Streptomyces cellulosae_A. The sequence continues at coordinate 13,212 of JODI01000098.1, forward strand.
CCCAGATCGGCACCGGCCTGCGCAGGGTGCCATTGCGCCTGAGCGGCGCCATCTCCAACTCGCCGGCGGCGGCGATGCGGTTGAGGTCATCGCTTGTCCATGCCGTCACAGGTGTGTCTCCGATCGGTGGGTCCGTTTCTGCCGGGCTGCGGTGGGCGGGCGCTTCCACCACTCGGTGGTGCCGGGGGCGGTAGGCGCGGCTCATCCCGCACCCACCAGCGCCGGCCTCAGGTCACGGACGCAGCAACGCTTTGATGGCGCGGCGCTCGTCCATGGCCTTGTAGCCTTCGGCGACGTCGTCCAGGGGCAGGGTGAGGTCGAAGACCTTGCCCGGGTGGATACGGCCGCTGACGACACGGTCGATCAGGTCGGGAAGGTAGGCGCGCACGGGCGCAGGACCGCCGCGTAGACCGACGTGGGAGAAGAAGAGTTCCTGGCCGTCGATCTGCACACCGTGAGGCATGCCGACGAAGCCGACGTTGCCGCCCGGGCGCGTGGACTGCAGGGCCTGGTGCATCGACTCCTGGGTGCCGACGCACTCCAGGACCGAGTCGGCGCCGATGCCGTTCGTCAGCTCCTTGACGCGGGCGACGCCCTCCCCGCCGCGCTCGGTGACGATGTCGGTGGCACCGAACTCCAGGGCAAGCTTCTGCCGGGACTCGTGGCGGCTCATGGCGATGATGCGTTCGGCGCCCAGTTCCTTCGCGGCGATGACACCACACAGGCCCACCGCGCCGTCACCCACGACCACGGCCGTCGAACCCGGCCCGACCTCGGCTGCCCTGGCGGCGTACCAGCCGGTGCCCATGACGTCGGAGAGGGTCAGCAGATGCGGAACCAGCTCGGAGGCCGGCTCGTCCGGCGTGGCGACCAGGGTGCCGTCGGCGAGGGGGATGCGGACGTACTCGGCCTGACAGCCGTTGGGGAAGTCACGGTGCAGGCAGGAGGTGTGGTAGCCGGCCCGGCAGACCGGGCAGGTGTTGTCGGAGGCGATGAAGGAGCCGATGACGAACTGGCCGGGCCTGACCCTCGATACGCCGCTGCCGACCTCCTCGACGACGCCGACGTACTCGTGGCCGATCGGCTGCGGCTCGGTGACCGGGTTGATGCCCCGGTAGCTCCACAGGTCGGAGCCGCACACGCAGGTGGCGACGGTACGGATGACGGCGTCCGTCGGTTCCACGATCTTCGGTTCGGGGACGTTCTCCACCCGGATGTCACCAGGCGCGTGGATGATGGTGGCTCGCATGATGTTCTCTCAGGTCGCGTCGGGTGTGGCGTGGTGTCAGGAGTGGGTGCTGGCGTCGGCGCGCGGGCCGTTGGACTCGTCGTCCGAGACGTGCTCGAGCCAGGTGGCGTCATCCGTCTCCCACAGCGCGAGGAGGGTGAGGAGGGTCATGAACCGGTCGGGCGCGGCACCGTGCCAGTTCTGCTCACCCGGGGGCGTGTGGATGATGTCGCCGCCACGGGACTGCACCGGCGCGATTCCCTCGCGTCGCCGGTGAACCACTCGGCAGGCAGCTTCATGGTGGGGGGGCCGCTTCAGCAGTTCCATGGTGTGTCTTTCCCTGGCTGAGGTGGTACTTCAGCCCGATTGCTCCGACTCTTCCACGATCGCCCTGAGCTGGGTCACCGCGGTCATGGCGTTGGGCCATCCGGCGTAGAAGGCCAGATGGGTGAGGGCCTCGACCAGCTCGTCCTTGGTCACGCCGTTTTCCAGCGCCTTGCCGAGGTGGAAGCCGAGCTGGTCGTTGCGGTACAGAGCGGCCAGAGCGGTGACGGTGACCAGACTGCGGTCGCGCGGGGACAGGCCCGGTCGTTCCCAGATGTCGCCGAACAGGACCGTGTCGGTCACCTCGGCGAGCTTCGGGGCGAATTCCTGGATCGCCGGCGGTGCGAACCTCTTCCGTTCGGTCATGGGGTGGTGCTCCTTGCGTGTTCAGGGATTCGAGTCGCCCGCTCTGCTGCCGGGAGCGGGTTCACGTGCAGGTGCTCACCGAAGACCGTCAGCGAGCCGAGCACGCCGACGCGGTCGCCGCTCCGCGGGTGGACGACCAAGGTCATGGGCAGCGGCTGACCGGCACGGGACGGTGGGGAGGCTGCCGGGGGACATGACATCGGTCCTCACTGTCTTCGCTCGCCTCCTCCGCAAGCCATATGGAACACGGAATGTGAGTGATATTCGGCAAGCAATTCATAAACCAGCGTTCGACAGCCCGCCTGGTCGGGTGAACGCTTTCCGTGGGCCGACCGTGCTCGACGACCATGTCTTCCACCCTGCCACCGTCGCGTGAGCCCACAAGGGGAAGAATTCCACCCCGGGCAAGGCTTATCCAGGGAAGAATCCTTCCCCCCCCTCGACAGGACGGGACGCTGCGAGACCGGTCGGCATGGCCGGCGACGCGCATCTGAACGAGCTGGGTTTTCCTCAAGGATCGCCGGGCCGAGTCGAGCCCGCGCACCGTCGGCCGGCCCGACACCGGTCGCCCGCGACGTGTGCCCGGCCCGCGCGGGGAGGAAGCCGCCCTGCGCGCATGCTCGACGATCTCACCTCGGCCCCCAGCGTGGTGATCGGTCGCCGCATGGACATCCCGGTGTGGAATTCCCTCGGAGCCGCCCTGCTCACCGATTCGCGAAGGCGCCGGAGACGGAGCGGAACCACGTCCGCATCATGTTCGGCGACCCTGCCACGCGGACGCTGTACGCGGACTGGCGGACCGTCGCCCGCGGGTGTGTGTCACATCTGCGCATGCCGGCTACCACGTACCCGGACGATCCGCGGCTGACCGGTCTGGTGGGTGAACTCTCCGTGCGGAACAAGGACTTCGGGCATTGGTGGGGGAGCCGTCATGCGGCGACGCGCAGCATGGGCAGGGAGAAGTCCCACCATCCCATCGCCGGGGAACGCGTCCTGGACCGAGACGCCCTCACCTGCGGCAAGGAGCCAGGACCAGGAAATCGTCGTCCGGACGGCTGAGCCCAACACTCCCTCGCACAAAGGGCTGCGCGTTCTCGCGTCGCGGACCTCGCTCAGTCGTGGAAATCAAGCCTCATTTCTCCAACCCTGGGAGAAATTCTTCCCCCTCACTTTTCGATCGAGTGCTGCCACACTAGCTGCTATGTACAGCAAAGCACCTTTGGTTGAACTGGGGGAATCCCTCAAAGCGTGCCGGGCCCGACTCAGCCCGCGCACCGTGGGCCTGCCCGAGTCCGGGGCACCTCGGCGGGTGAAGGGCCTGCGCCGTGAGGAGGTCGCTCGGCTGGCGGGGCTCAGCACCGACTGCTACGCGCGTCTGGAGCGCGGGCGTGTCCCCGTGTCGAGGCCGGTGCTCGCGAGGCTCGTCAGGGTTCTGCATCTTGACGACGCCGAGCGAGACCACCTGTTCGCGCTGGCTGCACAGGGAGACCGCCTGCCGCGCCGCCTACCGGCGCAGAAGGTCCAGCCGCAGCTGGAGCGTCTTCTGGACGAGCTGCCGGCGACTCCCGCGCTGGTCCTGGGCCGGCACATGGACATCCTGGCCTGGAACTCCCTGGCAGCCGCTCTCTTCACCGACTTCCATCGTGTCCCGGATAAAGGGCGCAACTACGCCCGGCTGCTCTTCACCGAGGCCGCCTTTCGCGACCTCTACCTCGACTGGAGTACGGTCGCCCGGAGCTGTGTCGCGCAACTGCGCCTGCTGGCCGCCCAGTGCCCCGAGGAGCCCGGATTGACGGCGCTCGTCGGCGAGTTGTCGGTGGCGGACGCCGACTTCCGGCGGTGGTGGGCGGGCCGCCACCTGGTCGGCCTGCGCGTGGGCACCAAGAGACTGCGCCACTCGGTCGTCGGCGACCTCACGCTCGACTGGGACAGCCTGACCTGCTCGGCCGACCCCACGCAGCAGTTGGTGATCCTGACCGCGGAGCGTGGGACGCCGTCCCATGACGGACTACGCCTCCTTGCGTCGTGGACTGCCGATCCGTATGAGACGGAACGGGATGTGACAGCTTGAGGCGCACTCAGAATGTCAGGACGAGCCGGCCCCGCACGCCGCCGCCCGCCAGCAGCTGGGCCTCGGCGGCCGGTTCCGTCGGCCGGAAACGTCCTCGCGACGTGGAGGGAGATCCGGCCCTCCTCCACCTGATGCCGGAGCCGGTCGAGACTGGCGCGCCGACGGGCGTAGCGGAACACGACGATCGGCTCGAAGCCGACGTCTCGTTCGCCGGGACCGTCGAATCCGCGCAGCGTCACCACGCGGTCGCCGCTCAGGACAGCCCGAACGGTGAGAGCGCCGGGCAGCGCCCCGTCGAGGAGCCCATCGACGGGGCGGGAACTTCCGCGCGTACCCGGTCCGGGTAGGCAGCGCCACGAAAGGATCCCCCGAGTCCGACCATGGTCATCTCGGAAAAGGGCTCACCCTAAGGAGCCGGACGCCGTCCGCTTCTGGTCCGCTGCCCAGGACGCCAGCAGACGCAACCCGTCGTACGAAGGGGAACCGCGTACTGCGGTCCACACGATGATGTGCTGCTCGGGATCCGTGGCACAGGTGAGCGTGTCCCAGTCGAGGGTCAGCTCCCCGACCGCCGGATGCCGAAGTTTCTTGGTGCCCTTGCCCCGTGCGGCGACGTCGTGCTCGGTCCACCACTGCCGGAACTGCGCGTCGCGGGCGGAGAGTTCCTCGACCAGATCGGTAAGGCGCTGGTCGCCGGGGTAGCGCGCACTCTCCATGCGCAGCTGGGCGATGGCCAGGCGGGTGACCTCTTCCCAGTCCGCGTATAGCTCGCGCATCCAGGGTTCGGTGAACAGCAGCCGGACGAACACGCGATCCTGCTCCGGGTAGCGCCCGAAATCGGTCCACAGGGCGGCGGCGAGCTGGTTCCAGGCCAGGATGTCGGTCCGCCGACCGATCACGAACGCCGGAGTCGCGGTGAGATCGTCCAGCATGCGCCGCAGCTGCGCGTCCACCTGCTGGCGCTCGCCTGCCCTGGGCGTGCGCACCGTCTCCTTCGCCGCGAGCTCGAACATGTAGACGCGCTGGTCCTCGTTGAGGCGGAGCACCTGCCCGATCTCGTTCAGCAAAGGACCCGACGCCTGGAGACGGCCCTGCTCGATCCGCGCGTAGTACTCGGTGCTGATCGCGGCCAGCAGGGCCACTTCCTCGCGGCGCAGACCGCGCACACGCCGCCGCTGGCCGCCGCGCAATCCGACCTCCTCGGGGCTGAGCTCGGCACGTCGGGCCTTGAGGAACTCACCCAGCTCGTTCAGGTGCGGGTTGCGGTTCATGATCTCCAGCGTCGCACAGAGGTCAGGCGTTGTGAGGGGGAAGGATTCTTCCTACGTTGCGACGTCAGCTCAGTGCTTTGAGCAACTCCTGTGCCAGCGCAACCGCCGAGCCGGGGTTCTGGCCGGTGAACAGGGTGCGGTCGACCTCGACGTGCGGGGTGAACGGCTCGGCCTCGCGGTAGTCCGCCTCGAGCTCGCCGACGAGGCGGTCCTGCAGCAGCCACTTCGCGCGGTCGGCGAGACCGTTCTGCTTCTCCTCGGCGTTGGAGAGGCCGGTCAGGCGGTAGCCGGCGAACGGAGACGTCCCGTCCGGACCGATGGTGGCCAGCAGCGCCGCCGGGCCGTGGCACACCAGGGACACCGGCTTGCCCGAGGCGAGCCATTCGGTGAGCAGCTTGCCGGAGGCGGCGTCGTCGGGCAGGTCCTCCATCGGACCCCAGCCGCCCGGGTAGAAGACGGCCTCGTAGTCGTCGATGTCCACGTCCTCGATGCGCAGTGGCTGGGCCAGTTCGGTCGCCTCGCGCAGTGCGGTCCGCATGCGCTGCGCGCCCTCCTCGCCGCCGTTGAACTCCGGGCTGAGGCTGAGCGCGTCCGCGGTGGGTGCCACGCCTGCGGGTGTGGCGGCGGCGATCTCGTACCCGGCCTCCTTGAAGACCTCGTAGGGGCCGAGCGCTTCTTCGGCCCAGAAGCCGGCGGGCTGCCGGGTTCCGTCGGCCAGCGTCCAGTGGTCGGACGCGGTGATCACGAAGAGGATCTTCGCCATGGTGTCTCCCGGTGCTCGGTCAGCCCTTGAGGGCTTCCTGAAGGACGTGGCTGTCGGCGGCCTGCCGCATCCGTACGGCCTTGCCGTCGCGGATGGTCCACAGGTGGATGAAGCGGACGTCGGCCTTGTTCCCGGTCTTCGTCTCGGCGTGGTAATGCCCGTACACGAAGACGTGTTCTTGGTCGTCCGCGTAGAACTCCTCGGGCACCGCGCCGAAGGACTCGTAGTTCGGCATCATCCCGCCGAAGAAGTCCTTCGCCGCACTGTCCCAGCCGTGGTACACGCCGCTGTTCGGAAAGCCGGGGGTGATGTCCCAGACGAGGTCCGGCGCCATGATTTCGCTGGTTGCTTCCGGGGACATTCCGGATTCGTAGAGCCGGCGGATGAGGGCGATGTTGGGGGAGTCGGACATAGTTCTCTCCTTGCGGAGGCGCATCAGACGGAGGCCCTGAAACGGCACATGGTCACGCGGCTTCTCGCACGTCATGCTCGCCGCGTGATCAAGCATTGCATCGGAAGAGCGCGGTGTGAGGGGGAAGAAATTTTCCCCCGGCACGCCATTCACCGGGGATCCGGTGGAGCCCTCAGCGAGAAGGAAAAAGCACGGAGCGGCGAAGAAGAAACCACGTGGGTGCTGCATTCATTGTGGGAGCGCGGGGGTCAGTCCTCGGAGGCGTTCCACAGCTCGCTGAGTTCCGCCCAGTCCGGAGCCGGGCTCCGCAACGCGGTGGGCCCGTCGGTGGTCGACGTGCGCAGTCCGGCGAGGACCAGGTCCAGGTACCGCAAGTGGAGCGCGGTGGCGCGTTCGTCGGTGACGGGGATCCGCGCGGTGAGGTGTTCGAGCAGCAAGGGGACGTCGGCGGAGGTGAAGTCGGCGCGCAGCACGCCTGCGCGGTGGGCGCCGTCCACCAGGTCGTCGAGGGCGGCCCGGAGCCGGCTGGAGGCGGCCACGATCTCGTCGGTGGCCGGCAGCCGGCCGCCCACCAGCGGGAGCAGCGGACCGCCCGCACCCTGGGCCGAGAGCACGTCCCGCAGGAAGCGGGCGAAGGCGGCCCAGGGGTCGGGCTCCCCGGCGAGGGCTGTGCGAGCCTGGGTGACGAGCTGTTCCATGCCCATGACGCGCATCCGCTGAGCCAGCAGTTCCTTGCTGGGGTAACGGCGGTAGAGGCTGCCCATGCCGATACCGGCCCGGCGGGCGATCTCCGAGACGGGGGCGTCCCAGCCGAGCTCGGCGAAGACTTCGCGCGCGGCCTGCATGAGGCGGGCGTCGTTGCGGTCCGCCTCCCGCCTGCGGCCGCGCGGTCTGCCGGTCTGCGTGTCACCCATGGACAGGTATTTTCCCCTACCGCCGTGCCACGCCGTACCCACCGTCGACGGTGAGCACCTCGCCGGTGACGAAGCCGGCCTCCTCGCCGACGAGCATCGCGATCACCCGGGCCACGTCCTCCGGTTCCGCGACCCGCCCCAGGGGCGTGTTCTCCGCCAGCCGCCGCTGGAACTCCTGTGGCATGCGCGCGCTGCTCTCGGTGCGGACGAAACCTGGCGCCACGACGTTGACGTTGATGCCCAGCGGGCCGGCCTCATAGGCGACGAAGCGCGCGAAGGTGTTCAGGGCGGCCTTGGCGGCGCCATGGGCGGCCATGCCCGGGGCGGGCGGCCCGTCGGCCACGGCGCTGGAGACATACACGATGCGGCCCTGTCCCCGGGCGCCCATGAGTGTCAGCGCGTGTTGGGTGAGGGTGTAGACGGAAGCCAGTTCGTCCGTCAGCTTCGTCCTGAAGTCGTCCCAGGCGAGGGTCTGCACGGGGGTGGGGGTGAACCGGGCGCCGGCGTTGCAGACCAGGACGTCCAGACGCCCGTCAGTTGTCGAACCCTCCAGCAGTTCGGCCGCCTGGGCGGGGTCGTGCACGTCGGCCTGGACGGCGAAGGCTTCGCCGCCGTCGGCCTCGATGAGCTTGACCACCTGGTCGGCTGCCTCACGGTTCGAGAAGTAGTTGACGGCTACGCGGTAGCCGCGAGCTGCCAATGCGCGCGAGGTGGCAGCGCCGATTCCCCGGCTGCCGCCGGTCACCAGGGCAGTGGGCTTGGTCGTGGCGTTCATGTGTCCTTCCGCGTTCGGATGATCTGTCACCCACCTTATCGGAGCGGAGCGCTCCGCTCAAAAATTTGCCGTGAAGGGGAATCGACCCTTCCGGCGCCGTGTTGTCCTGTGGCATGAGCGAAGCAGTAGTAGCGCGTGCCTACGGTGGTCCTGAGGTGCTGTCGGTGACCGATGTCGCCGTGGCGGAGCCCGGGCCGGGGCAGGTGCGCATCGAGGTCCGCGCCGCCGGCGTCAACCCCTTCGACCACAAGGTGTACAGCGGCGCCTTCGGAACCGATCCGGCGAACCTGCCGATGCGGCTCGGTGCCGAAGCGGCCGGTGTGGTGACCGCTGTCGGTGCCGACGCGACCGGCCCCGCCGGCCCGATCCGGATCGGCGACGAGGTGATCGCGTACCGAGCGCCCGGCGCGTACGCCGCCGAACTCATTGTCCCGGCGTCCTCAGTGGTGCCCAAACCCGCCGCTCTCTCCTGGGAGCAGGCCGGAGGACTGATGGTCACCGGCGTCACCGCAGTGCACGTCCTCGAAGCGATCGGCCTGCGCGAGAACGACTCGGTGCTGATCCACGGCGCCGCGGGTGGCGTCGGCCTGATGGCCGTGCAACTGGCTGTCGAACGCGGAGCCAGGGTGCTGGGAACGGCGAGCCCGGCCAAGCACGACGTACTGCGCGACCTGGGGGCGATTCCGATCGCGTACGGGCCGGGTCTGGCGGACCGGGTGCGTGCGGCAGCGCCGCGGAAAGTCCACGCGGCTGCCGACCTGGTGGGCACCGACGAGGCGGTGGACGTCTCGGTGGAGCTGGTGGCGGACCGGTCCCGCATCGCGACCGTCGCGGCGTTCGAACGCGGGGCCCGAGCCGGCATCAAGCTCCTGGGCGGCGGGCCCGGCGCGGACCCCGGCACGGACATCCGCGCCGCCGCGCGTCTGCGGCTTACCGAAGCGGCGGCGGCCGGGCGACTGCGCGTCCGGATCGCCGCCAGCCATCCGCTGCGCGAAGCCGCCGCGGCGCATCGGCAGATCATGGCCGGGCACACGACGGGGAAGATCGTCCTCGTCCCGTGACCCGGCCCCTGACCGCACCGGCAACCTCCTGGCGGCGGCATACGATGCGCCGAGACCGCCGGGGAGAGGGCAGCGTGCGCCGTGCCAAGGCCCCCGGCGCGCAAGCGTGTCCTTGACCGGCTGACCGGCTGACCGGCTCAGGCGTTGCGCACCGTCTTGCTCACCTGGTCGAGCAGTGTCCGCAGCTGCGCGCTCTGGTCCGGCCCCAGGCCCTCGGTGATGTGGCGCTCTATGTCGGCGATCACCTGGTCGGCGGCGCGCAGCGCTTCCAGTCCGACGTCGGTGAGGTGCAGCTCCTGCACGTGGCGGTGTCGCGGATGCTCGCGCCTCTCCAGCTGCCCACGGCCTTCCAGGCGTGCCACCAGCGAGGCGACGGCCTGAGGGGTCACGTTGAGGCGGCGGGCCAACTCGGCACCGGCCAGACCTGGTTCGCTGTGCACCGACATCAGCAGGGTGTAGTGCGCGGCGGCCATGCCCAGCGGGCGCAGCCGCTGTTCCTTGAGTGTCTGCACCGCCAGTTCCGCGCGGCGCAATGCCCAGCTCACCCGGTCAAGCGCACCGAGCCCGATGGGCTCCTCGTCATCATGAATCACCAGCCAAGGATACGACACTTCATACATATCAAGCGTTTGACAGTTGGCTAACGCTTGAGGCATGGTCGAGGCATGACTCGTTCTGTCGCTCTCATTACCGGCGCTTCCTCCGGCATCGGCGCCGAATTCGCCCGTCTCCTGGCGGAGGACCACGACCTCGTCCTGGTGGCGCGCCGCGCGGACCGGCTCGGTGACTTCGCCGGGGAACTTCGCACCCGGGGTGCGGCCGTGGAGGTGCTGCCCGCCGATCTCGGCACCCACGAGGGCATCGCCGCTGTCGCCGGTCGCCTCGCCGCGGGGGACGTGCGCCTGCTGGTCAGCAACGCCGGCGCCGGCGGCTACGCCCCGCTCGTCGACGTCGACCCCGCCGACATCGACCGCCTGCTCACCCTCAACGCCGTGGCCCCCGTTCAGCTGGTCCGCGCCGTGCTGCCCGGAATGCTCGCCGCCGGAGACGGCGCGATCATCACGGTGGCCTCGCTGCTGGCCTTCAGCGGGGGCCTCAACGAGCCCCGCGCACCCCGACGCACTCTCTACGCGGCGGCGAAGGCCGCCACCGTCGCCTTCACCCGGACCCTCGCAGGTGAGCTCGCCGACACGCCCATCCGTACGCAAGTGCTGCTGCCCGGCGTCGTGGCCACGGAGTGGAACGAAGGCGTCGGCCGCGACATCCCCTGGGCGATGACCCCGCACGACGTCGCCTCGGCCGCCCTTGCCGGCCTGCGCCTGGGGGAGACCGTGTGCGCACCCGGTCTGGAGGACCAGGCCGCAGCTCTTGAGGCCCTGCTGGCCGCGGAGTCCGCTCTGCTCACCGGCGGCAACCAGCCCACCCCCGCAACTCGCTACCGCGGCCCGCAGGCGTAACAGCGGGCGCCTCCTCGGCGCCGCCCCGACCCGGCCGTGGGTCGTCCTCCGACGGCTGCGCCACGTCCGCCCGCCGAAGGCGCTTCCGGACCTGCGGCTGCCCGTGCCCATCCGCCAAACGTTCGGCATGGCGCACGTTCTCAATGATCTCACCCGTGCAGTCCCTCATGTCGGCCCGCGCCCGCAGACCAGCGGCCACTCGTGCCGAAGACCACGTCCGCCGCCTGCCCTCACCCACGGGTGCGGCGCACACGGGACGGCCGTAAGAAAGTAGGGGAAGACCTATGACCGACAACATCCCGACGATCACACGTGACGGCGTCATCGGATACGACGCGACCGAGATCGTCACCATCGACCAGGCAACCGGAGCCGAGTTCGCGCGATACCCCGTGGCCGGCAAGGAAGAGGCGGCCGCGGCCATCGCCGCCGCACGCTCGGTCACCGGGGCCTGGTGGGACCTCGGCTTCGAAGGACGCGCGGAGCGGCTGCGCGCGTGGCGGCGGCAGATAGCCCTGAACGGCGAGGAGGGCGCCGCACTCATTCACGCCGAGAACGGCAAGCCCCTCGACGACGCCCGCGTGGAGGTGCTCGGGACTCTCGAGCACCTGCAGTACGCCGCTGACAACGCCGCGCGCGTTCTGGGACGCCGGGAGGTTCCGGCCAGCCCCACCACGCCCAACCAGCGTGCGTGGGTCGAGTACCAGCCGTACGGCGTGGTCGGCGTCATCGGCCCGTGGAACTTCCCCCTGCTCACTCCCGCGGCCATCCTCGTCGACGCGCTCGCGGCCGGGAACGCAGTGGTCCTCAAGCCCAGCCAGATCACGCCCGGCGTCGCCGAATGGCTCGTCCGAACCTGGCAGCGTGCCGTTCCGGAGCTGCCGGCCGTCCTGCAGAACCTGAACGGATACGGGGCCACAGGTCAGGCGCTCATCGAGGCCGGCCTCGACAAGCTCGCGTTCACGGGCAGCGTCGCCACGGGCAGGACGGTGGCCGCCCAATGCGCGCAGACCCTGACCCCCGTTCTGCTGGAACTCGGCGGAAAGGACGGCGTCATCGTCGCCGAGGACGCAGACCTGGACGAAGCCGCCGCTCACGTCGTGTGGGGCGCCATGCAGAACACCGGACACGGATGCATCAGTATCGAAGTGGCCTATGTCGTCGAGTCGGTGCACGACGAGTTCGTCGAGAAGATCAGCGAGCTCGCCGGGCAGGTACGCGTCGGCAGCGACGAGGACGCGGAGATCGGGCCGGTTCCGCTGCCGAGCCAGACCTCGATCATCCGGGAACACATCCAGGACGCTCTGGAGCGCGGCGCGACAGCCACCGTCGGCGGCCTCGACGCGGTGGGTGACCGCTATGCCGCGCCCACCATCCTGGTCGGAGTGGCCCCCGACGCCCTCGCGGCGACGGAGGAGACGTTCGGGCCGACGCTGGCGGTCATCAAGGTCGCCGACGCCGATGAGGCCGTCGCTCACATCAACGCCGGCCGGTACGGGCTGGGCAGCGCCGTCTTCAGCCGCGACCGCGGCGAGGCCATCGCCCGTCGCCTCCGCGTGGGAATGACCAGCATCAACGACGCACTGGTGTTCTCCATGAACCCCGCGGTGCCCTTCGGCGGTCGCGGCGACAGCGGTTACGGGCGCAAGCAGGGGGAGGAGGGACTGCGGGAGTTCGCCTACGCGCACTCCTTCACCGCCAAGACCGGCCCCGCCCGGTTCTCCGCCTCGACCTTCGGCAGGCCACACGGAGCCATGGTGGGAGCCCTCGCCGGCGCCCGTAACAGGATCCTGGCCGAGAGCGGCGAGAAGTCGGACTGATTCAACTCACGGGCGCCGACGGACGTCCCGGGCCGAGCCCGGCCCGCCGCACGTGCCCTCCCGAGGCAGGCCATCTGCCCGCCCGGCACCCGGGTTCGAGACGCTGCACCGTCTTGGAACCCGGGTCCCGGACGCCGCGCCGATGCGGGGGTGCATGGGAGCGGTGCTGCTCCTGTCCTGCAACGGGCGGTCGTTGCGTACCGAGCTGAGGATTCGCTTCAGGGTGCGCCGGATCGGACATCACTTCTCCAGGCGGCTCCCGAACGGCTTGGAGTTCTCCGCCTGCCCCGTCCAAGCGATGCGCCGGGCGCGGCGCGGGTGCGAGCGGTGAGCGAGGGAAAGCCGCCGGGCACGCGGCCGCCCGGCGATGGTACGGAGCGCCGGACCGGACACCGGAGGATGCCGGCAGCAAGGTGCCACAGCCTCACCGTGTCGGCGTAGCCGCGGGTCAGGAACAGTCGCGTCGCGGCGGCGAGCAGCTTCGCGGCACGTTTCTCGCGCTGAACGCGCCGCATCTTCCCCGGCAAAGAATCTCCTGGGACTCCTCGCCGGGGACCGGTGGGCACAGCACTCCTTCCTCCTGAGCAGGGCGCCGCCTGCCGGGTGTCTACACTCACTTGAGATGTGGTGAACTCATGGGAGGAGTCGGGATGCCGCGGAACCGCCAGCAGATCCCCCGGGAGGAGCGCACGGGTGATCTGCTAGCCGCGGCCACCGAGCTCTTTCTCTCCAAGGGCTACGACAAGACCACGATGGCGGACATCAGTGCCGCCGCGGGCGTGGCCCGGGGCAACGTCTATTGGTACTTCGACTCCAAGGACCACATCTTCGCCGCCGTCATGAACCGCATGCTCAGTCGCGAGATCCGCATCCTCAACGAGGAGCAGGCCGGTGCCGACCCACTGAGCCGCCTGGTGCGCGGGCTGTCCGACATGCGCTAC
>JODI01000099.1 GCA_000720805.1 Streptomyces violaceoruber
GTTACAGCACCTGCTGGCCACCTGGACCGGCACCTGCCCCACCTGCAGACAACCCACCCCATGGCAGCACTACGACACGACCTAACAAAGCCCTACTAGACGGTGCCGACCTCCTCGGGCCTGGTGGGGGCGGCCGGCGGTTGTGCTCCGGCCGGTTCGTCGGTGGGGTTCTCGACCGGTTCGGCCGTCGGCACGCGCCGCATCAGGACGGCGTAGCCGATGGCCGCGCCCGTCCCGAGCACGGCACACAGCCCCCACAGCCACGCCGCGCCGAAGCGGTCGGGTACTGGTCCACAGCCACCAGGACTCGCGGGGAAGCCCGGAGACGGTCTCCCGGGCGGCACGTCTCAGGGCGGCGACGGACAAGGCGGATCCCCCACGGGTGTAAGAGGCTCAGAAGCAAAGCACAACTTACGAGGGCCCTGACGGCCCGCTCCACCCAATTAACAGACCCAGCCACAGACCCAGCCACCGATCCGGTCACTGATCCAGTCACCGATCCGGTCAGTGATCCGGTCACCGTGGGCCGAACCGTCCGCCTGCCGAGCGGCCGTACCCACCGTCGAACCCGTGGATTACGCTCATCCACATGGCCGACGCACCGTACAAGCTGATCCTCCTCCGCCACGGCGAGAGCGAATGGAACGCGAAGAACCTGTTCACCGGCTGGGTGGACGTCAACCTCAACGAGAAGGGCGAGAAGGAGGCAGTCCGCGGCGGTGAGCTGCTCAAGGACGCCGGCCTGCTCCCCGACGTGGTCCACACGTCCCTCCAGAAGCGCGCCATCCGCACCGCCCAGCTCGCCCTGGAGTCCGCGGATCGCCTCTGGATCCCGGTCCACCGCTCCTGGCGCCTCAACGAACGCCACTACGGCGCCCTCCAGGGCAAGGACAAGGCCCAGACCCTCGCGGAGTTCGGCGAGGAACAGTTCATGCTCTGGCGCCGCTCCTACGACACCCCGCCCCCGCCGCTGGCGACCGACGCGGAGTTCTCCCAGTTCGACGACCCGCGCTACGCCACGCTCCCGCCGGAGCTGCGCCCGCAGACCGAGTGCCTCAAGGACGTCGTCGTCCGCATGCTCCCGTACTGGTTCGACGGCATCGTCCCCGACCTCCTCACCGGCCGCACGGTCCTCGTCGCCGCCCACGGCAACAGCCTCCGCGCCCTGGTGAAGCACCTCGACGGCATCTCCGACGCCGACATCACGGGCCTCAACATCCCGACGGGCATCCCCCTGTCCTACGAGCTGGACACGAACTTCAAGCCGGTGACACCGGGCGGCACGTACCTCGACCCTGAGGCGGCCGCGGCGGCCATCGAGGCGGTCAAGAACCAGGGCAAGAAGAAGTAGGGTTTGCGATCACGCCCCTGAACTGCGCGTATAGCGCGGCTCAGGGGCGTCTGTGACGCCCTGCGGGAAGGGGGCGGCTCCTTTTGGCTGCCGGCGCCCGCACAGCGTCCGGGAGGGCGGCCAGGGTGCCAGTGCCGGGACCGAGTCAACGGGCGTACGTCATCGAGGACTTGATGTTCACGCCGGGCCGGACACCGTTCACCGGCCCCGTCACGCCCAGGTAGGTCCAGCCGTGGTGTCAGCGCCTGCTGACGTGGCCCGCGCGCTGGAGATTCAGCCCCGGCTTCGACGTGATGCGCCGAAGCCGGGTCCGCCGAGACCGGCACGGCATCGTGGCTCACGGCAACGTCATGGATCCCCGCTCGCTACGGGAAGCCGATCCCGCAACCAGCGCTTGGAAGCGTCTTGCGGAATTGATCGGGAATGCCTTTGGTGAATTCAACGAGATTACGATTTTCGTCATCCTGGAAGCAGTCGCGCGACGATGTCGATTCTCGCTGTGCGCCGGCATCGCTTCCGCCCCGGGCCTCAATGTCTTCGCCATTGCTGTGGCCGCGTGCCCCTTGTCGCGCTGCTGTTGTCAGTCGGGTTGCTCAACCGCGCTTTGAAACGGCATCGCTTCCACGCTGCCACATTTCGTAGTTCCCGCATTCTGCCGTGATTTCTGCCGTCGCCTGAGCCGCGGTGAAGAAGTCGTCGACCACTGGTGAGGTGCGCGATGCCGCCGCCGCGAGGCACACCTGGTCGGGCGCCAGATCCGGGATGGGCACGTAGGTGACGTCGGGATGTGAGTAGAACACGGACGCCGAACGGGCCAGGAACGAGATGCCCCGGCCGGCCGCGACATGCTCGAGTGTCTCGTCCACTCCGCGCACCCGGTACCCGGCGTTGGGGTGCGGGCGGCGGGTGGGCTGTGTGCTCGGGTCGGCATGCCAGAGCAGCGGTTCGCCGGCCAGGTCGGCCTCGGTGACCTGCTCCTTGCCGGCCAGCCGGTGACCGGCGGGCAGTACCGCCACCCGCGGCTCGGTGTACAGCGGGGCGACGCGCAGGCCGGCCTCGTCGATGGGCAGCCGCACATAGGCGACGTCGATGCGGCCGTCGAGCAGCATCGGGGCCTGGTCGTCCCCTTCGATCCGCTGCACGTCCACGACCACGTCCGGGTGCCGGGTCTCGAACGCCCGCGCCGCCGGGATGACCGGGATGCCGGCCCGGAAACCGACAACCAGTCGCCGGCTGCCGCGGGCGGCCGCGGACACCCGGCGGCGGACCGCGTGCGCGGAGGCGAGCAGCGGACCGGCGTCGGCCAGCAGCTGTCGGCCCGCGTCGGTCAGCGCTACGCCGTGGCGATCCCTGGTGAACAGCGAGGCGCCGAGATCCTGCTCGAGCGCGCGGATCTGCCGGCTGAGCACCGGCTGCGCGATATGCAGCTCATCGGCGGCGCGGCCGAAGTGCAACTGGTCGGCCACGGCGGCGAAGTAACGCAATTTGCGCAGGTCCAGGTCCATGGCGTCTCCCAGTCCGGTGATGCCTCCAGGGTATCACCACGGCTAAAAGAAGTCTTGGACGCCCACTCGGGAAAATGGCAACCTGAATAGGTGCCTATGGGGGCCGAAGCGAATTCGGCACAAGAATTCGACATCGGGACTTGATGGCAGGCCCCAGGCCCAGAATGAGCACGCTGTTTCGGATACCCATCAATTCAACGGAGTGATCGTGGGAAAGCTCGATGGCAAGGTAGCGGTGATCACCGGCGGATCCACCGGCATGGCACTGGCCGGCGCCAAGCTGTTCGTCGAGGAAGGAGCGCACGTCTTCATCCAGGCCCGGCGGCAGGAGGCACTGGACGACGCCGTCAAGCTGATCGGCCGCAACGTCACCGCCGTCCAGGGTGACGCGGCCGAACTGGACGACCTGGACCGCTTGTACGACACCGTCAAGCGCGAAAAGGGCTCGATCGACGTGCTGTGGGCCAGCGCCGGGATGGGTGAACCCGCCGCCCTCGGCGAGATCACCGAGGAACAGTTCCACCGCGCCTTCTCGCTCAACGCGCGCGGCACCCTGTTCACCGTGCAGAAGGCGCTGCCACTGCTCAACGACGGTGCCTCGATCCTCATGACCGGATCGAACGCTTCGCTCAGGGGCTACCCGGGGTGGAGTGTGTATGCGGGAAGCAAGGCCGTGCAGCAGGCGTGGGCCCGTGTGTGGCTGAACGAGTTGAGGGACAGGCGGATCCGGGTGAACGTGCTGACCCCCGGCGCCATCGTCACCGCCATGCAGGCGGAGGCGCTCGGCGAGGAGGGGTTGCGGCAGTTCGAGTCCCTGGTCCCGCGGGGCGAGATGGGCCGCCCCGAGGAGGTCGCGACGGTCGCGCTGTTCCTCGCCTCGGACGACTCAAGCTATGTGAACGGGCTGGAACTGACCACGGACGGCGGCATGACGGTGATCTGAACACACACACCGGTATGCGCGGGCATACCCGCCAGAACCCAGTCGCCACAACGAACTGATCTCGAACGCAGACATCCGCAACACGCCGAAGTGTTGCGCGGGCGCCGAATTCGCGTGCTGTCGATGATTCGTGGACACCGGTCGGTGTCTGCTGGTGAAGCAGTGTCATTCGCGAAGCAAAGCTCTGGAGGAAATTCGTGAGCGACCTATCGCCGGCCTGCCGACGCGTGATCGATGTGCTGGCCGGCATCACCGATGACCAACTGGCCGGCGCCACCCCGCCGGGGAAAGGCACGGCAGTTTGGCCGAGGCCGAAGCCCTGCGCCTGACCCGGCACGAACGAGACAGAGTGACACCTCGAGAACAGGAAGAGAGCACACCTCATGAGCAGCATCACCCTCATCGGTACGGGGAACATGGCCCGTACCATCGGCACGCTCGCGGTGGCGGGCGGCAACACCGTCGAGGTCATGGGACGCGATCAGTCCAAGGCCGATGACCTGGCCAAGGCTCTGGGCGGCGGCGCGACGACGGGCGAGTGGGGCGCCGTCCCGGCCGGGGACATCGTCATCACGGCCCTGTTGTACGACGGTGTCGTTCCGGTCGTCGCCGAGTACGGAGACGCCCTCGCGGACAAGGTCATCGTCGACATCAGCAACCCCTTCAACGCCACGTTCGACGGGCTGGCCCACAGCGAGGAGACCTCGATCGCGCAGGAAGTCGCCAAGGTGGCCCCGGCCGGCGCCGGCGTGGTGAAGGCGTTCAACACCATCTTCCGTAATGTCCTGGAGAAGGGCCGGCCCGACGTCTTCATCGCCGGCGACAATGCGCAGGCCAAGGCGGGCGTGGCGGAATTCGTCGAGAGCCTCGGACTGCGCCCGCTGGACGTCGGCGGCCTGAAAATGGCGCACTGGCTGGAAGGAATGGGCGTGGTCACGGTGGGCCTCGCCGGCAACGGGGTCGGCCACTGGGACTTCGCCCTCGGCGTCAACGAATTCACCGGCTGAGCCCCCGGCGCCGAGTAGTCGGCGAACAGGGCGGCGTGCGCCCTGGCAATGGTTGACGGATCACCGACTCGCCGATGTCGGGTATCGACGTTGGCGAACGATCCTGCTTGAGGAGACTCCCGCGATGAAGCTCGGTCTAGTGATTCCCATTGTCGGGCCCGCCGTCAGCGGCGCCCCCGGCCTGAGCGCGTTCTGCCGCGGACTCGAGGACCTTGGCTACGACACCCTGTGGATCGGCGATCGTCTGGTCACG
Organism: Streptomyces violaceoruber; assembly: GCA_000720805.1. Taxonomy (GTDB): domain Bacteria; phylum Actinomycetota; class Actinomycetes; order Streptomycetales; family Streptomycetaceae; genus Streptomyces; species Streptomyces cellulosae_A. The sequence continues at coordinate 5,060 of JODI01000099.1, forward strand.
CCGGTTGATGTGGACAGCGGCTATCTGGGCCAGGGGCCGCAGATGACCCGCTCCCTCGATCCGGTGCTGCTGTTGACCGTCGCCGCGGCGGCGACTAGCCGGATGCGCCTGAACACCAGCACGCTCAGCACGTTCTACTACGAGCCGCCGCACCTGGCCCGACTGCTGACCACGCTCGACGTGCTCAGCGGCGGCCGCCTTGGCCTTGGTGTGGGGCTGGGGTGGATGAAGCAGGAGTACGACATCGCCCGCAACGCGGACTGGCACCGGCGCGGCAGGATGCTCGATGACATGCTGGCGTTCCTGCACGCGTGGTGGACGACCAATCCCGTGTCCTGGGACAGCGAGTTCCTCACCTTGCCACCGGTCCACGCCGACCTGCGTCCGGTCCAGGCGGGCGGGCCACCCATCTGGATCGGCGGTGCCAGCGAGGCCGCGATGCGCCGGGTCGGCCGCAGCGGGGTCGGCTGGCTCGGGTTCGACGGGCCGGTGCCGGCCGCCGCGTCGGGCAACGGTCGGGACGAGGGCGTCGACCGCCTGTGGTCGATCGCGCGCCGAGCGGCGCAGGACGCCGGCCGCGATCCCGACGCGCTGAAGACGGCCATGCGGATCAACCTCGAACCGGGCACGTCCGTCGGCTCGCTCGCGGACAAGTTGCTGCGGTACGCCGAGTCCGGTGTTGATGAGGCGTACTTCGATGCCTTCGCGATGTTCACCAGCCTTGACCAGATGCTCGACTTCGCCAGCCAGGTGATCGCGCGTACCGGCCGGGTGTGACCACCGAGGAAACGACGGAATCGGCTGCCACGGACGCATCGACCCGCGTGGTGTGCGATCCGACTTGACAGTCTGTCTCTCAGTCGGTGTGTGTAGCCTGGCCCGGGAAGCGGCCCTTGCCTGCGGCCTTCCAGAAGAGGAAGATCCCTCCGATCAAGGAGGCGTGATGTTGCGGTTCATGGACTGGTCCGTGGTCGCGATGGGATGTGTGCTGGTCCTCGCAAGCCTGGGCAGCCGATGGTGGGAGCGCGTCAAGGCTCCCAAGGGGCAGGGCCTCGACCAGGGCATGCGCTTCTTCTGGGCATGGCTCCCCCTTCTCACGGGCCTGGGGATGATCGCGGCCAAGGTGCCGGGCCTGTTGCGTGCGCCCTACACGGTTGTGGAGATTGTTGACGCGCTCAACTTTGTGACGGCGGTCGTGGTGCTCGTCATCGCCGTCCGGTTGGGGCGTCGCGTCTTCCGGGCGCGCACCATCACATGACGGCTACGGCCGTGGTCCCCGCGCGGAGCCATGGGTAGCGGCCCGGCAGCCGCACCGGTGGAGTGACCGGTACGGGGCCGGGCGGGATCACGCCGAAGGCTGCCGCACCCCCCGGCTCCCCCGCACCCCGGGAACACCCGCTGCCCCACCCCACGTTGCCCCCACATGACGACCAACACGGCGCGGCCCGGCGTACTCCGATACACCGCCTTCTCCAGTGACCCCGAAGGCGGGAACCCCGCCGGTGTCGTTCTGGACGCCAGTGCGCTGGACGACGCCGACATGCTGGCCATCGCCGCCGAGCTCGGATATTCGGAGTCGGCGTTTCTGACCGCGCCTCCGGAGGGACTCGGTGGCCGGGAAGGTCGGGCTTACACCATCCGTTTCTTCAGTCCCAAGGCCGAGGTGTCGTTCTGTGGGCACGCCACCGTGGCCACCGCTCTGGCGCTTGCCGAACGGACGGGACCAGGAGAGTTGGTGTTCGCGACGCAGGCCGGCACCGTGCCGGTGGAGGTGGTCGAGGAGGGCGGGGTGCTGCGGGCCACGCTTACCAGCGTGGAGCCGTACCTCGAGGAGATCGCCGACGGCGACCTCGCGGAGGCGCTCGGCGCGCTCGGCTGGCCTGCCGCCGATCTCGACCTGGCCTTTGCGCCCCGTATCGCCTTCGCGGGGGCCCGTCACCTCGTTCTCGCGGCGGCGACACGGGCCCGCCTCGCGGATCTCGCGTACGACTTCGCGCGCCTCGAAGCGCTCATGCACCGCCTGGACCTGACCACTGTTCAGCTGGTGTGGCGGGAGTCGGCCACCGTCTTCCACGTCCGTGACCCGTTCCCCGTCGGCGGCGTCGTCGAGGACCCGGCGACCGGTGCCGCGGCCGCCGCGTTCGGGGCGTACGCCCGCGAGCTCGGCCTGGTTCCCGAGGACGCCGTCCTCACCCTGCACCAGGGCGAGGACCTGGGCCGCCCCGGCGAGCTCACGGTGACGCTGCGCGCGGGTGACCCGCGGGTCCGGGTCAGTGGCGCGGGAGCTCGTATCGGCTGAGGTGTCCGGCGGGTTCCTGTGCCGGGGCCCCGGCGAGGCGGTGGAACGCCTGAGTGGTGGCCGGGTGGGCGAGCTCGTCCAGAAGGTGGCGCCAGTCGGGGTCGGCGGCGGTGGAGTGGGCCAGGTCCCAGGCCGTGAGCAGCGGGGTCAGGTTGCTCTCGACCGGGGCCCTGGTCGGGGCCTCGGCCGGCACTGCCGTCGTCGTGTCCGTGATGGTGTCCGGCTTCGAGGGGGCGAGCTGCTTCATGGGAGATTCCTTCCGGACGGGGCTGCCCCAACCTTGGGGATCCGTTGGGCTCGAGGCACAACGATGCCGTCGTCCGGTTGCCGGAGCGATGGAGTGGGCCGCCGTATCGAGGGTGTAGGTAGCCGCACCCGGCGAGGGCTGTCTCCCCCCTTCCGCGGCGCAGGGCGCTCGGCCTCCGGTGCCGTCAGACCACCAGCGGCACCTCGTGGATCTCGTCCGCCCTGTGGCCCGCGCGTTCGTGGACGCGTTGGACCGCGTCGGCCGACGGGGCCTCGGAGAGGCAGTAGATCGTGCCGGAGTCCGGGTCCGCCCAGGAACGTTCGAAGTGCACGCCTTCTTCCTTCTCCATCGCGAGGTCGGCGTCGTGCGCCTGCCTCAGCTGGTCGGGGGTGATGCCCTCGAACCCGTGGTGGACGTCCATGAACTGCGCCATGGCTTCGCACCTCCTTGTACCTGTACCTGTACCTGTCCCTGTCCCTGGTCCCTGTCCCTCCTGCTTTCATGGTGCGCTCGTGCGCCGACCCCGGCGACCTCGGGGATTTCAGGGACTTCAGGAATATCGGGGACTTCAGGGACAGACGAAGGGCCCCGGCTCACACCGGGGCCCTCACCGTCGTACGAGACTCAACGCACCGTCAGCCGCACTGGCACGAGACGACCACCTTCAGGCCGGCGCCACCTCGGGGACGAACCCCCGGCCCCGGGGGATCAGACCCCCTCCACCCCCGGCGCCGCCTGGATGTCCGGCTGCACATCGCTCTGCAGGTCGTCCGCGTGCTCGCCCGTCACCAGGAACACCACGCGCTTGGCCACCGACACCGCGTGGTCGGCGAACCGCTCGTAGTAGCGGCCCAGCAGGGTCACGTCGACGGCCGTCTCGATGCCGTGCTTCCAGCGGTCGTCGATCAGGTGCTGGAAGAGGTGACGGTGCAGGAGGTCCATCTCGTCGTCGTCCTGCTCCAGCTGGAGCGCCAGGTCGACGTCCTTCGTGATGATCACCTCGGCCGCCTTCGCCATCAGGCGCTGCGCGAGCTGCCCCATCTCCAGGATCGTGGCGTGCAGGTCGTGCGGGACCGCGCGCTCCGGGAAGCGCAGCCGGGCCAGCTTGGCCACGTGCTGGGCCAGGTCTCCCGAGCGCTCCAGGTCCGCCGACATCCGCAGCGAGGTGACGACGATCCGGAGGTCCGTCGCCACCGGCTGCTGACGGGCCAGCAGCGCTATCGCGCGCGCCTCCAGGTCGTGCTGGAGCTCGTCGACCTTCTGGTCGGCCTCGATCACACTCTCGGCGAGCTTCAGGTCGGAGTCGAGGATCGCCGTCGTGGCACGCCCGATCGCCGACCCGACCAGCCGGGCCATCTCGACCAGACCGTCGCCGATCGAATCCAGTTCCTCGTGGTACGCGTCCCGCATCAGGGGTTCCCTCTCGTACGTGATCTTCGGGGGGCACCGGGGCCGGGGCCCGGCGCGACTGTCGCGTGCAAAACCGGTGCTCGCACCCCACGCTCCCACGTTCCGGCCTGTACGCGTCCGTTTCCGGCATCCCAAATGAACCAATCCTGGCTCCAAGGTGAACTCTGGGCGACGAGTGTTCGAGGTCGCACTCGGACGGCTGTGGTCAGCGGCTCCGCCATGCCTAACCTGGGTGCATGGACGTGAACGCGGCGGTCGCCGCAGCGGCAGCGATCGCCGGTGTGCTCACCGGTGTCATCGCCATGCTGGCGTTCCGCTGGAGCGAGCGGGAGCAGAAACGCCCCACCCGCACCTCCCTGCACACCGACCCGGTGCTTCCGCCGGGCGTGGACACCGTCCTGTCCGTGCTCCGCTCCTCCGCCGTCGTCCTCGACGAGGCCGACGCCGTCGTCAAGGCCAGCTCCGCCGCGTACGCCCTCGGGCTGGTCCGCGGCGGCCGGCTCTCCGTGGAGCCCATGCTCCAGATGGCCCGGGACACCCGCCGGGACGGGGAGATACGGCAGGTCGAACTGGATCTGCCGAGGCGCGGGACCGGTCGGGGGGAAGCCCTCGCCGTCTCCGCGCGTGTCGCCCCGCTCGGCTCCCGGCTGGTGCTGCTCCTCGTCGAGGACCTCACCGAGGCCCGGCGCATCGAGGCCGTACGACGGGACTTCGTCGCGAACGTCAGCCATGAGCTGAAGACTCCCGTCGGCGCGCTCTCCCTCCTGTCCGAGGCGGTCATGGACGCCTCCGACGACCCGGAGGCGGTGGAACGCTTCGCCGGCCGGATGCAGATCGAGGCGACCCGGCTGACGAACCTGGTGCAGGAGCTCATCGACCTCTCGCGGGTGCAGAACGACGATCCCCTGGAGGACGCCGAACCGGTCCGCGTCGACGAACTGGTCGCCGAGGCCATCGACCGCTGCCGGCACCAGGCCGGCACCAAACAGATCACCATGGCGGCGAGTGTGGGGGTGTCCGCGGGAACCGATCAGGAGAGTGCCGCACGCCGCCCGGGCGACAGCGCCGACCTGCATGTCTGGGGCAACCGCGGCCAGCTCGCCGCCGCCCTCGGCAACCTCGTCGAGAACGCCGTCAACTACTCGCCCGCCCGCACCCGCGTCGGCATAGCCGCCCGACGGGTGAACGCGCCCGGCGGTGACATGATCGAGGTCGCCGTCACCGACCAGGGCATCGGGATCACCGACAAGGACAAGGAGCGCATCTTCGAGCGCTTCTACCGCGTCGACCCGGCCCGCTCCCGTGCCACCGGCGGCACCGGCCTCGGCCTCGCCATCGTCAAACACGTGGCCGCCTCGCACGGCGGGGAGGTCACCGTGTGGAGCGCCGAGGGACAGGGCTCCACCTTCACCCTGCGGCTGCCGGAGGCGGGTGCCGCCCGCGACCGCGCGCACCAGCATCCCGACCTCGACGGCGTCGACAGTGCCGACGGCACTGACCGTCCCGGCGGCCTCGACGAAGCGGCCGGCCGGTCCAGCTCCCCCTCGTCCCCCCACTCATCCTCTTACGAACCGCTCCCCGCCCCGGAGGTCCTTCCGTGACCCGTGTGCTCGTCGTCGAGGACGAGGAGTCCTTCTCCGACGCCCTGTCGTACATGCTCCGCAAAGAGGGCTTCGAGGTCGCCGTCGCGACCACCGGGCCCGACGGACTCGACGAGTTCGAGCGCAACGGCGCCGACCTCGTCCTCCTCGACCTGATGCTGCCCGGCCTGCCGGGCACCGAGGTGTGCCGTCAGCTGCGCGGCCGCTCCAACGTCCCCGTCATCATGGTGACCGCCAAGGACAGTGAGATCGACAAGGTCGTCGGCCTGGAAATAGGTGCCGACGACTACGTCACCAAGCCGTTCTCCTCCCGCGAGCTGGTCGCCCGCATCCGCGCCGTCCTGCGCCGCCGCGGCGAGCCGGAGGAGGTCACCCCGGCGGCCCTGGAGGCGGGCCCGGTCCGGATGGACGTCGACCGCCATGTGGTCACGGTCTCCGGCTCCAAGGTGGATCTTCCGCTGAAGGAGTTCGACCTCCTGGAGATGCTGCTGCGCAACGCCGGCCGGGTCCTGACCCGTATGCAGCTCATCGACCGGGTCTGGGGCGCCGACTACGTCGGCGACACCAAGACCCTCGACGTCCACGTCAAGCGCCTGCGCGCCAAGATCGAGCCGGACCCGGGTGCCCCGCGCTACCTGGTGACGGTCCGCGGCCTCGGCTACAAGTTTGAGCCGTAGACCGACCCGTCACCTCGCGCACGGCGTACGGCGAAGGGCGGGACCTCTCGATGAGGTCCCGCCCTTCCGCCGTATCTGCCGTGTCCGCCGTACGGCCACTCGGTGGCGGTACGACTCGGTGGCGGTACGACCGCTCAGTGACCCGCCGCCGGCGACTGCGTGACGCTCGCGGAGGAGGCGTCGGTCGGGGTGGCCGGCCCGGCGGGGGAGTTGGACGGGCTGGGGGAGCCCGACGTGCTCTCGCCCGCGCCCGGCTTCTGGCTGGTGCTCGGCTTCCCCGTGCCGCCCGGGGTCGACGCGACCGCGGTGGGACCCCACTCGGTGAAGTAGTGGTCGGCCGGGACGACGAAGGCGCTCAGGCTCACCTCGCCGGTCTTGCTGAAGGTGAAGGTGACCTTCTGGGCGTTGCCGTCCTGGACGGACTGGCCGACGTCCTTCAGCGCGGCGGAGGCGTTGCCCTTGCCGCCGAGGACGACGGAGCCGCCGGCCGGGACGGTCAGCTTGCCCTTGCCCTTCGCCGGCGTGATCTTGGCGGTGCCGCCGCCGGCGACGCTGACGGAGTCGAGCGTCTGGGGCTTGTCGCCGTTGTTGAACACGGTGCCGGAGATCACCGCCGGGCCCTTCACCTTGAGGTTGGGCTGGGTGATGACCACGATGTTCTGCAGCTTGATGGGGCCCACACTCGTGGCGGCGTTGTCCGGCTTGATCTCCAGGGTCTGGGCGTTGTTGCCGGCGCCGCACGCGGCGAGCGAGGCGATCGAGAACGCGATGGCGGCGGCGGCGAGGGCACCGCGTCGAAGGCTGCTGCTCACGGCGGCGGCAACTCCTTGACTCGAGCGAGGCGGCCGTAAAGCCGCGCTAAGTGTCTGTCAGCGGCCTCAGGCTATCGAGCCGTTCCCACCGGGCCGCACCCGACCCTCCCCTACCGCTCCGCTTCCCTCAGTACGGCGCAAGGACGGCGCAAGGACAGCTCAACGACAGCTCAAGTACGGCGCGAGTACCGTCCAGCCACTGCCGTCACAAGTGTCTCTCGAGTCACATAGAGCCGGGCGATCGTCAGGCATTCACATAAGCGTCCCCGGCGTGTCCCCGAGGATTTTCCGTGGAGGAATCCATGAAGCCCGGAATTGATCACCATCAGGGTGCCCGGAGGCCCGCTTGATCAATTCCGGATTGGTCCCGTACCCGACTCCGCGCGCCGAACGGAGTAACGTAAGTCGCACGCTTGGAAGCGGACATATGGGGACGTTCGTCCGCTCGAGGGTGCCTCCGGATGCGTGTAACGTACGCGTTTCACCTCCCCCGGACAGCCGCTCCCACCTGCGAATACTTTCTTCCGCTCGCCGGGCGAAGCACGTTCCTGTCGCAGTTGTCAAGCCCCGAGATGCGCCCTGACCTGCGAAAACGCCATTCAGAACACGCGGTTTCCGTGTTACTCTGGATAGCCACGGAAGGGGTACCTGTCACATGACGTTCAAGGTTGGCGACACCGTGGTCTATCCCCATCACGGGGCCGCGCTGATCGAGGCCATCGAAACTCGCCAGATCAAAGGCGTGGACAAGACCTACTTGGTGCTGAAGGTCGCCCAGGGTGATCTGACGGTACGTGTGCCAGCGGACAATGCGGAGTTCGTCGGCGTACGTGATGTGGTCGGTCAGGACGGACTGGACCGGGTCTTCGAGGTGCTGCGCGCGCCGTACGCCGAGGAGCCCACGAACTGGTCGCGTCGTTACAAGGCAAACCTGGAGAAGCTCGCCTCCGGCGATGTCATCAAGGTCGCGGAAGTCGTGCGTGACCTGTGGCGTCGTGAGCGCGAGCGAGGACTCTCCGCCGGTGAGAAGCGCATGCTCGCCAAGGCCCGCCAGATTCTGGTGAGCGAGCTCGCGCTCGCGGAGAACACGAACGAGGACAAGGCCGAGGCCCTGCTCGACGAGGTCCTCGCGTCCTGACGCCGACGCAGGCCGCAGCAAGCAGCCCGCCCAGCTCAGCACATTGAATGCCGCGGTGCCCGATGACGCAGAAGTCGCCGGGCGCTGCGGCATGTTCGCGTTCCAACGCCTCACCCATGAGCCACGTACGCCACGGAAGCAACGTACGCATCATTCTCGTACCCATTGGTCACGTACGCACGGCCGCTCATGTACCCATGCTCCGGCCGGGCACACACCCATGGTCATCTCGGGAAGGTTCCCCCGATACTGTGCGTGCCGGGCCCGGGCAGCAGGCTCGACCAGGGTCACGGAAGGGTTCCGGTCAAGCTGTCGTACCCGGCACGCTTGAGGCCATACCCACCAAGGCCGAGCACACAAACCTGACCTGACAGGAACCGATGTCTGACGTTTCGCGCCCCTCGCCCGCAGAGGGCCGTACGACTCCTCGCACCGCCGCCGTGATCCCGGCCGCCGGCCGGGGCGTACGCCTGGGTCCCGGCGCACCCAAGGCGCTGCGCACGCTGAACGGCACGCCCATGCTGATCCACGCGGTCCGCGCGCTGGCCGCGTCCCGGGCCGTCTCCCTCGTGGTCGTCGTGGCCCCGCCCGACGGCGCCGCCGAGGTCAAGTCGCTGCTCGACGTGCACGCCCTGCCCGAGCGGACGGACTTCCTGGTCGTCCCGGGCGGCGAGAGCCGGCAGGAGTCCGTGAAGCTCGGCCTGGACGCGCTGCCGCCCGAGTACGACACCGTCCTCGTCCACGACGCCGCCCGCCCCCTCGTCCCGGTCGACACCGTCGACGCCGTCATCGACGCCGTACGGGAAGGTGCCGTGGCCGTCGTCCCGGCGCTGCCGCTCGCGGACACCGTGAAGGAAGTCGACCCGGCCGCGACCCCGGGCGGCCCGGAGCCGGTGGTGGCCACCCCCGAGCGGGCCCGCCTCCGCGCCGTCCAGACCCCCCAGGGCTTCGACCGCGCCACCCTGGTCCGCGCCCACGAGACCGTCACCGACAACGTCACCGACGACGCGAGCATGATCGAGCAGCTCGGAGAGACCGTCGTGGCCGTGCCCGGTCACGAGGAGGCCTTCAAGGTCACCCGCCCGCTGGACCTGGTCCTCGCGGAAGCGGTCCTGGCCCGCAGGAGGCTCAACGATGGCTTCTGAGACGGCCCACCCGCTGCCCCGGGTCGGCATCGGCACCGACATCCACGCCTTCGAAGAAGGCCGCGACCTGTGGTGCGCCGGACTGAAGTGGGAGGGCGAGGGCACCGGCCTGGCCGGCCACTCCGACGCGGACGTCGTCGCCCACGCCGCCTGCAACGCCCTCTTCTCCGCCGCCGGCCTCGGCGACCTCGGACAGCACTTCGGCACCGGACGCCCCGAATGGTCCGGCGCCTCCGGCGTCACCCTGCTCACGGAGGCCGCGAGGATCGTCCGCGAGGCGGGCTTCACCATCGGCAACGTCGCCGTACAGGTCGTAGGACCGCGCCCGAAGATCGGCAAGCGCCGGGACGAGGCGCAGCGGATCCTCTCGGAGGCCGCCGGAGCCCCCGTGTCGGTGTCCGGCGCGACCACCGACGGGCTCGGCTTCCCCGGACGCGGCGAAGGTCTGATGGCGGTGGCGACGGCGCTGGTGGTGCGGACCGGCTGACGAAACCGGCCGAGGAAACCGGCGGACGTCACGAATCTGTGCACCTTGGCGGCAAGGGGCGCAGGGCATCGCCCCGCGCCTACTACCCTGGACTCGTGACTATTCGCCTGTACGACACCAGTGCCCGGCAGATCCGTGACTTCGCCCCGCTCCAGCCGGGCTGTGTCTCGATCTACCTGTGTGGTGCCACCGTGCAGGCGGCCCCGCACATCGGGCACATCCGCTCCTACCTGAACTTCGACATCATGCGCCGCTGGTTCCAGTACCGCGGCTACGACGTCACGTTCATCCGCAACGTCACCGACATCGACGACAAGATCATCACCAAGGCCGCCGAGCAGGGCCGCCCCTGGTGGTCCATCGGCTACGAGAACGAGCGCGCGTTCAACGACGGCTACAACGCCCTCGGCTGCCTCCCGCCGACGTACGAACCGCGCGCCACCGGCCACATCACCGAGATGGTCGAGATGATGCGCGGCCTCATCGAGCGCGGCCACGCCTACGAGGCCGACGGCAACGTCTACTTCGACGTGAAGTCGTTCCCCGAGTACCTGAGCCTGTCCAACCAGGAGCTCGACAACCTGCTGCAGCCCTCCGGCGAGGGCGAGACCGGCAAACGGGACGCCCGCGACTTCGCCCTGTGGAAGGCGGCCAAGCCGGGCGAGCCGAGCTGGGAGACGCCGTGGGGCCGCGGCCGGCCCGGCTGGCACCTGGAGTGCTCGGCGATGGCGCACAAGTACCTCGGCTCCGTCTTCGACATCCACGGCGGCGGCCTGGACCTGATCTTCCCGCACCACGAGAACGAGATCGCCCAGGCCAGGGCCTACGGCGACGAGTTCGCCCGGTACTGGGTGCACAACGCCTGGGTCACCATGAGCGGCGAGAAGATGTCCAAGTCGCTCGGCAACTCGGTCCTCGTCTCCGAGATGGTCAAGACATGGCGCCCGATCGTGCTGCGCTACTACCTCGGCACCCCGCACTACCGCTCGATGATCGAGTACAGCGAGGAGGCCCTGCGCGAGGCCGAGTCGGCGTTCGCGCGGATCGAGGGCTTCGTGCAGCGCGTGGTGGAGAAGGCCGGGGGAGCCGTCGAACCCGCCGCCGACGTGCCGCCCGCCTTCGCCGAGGCGATGGACGACGACCTGGGCGTCCCGCAGGCCCTCGCCGTCGTGCACACCACCGTCCGGCAGGGCAACAGCGCGCTCGCCGCCGACGACAAGGAAGCCGCCGTGGCCCGCCTCGCCGAGGTCCGCGCCATGCTCGGCGTCCTCGGTCTGGACCCGCTCGACCCGCACTGGGCCGGCGAGGCCGACCGCGGGGACGACCTGCACGGCGTCGTCGACAGCCTCGTACGCCTCGTCCTCGACCAGCGCGAGGCCGCCCGCGCCCGCAAGGACTGGACGACCGCGGACGCCATCCGCGACCAGCTCAACCAGTCCGGACTCGTCATCGAGGACAGCCCGCAGGGGCCGCGCTGGAGCCTCGGCCCGCGCTGACCCTTCCTTGATCGATTGTGCCGCCCGGCCATCCGGGCGGCACACTGCATAGACGTACGTACTTCACCGCTTTTCACAGACAGGTAGGTCATGGCAGCCAACAACCGCCGCATGTCCGGCAAGAAGGGCGCGCAGGTCGGCAGCGGCGGCCAGCGACGCAGGGGCCTCGAAGGCAAGGGCCCGACCCCGCCCGCCGAGATGCGCAAGGGGCACAAGAAGAACCGCGTCGCAGGCGCCAAGGCCAAGCAGACGCTGCGCCGGCCCGCACCCCGGGGCCGTGGCGGCAAGTCGGCGTCCGAGCTGGTCGTCGGCCGCAACCCGGTCGTCGAGGCGCTGCGCGAGGGCGTGCCCGCCTCCACGCTGTACGTCCAGCAGTTCATCGACAACGACGAGCGGGTCCGCGAGGCGCTCCAGCTCGCGGCCGAACGCGGCGGGATCAACCTCATGGAGGCCCCCCGCCCCGAACTCGACCGCATGACCAACGGCCTCAACCACCAGGGACTCGTCCTCCAGGTGCCGCCGTACGAGTACGCCCACCCCGAGGACCTCGCCGGCGCCGCCTACGACGACGGTCAGGACCCCCTCATCGTCGCCCTCGACGGCGTCACCGACCCGCGCAACCTGGGTGCCGTCGTCCGCTCCGTCTCCGCCTTCGGCGGCCACGGTGTCGTCGTCCCCGAGCGGCGCGCGGCCGGCATGACCGCCGGTGCCTGGAAGACGTCCGCCGGTACGGCCGCGCGTACGCCCGTCGCCCGCGCCACCAACCTGACGCGCGCCCTGGAGGGGTACAAGAAGGCCGGCATCGTGGTCGTCGGCCTGGCCGCCGACGGCGAGGCCGAGGTCGGCGAACTGGCCGCGCTGGACGGCCCGGTCGTCATCGTCGTCGGCAGCGAGGGCAAGGGCCTGTCCCGCCTCGTGAGCGAGACCTGCGACCACCGGGTGCGGATTCCGATGCCGGGCGGGGCCGAGTCGCTCAACGCCGGCGTGGCCGCGGGGATCGTGCTCTACGAGGCGGCGCGGCGACGGGCGTGAACGGGTCTTCGACCTAGTCACCCACACGGGGTGTTCCTGGCGTCCAGGACAACCTTGACGGAGACCGGACAGATCCAGCCCCGGTCAAGGCAGTGTCCTAACCACACGTCCCTCGGTTAGATGAGTGTGGACACCAGAACACCCCGCACACCCACGGGGGACGGCCCGTCGGGATTCGACGACGCTCCCGCGCTGAGCATGGTGAAGGTGCCGAGCGATCCGGCGCAGGTCATCGTCAATCATGTGAGCTTCCGCGTGCAGTTGGGCGCGTCGACCCGACGCATCCAATCCCCGCGGATCGCACGGCACTTGAGCGCCACCGTGGACACCGCGCGCATGCCCGCCGCCGGCGTGGCCGGCAGACCGGGCGTCAACGCGGCCGCCCGCCGCCGGCCCGTCGTGTGGAGCGGCAAGTCCGCCCCCGACGACACCGGCGCCCACCGCCTGCTGCAGGCCGTGCGGGGCGGCAGCGTCGGCCACGGCGAAGACTCCGCCCCCGCCCCGACCGCCGACGCCGGAGCCACCCAGGTCATCCCCCGCGTCGACGTCGACGGCGGCTACGGCGACCAGGGTTACGCCGACGGCTACGGCAACGACGGCTACCGAGACGACGGCTACGACGACGGTTATGGCGACCTCGCCCAGACCGTCGAAACCCCGGTCGTCGGCGCCCAGCGCACCCACGGCGGCACCGACGGCACCCGCCTCCTGCCCCACATGCGGACCGTGGGCAGCGCCTACGACGAACCCGCCTACACCGGCGAGGAGTACGAGGAGTACGAGCAGTACGACCACCGCGGCGCAGCCGACTCCGACTCCGACTCCGCCTCCCCTTCCGACTCCGACGAGGACCGGCCCGGCAGGCCGCACGGCGACGACCCCTCACGGCACGCCTACTACCCCGGCCGCCGCATGAACCTCGGCGTCGTCCTCCTCCCCCTGCGCATCTTCCTCGGCTTCATCTCCATCTACGCCGGCATGGGCAAGCTCTGCGACCCCGTCTACTTCGACGGCGGCGAACGCGGTTCCATGGTGAAGTGGCTCAACACCCTTCACCCCTGGGAAGTCGCCGAGCCACTGCGCCAGTTCGCCCTCCAGCACCCCATCGGCGCCGGCCTGGTCATCGCCTTCCTCCAGGTCATCGTGGGCGTCCTCACGATCCTGGGCTGCTGGCAGCGGGTCGCCGCGGTCGTCGGCGCCGGACTGTCCGCCGCCCTCCTCGTCACCGTCAGCTGGAAGAGCGTCCCCGCCTACGACACTCCCGACATCATCTACCTCGCCGCCTGGTCCCCGCTGATCATCGCCGGCGCCCCCGTCTACTCCGTCGACGGCCGCCTCGCCGGCGGCGCCTGGCGCCGCCTCGGCCCCCGCGCCGACATCTGGGACCTGCGCCGCTACGTCCTGCGCCGCGGCGCCCTCATCACCGCCGTCGCCACCGGCATCACCCTGCTGATCGGCTCACTGCTCGGCGGCGCCGTCCGCGACGCCGGCCGCGTGGTCGTCCCCGGACCCGGCGAGCCCCCACGCAACGAACTGCCCGGCTCCCCCCTCCCGCGGCACCCCGCCAAGCACCACCGGACGACCCCGTCGGCCTCCGTCCCGCCCACCCGGAGCACCACCACCGGAACGGCCGGCCCGACCGTCGGCACCACCACCCCGGGCGCCACCCGCGACACCGGGACCGCGACCGGCGGCGGCGCGCCCAGCATGACCCAGGGCACCGGCGGCCAGGACCCGCCCCAGCAGACCTCCCCGGCCCAGCAGCAGGCCCCCAGCACCAGCTCCGGACCCACCTCCGGCGGCAGCGCCTCCAGCGGCTCGACAGGCGGCACCGGCAGCGGAGACTCGACCTCCCAGCCGGGCCTGGTGGGCGGCCTGTTGGGGTAACCCCGCCGGTGGGCGAAATCCTGGGCGCGCCCGCCGGCTGAACCACCTCTTGGCCCATACGTCGATGGGGTCCCGCACTTCACAGTGCGGGACCCCATCGACGTAAAGCTGTCGGCGTATGCCTGCTTGCGCTACCTGCCGGCGTCCACCGGCGAACGAAACTCGCCGGCGGATACCGGATACCTGCTACCGCCCCATCGCGGCCAACTCCTTGGCCGCCTCCGTCAGATCCTTCGCCGTGTCGATGGCCCGCCAGTACGCACCCTGCGGAATCGGGAAACCGGCCAGCCGTCGCTCCCGCGCGAGATGCGGGAACGTCGTCCGCTCATGGTCCCCCCGCTCGGGCAGCAACTCCACGAACCCCGGTGAGAAGACGTAGACGCCCGCGTTGATCTCGAACGTCGACGGCGGCGCCTCGATGAAGTCGGTGATGTGCCCGAAGCCGTCCGTCTTCACCGCCCCCCACGGAATCCGCGGCCGCGCCAGCGCGAGGGTCGCGACCGCGTCACGCTCGGCGTGGAAGTCCGCCATGTCACGCAGCGAGAAACGGGTCCAGATGTCGCCGTTGGTGGCATACCAGGGGCGGTCCGGGTGGGGCAGGTGCGCGGCGGCGTACTTGAGGCCGCCGCCACGGCCCAGCGGCTCCGTCTCGACGACGGTCGTGACGTTCACCGGCAGATCCGCGGACTCCAGCCACTTCTGCAGGACGTCGGCGAGATGGCCGCAGCTGATCACCACGTCCGTCACGCCCTCTTCCGCGAGCCAGACGAGCTGATGGCCGATGATCGGAGTCCCCGTACCGGGGATCTCGACCATCGGCTTGGGCCGGTCGTCGGTGTAGGGGCGCAGCCGGGAACCCTGGCCCCCGGCCAGGACGACGGCTTGAACGGGGCGGGACGCGGCGTTCGGATCGGTCATGAATCGAACTGTACGGTGCGTCCCGCCCGGTGCTGGTTCCGGCAACCTTTCCTTAATCAGCCGTTACCTCCTTCCGGTGGGCTGCCGGGTCTCCCGAGGGAAGGCAGGGGACGCGCTCAGCTGTGTGCCGCCGCGACGCCCGACGCGAAGGACGTGTCGCACACCGGGCGGGCGTACGACTGCGCGCGCGTGGGCCCGTACACGCGGACCGCGGCACGGCCCAGCGCCCTGGCGATGGACGTGCAGTGCCCGGCCAGCTTGGGACGGCCGTTGACGGCCTCCTGGAGGTGCGTGAGCGCGACACCCGGGTCCTTCTCCTGGAGTTCGGTCAGGAGCTGGTCCCGCAGCACGTCCTGCGGGGCGCGGGGCGCTGCGGGCCTGGCGTCCGACAGGGTGGCGTCCGACGCCGTGAGCACCGAGTTCGAGGAATCCCCCGACCAGTTGACCCGGGTGACCGCGAGGGTCCCGGAGAGCACCAGGACGACGGGCAGGACGAGGGCGAGGGAGCGGCCGATCCGGCGGGCGGGGCCCCGGCCGCGTCGCGTCTGTTGGTTAGTGGAGTACTTCACGCGTGTGAGGGTAGCGTGGGGTGATGATTTGGCGACATTGTGTCACCGGTTCGGGGGATGAAGAGGTGCCTTTTTCTGGGTAGCGGGTTGACGCCGCCGCCCGAAATGACCGGTCTGCCGGGGTATTTGTCGACAACGAGAAGGGCCCCGCAGCAGCCTGCGAGGCCCTCTTCGTCAACGTGGGTGAATCACCCGGGATCGTGCCACCCGCACTCAGTCGGAGAGACGCTCGCCCGTGGAGGTCGAGAACACGTGGGTCTCGCCCGGCCGCGGCACGACGTGCAGCGTGGCGCCCTTGTCCGGGACCGCGCGGCCGCTGACGCGGACGACCAGGTCCTTGAGGTCGTCGCCGACCTTGGCGCTGCCGTAGACGTAGCCGTCGGCGCCGAGCTCCTCGACGACGTTCACGGAGACCGCGAGACCCGCCGGAGCGTCCTCGGTGTCCTTCGACAGGGCGGAGGCGGCGGCACCGTTGTGCTCGACGATGTCGAAGTGCTCCGGGCGGACACCCACGGTGACGGTCGTGTCACCCTTGTCGGAGGCGGCCTTCAGGGCGTCGCGGTTGATCGGGACGACGGAGTTGCCGAACTTCACGCCACCGTCGGTGATCGGGACCTCGACCAGGTTCATCGCGGGCGAGCCGATGAAGCCGGCGACGAAGAGGTTGGCGGGCCGGTCGTACATGTTGCGCGGCGAGTCGACCTGCTGCAGCAGACCGTCCTTCAGCACGGCCACCCGGTCACCCATCGTCATGGCCTCGACCTGGTCGTGGGTGACGTAGACGGTGGTGATGCCCAGACGACGCTGCAGCGACGCGATCTGCGTACGCGTCGACACACGGAGCTTGGCGTCCAGGTTGGACAGCGGCTCGTCCATGAGGAACACCTGCGGCTCACGCACGATCGCGCGACCCATCGCGACACGCTGACGCTGACCACCGGAGAGCGCCTTCGGCTTGCGGTCCAGGTACTCCGTGAGGTCGAGGATCTTCGCGGCCTCCTCGACCTTCTGCCGGATCTCCGCCTTGTTGACGCCGGCGATCTTGAGCGCGAAGCCCATGTTGTCGGCGACGGTCATGTGCGGGTACAGCGCGTAGTTCTGGAACACCATGGCGATGTCCCGGTCCTTCGGCGGCAGGTGCGTGACGTCGCGGTCACCGATGCGGATGGCGCCGGCGTTCACGTCCTCGAGCCCCGCGAGCATCCGGAGCGAGGTGGACTTGCCGCAACCCGACGGACCGACCAGGACGAGGAACTCCCCGTCCTCGATGTCGATCTCAAGGGCGTCGACGGCGGGCTTCGTGGAACCCGGGTAGATCCGGGTCGCCTTGTCGAACGAGACAGTGGCCATGGTGAAGGGCCCCCTTCTACCGGCAGGAACGTGCCGGACGATCCGTTGTAGGAAGGTGGTGAGCCGCCCCGGGCATGCCCAGGGTGGTGTAGTCCACACGCGTGAACTGGGTCAGGACGGTACCTGGCGTTCGCCCGGCTGTCAGTACTCCGGGACATGTGAACTTCGCGGAAATTTTCGAGCGGGGCAGAGCACCGCACTTTTGGCCATGCTTGGCCAGGGCAGAGCAGCACCTTTTGAGCTCGCTTCAAGCTTCCTGCCTGGAGCACACCACACTCGGCACAAGCCCACCGCCCCGACGATCCGATCTTCGGAACGGCACGTCAGATCGGTCAACGAACGCGTGCACGGATGGTTACGCACGGTTTTTCGGGCGCGTGAGAGGGGAACTTCATGGCTTGGGGAAATGGTCTCTGTGTACAGTGGTGGCGCCTTCGCGTGCGGCGTTGCACGCGCTGCCTCCTTAGCTCAGCTGGAACGAGCAGCTCACTTGTAATGAGCAGGTCGTCGGTTCGAATCCGACAGGGGGCTCCGCGAGAAAAGCCCAGGTCAGGATCGTTTCTGGCCTGGGTTTCCTGCTGCCCAGGCCCTCCAGCGCCCCAGCGAACCTCTCCGCCCTCAGCACCCGGAACCCGGGCGTGGTCTGCAGGGTCAGGGAGCCGACATGGCTGGACTGGTTGACGATGCGCGGGTGTGCCGAGTGGCGCAGTAGCGGCAGCATCGTGTTGGTGACGCGGCGATTCGACGGCTGGACTCGGCACCGAGATTCTGTGCACCGAGGGGCAGGTGGCGATCCTGCTCGTCTCTCACCCGCTGGCCGGCCGTTCACGGATCCGGGTGGCCGAGGTCACCGGATTGCCGGAGCCGCCGATGGCCCGCCGGCGCGGTGATGACGGCAGTTACCCGGAGGGACCAGGGGCAGAGGTACGGAACCTCACGCAGCTGTTCCAGTTGATCGCGCTCGGCCGTACCACTGTGATCGTCCCCGAGTCCGCCGGTACCGGCCTGTGCCGTGATCTCGCCGCCGTGCCGGTCCTGGATGCTCCGCCGGTGACTACGGTGATCGCTTGGCCGTCGCAGAGCCGGCTTCGCGCGGTCGCCGACCTGATCCGCGTGGCGACGCGCTTGTGACCGGCCGCTCGGTGTGCCTGCGGGTGGGTTGCCCGTTACGCGGGTCGTTCATCGTGGCGCGGCTTTCTGGCGTTTCCGGGCTGTGCCGTCGGGCAGCGCCTTCGTGTGCCTGGCCCTGGTTCCGGCCACCGCGGTTCTGGTACGACCGTTCTGGCGGTACGACTCGGGCTCGGAACGAACGTGCTCATCGCCCTTCGTGAACCCGTAGCCGAACCAGGTCCGGGATGAAGGTCATGGGAGGTCATTTCCCGTTCCTGGTGTGCCGGTTCCGAGGGCGGTGAGGGCTTCGTCCGTGAGGCGGTAGGTCGTCCATTCGCTTTGGGGGCGGGCGCCGATGGATTCGTAGAAGGCGATCGTCGGGGTGTTCCAGTTGAGTACGGCCCATTCGAGGCGGGCGTAGCCGCGTTCGACGCAGAGGCGGGCCAGTTCGGTGAGGAGGGCCTTGCCGTGGCCGGCGCCTCGGGCGGTGGGGCGGACGTAGAGGTCTTCCAGGTGGATGCCGTGGACTCCGCGCCAGGTGGAGAAGTTCAGGAACCAGATGGCGTAGCCGACGGGTTCGTCGGTGGTGTCGTCCGTGGCGATGTGGGCGTGGGCTGCGGGGTGGGGGCCGAAGAGGGCCTCGTGGAGTTGGTCGGGGGTTGCCTTCGCTTCCTCCAACGCCTTTTCGTAGTCGGCGAGTTCGCGGATCAGGGTGTGGAGGGCGGGGACGTCTGCGGGGGTGGCGGGTCGGATCATGGGGTAACGCTAGTGCGGTGAGCGCGGAGGTCACAGGGGGTGCCCGGGGTGGTCGAACAGCCGTACTCCGAAGTCGGGCATGCATGCGATCGTCGCCGGTCGGGGGTGGCGACCGTGCGGTGTCGGCCGTGCGGGCGGGCGCGGCGATGAGTTTTCTGGGTCGGGAGAGTCTCATCATCGTTGTCGACGACTCAGGAGGAATCCATGGCTCAGCTGCTGAGGGTGCAGAACTTCAACGTCTCCAGTGACGGCATCGGTGCCGGTGAGGACCAGAGCTTCGAGAGGCCGTTCGGCCATGTCGATCCCGAGAGGCTTTTCGCCTGGGCCCGGGCGACGGCGAGCTGGCCAAACCGCACCGAACCGGGAGGGAATCGGGGCCTGGACGACTATCTCACCCGGGACTTCGCCAACAACATCGGCGCCGAGATCATGGGCCGCAACAAGTTCGGGCCGCAGCGGGGACCGTGGCGGGACCTCGAGTGGCGTGGCTGGTGGGGGGACGAGCCGCCGTTCCACACCCCGGTGTTCGTCATGACCCACCACGAGCGTCCTTCTTTCACGCTCTCCGACACCACGTTCCACTTCGTCGACGGCGACCCGGCCACGGTTCTGGAGCAGGCGCGCGAGGCGGCGCGGGGCAAGGACGTCCGGCTCGGCGGAGGGGTCACCACCATCCGGAAGTTCCTCGACGCGGATCTCGTCGACACCCTTCACGTGGCGGTCTCGCCGCTGAAGTTCGGGTCCGGTCTGCGACTGTGGGAGTCACCCGATGAGCTGCTCGACCGGTTCCACTGTGATGTGGTGCCCAGCCCGAGCGGTGTGACGCATCACCTGTTCTGGCGGAAGTGACACGGGGACCCGCTCCCGCGCCGTATGCCAGGTCAGGTCAGGTCAGGTCAGAGGGACAGGTTCTGGTCGCCGGTGCCGCGTAGGCGTCTGGCGATTTCGAGTTGTTCCGGTTGCGGGGGGCGGCCGTCCTTGATCTCCCAGAGGCAGTTCTGGAGGACTCGGCCGAGGGTCCAGGCGCGGGCCCGGGCGGGGTCGAGGGTGAGGATGTCGGTCATGGTGTCGAAGCGGTGCCGGATGTCGGTGGGGTCGAAGCGGTTGTAGAGAGCGGGGAGGAGTTCGAAGCCGGGGTCGCCGGCGAGGGGTTTGGGATCGATGGCGAGCCAGGGGGCACGGTCCGCGGCGAGGACGTTCTCGTAGTGGAGGTCCCAGTGCAGGAGGCGGTCGCCGGGGTCGGTGGCGACTTCGCGTACGGCGGCGGCGCAGTCGGCGAGGAGGCGGCGGGTCTCGGGGTCGGGGACCTGGGTGAGGGCCTGGGGGGTCTCCGCGAGCATGGCCTGGGTGATGTCGCCGAGGTGGCGCAGGCCGGGTGGTGCGGGAGTGGTGGTGAGGTGGGCCAGGAGCCGGGCGATGACGGCGGCGGCTTCGTGGGTGTCGGGGTGCTGGGACAGCATGCGGGTGGGGTCGAGGCGTTCCAGGAGCATGGTGCCGGTGGGTTCGTCGTGGTCGAGGAGGCGTACCGCTCCGTCGCCGTTCCAGGCGCGCAGGGCGATGGGTTCGCCTCTGCTCTCCTCGTCGGGGAGTTGGAGTTTGAGGACGGCGGGGGTGTGGTCCGGGCGGCGCAGGACGGGGAGGACGAGGGCGGAGACGCCGTGCATGGGGCGTCCGTCGAGCTTCAGGTCCCAGCGGTCGAGGAAGTCCTCGGCGAGGTGGGGCAGGCGGGCGATGAAGTCACGTCCGGTGGTGCCGTTGTATTTCTCCTGAGCTGCGGCCAGTGCGTGCGGGATGTCGATCACGTACGGGACGATACTGGCGTGCGTGAATCGGCTCATGTGGACGGGTGGGCGCCGGAACCGGGTGGTGAGGTACGTCCGTGGTGCGCCGGGGACGTATGTCTGGCTGGCGTTGTTGTTCGTGACGACGGTCGCGGTGCATCACATGTCCCCGGACTTCGAGCGGGAGTTCCTGCTGGAGCGGTCGACGAACATCCGGGGGCTGTCGGAGAACCCGGGCCGGGCTCTGGTCGCGAGTGCGCTGTTGATCGACGGCGGGAAGTGGCTGCCGCAGGTCTTTCTCTACAGCGTCTTTCACGCGCCGGCGGAGCGTTGGCTTGGGACGGTGCGCTGGCTGGTGGTGTGTGTGACGGCGCATGTGCTGGCGTCGCTGGTCAGTGAGGGTGCGGTGCTGGTGGCGATGTGGGACGGGCGGGCGCCGGCGTCGACGGCGGACACGTTGGACATCGGGGTGAGTTACGCGCTGGCCGGTGTGGTGGGCGTGCTGGTGTACCGGATCGCGCGGCCGTGGCGGTACGGGTATGTGGTGGCGGTGCTGCTCGTGTACGGGGTGCCGCTGGTGGTGGGGCGGACGTTCACCGATCTCGGGCATTTCGTGGCGTTGTTGATCGGGTTCGCCTGTCATCCGGTGACGCGGGGGCGGGGGGAAGCGTGGAATCCGAGGGAGGCGTTCGCTGCTCGGAGGGGTTAGGGCCCTTCTGATGGATCTCCGCGGCGTCGCGACGCCCGGCACGCACTCCCCCACTCTCGACTTCGCTCGAGCGGGGGGACCCCCATGCCGTGCCGGGTCTCCAGGGCGTGGTGTGCGGCGGCCGCCTCGGCGAGCGGGAAGCGCTGCACGGCGGGGGTGAGGCGGCCGGCGGCAGCCTCGGTGAGGGCGCGCAGTTCGAGGGTGCGTACGGGGTTGGGGCCGCCGGCCTTCCGCATCATCACGGGGCCGAGGACCTGCTCGGAGAGGCCGTCGACGAGGTAGGGCGTGCCGTCGTGCGGGCCCTGGCCCGACCAGCCGAACACGATGTGCCGGCCGTCGGGTCCGAGCATTGCGACGGCCTCGCGGGCGACGTCACCGCCGACGCCGTCGAAGACGACGGTGGCGGTCCGCCCGTCCAGATACGCGCGGACGGTGTCCGGCCAGGACGGCTGCTTGTAGTCGACGGCGAGGTCGGCGCCGTTCTTCTCGACGCGGGCCGCCTTGTCCGGGCCGCCGGCGAGGCCGATGACGGTGGCTCCGGCGTTCTTGGCGTGCTGCACGAGCAGGGTGCCGATGCCGCCGGCGGCGGCCGGGATCACGACCACGTCCTGCGGCCCCGGCTCCGCGAACTGCAGGATTCCCATGGTCGTACGTCCTGTTCCGATCATGGTGACGGCTTCGGCGAAGTCGAGGCCGGCCGGGATCTCGTGGGCGCGGTCGACGTCGGTGACGGCGAGTTCGGCGTAGCCTCCCGGGGCGAACCCGAGGTGGGCGACCACGCGTTTGCCGAGCCACAGGCCGGCGACGCCGTCGCCGAGGGACTCGACCGTGCCGGCGACCTCCCGGCCGGGGATCGTGGGCAGGGCGGGCGGTTCGGGCAGGGGGCCCCGCATGCCCTCGCGCAGGGCGGTGTCCAGGAGGTGGACACCGGCCGCTCGTACGGCGATACGGATCTGGCCGGGCCCCGGTGCCGGGTCGTCGACCTGTTCGTAGGTCAGGTTCTCGGCCGGTCCGAAGGTGTGCAGACGGATGGCGTGCATAGAGGTCCCCCATCGGACGTGGCGTTCTCGGCGGGCAGGTCACCGACCACTCTTCAACCTCAAGCTTGCTTGAGGTCAAGGGTGTGCCGGCCGAGGGCGAGCGAGACCGCGGTGAGGGCGCTGTTGAAGGAGACCTCGGACAGCACGCCCGGGGCGGCGACCTGGTCGCCGGCGAGACAGACGCCGTCGCCGCGGTCGATCGCCGGCCGGTCGCGCCAGCTGGTGCCCGGGAGGTCGACGGCGCCGGTACGGCCGTTCGAGACCGCTTCGCGCCGCCAGGTGACGCGCTCGCGCCAGCCCTCGAAGGCGAGGTCGAGGAGCTGTTCGGCGCGTGCGACGCCGTCCGCCTTGGTCTCGTGCGGGCCGATGGGGATCTGGCCCTGGACGAGCTGCTCGCCGGCGGGGGCGAGGGACCGGTCCTGGGCGGTGAACCGTTCGATCCAGCCGGGGGAGTCGAGGTCACCGACGGCGAAGGCGTCCCCGCGCCGGGTGCGCACAGCGAGGTCGACGAGTGTCGTACGGCCGCTCGGCCACGTCAGCGAGTCGTCGCCGAGGAGTCGCCGGGCGGCGTCCAGGGAGGTGGCGACGACGACGGGGGTGTCGGTGGGGAGGGTGTCGACGCGGGACAGCGTCTCCATCCGGACGCCCAGGTTCCAGGCCCGGGCGGCCATCCGGTCCATGAGCGCGCCCCAGCCGCCGCGCGGATAGTGGGCCTCGGGCGGGAGCTTGGTGGCGCGGCGCAGCCGTTCCTGCACGAACGCGGCGGACAGGGCGCCCGGGTCGTGGTGGAACAGGGCGACGGCGCAGTAGTGGGCGGCGGCCCGGGCGGCCTCCTCGCCGGCCTGCTCGGTGGCCCAGGTCAGGAAGTCGACGTCGACGGGTGCCTCGCGGGCACTGCGGCGCAGCAGCTTGAGCATCGCGAAGGGCGGGGTGCGGCGCAGGGTGCCCTGGTGGCGCAGCCGTAGCCGGGTCGCCTCCAGCGCGGGGAGGGGCGCGAGCGGTCCGATCAGGTCCCGCTGCCGGAGCCAGGCCCAATGGGGGCCGCCGTTGTAGAGGGCGTGCGGGCCCTCGTTCGTCCGGTACGGCCCTTCGGCGGTACGGGCCCGCCCGCCGAGGGTGTGATGGGCCTCGTGCACGGTGACCTTGGCGCCCGCCTCGGCTGCGGTGATGGCCGCGGTCAGTCCGGCGAAGCCGCCGCCGATGACGGTGATGCGGTGCATGTCTGTGGTCTCCCTCGGGTTCGGGGTCGCTTTCTCACCTTTCTCTGCGTACGACTCCTGAGGCGGACGGAATGTGACATGGGTGTGCCCCTTCGCAGGTCAGGACGGTTGTCAGTGGCGGGGTGCAGCATGGGGGCATGGCGAGGAGAGCGGTGGGCGGGACGGGTGGGTCCGGTGGGAGCGGTGTGGTGGGCAAGGCTGCCGGCGCGGGCGGGGTGAAGGCGGCGCGGCGGCCGGAGGTGCGGCTGCCTCCGCTGGAGCCGTACGGCGGGGAGTTGGAGCCGGACGGGGACTACGACGGGCTGGAGTTCCGGGAGGTGGACCTCGTCGGGCAGGACGGCGGGGGTGCCCGTTTCATGGACTGCGCGCTGACGGGGTGCGCGCTGGACGAGACCCGGCTGACGCGGGCACGGGTCCTGGACTCGGTCCTCACCGGCCCGCGCGGCGTCGGCACCGACCTCGCCGAGGCGACCCTGCGGGACGTCGAGGTGATCGACGCCCGCATGGGCGGGGTGCAACTGCACGGGGCGGTGCTCGAGCGGGTCCTGATCCGCGGCGGCAAGATCGACTACCTGAACCTGCGTTCCGCCCGCCTCAGAGACGTCGTCTTCGAGAGCTGCGTCCTGGTCGAGCCGGACTTCGGCGGCGCCCGTCTGGAGCGGGTGGAGTTCGTCGACTGCACGCTGAAGGGCGTCGACCTCAACGCGGCGACGCTGAGAGACGTCGACCTGCGCGGCGTGGCCTCGCTGGAGATCGCGCGCGGGGTGGACCGGCTGGCGGGGGCGGTGATCAGCCCGGCCCAACTGCTGGATCTGGCACCGGTTTTGGCGGGGGCGCTGGGGATTCGGGTGGAGGGATAGGCAAGGACCGAACCCCCCGTTCTCAGAAGACCCCGGACTCAGGACACCCGGGGAAAGCGGGCCTGCAGGGTCCAGATCGCCGGGTTCTCGGCCAGGTCGTCGTGGAGGTCGGTCAGGTCGGCGATGAGGTCGTGGAGGAAGTCGCGGGCCTCGCGCCGCAGTTCGGCGTGGGAGAAGGTCAGCGGTGGCTCCTCCACCGGCATCCAGTCGGCCTCGATGTCGACCCAGCCGAAGCGGCGCTCGAAGAGCATGCGGTCGGTGGACTCGGTGAAGTCCAGTTCCGCGCGCTGGGGGCGGGCGGCGCGGGACCCGGCCGGGTCGCGGTCGACGCGCTCGACGATGTCGCACAGGGCCCACGCGAAGTCGAGCACCGGAACCCATCCCCAGGCTGTGGACAGCTCCCGGTCGGCCTTGGTGTCGGCGAGGTAGACGTCACCGCAGAACAGGTCGTGCCGCAGGGCGTGGACGTCCGCGCGGCGGTAGTCGGTCTGCGGGGGGTCCGGGAAGCGGTTGGAGAGGGCGTAGCCGATGTCGAGCACGTACGTGATGGTGTCACGCGGATTCTCATAGGATCACAGCCGTGTCCCGATCCGCGCCGGTTGTCCCGGTCTTCGCCCCGGCCTTTGCGTCGCTCCTCCTCGCCCTCGCTCTGGCCCTGACCGCGTGCGGCGGGGGAGCGCACGGCAAGCCCGGAGGCTCCGGTGTCGGCGACCCGTACTTCCCGAAGGCGGGCAACGGCGGCTACGACGTCACGCACTACGACCTCACCCTCGCCTACGACGCGGACCCGGACCCGGACCCGGACGCGGACCGGGACGCGGATCCGGACGCGGACCCGGCCCCAGCCCGGCTGTCCGGTACGGCCGTCATCACCGCCCGCGCCACGCAGGACCTCTCCGCCTTAGACCTGGACCTCAAGGGCCTGGACGTCGAGAGCGTCACCGTCGGGGGCCGGCCCGCCCGCTTCCACCGCACCGGCCAGGAACTCACCGTCCGCCCGCACGACGACCTCGACAAGGGCGAGACGTTCCACGTCACCGTCCGCTACTCCGGCACCCCCGAGACGATCACCGATCCGGACGGCTCCCAGGAGGGCTGGCTGCGCACGGCCGACGGGGCACTGGCCCTGGGCGAGCCCACCGGATCCATGACGTGGTTCCCCGGCAACCACCACCCCTCCGACAAGGCGTCCTACGACCTCACCGTGACCGTGCCCAAGGGCCTGCAGGCCGTCTCCAACGGAGACCTGACGCGCGAGACGACCAGCGGGAACCGTACGACCTACACCTGGCACACCGCCGAACCCATGGCGAGCTACGTCGCCACGCTCGCCGTCGGCCGCTACGACATCACGCGCTACGACATCCCCCGCTCCACCACCCCCTCCGGCCTGCCCGTGTACGTGGCCGTGGATCCGACGCAGGCCGGGGCGAGCCGGAAGGTGCTCGCCGGGATTCCCGAGATCATGAAGTGGGCGGAGGACAACTTCGGCCCCTACCCCTTCTCCTCCACGGGAGCCGTCGTCGACCGGGCCGACGACGCCGGATACGCCCTGGAGACCCAGAACCGGCCCGTCTTCCCCGGCCCGCCCGACACCGCGACCCTCGTCCACGAACTCGCCCACCAGTGGTACGGCAACTCGGTCACCCCGAAGACCTGGCGGGACATGTGGCTCAACGAGGGCTTCGCCACGTACGCGGAGTGGCTGTGGGCCGAGGACCACGGCGGCGACAGCGCCCAGCAGACCTTCCACGCGCTCTACGACCAAGGCGAGGACGAGGACCTCTGGTCCTTCCCGCCCGCGAAGCCGGCGAGCGCCGCGCACATCTCCGACCCCCCGGTCTATGAGCGCGGCGCGATGGTCCTGCACAAGATCCGGCAGACGGTCGGCGACGACACCTTCTACGACATCATCCAGGGCTGGGCCGCCACCCGCCGCCACGGCACCGCGGACACCGCCGACTTCACCGCGTACGTCGAGAAGAAGGCACCCGGCAAGGACTTCACCGGGATCTGGAGGGAGTGGCTGTACGGGGAGGGGAGGCCGTCGCACGGCTGACCCGACGGCTGACGGGGTTTACTCCGACTCGTCCAGCAGCCGCGCCAGTTCGGGCGGCAACACCGGTTCGGGTGCCTGGGCCAGCTCCTCCCGGGTCCACCAGCGCCAGGCCAGGATGCCTTCGTCGGTGTGGACGGCGGCGACGTGCGGGCCGGCCGGATCGCGGCGGGGGCCGTGGGCGACGTAGATGTGCTCGTGCTGGTGGACGGGGACGCCGCCGTACGTGAATCGGCGTTCCCACGTGCACAGCAGGGGGCCCGGTTCGAGGTCCGTCCAGCCGGTTTCCTCGCGCAGTTCGCGCAGGGCGCCCTCGCGTGGGCTCTCGTCCGCCTCCAGGCCGCCCCCGGGCAGCAACCAGTGCACGCCGATCTCGACGTTGTCGTAACGGAAGAGGAAGACCGCGCCGTCCGGATCCAGTACGGCGACCCGGGCCGCGCGGCGCGGGGTGCGCAGCGGTTTGCGCAGCACCGCGCAGGGGCGGCCCTTCCGCAGGTCCCGGCGGTGGGTGAGCGGCTGGTAGCCGAGGCCCGTCCAGAACGCGAGGGCGCGATCGTTGCCGTCGAGGACGGCGAGGCGTACGGCGGTGCGGCCCGCGGAGCGGAAGCGGTCCTCCACGAGCGACGCCAACTCGCGTCCGTGGCCCCGGCGGTGGACGTCCGCCGCCACCATCAGCAGGCCGATCCACGGGTCCGGGTCGGCCGGGTCGGGGTGGTGGGAGAGCGTGATCGCGATGCCGACCAGCCGGCCCTCGCTGCGGGCGAGTAGCACCTCCACGTCCGGGTGCGCCAGTTCCTCCGCGAGCGCGGCCGCGACCTGCTCCGGGCGGATGTCGTCCGGATCCGGGAAGTCGCCGCTGAGGGCCTGGAACTCGCGGTTGTCGGCGTAGAGCGCGGTGAGTTCGGTGAGGAGGGCGGCCGGGATGTCGTGGTCCGGGGTGAGCGCGAGGGAGGTCAGGAGCACGCGGGCAACCTACCGTGCCGGGGCGCGGCATTTCTGGCCCTCGCTCGAAGGTCCCGGCCACCTGCCACCCGGCCACCTGCCGCCTGGCCACCCGGCCACCCGGCCGCCACGCGTTCGTCGGCCGACCGCCCCCGTGCCGCGCAACACGCCGAAACCCCCGGCCGCAGCCGGGGGTTCGGGTTCTGCGTGGTGTACGGCGTGGTGTTCTCAGACGTTGACGCCGAAGTCCTGGGCGATGCCGACCAGGCCGGAGGCGTAGCCCTGGCCGACCGCGCGGAACTTCCACTCGGCGCCGTTGCGGTACAGCTCGCCGAAGACCATCGCCGTCTCGGTGGCCGCGTCCTCCGAGAGGTCGTAGCGCGCGATCTCGGCGCCGCCCGCCTGGTTGACGATGCGGATGTAGGCGTTGCGGACCTGGCCGAAGTTCTGCGAGCGGTTCTCCGCGTCGTAGATCGAGACCGGGAAGACGATCTTGTCGACGTCGGCGGGGAGGCCCGCGAGGTTGACGTTGATCGCCTCGTCGTCGCCCGCGCCCTCGCCGGTGCGGTTGTCACCGGTGTGGACGATGGTCTGGTCCGGGGTCTGCTTGTTGTTGAAGAAGACGAAGTGGGCGTCGGAGTAGACCTTGCCCTGCGGGTTGACCGCGATCGCGGAGGCGTCGAGGTCGAAGTCCGTGCCGGTGGTGGTGCGGACGTCCCAGCCGAGGCCCACGGTGACGGCGGTCAGGCCCGGTGCCTCCTTGGTGAGCGAGACGTTGCCACCCTTGGACAGGCTTACAGCCATTGTTGGGAGTCCCTTCCCTCGTTATGTAACGGGCACGAAGCTACAGCTACCTCCTTGAACGCGGTGAGGGGTGGCCAAGGTTCCCCGTCTCTTTACTTTCTTTACCAAGAGATATTCGGGTGACGTGGACTGGTCAGGGGCGGGAACATGGACACCATGTCCGGTCCCTATCTCATCCGCGGCTCGGTCTCGCTCCCCGAGGCCGAGCTCATCTGGCGTTTCTCGCGGTCGTCGGGGCCGGGCGGGCAGCACGTCAACACCAGCGACACCCAGGTCGAGCTTCGGTTCGACCTCGCCCGCACCGAGGCCCTGCCCGAGGTGTGGAAGCAGCGGGCGCTGGCCAAGCTGGCCGGGCGGCTCGTCGACGGAGTCGTCACCGTCCGCGCCTCCGAGCACCGCTCCCAGTGGCGCAACCGCGAGACCGCCGCCGTACGCCTGGCCTCGCTGCTGGCCGAGGCGACGGCCCCGCCGCCCAAGCCGCGCCGCGCCACCCGCATCCCGCGCGGCATCAACGAACGCCGCCTGCGCGAGAAGAAACAACGCTCGGACACCAAGCGGGGACGTCAGGGCCGCGACTGGGGGTGACGGCCCGCCTTGACCGCCGCGCTGACCGGCCGCCTCGACCGCCGCGCTGACCGGCCGCCTTGACGAGCCGCCTCGACCGCCGCCCTGATCGGCTGCCTAGAGGCCGGCCGCCCCCACCGCCCCGGCTCAGGGAAGCTTTAGCACTCCCACGGTCTGTCCTCCGCTGGTCTCCCCGTTCGGCCGGAAGCCGAGCCCCAGGTAGAAGCCCTCGGGGCCGTTCGGTCCCGGGTGCCAGGTGACGTACATCTCCTCCTCGCCCCGGCGGCGCAGCTCGGCCGCGACGGACTCCACGGCGAACCGGCCGTAGCCCCGGCCCTGTTCCCCGGCCGCGATGTTGAGCCGCCACAGTCCGGAGCGGATCAGGGTGCCGTCCTCCTTCCAGTCGATGCCGAAGAAGGCCATGAGGAAGCCCACCGGACGGTCGCCGTCCACGATCAGCCGGGGCCAGGCGACGCCGGGATGGACGTACGCCTCCGCGAGCGACTTCACCACCGGGGAGACCGCGTGCTCCTGCTCGGGGCGGACCCGTACGGCGATCGCGGCCTCGATGGTCCGGGACGTGACCTCTTCGAGATGGAGTGCGGGCGTCGCTGTCATCCGGGGACCCTAAGCCGGACGTCCGGCGGCGGCCACGGTTTTTCGGGCGTTCACCCCACCTGCCGGTAACGCCCCCGGAAATACAGCAGCGGGCCGCCGTCCGCGCTCGGCAGGGACGCGGTCAGGACACGGCCGATGACCAGGACGTGGTCGCCGGCCTCCACGCGTTGTTCCGTGCGGCACTCCAGGGTGGCCAGGGCGCCGCCCACCAGGGGAGCGCCGGTCGCCTCGCCGCGGACGTACGGGATGTCCTCGAAGAGGAGGCGGTCGCTGATGCGGCCCTTCATGGCGAAGCGGCCCGCGATGTGCCGCTGGCTCTCGGAGAGCACCGACACCGCCCACAGGGGCTGCTCGTCCAGCAGGTCGTCCATGCGGGAGCCTTCGCGCAGGCTGACCAGGACCAGGGGAGGGTCGAGGGAGACCGACATGAACGCGGTCGCCGTCATGCCGACGTCCTCGCCGACGGGCGCCTGCGGGTCGTCCGGGTCGAGGGACGCCTCCTGCGCGGTCACCAGGACCACGCCGGCGGCCAGCCGGGACAGGGCGGCGCGGAACTCGTCGTTGCTCACCCCCACAGCATGCCTGGAGGCGGGTGGGGGGACGGCGGCGGGCGGAGGGGACAGGGCGGCGG
>JODI01000100.1 GCA_000720805.1 Streptomyces violaceoruber
GGCCCAGACCCGGGCCTTGGTCCACTCGGTGAACCGCCGGTGGGCTGTCGGCCCCGAAGGTCCGAACGACGGCGGCAACTGCCGCCAGGTGCAGCCCGAAGTGGCCACCAAGATGATCGCCGCCAGGACCTCACGGTCTCCGTACCGTCGACGGCCACCGCCCTGCGGCCGAGACGGAGCAGGCGGCACCACCCGCTCGAACAACCCCCACAACTCATCTGGCACCAGACGTTCAACGATCCCCACAAGGCCAGACTACCGAACAGCCCAAATGAGACGACGTCAAAGCCCTCAAGGCCCTGGCCCCGCGCCAGTGCCGCCAGAATCGGGGCGGGATCGTCGATGCGCAGGCCCACACGCGCGTTCTCCAGCGGCCTGCTCCGGACTTCCGCGACGTGCGTGTGATGGACCTCGTCGTTGTAGTTGGAGCGGTTGTTGGCCACCACCACGAGCACGGGGATGTCGTGGCGCGCCGCCGTCCACAACGCCGTCAGACCCATCAAGAATCACCCTCGCCGAGCACGGCCAGCGGGAGACGCCCACTGTCACGCAGCGCCAGGGCGGCCGCCATCGCCATACCCGGACCGGACCCGAGACCACCCCCGCCGTCGATCCCGAGATACCCCAGCGGTTCGGTGATGTCCCAGTGCGACGCGTCCCCCGAGATCGGGGCGAGGGCGCGGATCAGCGTGGCGGGCAGGTGCGCGGTGACCGCCCGTAGCCCGTCGGCGAGGGCTGCCACGGTGATCGCGGCACCCTTCGCCGGCCTGGCGCTCTCGGCGGGTGGCCGACGGACCGCGGGCCGCGCCAGCGTGTCGGACGGACGCTGTGCAAGCCGGTCCAGGAGCGGGGTGACCGCGGGACCTGAACGGCTGTGGAGCCAGACGACGACCGGCCCCAGCACGTGGTCGTCCTTCGTCCAACCCCGGTGCAAGTGGTGATCGGAGCCCGCCGAGATCACGCGGGCGCTCGGCTGGTCCCCGAATGCCTGCCGGAGCGTGCCGCCCAGGTCCAGCCAGCTGTTCCTCCTGGATGGCGGAGTCGAAGCACACGTAGACCGGCGCGGAGGGGTACGTGCGAGTGAGCTGGTTGGCCCGCAGCACCGCGGAGGCGGAGGCGGAGGCGGGGACCGAGGCGGGCTGGTCGTCCCATTTGACGAAGGGACGCACCAGCGCCCCCTGGTCCGCCGACGTGTGGATCCAGTCGATCCACGGCCGTCGCTCAGCGGCGTCGACAGGGCCTGTCAGATCGAACAGCAGCAGGGGGCACGGTCGGTGAAGGCATTGTAGACAGCCATGTCGCGTGTATGAGGCCGACGTTGCTGTGGACCGCGGCGGCCATGGGCTCGTCGGTCACCTTGGAGTAGCCGTGCGCGATCGCCACGGCGTGCTCCTCGTGCAAGCACAGCAGGATCTCGGGACGGGTGTTGCCGATTTCGTTCACCAGGCTGTCGTGGAGGCCGCGATAGCTCGCACCCGGGCTGAGCGCCAAGTAGGGCACTCCGGTCGCGCGCAGTGCCTCCGCGATCGCGTCGCTTCCCCACAGCGTCCGGCCTTCCGACGCTGGCGAAGGGGCCTCCTCGGTG
The DNA here is from genome assembly GCA_000720805.1 of Streptomyces violaceoruber. Lineage (GTDB taxonomy): Bacteria > Actinomycetota > Actinomycetes > Streptomycetales > Streptomycetaceae > Streptomyces > Streptomyces cellulosae_A. The sequence goes on from JODI01000100.1 coordinate 1,586, forward strand.
GAGCGGCCGTCGCCGACGGCCCGGGCAGTCATCGGGCACCCGCCGCGGCGGCCCGGCGCAGCAGGTAGTCGTAGCCGGACTGATAGAACTGCGGTGAGAGATAGGTCCTGCGCTTCGCCTGGATCTCCTCCTCGTCCGACCACAACACCGGACCGCCCGCCGCCAGCGCGGTCAGGTGGGAGGCACAAGCCCGTTTGAGCAGCACCGCGCGCATCACTGCGGCCGCGACCGTCTCACCGGCGGTGACGAGACCGTGGCTGGCCAGAAGCACTCCGGCGCAGTCCGCAAAGCCACGACGTCAGCAGGCTGGCGCACGGGCGACGCACGATCTTGCTCTGTCCGGCCCCGTTCCAGCGGGGCGTCGAAGTGCTCATGCTCACGGCTTCGTGCGGGGACCGGCCACCCACGGGAAGGCTGTAGCACGGGAACGGATGCCCTGCGCGGACCTGGACCGGTTGGGCTCGCCAAGCTCGGCGAGCAAGTCCTCTCCGAGAGTGACCAGGCCTTCGAGCCGGGACGGAGTGAGCCAGACCGGGCGGAAGCCGAAGAGCAGGTCCTCCGTGGCGGTATTGCCGCCGGCCCCAGGCGCGAACGGACACCCGCCCAGCCCACCGAGGCAGCCGTCCACCACGGACGCACCTGCCCCCGCCGCCGCGAGAGCGTTGGCCACGCCCATTCCCCAGGTGTCGTGGCCGTGGAAGGTGATGCCCCGAGTCGGCGTCTCGCGTCGGACCCGGCCCACGAGGCTCGCGACCTCGGCGGGTCGCGCCTGGCCGAGGGTGTCGCAGAGCACGATGTCCTCGGCTCCGTCGGTCCGGGGATCCCGCGCGATCCGCAGGACGCGCTCAGGTGCGACCGGGCCGTCGAAGGGGCAGGTGAACGACGTGGCGACACAGAGCTGAATGCGGCCCCCGGCAGCCGACACGACATCCACCGCCGCCGGCATCTGTGCCAGGCTCGTCTCGGTCGAGCGTCCGATGTTCGCCTCGTTGTGGGCGTCGCTGGCGGAGAGGCAGTACTGGAGGTTGACCGCTCCGGCCGCGATCGCCCGCTGCGCCTGCCGTGGTGTCGCGACCCAGATCCAGCAACGGCTCATCTCCTCCGGCGTGAGCGCCGCGACCACGTCGAGTGTGCCGGCCATCGGGGGAACGAGGTCGGGCCGCGCCATGGACCCGATCTCCAGGCTCGGGACACCGAGGTGCAGGAGCTCTCGCGCGATCTCCACCTTGCGGGAAGTCGGAAGCACCCGTGCGGCGAGCTGCAGCCCGTCACGCAGAGTGACATCACGCAGCTCCACGTCGGACGGCGCCCCGGTTGCCTGCCTGCTCATGAGCGGGATCCCCGAGCCAGCGGGGTCTCGCCGACCACCGCGGCGATCTCGTGGTCGGTCATCCCCAGCAGTCCCCTCAGGACATCGACGGTGTGCTCACCGAGGGCCGGCCCGGCGTTGCGCACCGGCAGTGAGACGTCCCCGATGACCGGCACCACCCCGGGAAAGCCCACAGCGTGATGGCCCTCGCCGGTGTCGACGGGGAGGTACTGAATCATGTGCCGAGCGTGGTACTGCTCGTCCTGGACGATGTCCTCGGCGGTATAGACAGGCCCGGCCGGAACGGCAGCGGCGTCGAGGAGTGCGAGGGCCTCGTCCCGCGTGCGCTTCGAGGTCCACGCGGAGATGGCGTCGTCCAGCGTGTCACGCTGGGCCCACCGCCCGGCGTTCGTGCCGAGCGATGCGTCCCCGGCCAGGTCAGTGCGGTCTATCAGAGTCATCAGCCGGTGAAAGATCTGGTCACCGTTCCCCGCGATCACCACGCTTCTGCCGTCGGCACACGGATAGGCGTTCGAGGGAGCGATGCCCTCCATCCGCCCTCCGGTGCGCGTGCGCCGGACCCCGTGCGCGAGGAAGTCGGGCACCAGTGACTCAGTCATCGACAGGACTGCCTCGTTGAGAGCCACGTCGAACGTCCGGTCAGGCAACCGCAGAGGTCGTTCCCGTGACCCCGCACGATGGGCTTCGAGTTGATAGAGGCCCAGCATGGCGCTGAACGCGCCGTACAGGCCGGCGATGGAGTCGCCTATGGAGACCCCGACCCGCGAGGGGGGCCGGTCGCGGTCGCCGACGAGTTCGCGCAGTCCGCCGACGGCCTCTGCCACCGCGGCGAACCCGGGCTGCCCCGCACGCGGACCGCTCTGGCCGAACGCAGAGATGCGGACGACGACCAGGTGGGGGTTGACAGTCTCGAGCACCTCGGGGCTGAGGCCCCACTTCTCGAGCGTGCCGGGCCTGAAGTTCTCCAGCAGGACGTTGCTGCGCCGGGCCAGCTCGAGCACCGTGTCCCGGCCCTCGGGGCGGCGCAGATCGAGCTCGACGGACCGCTTACCGCGGTTGACAGCGTGATAGAGCATCGATGTCGTGCCGCCGTGCAGCCGCCAGTTGCGCAGTTCATCGCCCGTACCCGGCCTCTCAATCTTGAGGACCTCGGCCCCGAGATCGGCGAGGAGCCGGCCCGCCGTCGGCGCAGCGATGTAGTTGCCCAACTCGAGCACTCGTATCCCCTTGAGCGGTGCCGGCGGACGTTCGGATGTTCGACTGGCCGTCCCGGGGCTCACTGTCGACCCTCCCCGAAACCATGGTCGGGCTTCGCTCTGCCCTGTCCGTCTCGCCGGGGCTGAGGAGGAGGCGGCACGGGACCACGACCGTGACCAGCGGTGTGGGAGGCCGTCGTATGGTCGGCCGCCACCCCGACCACGAGGTCGTGTCCGAGGCGGCTCAGCTCGAGCCGCACGGTGTCTCCGGGGTGGATCGGGCCAACCCCCGCGGGCGTGCCCGTGGCGATGACGTCGCCGGGATGGAGAGTAGTGACCCAGGACGCATAGGACACCAGCTGGGCCACCCCCCAGATGAGGTCGCCGGTGTTGGCCTTCTGCCGGACCTCACCGTTGACGCGGAGGCGGAGCTCGACGTCGGCTGGGTCACCGAACTCGTCGGCGCTGACCAGCACCGGACCCATCGGAGTGAAGGTCTCGAACGACTTGCGGAGCGAGCGGTCCTCCCCGCCCCTCATCGTGATGTCGAGCAGCCCGGTGTACCCGAACACATGGCCTAGCGCTTCCTCTTCCGCGAGGTGCCGGGCCGTTCTCCCGATGACGACCGCGAGCTCGCCCTCGTAGTCGAACCTGCGGTCGTGGTAGGGCAGTTGCACAGTGCCACCCGGATCCAGTACCGACGATGGCGCCTTGAGGAAGAACCCCAGGGCGTCGATCGTGGCATCGACGTTCATCTCCGCCATGTGGTCGTGGTAGTTCACCGGAGCAGCAATGATCTTGGATGGGTGCGGGATCGGTGCCCGCAACCGGACCTCGGACAAGCCGATTCCCTCCCCGCTGTCCGGGATGGCCGGGCGCAGTTCGTCCCAGCGGGTGATGAGCTCCCGCATCGAGGCCACGTGGGGGATCGGTAGCACGTGATCGCCGACGAGCCGTCCGGGCCGTCCGTCGGCGTAACTGACCAGTTGCATGCTGGTTCCTCTCCATTGGCTTGCGGACCGGTGCGGGGAACGCTCCCGGCACGACTGGGTCGGGACGGTGCCGGATGGGATGCGGCGAGTGCCCTCATTCCCCGGCCGTCGCGGAGGGCAGGCGAGTCGCCGGCTGAGGCGCGGATGTGCTGCGAGCAAGCTCGATCGCCTCGTCGAGGATGGGGACGTCGGACGTGACGAACAGGTCGGCGTCCATGGCCGCGGAACGGTCGACGCCCACCACCAGCTGGCGAAGACCATGTGGCCTCTGCTTCAGGTGCAGCGCTTGCCATCGGTATCTGAGTGACGGGCATGGCCCGACCTGCGGTAGAGGGGGGGCATGACGGCGTACGCCCTACCCTGCGCCGCCCCTCCGGCCAGGGAGGTCATGGCGGCCACGAAGAGCGCGATCTGGGTTTCGAAGGACTGGTGCGCCACGCCCGACCGCTCGAATTGCGGGGTCACCGCCTCAAGACGGGCGTACATCTCCTCGACCTGCTCGGGAAGGTCGTGATCCTGCCAGAAGGCCAGTCATCCCAGCCTGTTTGTAGGCGCGAGCCGTCTCGTCGAACCAGGACGCCCGGGTGTGTCCAGGCCTGACCGAGTTGACGGAGACGCCCTGGGAACGAACTTCCTCGGCAAGGTAGAACGCGAACGTCGTCACTGCGGCCTTGGCCGCCGGGTAGGGCATCTCGGTCGTGTAGGGGTGCGCGGAGTAGTAGCCGCCGCCGTTGGAATGCGCCAGCACTCCGCTGCTTACGACCTTGAGCACGCTTCCGTGGCCTTGTTCGCACATCGCCTTGACGAATCGGCGGGTGACCTTGACGGTACCGAAGACGTTCACGGCGAACATGGCCGCCCAGTCCTCGTCCGTCGTCTCCAGGGTGGGGCGATGCCCCATCGGCCGAAAGAGAGTCTTGGACACGAGCGCTGCGTTGTTGATCAGGATGTCGGCACGACCATACCTCTCGATTACCGCAAGGTGAGCGCCGTCGACGTCCGAGTCGCTGGTGATGTCCAGCCACCCGGCCATCGATCTGGCCGCCCCAATGTGCCACTGCCTGCTCCACCACGTGGCTACGGGTTCGCTGATCGGCCGGGCCACGGTTCGCCGACGTCGGTCTGGCTTCTGAGGTTTCACTCATTGACGTTCACGCTCCTGAGCACGTCGGCGCAGCTCCGAAGCGACTTCGGGGTCCGCGCCATCAGCGGCGTCAGATACGCGCCGATGCTACGAGGACTCGATGTCTTCGTCTATGGCATAGAATGGATAAAATTTATCCATATGAGGCATTCATGGAATTCCGTCAGCTGCGGTACTCCCTCGAGGCCGGTTCATTCCTCGGCGCGTCGACGAGACTGGGCACCGCGCAACGATCACTGTGGCGGCCTTGGAGAAGGAGCTCGGGGTGACGTTGTTCGAGCGTTCCGGGCAAGCGTGAAGGTGACCAGCGCCAGTCCGATGCTGCGGCAGCTCGCCGAGCAGATCCTTGTGGCGCCGACAAGATGCTGACACTTGCCACAGAGGTGAAACCTGGCCGGGCGGGGGTCGTCACCGTCGAATGCGCGTACCCGCATCTGCTCAGATTCCTGGCACCGCTGATCGGGGGGTTCCACGCCATCCGGCTCGACGTCCAGGTGGCCATCAACAGGCTCTCCGGCCTCCCTCCCGCAGAACGGGTGATCGAGAGCGAGGTGAACGTGATCACGTCGCTGCCGCGTGCCGACGACCGGGTCGACGGCGTCGAACTGGCCGGAACGCTCGTCCTCGTCGGACCCCGCGAAAGTCTGACCCGCAGGTCGTTGGAACCGGCCCTGCGTTCGCGTGGGATAGCTCTGGACATCGTGTACGAGTCGCACGACATCGCCTCTTTGGCAGCGCTGGCCCGGGCCGGTCTCGGTGTCGGCGTGGTGGCCGACGACCAACCTCCTGAAGAGTGTCGGCGGCGGCTGAACCTGGACCCAGTCTGGACAGGTGAAATCTGGTTCTGGATCACTTTCCGGGCTCTGTCACTGATTTGGGGGTGGTGGCTGGTTGATCAAGGTGACAGGAGGATGCGGCGCCGCAGGAGGTCGAGGTTGGCCCGACCGTACATCTGTCTCTTCAGCAGCTTGATTCTGGTGACGTTGCCCTCGACCGCTCCCGAGGTGAGGGTAGTGATCAGAGCGGCGAGTACGGCTGCTCGGTCGCGCCGTATGCCGGCGGCCAGGGTGTGGAGCTCTCGTTGTCCGTCGAGGCGGACATCGGCGAGCCAGTCCCTTCTGTCTCGGTCTGCTCGGTGTCGGTCTGTGGGCAGATGACGCTCTTGAGGAAGTGGACGGCGTGGCGTTCATAGGAGCGGACGGTGGCCAGCGGCAGGCCCAGGAGGGTGGCGACGTCCTCTTCGGTGATCCCGCACAGGCGGCGCAGGACCATGATGTCGAGCTGCTGGTCAGGTAGCCGGCTCATCCCGGTGAACAGCTCCAGGGTCTCGGCGACCTGTTCCATCCGGTCGGCGTCCGCGCTCAGGGAGCTCAGGGCGACGGTGTCGAAGGCCGCCCGCCCGAGTTCGGACCTGCCGTCCAGGTGCGGGATGCGGGACATGACGGTGACGCGCAGCACGTGCCAGGCGTAGCGCCGGGTGTCGGAGCTGGCGAGGGCCTCGTTCCAGCGCAGCCACAGGATGTCGAAGATGTCGGAGAGGACGGTGTCGCACTGGTCGGCCTCCAGGAGGAAGACCTGCGCGTAGTGGATGTAGTCGTATTCCACCAGCTCGCGAAAGGCCCGGTGGTCCAGCGGTGGGGCCGCGTGGGTGATGGTCAGGGCGGCCTTCTCGCTGGAGCGTTCCACCCACTCCCGGCTCTTGTGGGCCTCGAACGCCGACTGGCGCCGCAGCCGGTACACAGGCGAGTACGGCATCTTCAACTCCACCGACAGACTGAAGATGATCTCCCAGCGCGGGTAGAGGCCCGTGCCGCGCAGCAGTTCGGAGATCTTCGACTTCGCCAGGCAGACCCGCACGCTCAGATCGCTCAGCGTCAGGCCGCTTTTGAGGTAGTTCTCCCGCATCGGCTCCAGCCACGCGCGGTGGGCGCCGCCCACGCAGTCAGGGCACGGATTTCGTGCAGCCGATCAAGGGCCGTCACGGACTGTTTTGCGGTGGCCAAGATTCGTACGGTCGGCTGTGCCGTGCGGCCTCGGTCGGACAGAATGCTGGACATGACGACTTGAAGAGCAGCAACCGGGCGGCAGCACTGGCGCAAGGTCGGGAGCGGCTGGTCAGTTCTGGACGGTGAACGACGGATCTGTGCCACATGCGGGACGCCCGTCCACTCGTACCAGTACCGTTTCTATCCGCCCGAGTCCTCCATGTTCGAGCGCTGCATCGAGTTCGCCTGATGCTCAACTTGCAGGATCTACTCCGGAAACATGGTTCACATCCCGCTGAACCGGGTTCTGGTCGATGCCCTCGCACCCCTTCTCCTTGAGGAACGCGAGCGTTTGGTACGTTCGGAGACGCGGCTGGTCGAGTTCCTGGACCGCCAGCTCCGAGGCGGGGAAGGGCAGCCCTGACCGTGTAGGCGCTCCTGCAAGTCATCCACAGCGAAGTCCGCCAGGCCGACGACGAACGCCTTCGGCGCCAGCCGCCCTCCCCTGAGGTAACGACTCGCGGCGGTGGCGGAGTATCAGATCTCGGCGGCCAATCGCCGCTGCGTACCTGCTTGGACTGCGCCCAAGCTTTGAGGGCTACGGCATACCGGCGGGCAGCCTCCTCGCCAGAAAGGGAAACGGGCAGAGCACCGCCCCAGTGTCAGCCGCCGCCCGTCCAGAGGCCCTCGGGGTCCTGCAGGGTGGCGCGGAACCGGTCGATCGTGACGCGCACGTGGGAGGCCTGAGCAGGTTGTTCACTGGGCTCGTCCGGTGACTTCGAGGGACGGCGCCCAGCGGGGGAGCTCGCCCCTCCCGGAGAGCAGACGGATGTTCTTGCTGTAGCCGTACTCCTGCAGGGTTTGCGCCGAGGTCTCCCGGCCGTAGCCACTCGCACCGACACCGCCGAACGGCGTGCCCGTGAAGTTCCGGTTGTAGTTGTTCACGAAGACGAACCCGGTGTGCAGGGCGCGGCTGACCCGAAGCGCGCGCTCGGAATTCGGCGTGAACACTGCGGCGACCAAGCCGAAGTCGGTGCCGTTGGCGATCTTGATGGCCTCGTCCTCGTCGCGGAACGGGATCATCGAGATGACCGGGCCGAAGATCTCTTCCTGCGCGATGCGCATGTCCGGGCGAACGCCGGTGAACAGCGTCGGTGCGACGTAGAAGCCGCCTGCCAGCTCCGGGTCGTCGGGGAGCGGCGCCTGTGCAGCGATCGTGGCACCCTCCTCGACGCCGATGTCGATGTAGTCGAGCACCCGCTTGCGCTGGGCGGCGGACACCATCGGTCCGATGTGCGTGCCGGGGTCGGCGCCGTTTCCGACGCGCAGCCGCTTGACCGCGTTGCCGTAGCGGCGCGCGACCTCGTCGTAGATGTCGGCGTGTACGAGGACGCGGGACGCCGAGGTGCAGGCCTCGCCCTGGTTGAAGAGGCCGCCCTCGATCGCCCACGGCAGCGCCAGGTCGAGGTCCGCGTCCTCGAAGATGATGAACGGGTCCTTGCCGCCGAGCTCCATCAGGGTCGGGGTCAGGTTGTCGGCCGCGGTCTTGATGACGGAGACTCCAGTGGTGGGCGACCCGGTGAACGAGATCTTGCCGACGAGCGGGTGCCTCGCGAGCAGCGACCCGATCGACCCGGTGCCAGGAATGATGTGCACCACGTCGTCGGGCAGGACGGACTGGATGATCTCCACCATGCGCATGGCTGAGAGCGGGGCCTGCTCCGGCGGCTTGATCACCACCGCGTTGCCGACGGCCAGCGCCGGGGCCAGCTTGCTGGCGGTGTGGATCGGAGGCCAGTTGAACGGCACGATCGCGGCGATGACGCCGTAGGGTTCGAGCACCGTGATGTCCAGCAGGCTTCCGCCGTCGTTGACCTGGCCGGGCATGGAGTCGCACAGGCTCGCGAAGTACTCGAAGATCCCGATCGCCGCGTTCACGTCCCAATTGCGCGCCTGGGAAAGGGGTTTGCCGTTGTCGCTGCACTCCAGGGCCGCGATCTCCTCGGCGTGCTCGCGCACTGCCTGGGCGACCTTGCGCAGCCAGCTGCCGCGCTCGCGGGCGGTGCGGCCCTTCCAGGAGAAGTGCGCGTCGTAGGCAGCCTGTACGGCCTGGTCGACTTCCTTGTCGCCGGCGCCGTGCACGACGGCCAGTGGCGCGCCGGTCGCGGGGTTGTCGACGGTGAACTGATCGGCGGCGTCCTCGGACGACCACCGGGTGCGGATCACACCTTCGGGTTGTGACGACATTGCCACGGTCTTGCTCCGTTCAGGGATGTGCTTGATTTGAGGGCTCGCTCGCAAGATGCGGTGGCAGCCCGTTCGATGACGGTCCGTCAGGGCTTGAGAACGATCTTGCCGTTCGTGTGTCGACGCTCCAGCTCCCGGAAGGCCTCTCGGGCTTCGTCGAGCCGGTAGACACCTGCAATGGGGATTTCCAGTGCACCGTCGGCGATCAGCGCGGCGAGCTCCCGCAGTACGTAGGCGCTTGATGCCGCCGCGCTGCCCTCCGCCTTGGTGCCGTGCCTTGCCGCGCCCGCGAAGTCGATGATCGTGTTGATCCGTCCACTGGGTACGCCGAGTTCCAGCGCCAGTTCGATGTAGGGAGCGCCGTAGGTGTCGATGAAGGCGTCGACCCTGCCGTACGCCGCGGTGCGGACGCGGTCGCCGACGCCCTCGCCGTAGGTCACCGGAATCGCTCCGTGCCCGGCAAGCCATGCGTGGTGGGGTTCGCTCGCCAGACCGATGACGGTGGCCCCGGCGTGTCGCGCGAGTTGTACGGCAAGTGAGCCCACCCCGCCGGCGGCCCCGGAGACGACGACGGTCTCGCCGCGCTTGACCCTGAGGGCGTGTACCGCCGCGTACGCCGTGGTACCGGCGACGTAGAGCGCGCCGGCCTGTTCCCACGGGACGCCCGCCGGTCGGGGGGTGAGGTTGTCCTCTTCCACGATCACGTACTCGGCGTGGCTGGCCCGCTTGTGGGTGAAGCCGATCACTTCGTCACCGACGGCGAATCCCCTGGCTCCCGCGCCGAGTTCCTCGACTATCCCGGCCAGGTCGCTGCCCTGCCCCGACGGACACGTCGCCGGAAACCTGTCGTGCAGGAACCCCCGCCGGATGCGGGCCTCGCCCGGGTTGATCCCGGCCGCCACCACCTTGACGAGGACCTGGCGTTCACCGGGCGCGGTCCGTTCGACGTCGACCACGTTCAGTACGTCGATGCCGCCGTACTCGGTGAATCGCACTGCTTTTGGCATGGTGGCTCCTCAGGTCGCACCGCGGGTGAAGGGAATGCGGGTCCGTGGCGCGGCGGTTGTCGGGACGTACCGATCGCTGTCGCGCTCCGCGAAGGTGCGCGTCGCTTTCTCCCGGCGGTCGGATGCCCCTCCGACCCGCCGACATCGAGTTGTGTCGGCGGGCATGGCCTCGGCTGGTTGGGGTCTGCTCGCACCATTGGCGGGCCGCGTCCGGCGACCGGTTCCGAGGTGGTGCGCTGTCCCGGACCTGGTGCCAGGCCGGTCGACGACCGGTCGCGTGACGAGGTGGATGCCGGACCGGGCTCGGTCCGAACCGTTCGCTTCTGCCCGTCAGCCGGTCGGGGCGGCCTTCTCGCCGCCTTCGGCCAGGATCCTGTTGCGAACGCCGGCGAGGGCTCCCGCCATCGCGCCCGCGGGCCTGCCGAAGGTGGTGGCCGAGAACTGGGCGGGGCCGGTCTTGGCGGTGAAGGAGTGCGGGTAGGCGAACTCCCGGAGTCCTTCCTCTCCTTGCTTGCGCCCGTAGCCGCTGTCGCCGCGACCGCCGAAGGGCACGGCGGGGTTGATGGAGAACACCAGGGCGTCGTTGATGCTGGTCATTCCGACGCGGAGCTGCCGGGCGATGGCTTCGCCGCGGTCGCGGCTGAAGACCGCGCTGCCCAGTCCGTACCGGCCGCCGTTGATGTGGGCGATGGCCTCCTCCGTGTCGGCGACCTTGACGACGGCCAGCGTGGGCCCGAACGTCTCCTCCGTCACCGCCAGGGCGTCGGGGCTGACGCCGACGAGGATGGTGGGAGCGACATAGCGTTCCCCCACCGCCTCGACGCCACCCACAGTGGCTGTCGCGCCGCGATCGAGAGCGTCCTGGATGTGCTCCCGGATGATCGGGATCTGAGTGGGCAGGGGAACCGGCCCGATCTCCGCGTCCTCGTCGCTGCCGACGCGGACCTGCTTGGCGAGATTGCTGATCTTCTCGACGAACTCGTCGTGAACCGACTCGGCGACGTAGGCCACTTCGAGGCTGATGCAGCCGTGTCCGGTGTTCTGCATGGCGCCCCAGACGATGTGGCGGGCGGCTTCGTCCAGGTCGGCGTCCTCGGCCACGATGACGCCGTCCTTGCCCCCGAGTTCCAGCAGAACGGGGGTCAGGGTCTGGGCGCACTGGGCGGCCACCGTCTTGCCCGTGGCGACGCTGCCGGTGAACGCGAGCTTGTTCAGGCCGGCCTCGATGAGCGCTCCGCCGGTGGCCCCGAAACCGTTGAGGCACTGAAGGACGTTCGGGAAGTCGGGGACCGCGCGCTGCCAGGTCCGGACGATCCACTCCCCGACTCCGGGGGTGATCTGGCTGGGCTTGAGGATGGCGGCGTTTCCGGCCGCGATCGCCTCGATCAGGATGGCCCCCGGCGTGAGCAGGGGAAAGTTCCACGGGCCGATGACGCCGACGACGCCGTAGGGCTGGTATTCGACCCACGCTCGCTGGTTGGGCACGGTGGGGCTGTCCGGGACCTCCCGGCGTCCCAGCACGCGCTCGGCGTTCTCGATGGCGTACTGCACGTGCTCCAGAATCCCGAGCACCTCGACGCGGGCCTCGTCGAGAGGCTTGCCGTTCTCGGTGTGGATGAGGGCGGCCCCCTCCTCGCCGCCCACGGCTATCTCCCGCCGCCACGCGCGCAGCCGCTCCGCGCGGCCCTCGAATCCAAGGTCCCACCAGGGCCCGGCGGACGAGCGCGCGGCAGCGACAGCCGCGACCGCCTCGTCCTTGCCGGCCACGGGATACCGGGCGAACTCCGCCCCGGTGGCCTGATCGACGGTGACCACCTGGCTCCCGTTCTGACCGATGACTCCGTCACGCGTGACCGCCGGAGTGTTGTTGATCATGAGAATTCCCACTTTCTCGCGACCGCCGGCACCCGAGCACCACCCTGCGGGTGGCAGCAGATGGGGGGCACGGTCTGCGGCGCGATGAAGGGCCGCCGCGCGACAGAGGGGGCGCGCCGACATGAATGACTTCAGCGAAGGCTCACGAGCCTGGCAAGCATTAGACTATCAAGTGACTGTTTGATGTCAAGTGTTTGATAGGTAGCAATATTCTTGTGACCTGCTCCGCCGAGTCCCCAGGAGCGTCACGACCCAAACCGCCCGAGCGGCGGGCGGGCGAACAGGGCCTCGGGCTCCGCCCGTAATTGAGCGTGACCATCTGCGAGCCGGCGGCGGTGAACACACACCGCGGTTTCTCATGTCCGTTGGTGGGCAGCCGCCGAACCGGACGAGGGCACGGTGCGGGAGGCGGTGCTCGGTCCGGTTGTCGGTGAACCGGGCGAGGTGCTCCGGCGCGTTGGCCTGAACCGGCAATCCCCGGACCAGGTGGTGAACGAGAACATCGCGCCGGCCGACCCGAACGGGGAAGGCAGCCGACCGGCGGGCAGACGGCCGGGCGACACTCACCTACGCGCCAGCTGTCACCGCCCTAGTCCCGCGGCTCCGTGTAGCGAGCCGCGGGTGTCGGCTGGTTGCCGCCCGTGACGAAAGCGGCCTCTGCGGCGAGCAAGGCGTCCAGGGCTGAGCCCTGGCCCTCCAGACCAGGGGCACAGACGGTCTCACCGAGGCGCAGCCCGGACAGGCTGGCCGCCGCGACGCCCTCGGGCGACATCGCCCAAGGGATGCTGCGGCCGGCGCCACTGTTCCACTCTGTCGCCACAACGCCGGGGCACACCACCTGGACGCGAACCGGGGTGTCGGCGAGCTCACCGGCGAGAGTGCGCGTGAAGCCCAGGACGGCGGCCTTCGCGGCGACGTACAGCGTGCGCCGGGGTGCTCGCGAGTCAGCAAGGCCCGCACTGAAGGCGAGGAGCGAGGCGACGGTGACGATCACGCCGTCGCCCGCCGCGAGCATGCCGGGGAGTGCGGCGTGGACCAGCCGGACGGGGGCGACGGCGTTGAGGGTGAGCAGGCGGTCGATGTCGGCAGGGTCGACGTCGACGAGCGGGGCGTAGCCGCCGGCGCCGGCATTGCTGATCAGCATGCGCACGTCCCCGGCGGCCAACCGGCCAGTGACGGCGTCGATGCCGTCATGGGTCATGAGGTCGGCGGGCAGCACCTCGACGGCTGCTCCATGGGCGCGGAGTTCCTGCGCAAGATCGGCGAGCCGGTCGGCGCGTCGCGCGACCAGGATGAGGTCGTGATCGTCGGCCAGGAGACGGGCATAGGCGGCGCCGATGCCGGAGGAGGCGCCAGTGATCAAAGCGAGGGGGCGAGTCATGAGACCAGGGTTCATCAACCTCTAGGCACATGTCAACGCACTTGATAGTCATGAAGTGTCGTATTCTTCTCGCGTGACACGCAATGATGAGGAGCCGGTCGGGCTAGGCGCGCTTGACCGGGTGACCTGGACGTTGCGCCGCGCGGAGCTGGCGGTGCAGAGCCTCAAGGAGCAGCGGCTGCGCCCGCTGGGCATGGCGGCGGCGCACTACACCCTCCTGATGTCCGTGCACGACGAGCCAGGGCTGACCGGCGCCGAACTCGCCCGCCGCCTCAACGTAACCCCACAGGCCATCGCCTCACTGGTGGCGCGCCTGGAGGGCCGCGGGCAGTTGGAGAGACGTGAGCATTCGCGCCACCGGCACATCCAGGAGCTGCACCTCACCGACGCCGGCCGGGAGGCGTTGCACGCGGCCGACGCAGTGATCGCGGGCATCGAGCGGCAGGTCACCGATGGTCTCGGCTCGGAGGATTCGGCGCAGCTGTGGACGCTGCTCGACCGGGTGGTCAAGACGATTCGCGACGACTGACCTCGCGGCGGCGCTCTCAGCCTGACTGCCGTCGGGCCAGGCGAACCCGGTTCACGTGGCAACCGGTGGCTGGTCGGTGGGCTCGGCGAGGCGGATCTCGTTGGTACAGGTATCCGCTTGGACTCGGTCCCGCAGTTCGAGCTTGGCGAGAATCCGCGCGACATGCGTTTCACGGTCGCTTCGGCCGGCACCAACCGGTCGGCGAGTTTCGCGTTCGTGAGCCCTTCGGCCATGTGCGGCAGGATTCGGAACCCGCGTCTGCCGCCGGACCTCGCTAGGGGGTGCTTCCTTCTCGGCGATCCCGGCACCACCGCTGCCGAACGCCCAGGAGCCTTCCCGGAACGCCTCCGCACGGCTCGACCGGACCTGCCTCACGCGGCTCGGGGCGGTGGCCAACCCACCGAGCAGCGACAACGTAGAAGTAACCCCTGTGCCCCTCAACGGCCATGTTCGTTGGACGAACAGGCCACCACTCGTCGGCAGCCCCGATGACCTACGTGTTCGGATTTGCACGAGACCCATTCGTGCCGGGTGGCGCGGGTCACTGAAGGCGTGGACACTGCACCCGACGTTCCGCCTGACCCTGCCGCCTCTCGTCGTCGCACCCGGCCTCCGGCCGTGCGTGTCTGCCCGATCAGGCGGCTGCCACTCGGGAGCGCGCGACGCCCGGACGCGGGTACTGATCGCCGACGACCAGGAGATGGTCCGCACCGGCTTCCGGCTGATCCTCGGCACCCAGCCCGACCTCGAAGTGATCGGCGAGGCCGCCGACGGCGCCGAGTGCGTCGAACTCGCCCGCAGGATGCGTCCCGACGTGTGTCTCGTCGACATCCGCATGCCCAAGCTGGACGGTCTGGAGGTCACCCGGGCCCTGGCCGGGCCGGGCGTCACCGACCCGATGCGCGTGGTCGTTGTGACCACCTTCGGCCAGGACGACTACGCCTACACCGCCCTGCGCAACGACGCCTGCGGCTTCCTCCTCAAGGACGCCGGCTCCACCCTGCTGATCGAGGCCGTGCGCTGCGCCGCCCGCGGCGACGCCCTGGTCTCCCCCGCCGTCACCGTCCGGCTCCTCAAGCACCTCGCCGGACAGCAGCAGCCGGCAGCGCTCCCGCATCCGCTCTCCGAGCGGGAACTCGAGGTCGCACGCCTGGTGGCGGTGGGCCGCACGAACCAGGAGGTCTGCGGCGAGCTGTACGTGTCCCTGGGCACCGTCAAGTCCCACCTGGCCAACATCAAGGACAAGCTCGGCGTGCGCAACCGCGTCGAGATCGCCGCCTGGGCCTGGGACTCCGGTCACGTACGCGACCGTCAGATGCCGCCCGCCTGACCCGTGGGTCGGCGTCCAGGCCGACCCACCCGCTCTGTCGGCCTGCGGGCCGAAGCGCAGCCGCCGTCCGGCGGGCCCCTCTCCCGGTGACAGCCTCACCGCAGCAAGCACCGCCGCCGACCTTCTGCTGGGAAGACGTCACCCGAAATCCTCGCCGACCTCCTCATCCCGCTCACCGCCCTCGCCCTGAGCGGAATGAGGCGGCCCAGCGCATCGACCACGTCGCGCGCCTCCGCCCTCCTTGACGCCTGGCCCCGGCTCCAGAACGCTGTCAAGGCACTTCGCGCTCTCCATGTCCAGACCTGCATCGATTCCGACGGCGGTGAATACGCTCCCGAGATCGATGCACCCCCTCGCGAACGCGGGGTCGGTCGTCAGGCGAGGTCGGCGAGGTCTTCTTCGCTGAGAGTGATCCCAGCGGCGGCCATGTTGTCCTCCAAGTGCGAGAGGGAGCCCGTACCGGGGATGGCCAGGGTCACCGGCGAGGCGGCCAGCAGCCAGGCCAGGCCGATCTGCGACACGGTGGCGCCGTGCCGGGCCGCGACCGTGGCGAGCCGTTCATCGTCGAGTTCCCGGCCGCCCCCCAGGGGGAAGAAGGGCACGAATGCGATGTCGGCCTCCTCGCAGGCGGCCAGCAGCTGCACGTCGTCGCGTTTGGCGACGTGGAACTGGTTCTGCACCGCAACGACCGGGGCGATCGCGCGTGCCTCCGCGAGATGAGCGGTGTCGACGTTGCTGAGCCCGAGGTGACGGATCAGGCCCTCTTCCCGCAGCGCCGCGAGCGCCTCGAAGCGCTCGGCGAGCGACTCGCCGTGCGGAGGTCCCATCCGACCGACGCGCAGGTAGACAAGATCGAGGCGGTCCACGCCCAGGCCATCGAGGTTGGCCTCCACCAAGCCGCGCATGTCGGCCGGGGTGGCGGCCCGGCGGAGGCCATCGGGGCCGCGGATGGGGCCCACCTTGGTGGCGATGACCAGGTCGGACGCATAAGGGTGGAGGGCTTCGCGGATCAGGGTGTTCGCGCGAACCGCATCACCGGCGCTGACGTAGAAGTCGGCGGTGTCCAAGTGGTTGACACCCAGCTCGACGCCGCGGCGCAACACGGCACGGCCGGCCTCGGGGTCGCGGGCCGGCCCACCCATGCCCTCCTTGGACGGCAGGCGCATGGTACCGAAGCCGAGCCGGTTGACGGCCAGGTCGCCGCCGAGGCGGAATTCATTACTCATGGGCCCAGCCTGCATGGCCCGCAACCCGCTGACGAGGCTCTGGCACCTTGCTGCCAGAGGCACAATGAACGCATGCCACAGCACATGGCCCTCAAGGGGGACCTTGAACTGCACGCGCGGATCAAGCCCTTGGTGGAGTTGTACGGCGCGGAATGGGTTAGCGCCGCGCGCGACCTCGACACCTGGCCGAACGCCCGCGATTCCGCTCGTCTGCGGATACGAAGTGACGGAGCACGTCAGGCCCGCAAGCTGTACAGTCCCGCCGTGCTCGCCGACGAGCGCGACCGGGAAGTGCTGCGCGAGATGGCCGCCCATGGCATACAGGTGCGGATCAGCGCCACCCCGTTGCCCCAGGGAACGGTCTTCATCGACCGGCGAACCATGTTCCTCACCGACCCCGATACCGCGCCCTCGTCCCCTCACGGTCCCCGGCACCGTACATACACGATGAGTGCCGAACCTGCCCTGGTCAGCGGGGCGTACGCACTGTTCGAAGCCGCGTGGGAGACGGCCACCGACCTGGCGGCCCTTTCCGACGCCGACCGGCCCCGCATTGACGCGCAAGCCCGCGAGGTGCTGTACGCACTGGGCTCCGGAATGACCGACGTGGCAGCTGCACGCGAACTGGGCATGTCGCTGCGCACCTACCGCCGCAGAGTCGCCGAACTCCTTGTGGCCCTGGGAGCCGACTCACGCTTCCAGGCCGGAATGCGTGCGGGCGAGTTGGGCCTGACCCGCAGGTGAGCAGACCTACGCCCGGGCCGAAGTCGACTCAGGTGTCGAGGTTCGGGGCGACGGTGGAGCTACCGCTTGACCGGAGCCGGCGCCGCCCTTGGCCCGGCATCCTTCCGTGTCCGGTCCCGCGACCCCACAAAATGGATTCATGCGCTTGAGGGTAATCAAGTACTTGGCAAGCGCCCGGGTGCCGTATTCTCACCGGGTGACAAAGGATGACGAGCGGTCGATCCCTGCCGAGCACCTGACCCGGGTGACCTGGGCCCTGCGGCGGGCAGAGTGGGCTGTGCAGGCCCGGAAGGACCAGCGGCTACGACCGCTGGGCCTCGCGGCCGCGCAGTACACCCTGCTGATCTCCGTCCACACCGATCCCGGCCTGACCGGCGCGGAACTGGCCCGCCGCCTGAACGTCACCCCGCAAGCGGTGGCCTCCCAGGTGGCCCGCTTGGAGGAGCGGGGGCAACTGGAGCGCCGACCGCACCCGCGCCACCGCCACGTGCAGGAACTGCACCTCACCGACGCCGGCCGCGACTCCCTGCACGATGCCGATGCCGTGATCGTGGGGATCGAACAGCGGATCGCCGAGAAGCTCGGGCCGAAGAAGGCCGCACAGCTGAGGGCACTGCTCGACGAGGTGGCCGACGTGGTCCGGGAAGCGTGAGACGGTGGGCTCACCGCCCTTCTCCCCCACCACCACGGTGGGCGCCTGCGATTGATGTCCCTCCGTTCCCGCGATCAGAACGAACGATCCGGCGCTCGGCGCGTCGAGACGGGAACACCCTCCGGAATGCGCGACAGCCCGGCCCAGCTGCCGGACGGCGTCTGTGCGGGGGTTACGGCGCCGTCACCAGGCCGGGCAGAGGCTTCGCGGGAAGGTGGATGGGGCCGGCGCCGTGTGACAGGGGCCGTCCCGTGCCGCGGTTGGTGTGGGCGATGATCTCCGACGTGATGGAGATCGCTGTCTCCTCGGGCGTAACGGCTCCGATGTCCAGGCCGATCGGTGAGTGCAGACGCGCCAGTTGGTCCTGGGAGACGCCGGCTTCCCGGAGCAGGTCGACGCGATGCTCGTGGGTGCGTCGCGAGCCCATGGCACCGACGTAGCCGACGGGCAGGGTCAGTGCCAGACACAGCAGGGGGATGTCGAACTTGGCGTCGTGGGTGAGGACGCAGACGGCGGTGCGGGTGTCGGTCTCGGTGGCCGCGAGGTAGCGGTGGGGCCAGTCGGTGACGACCTCGTCGGCGTGCGGGAAGCGGGCCGGGGTGGCGAAGACCGGGCGGGCGTCGCAGACGGTCACCCGGTAGCCGAGGAAGCTGCCCGCCCGGCTGAGAGCGGCGGCGAAGTCGACGGCGCCGAAGATCAGCATGCGGGGGCGGGACGCGTACACGTGGACCAGGACGGTGAGCTTGCGCGGGCCGGTGCCGTCGTCCGGGTTCTCTGTTTCTGCCCCACCGCCGCCGACCTCGATCGAGGTGGTACGGCCCGCCCGCAGGAGCGCACGCGCATGCGCCACGACCGCCCGGTCCTCGCTCTCGACCCCGAGTGTGCCGTCGTGGGTGCCCTCGGCGGGGATGTGGAGCATACGGCCGACAAGTTCACCGGGACCGTCGACGACGTGGGCGACGGCCGACGGACGCCCCGCGGTCACGGCATCGAGGGCGGCGACGAGATGGGCTTGGGCACCGGGCTCCACGCGCTGCACCAAGACCCCGATCTCTCCGCCGCAGGTCAGACCGGCGGCGAGGGCATCCGAGTCGGAGTACCCGAAGGCGACGCGTGCGGGGGCGGCGCGGTCTGCCAGCACTTGGCGGGCCAGGTCGTACACCGCGGCTTCGACGCAGCCGCCGGAGACCCCACCGACCGCGTTGCCGTCGGCGTCCACGGCCAGTGCGGTGCCGACCGGCAGGGGTGCGCTGCCTCTGACGTCGACGACGGTGGCGAGGGCGAACGGCCGACCCTCGTGGCACCACACGCGCAGTGTGTCCGTGATGTTCAGCATGGGGTGCTTTCCGTGAGGTGGGGGATGACGGGCCGTCGCCGCGCCCTAGGGGAGGAAACCGCGACGACGGCCCTGGTGCCCGGGTGGCCGCGTGTCGTCGGGTACACCGGCCGTCCGGGAGCTCAGAGCAGGGCTTCGGCGGTGATGGGCAGTTGGCGGATGCGGCGGCCGGTGGCGTTGAACACCGCGTTGGCGATGGCGGGCGCCACTCCGACGATGACGACCTCACCGAGCCCCTTGACGCCGATGGGGTCGGCTTCGTAGTCCTCCCCTTCGATGAAGACCGCCTTCAGGTCGGGCATGTCGGCGTGGGTCGGCACGAGGTAGTCGGCGAGGTTGGCGTTGACGATCCGGCCGTCGCGGTGATCGGTGACCGTGTGCTCCAGAAGGGCCTGACCGATCCCGCCGGTCATGGCTCCGATGGCCTGACTGTCGGCGAGTCTCGGGTTGACGATCCGGGCGGCGTCGTAGACACCGAGCATCCGCCGGACCCGTACCAGGCCGAGGCGGGCGTCGACGGCCACCTCGGCGAAGATCGCGGAGTAGGCGTAGAGAGAGAACCTCTCCGGTTCCGGCGCCCCGGCGTACGAGCCGAGCACTTCGAGATGGGTGCGGCCGTTGCGCGCCAGGAGCCGCTGGTAGGTCTCCCCGCGGGTGGGTTCGTCCTTCACATACAGCCGGCCGCCTCGTACGACGATGTCGGCGGCGTCGACGCCGTGCAGCGGTGATCCCTCGTCGTTGACCGCGAGCGTGATGGCCTGCTTGCGCAGCTTGTCGCAGCCGTCCTGGACGGCTGACCCGACGCTGGCCATGGTCTGCGAACCGGCGTGGACGGGGGCCGGAGGCATGAGGGAGTCACCGAGCCGGAAGGTCACCTGGCGCATCGTCAGGCCGAGGGCGTCGGCGGCGACCTGGGACATGGACGTGGCCGTGCCCGGGCCCATGTCACTGGTCGCGGACTGCACAAGGGCCGTGCCGTCGGCGTCGAGCCGGACCGAGGCCTGGGCCTCGCTGCGCATGGTGTCGTAGACACCGGCGGCCATGCCCATGCCGATGAGCCAGTCACCGTCACGGGTGGAGCGCGGCTTCGGGTTGCGCCGGTGCCAGCCGAACTCACGGGCGCCCGTGCGGTAGCAGTCGCGCAGACGGCGGGTGGAGAACGGCAGGTTGCTGGACTCGTCGTCGGACGGTTCGTTGCGCAACCGCAGCTCGATCGGGTCCACGCCCAGTTCGTGGGCGAGTTCGTCCATGGCCGACTCGACGGGGTAGGCGCCGCTGGCGTAGCCGGGGCCACGCATGAACCACGGCGTGCTCACGTCCAGCGGGACGTGATCGTACGCCTGGCGGACGTTGGGTGTGCTGTAGAGCATCCGGCCCGGGACGAGAACGCTTTCGCTGTACGTCTCGTAGCGGGAGGACTCGGCGCGGACGTCGTGCGTCGACGCGGTCAGGCGGCCCCCTCGGTCGGCGCCCAGTCGCAGTCCGTACTCGTACGCGGGCCGGTATCCCACGGTGAAGTACATCTGCCTGCGGGTGAGGACGAGTTTCACGGGGCGTTTCACCTCGCGCGCGGCCATGGCCGCGATGACGGAGTGCACCCAGGCGCGGGCGGCATTGCCGAAGGCGCCGCCGATGAACGGCGAGATGACGCGGATGTGGTCCGGCGGGATGCCGAACTCGCCGGACAAGGTGAAAACGGTGCCCTGCACGTACTGGGTCTTCTCCCAGACGGTCAGCCGGTCGCCGTCCCACTGGGCGACGATGCCGGCCGGTTCCATCGGGTTGTGGTGGTTGCGGGCCGTCCGGTACGTCGTGTCCAGCCGGACGGGGGCGGAGTCCAGGGCCCGGTCGGCGTCGCCGCGTGCGTAGGTCTGGGTTTCGCCGGCGGCGTCGGCGGCGCTGATGTCGGTCGAGGAGGTCTCGGCGTCGTAGGAGACCTTCACCAGGCTCGCGGCGTGCTGCGCGGTCTCCAGTGTGGTCGCCACCGCGACCGCGACGGGCTGTCCGAAGAACTGGACCCGGTCGTCCTGAAAGGCACGCAGCGGTTTGCCCGGCGGGAACCGCCCTTCCACAGGCGGCAACTTGGGCGCGTTGAGGTGGCTGATCACCTTCAGGACGCCGGGCTGGGCTTCGGCCGCGCGGGTGTCGATGCCGGTGACCCGGCCCCGGCCGATGCTGCTTTCCACGATGACCGCGTGCACGACCCCGTCGGGGCTGTTGTCGGCGGCGTACTTCGCTCCCCCGGTCACCCTCAACCGTGCGTCGACCCGGGGCACGGCTGCACCGACGGCTGCCTGTGGCTGGCTCACTTGGTGCCTCCTACGGTGCGCAGCTGGCGTTCGACGGTGCGTTTGAGCAGCTCGGGCTTGAAGCCGTTGTGCGTGAGGGAACGGGCACCGTCGGCCGCGTGCTCGGCGGCCTCCGCCCACAGCCGGTCGGAGGGGCGTTCGCCGATGAGGTGGCGCTCGACGGCGGGCAGTTTCCAGGGCACGGTGCCCACGCCGCCGGCGGCGACCTTCGCCTCTCGGATGACGCCGCCACTGATGTGCAGCGCGACCGCGGCCGACGTGAGCGCGAACTCGTAGGACTGACGGTCGCGCACTTTCAGGTAGCCGGACTTCAGTGGGCGGGCGTGAGCCGGAATCTCCACAGCGGTGATCAACTCACCCTTGCGCAGGGCCTGTTCGCGGTGCGGGGTGCTGCCCGGCCGCAGCAGGAAGTCGGCGAAGGCGATACGCCGTTCCCCGCCCGGGCCCTGCACGTGCACCGTCGCCTCCAGTGCCGCGAAGGCCACGGCGACGTCGGAGGGATGGGTGGCCACGCAGTGATCGGAGGTGCCGAGGATCGCGTGGCTGCGGTTGTAGCCGTGCAGCGCGGCGCACCCGGAGCCTGGCTCACGCTTGTTGCAGGCGGCGGTCACGTCCCGGAAGTACGTGCACCGGGTGCGCTGCATGATGTTGCCACCGATGGTCGCCATGTTCCGCAGCTGGGCCGACGCGCTCAGCTCCAGCGCCTCGGAGATGACGGGGTACAGGACACGCACCTTCGGGTGGGCGGCGGCCTCGGCCATGCGGACCAGGGCGCCGATGCGCAGGCCCCCGCGCCCGGTGACAACGACCTCGCGCAGCGGCAGGGAGCTGATGTCGACCAGCACGTCGGGGCGCTCCACGGTCTCCCGCATCAGGTCGACGAGCGTGGTGCCGCCGGCGACGTATCGCCCGCCACGCCAACCCGCGTTGAGGGCCTCACGCATGTCCGCGGCCTTGGCGTAGGTGAAGGGATGCATGGGAATCAGCCCTTCCGGCCGGCGGCGGCCTGCTCGACCGCGCGCTCGATCTTCACGTAGCAGCCGCAGCGGCAGAGATTGCCACTCATCCACTCCCGGATCTCCGCCCTTGAGCCGGTGTGACCCTCCTGAATGCAACCCACCCCGGACACGATCTGGCCCGACGTGCAGAAGCCGCACTGGAAGGCGTCCTGATCGATGAACGCCTGCTGCAGTGGGTGAAGTTGACCGCCCTTCGCCAGGCCCTCGATCGTGGTGACCTCGGCGCCCTCCAGGCGCACCGCCAGCGTCAGACAGGAGTTGACCCGGCGGCCGTCGACCAGGACCGTACAGGCGCCGCAGGCACCGGCGTTGCAGCCCTTCTTCGAGCCGGTCAGGTCGAGATGCTCGCGCAGCAGGTCCAGCAGCGAGGTGCGGTTGTCGATCGTGACGGCGTGCCGGACGCCGTTGACGGTCAGGGAGACACGGCTGCCGGGCGGCACCTCGTCGGCCACGACTTCCTCGGCGGCGAGCGCGGGCGGCCCCGCGACCAGGCCGCCCACCACAGCGACTCCTCCCGCGGCGGTGGTCGTGGCGATGAAGGTACGCCGGGTGGGCGCGGGCGGGGGCTCGACGGAGGAAGTCTCTGCTTCGGCGGGAAGTTCGGTGGACATGTCCACTCTCCCTCGATGGGGTGCGGGTGGCGGGTGGGGGGAATGTTGGTGGCCGAGCCGTCCGCGAAGTTGTGCCATGAGCGTTGCTCCGGCGGGCTGTCGTTCCCTCGGGACGGCGGGAGAAGAGTGGCGCCGGGTCCGGCGCGGCGTTCGCCCCGTCAACAGGAACACCGGGAGGAGGCCGCGGTCGGCGGCCAAGGGCACGGCGCAGGCGACACCGCCGACCGAGGAGTCACCAGTGATCAAGGCCAGGGTTCTGGACACAGGCCAAGCATTAACCTCCTGATCCACATCAAACAAGCGTTGGTGTATCAACCACCTTTATAACTCCATGAGTGGATGACGGACGAGCATGTCCGGGACGGGAGTCGCTCAGGCGAGGACGCAGGGCGGCGGCGCCTCCCGCTTCGTGGCCCTTGCCGGGCCGACGAGCGCCGGCGACTCGCCCGCCGGGACGGCCACGTCGACACCGTCCAGGGCCCAGGTGGGCCGCAGGATTTCTTCAGACCGGCACCCACCAGGACGGGGGCGCGGTAGCCGTATGGAACGACTTCATCGGGCGGAATCGACGGTGACGAGGGCGCACAGGACGAGGCACCCGGCGAGCGCCGCCAGGGCCCATTCGAGAACGGTGAGCATCTGCATGCTGTCGACGGTCCCGCCGGACATACGCGCCCGCCCTCGACCGCCGGGCTGCTCCGAGGCGGCCGACATCGGCCTGCGGGCCAACCCACCGCCCGCCGTGGCTACGCAGCCTTTGCGGCGTGGAACCTGACACGCCGCTCTTTTTCCGGACCCCTCGCCGTACTGCTCCTTCCCGCACGCCGCCTGGCTCCCGAATGGCGTGCCGGCGCCGCCACGCTGGGCTCCTTGACCTGACCCGGGTCACTTCTGGAACTCGGTGGTGGACGGCATCCACCTGGCCCGTGAAGATCGAAGTCGTGGATGTCCGGCAGGGCGGCTCTGGGCACGTGATCTTGTGGCCGTAGCCGGATACTGAAGGAAGCAGCCTCGGCCAGTCGGCACCTCCCTCGTCGTCGGGGCTGAGCAGCTGAAGGCGCTTCAGGCGGCCGCGGCGACGCCGATGCCGATGGCGATGAACAGCCAGCCGGTCGTCAGTTCCCAGCGGTGGCGGACCTTCGGGCGGGCGAGGAATGCTCGCAGTCGCGAGGCGAGGGCGACAAGAACGAACCAGTAGGCGACGCCGATGAGGACGTCCAGGATGCCGAGGAAGAAAATCTGCTGAGCCGTCGATCCGCCGCCGTGGACGAACTGCGGCAGGACGCTGAGGAAGAACAGCGCTGCCTTGGGGTTGAGTACATTGGTGAGGAAGCCCTGAGTGAAGCCGGACCGCCACCGGCCGTGGGCTGATCCTCCTTCCGGCGGAGTCCGCGGCGCTGGACCGCCCGTGGTGTCTCGCTCGGCGGGCCGCTCGTGGGCGGCCCGCCGAGCGGCCAGCAGCGCCCGGATTCCCAGGTAGACGAGGTAGGCCGCGCCCAGGAGCTTGATGGCGTCGTAGACCACCGGGGAGCGTTGGGCTATCAGTGACAGCCCGGCGGCGGCGGCGAGCATGTGCACACACAGCCCCGTCTGGGCACCCAGCGCCGCGGCCCGCCCCTTGGCGGGATGCTCGGTGGCCGACCTCAGCACTACGAGGAAGTCCGGGCCGGGGACCACATAGGCCACCAGTACGACGCCTAAGAGTTCATCTCATTTGGGCTGTTCGATAGTCTGGCCTCGTGGGGATCGTTGAACGTCTGGTGCCAGATGAGTTGTGGGAGCTGTTCCAGCGGGTG
>JODI01000101.1 GCA_000720805.1 Streptomyces violaceoruber
CCCCTGCCCCCGCCCCTGCCCCCGCCAGGTCGCCCTCCGCCTCCCCCTCCGCCACCCCTGCCGTTTCCCCCTCTGCCACCCCTTCCGCCTCCGCGTCGGACTCCGCGCCCGCGCGCGGACCCCGGCGGGCCTCCCCCTCCGGCTCCGCCTCCGTCGCTCCCTCCCCCTCCGGCTCCGCGCCGTCACGGGCCGGGAGCCGGGCGGGCGAGGGGCGGGAGCGGCCGGGGCGGCGGGAGCCGGTGGCATCGGAGCCGACACCGGACGACGAGGGCACCGTGGGCGGGGACGAGGAGGCGGACGGCGGCCTCGACGGTCAGCCGGACGACGACGCCACCGCCGTACCGGAAGAGCCGCGGGAGACCGTCCTCGTGCCGTCCGCACCACCACAGAGGGCGACGCGGACGGCCGGACGGTCTGCCGAGTCCCGACTGGAGATCCTGCCGCTCGGGGGCGGGCTGATCCTGGTCGGGCTCGGTCTGGGGCTCGCGTTCCTCGCCCTCCGGTTGCGCCGGGCTTCCTGACCCTGGTGCCTCCAGGGACCGTCACCGGTACCTCTACGGGGCGACGAGCAGGACCTTTCCGATGTGGCCGCTCTCCTCCACCACCCGGTGTGCGGTGTCCGCCTCGCTCATGGGGATCTCACGGTCGACGATCGGGCGTACCTGACCGGCGTCGATCAACGGCCAGACGTGCTCACGTACGGCCGCCACGATCGCCGCCTTCTCACCGAGCGGACGGGCCCTGAGCGAGGTCGCGCTGATCGCGGCCCGCTTGGTGAGGAGCGTGGAGATGTTCAGCTCGGCCTTGATGCCACCCTGCATGCCGATGATCGCGAGGCGGCCGTTGACAGCGAGGGCGTTCACGTTGCGGTCGAGGTACTTGGCCCCCATGTTGTCGAGGATGACGTCCGCGCCGGCCCCGCCGGTGGCCTTCCTGACCTCTTCCACGAAGTCCTGCTCGCGGTAGTTGACCAGGATGTCGGCGCCCAGTTCGGCACAGCGCTCCAGCTTCTCCCGGGTGCCGGCCGTTACGGCGATCTTGGCACCGACGGCCTTGGCGAGCTGGATGGCCATCGTGCCGATGCCGCTGGAGCCGCCGTGCACGAGGAGGGTCTCGCCGGGGCGGAGGTGGGCGATCATGAAGACGTTCGACCAGACCGTGGAGACCACCTCGGGCAGTGCCGCCGCCTGCATCAGGTCGAGCCCCTTCGGCAGGGGCAGCAACTGGCCGGCCGGGACGGCGACCTTCTCGGCGTAGCCACCGCCCGCGAGCAACGCGCACACCTCGTCACCGACGGACCAGCCGGAGACACCGGGGCCGTGCGCGGCGACGCGTCCGGAGCACTCGAGGCCGGGGTAGGGGGAGGCTCCGGGCGGCGGATTGTAGAAGCCCTGCCGCTGCAGGATGTCCGCGCGGTTGACGGCACTGGCCGCCACCTCGACCAGCACCTCGCCCTCGCCGGGCACGGGATCCGGGACCTCGCCCCACACCAGCGCCTCGGGCCCACCAGGTTCAGGAATCGTGATCGCATGCATGACAGCGACGCTACTCCGCACGCTCGAACCCGACCCGCTCGGCCACCACCGGCAAGGCGCCGTTGCCCGACCGGGGCACCCCTTCCCGACCTCGGCGGCCGACCCGGGCCACCCCTTCCCGACCTCGGCGGCCGACCGGGGCACCCCTTCCCGACCTCGGCGGCCGAGCCGGGCCACCGTTCCCGACTCTCGCGGCCGACCCAGCGCGCCTTCCGCGCCTCGCCTCCTACCCGAGGCGTCCCGTCCCGATCCCTCACGGCCGACCTCATCGGTCCGTCCCGGCCTCTCCGGCCCGCCAACCCCGCCAGTCCGCCAGTCCGCCAGTCCGCCAGTCCGCCAGCCCAACGACTGGTCCGGCTCCCTCTCCGCCTCCGCCTCCGGCCCGACCCCCTCTCCGCCTGCGGCCCCACTCGGCCTCCCTCCTTCGGCCGATCCGTCGGGAAATCCCTGTGCGGGACCGATGAGTTTGCGCGACGGTAAAGGTCTTCCCATGCGTCACCCAAGAACGCGGAAGGAAACCCGCCATGAGCCAGCACACGTCCGGCCTGGCCATTGAGACCGCAGGCCTGGTGAAGACGTTCGGCGAGACACGGGCCGTCGACGGAGTCGACCTCGCGGTGCCGGCCGGCACCGTCTACGGCGTTCTCGGCCCGAACGGCGCCGGCAAGACGACCACGGTGAAGATGCTCGCCACACTGCTGCGACCGGACGGCGGGCAGGCCCACGTCTTCGGCCACGACGTGGTGCGCGAGGCCGACGAGGTCCGCGGCCGGGTCAGCCTCACCGGCCAGTACGCGTCCGTGGACGAGGATCTCACCGGCACCGAGAACCTGGTCCTGCTGGGCCGCCTCCTCGGCCACCACAAGCAGGCCGCGCGGAAGCGTGCCGGGCAGCTGCTGGAGGCCTTCGGGCTGACGGACGCGGCCGGGAAGCAGGTCAAGCACTACTCGGGCGGCATGCGGCGCCGTATCGACATCGCCGCGTCCATCCTCAACACGCCCGACCTGCTCTTCCTCGACGAGCCGACGACCGGCCTGGACCCGCGCAGCCGCAACCAGGTGTGGGACATCGTCCGCGCGGTCGTCGCCCAGGGCACGACCGTGCTGCTGACGACGCAGTACCTGGACGAGGCCGACCAGCTGGCCTCCCGGATCGCCGTCATCGACCACGGCCGGGTGATCGCCGAGGGGACCAAGGGCGAGCTGAAGGCGTCCGTCGGCGCCGGGTCCGTCCATCTGCGGCTGCGGGACGCGGAGCAGCGGCCTCTCGCGTCGGACGTGCTGCGCAGATCCCTCGACGCGGACGTGCAGCCGGAACCCGACCCGCTGGCGCTGACGGCCCGGTTCTCCACGGCGGCGGGCGATGCAGCGGCCGAGCAGGCGGCCCGGGCGCTCGGTGAACTGGCCCACGCCGGGATCACCGTCGACAACTTCGCGCTGGGCCAGCCCAGCCTGGACGAGGTGTTCCTCGCCCTGACCGGACATGACACACACGAGGCCCGCACTACCGAGGACGAGGACGAGGTGGCCGCATGAGTACCGTGACAGGCAACGAGCACACCGAACTCGCCCCGGTCAGCCCCGATTCGCTGGCGGCCCTGCTGGTCACCAGGGAGCGGCCACCACGGCCGAGTTCCCTGTCGACGTCGCTGACGTTCGGCTGGCGCGCGATCCTCAAGATCAAGCACGTGCCCGAGCAGCTCTTCGACGTCACGGCGTTCCCGATCATGAACCTGCTGATGTTCACGTACCTTTTCGGCGGCGCGCTGGCGGGCTCTCCCGACGAGTACATCCAGTTCGTGCTGCCGGGCATCCTGGTGATGTCGGTCGTGATGATCACGATGTACACGGGCGTCTCGGTGAACATCGACATCGAGAAGGGCGTCTTCGACCGCTTCCGCTCGCTGCCGATCTGGCGGCCGTCGGCGATGGTCGGCTATCTGCTCGGCGACGCCCTGCGCTACACCATCGCGTCCGTCGTGATGCTCAGCGTCGGCCTGGCGCTGGGCTACCGCCCGGACGGCGGGGTCGGCGGCGTGCTCGCCGGGATCGCGCTGCTGGTGGTGTTCGCGTTCGCCTTCTCGTGGATCTGGACGATGTTCGGTCTGCTGCTGCGCACCGAGAAGTCGGTGATGAGCGTCAGCATGATGGTGATCTTCCCGCTCACCTTCCTGTCCAACGTCTTCGTCGACCCGAGGACCATGCCGGGCTGGCTGCAGGTCTTCGTCAACAACAGCCCGGTGACGCATGTGGCGTCTGCGGTGCGCGGCCTGATGGCGGGCGACTGGCCGGCCGACGAGGTGGCCTGGGCGCTGGGCTGGGCGGGCTTGTTCATCGCGGTCTTCGGACCGGTCACGATGCGGCTGTACAACCGCAGGTGACCGGTCCTGAGACGGCGGGACGCGGTGACCAGCCTTGAGACGGCCGGCGGCAAGTGATCAGTCCTGAGGCAGCGGGCGGGCGTCGGGCGCTATCTGTGAGCCCGGGGTCGCCCGCACGATGGTGATCAGCCGGTCCGTCAACTCCAGTGTGCCGACGGCCGGATCGTCGTATCCGAGCACCCGATGTCCGCGTACGACACTCACCACCAGGTCGTCCGTCTCCCGCGGGCGCCTGCCCACCTCGGCCTTTATGACCGGCCGTTCGACCATGTCGAGACCGCTGCCCTGCTGGATCAGGTCCTCCATCACCATGCCGGCGGCGGGGCTGAGCACGGACAGTCCGAGGAGGCGTCCGGCGGCGCTGGCGCTGGTGATCACCGCGTCGGCGCCGGACTGCTTGAGCAACGGCGCGTTCTCCTCCTCGCGCACGGCGGCCACGATCTTCGCGCCCTTGTTGAGCTGCCGGGCCGTCAGGGTGACGAGGACCGCCGTGTCATCACGCTGGGTGGCGATGATGATCTTCCGCGCCTTGTGCACTTCGGCCCGCTTCAGCACCTCGCTGCGCGTCGCGTCCCCGACGATCCCCGCATAGCCGTCGGCGGTCGCGGCGTCGATCGCTTTGCCGCTCGGGTCCACCACCACGACCTGCTCCTTCTTCAGCCCCGCCGAACAGACGGTCTGGATCGCCGACCGCCCCTTCGTGCCGAAGCCGACGACGACGGTGTGGTCGCGCAAGGAGGACCTCCAGCGATTGAGTCGCCATTCCTCCCGAGTGCGTTCGGTGAGGACCTCGAGCGTGGTGCCGACCAGGATGATCAGGAACAGCACCCGCAGGGGAGTGATGACGAAGATGTTGGTGAGCCGCGCGGCGTCACTGACCGGGGTGATGTCACCGTAACCGGTGGTGGAGAGGGTGACCGTGGCGTAGTACCAGGCATCCAGGAAGTCGACCGAGCCGTCGGAGTTGTCGTTGTAGCCGTCATGGTCGACGTAGACGATCAGCGCGGTCGCCACCAGGACCAGCAGGGCCATCGACAGCCGTTGGGCCACCT
The DNA here is from genome assembly GCA_000720805.1 of Streptomyces violaceoruber. Classification (GTDB taxonomy): domain Bacteria; phylum Actinomycetota; class Actinomycetes; order Streptomycetales; family Streptomycetaceae; genus Streptomyces; species Streptomyces cellulosae_A. The sequence continues at coordinate 4,968 of JODI01000101.1, forward strand.
GGCGGAACGGGTGCTCCACCACCTTGCGCGGAAGCTTCACCCGATGGGTCACGAGATGCTCGTCCGCCTGGCGGGCGATCGCGTCCTGGCCCGGAAGTTTCACGTGAAACACACCCCGATCCCGGCGCTCGCCCAGGGCAGATCGAGGAGTTCGGTCTCCTGACCGGCCCGCGCGCCGCCCGGCGGTACGACGGCCAGGGCATCGGCCGCCGCGATGCCCCGCAGCATCGCCGGACCGTTGTAGTGCAGCGGCACGGCACAGTCACCGCGCAGGACGACGGGGATGAGCCGGGTGTCGTACGGATGCCCGTGGGCCTCGTCCTGGAGCGGCAGCGTGTACGGCTCCGGGGTGGGCCGTGCCGTGAGGGTGCGCAGCAACGGCTCGGCGAGCGTGAGCAGCCCGGAGACCGCCGCGAGGGGGTTGCCGGGCAGGCCGACGAGGTGCTGGTTCTCCTTGGTGCGAGCCAGCAGCATGGGGTGCCCGGGGCGCACCTTCACACCGTCCACCAGCAACTCGGCGCCGATGCGGCGCAGGGTGGGATGGACATGGTCGACGGGGCCGGAGGCGGTGCCGCCGGTGGTGACGATCAGGTCGGCGCCGGAGGTCGTGATCGCCTTGTGCAGCGCCTTGGCGTCGTCGCCGAGCCGGCGTACGGAGGTGACCTCGGCGCCGAGCGCACGCAGCCAGGGCGGCAGCATCGGGCCGAGCGCGTCCCGGATCAGCCCGTCGTGCGGGGTGCCCTCGGTGAGCAACTCGTCGCCCAGGACGAGGACGTCGACGCGGGCGCGGGGTACGGCGGTGAGCGTGTCGTACCCGGCGGCCGCGGCCAGTCCGAGCACGGCCGGGGTCACCAGCGCGCCGGCCGGGAGGAGTTGGTCGCCGTTGCGGCACTCCTGTCCGCGTGGGCGGATGTCCTGCCCGGGGATCACCTCGCGGGTGGCGTGCAAGCGGCCCTTGCCGTCGGTGCGGCCGTGCTCACTGCGCAGCACGGCGGTGGTGTCGAGGGGGACGCGGGCGCCGGTGGCGATCCGGACGGCTTCGCCGTCGGTGAGCGGCTCGGGCTCGGCGTGCCCGGCGAGGACACCTTCCTCCCGTACGTCCCAGGGCCCGGGGCCGGCGACCGCCCAGCCGTCCATCGCGGAGGTGTCGAAGGAGGGCAGGTCGGTGAGGGCGGCGAGAGGGTCGGCCAGGGTGAGGCCCAGTGCGGTGTCGAGGGTGACCGAGACGGGGGAGCGGTGGCGGCGTCCGGAGCGGCCCGCGTGTTCGGCCAGGGCGCGTGCATCGGGCCAGGGAGTGGCCTGGTGGCGGGCGCTCTGCGTGCGGCTCGGCGGCTGAGGCGCGCCGTGGTCGCCGCCGGGCCCGCGGGACGCCGGGGTCCGGTCACCCTCGGCGGGGCGGTGGGTGTCGCCGTTATGGCCGGTGGCGCCGCCGGTGGCACCACCTTTGGTGCGGTCGTTGGTGCGGTCGTTCACGAGAGCGAGCACCTCCTCGACGTCGAGGTCCTCGGCGTCCTCGGTCTCCTCGCCGGTCCGGGTGGCGCGGGCGGTCATCCGGCGTCCGGGCGGGAGGTGTCCGGCGTGGCGTCCGGGGCCGCGTCGGGCTTGGCGTCGGCGGCTTCGTCGGCCCAGCGCAGGGCGAGGGCCGCGGCCTTGCGGGATGCCTCGGCCACCGCCTCCGGACCGCCTCCGGAGCGCGCGGCCGCATAGCCGACGAGGAAGGTGGTCAGCGGGGCCGCGGGCCGCGCCACACCGTGGGCGGCGTCGCGGGCCAGGTCGAGCAGGACGCCGGTGTCGACGTCGAGATCGATGCCCAACTCGTCCTTGACTGCGGTAATCCATTCATCCAGCACGTGCCCATGCTCCCTGATACGTGTCCTGGCAGTGGCGATGTCGTCCCAGGTGTCGCAGTCGAAGGACGCGACGGGGTCGGGGACGCGGGTGAGGTCGAGCCCCGCGGTGAGGCGGCGCAGGGGCAGCCCGGTGAGGCCGCCGCCGGCGGTGGAGCCGACCCGGGATGCCGCGCCGTTGAGCATGGTCAGCTCCCGGCGCAGCGCGGTCCTGCGGTACGCCGCCACGAGGGGCTGGTCGCGGCCGTCGGCGTCGGTGAGCAGCACGCCCTCGGCGCCGCTCGTCCGCAGGACCGTCAGCAGCCGCCGCACCGTCTCCTGGGTCAGGAACGGCAGATCGGCCGAGAGGACGACGACATCCTGAGCCGTGGTGTGCCGGAGACCGGCGTACAGCGCGGCCACCGGTCCGCCGCCGGGCGGGCTCTCGCGCGTCCAGGTCACCGGCCGTGTGGTGGGCCTGGGATCGGCGACGACGACGGTGGTGCCCGCGTCGTCGCAGGCGGCGAGCACCCGGTCGAGCAGGGCGCGCCCGCCCACCCGTACTCCGGGCTTGTCCGCCCCGCCGAGCCGCCGGGCGGCACCCCCGGCGAGTACGACGGCGTCGTACTCGGCATCGGCGGCGCCTTCGGCACCCGTCGGCTCGTACGTGGTCACCCCCCGAGTATGCGTGCCGTCGCGATCACAGGGAACGCGCGGGAGGCGACGCGATCACAGCGTGCGCAGCAGCACCGCGGGTTGTTCCACGCAGTCCGCCACGTACCGCAGGAAGCCGCCGGCTGTGCCGCCGTCGCACACCCGGTGGTCGAAGGTGAGCGAGAGCTGGACGACCTGCCGCACCGCCAGCTCGCCCTCGTACACCCAGGGCTTGGGGATGATCCGGCCGACGCCGAGCATGGCCGCCTCGGGGTGGTTGATGATCGGCGTGGAGCCGTCGACACCGAACACTCCGTAGTTGTTCAACGTGAAGGTGCCGCCGGTGAGTTCCCCGGGCGTGAGGGTGCCCGCGCGGGCCGCCTCGGTCAGCCGCGCGAACTCGGCGGTGAGCGATTCGGCGTCCCGCGCATGGGCGTCGCGTACGACGGGGACGACCAGGCCCCGGTCGGTCTGCGCGGCGAACCCGAGGTGCACCTGGTCGAGCCGGACGATCTCCCGGGCCTCCATGTCCACCGTGGAGTTGAGCTCGGGGTGGCGGGCCAGGGCCGCGGTGCAGATGCGGGCCAGCAGGGCGAGGAGGGAGATCTTGGGACCACCGGCCGCGTTCATCGCGGTGCGCGCCCGCATCAGTTCGGTTGCGTCGGCGTCCACCCAGCAGGTGGCATCCGGGATCTCCCGACGGCTGCGGGAGAGCTTGTCGGCGACGGCGCCTCGGATGCCCTTGAGGGGGGTGCGGGTGCCGGTGGACGTATCAGCGGGGGCGGTGAGCGGGCGTGCGGTCGGCGGGGTGGCCGCGCGCGCGTGCGGCTCGGCGGACGGCATCGTCGTACGTCGTCCCTGGGCGGCCGCCGCCCGCAGCGCGTACTCCACGTCCGCCCGCAGGATCAGCCCGTCCGGCCCGGAGCCGGTCAGCTCGCGCAGGTCGAGGCCGTTCTCCCGGGCCAGCCTGCGCACGAGGGGGGAGATCACGGGGACGGGGCCGTCGGTCACGTCGGCCGTTCCGGTCACGTCGGCCGTTCCGGTCGATCCGGTCGTTTCGGGATGGCCATCCGTCGCGTAGGACGCGCCAGCCTGGCCGCTCGCCGCCGCGGGGGCGTCGGTCTGTTCCGCTGTCCGGGCGCCGTCGCTCCGCTCGTTCACCGTCCCAGCGGTGCTCACGTGCCCGTTCGCATTCCCGCCCGCCGCGGAAGCGGCCCGCGTCGGCTGTCCCGGCCGTACCCGGCGCCGGCGTGCCGCTGCCTGCGAGGTGCCGTAGCCCACCAGCACGTTCCCGGAGCCCTCGCTCTCGCCGTCGGAGGCAGCCGCTCCCACGGCGACCGTGATCAGCGGGGCTCCGACGGGCAGTTCCGTGCCCTCCTCGCCGAAGCGGGCGGTGACCACGCCGCCGTAGGGGCAGGGCACCTCGACCATCGCCTTGGCCGTCTCGACCTCGACGACGGGCTGGTCGATCGCGACGACATCGCCGACCTGAACCAGCCAGCGCACGATCTCCGCCTCGGTGAGCCCCTCCCCGAGGTCGGGGAGCCTGAACTCCAACACCTGTGCCATCAGCCCTCGGCCTCCCACTGCAGACGCCCCACGGCGTCCAGGATCCGGTCCACGCCGGGCAGGTGGTGACGCTCCAGCATGGGCGGCGGATAGGGGATGTCGAACCCGGCCACGCGCAGCACCGGTGCCTCCAGGTAGTGGAAGCAGCGCTCCGTGACCCGGGCCGCGATCTCCCCGCCCGGTCCGCCGAACCCGCCCGACTCGTGTACGACGACCGCTCGCCCGGTCCGCCGTACCGAGGCGCTGACCGTCTCGTCGTCGAACGGCACCAGCGAGCGCAGGTCGACGACTTCGAGGTCCCAGCCCTCGTCCCGGGCCGCCTCGGCGGCTTCGAGGCAGACGGGCACGGACGGTCCGTACGTGATGAGCGTGGCGCTCCGGCCCGAGCGCCGCACCACCGCGCGGCCAATCGGTTCAACGGCCGGCGGTTCCTCCGGGTTCCAGGCGTCCTTCGACCAGTACAGGCGCTTGGGTTCGAGGAAGACGACGGGGTCGTCGGAGGCGATGGCGGCGCGCAGGAGGCCGTAGGCGTCGGCGACCGTGGCGGGCGTGACGACGTGGAGCCCCGGGGTCGCCATGTAGTACGCCTCGGACGAGTCGCAGTGGTGCTCGACTCCGCCGATTCCGCCGCCGAAGGGAACGCGGATGGTGAGGGGGAGCGGCATCGCGCCCCGGGTGCGGTTGCGCATCCTCGACACGTGGCTGATCAACTGCTCGAAAGCCGGGTAGGCGAACGCGTCGAACTGCATCTCCACGACCGGCCGCAGCCCGTACATCGCCATGCCGACGGCCGTGCCGAGGATGCCCGCCTCGGCCAGCGGGGTGTCCGTGCAGCGGTCCTCGCCGAACTCCTTGGCGAGTCCGTCGGTGACCCGGAAGACACCGCCGAGGGTGCCGACGTCCTCGCCCATGACGTGCACGGCCGGGTCGGCGGCCATCGCGTCCCGCATCGCGCGCGCGAGGGCCTGTGCCATGGTGGCGGGCTTGAGGGCGACGGTGGTCATCAGTGTGTCCCCTCCTGCTCGGCCTCGATCTCCGCCCGCAGCCCGGCCTGCTGCTCGCGCAGTTGGGGGGTGGGTTCGGCGTACACGTGGGCGAACAGGTCCAGGGGGTCGAGCACCGGGTCCTGGTTCATGCGGGCGCGCAGATCGGCGGCCAGGGTCTCGGCGGCGTCGCGCGCGGCCCGGATGCCGTCCTCGTCGATGAGGCCGCGTTCGGTCAGTTCGTGCTCCAGGAGGGCGATCGGGTCGTGTCCGCGCCAGGTCTCGACTTCGGCGTCCTGCCGGTAGCGGGTGGCGTCGTCGGCGTTGGTGTGGGCGTCGACCCGGTAGGTGATCGCCTCGACGAGCGTGGGGCCGCCGCCCGCGCGCGCGTGGCGTACGGCGTCGGCGAGGACCTCGTGCACGGCGGCTGCGTCGTTGCCGTCGACCAGGCGGCCGGGCATGCCGTAGCCGACGGCCTTGTGGGCCAGCGACGGGGCCGCGGTCTGCTTGGCGAGCGGAACGGAGATCGCGAAGCCGTTGTTCTGGACCAGGAAGACGACCGGCGCCTGCCAGACGGCGGCGAAGTTCAGCGCCTCGTGGAAGTCGCCCTCGCTGGTGCCGCCGTCGCCCACTATGGCCAGCGCGACCACGTCGTCGCCCTTGAGGCGGGCGGCGTGGGCGAGGCCGACGGCGTGGGGCAGCTGGGTGGCGAGCGGGGTGCACAGGGGGGCCACGCGATGCTCGTACGGGTCGTAGCCGGTGTGCCAGTCGCCGCGCAGGAGGGTGAGGGCCTGCACGGGGTCCACGCCCCGTGCCACGGCGGCCAGGGTGTCCCGGTAGCTGGGGAAGAGCCAGTCGCGCTCCTTCAGGGCCAGCGCGGCGGCGACCTCGCAGGCCTCCTGCCCGGTACTGGAGGGGTAGACGGCCAGGCGGCCCTGCTTGGTGAGGGCGGTGGCCTGCGCGTTGTAACGGCGGCCTCGCACCAGCTCGGCGTACAGGCGGCGCAGCAGGTCCGGGTCGGCGTCCTCGGCCGCCCTCGTGCCGAGGACTCGGTACGGCTCCGCGTCGGGCAGCAGCGGCGCGGGGTCCGTGCGGGGCTGCCAGGCGGGCGGCGGCGATGGCCGGTACGCGCCTCGCTGCTCCATGACCGTCATGACGGCACCTCCTCGTGGGAGCGGCTTCAGACGCGTCACGGAGGTGATGCGCCTCACCTACCGATTGTTCGGTCGTTGGCACATTTTGGCTACTGGCACCCTCAGGCTGTGGACAAACGGTTCTGCACAGCCTCAAATGAACGCAGGACGTCCATGGCAGAGAGGCGGGGGGACGTGGCAGCTGAACAAATGGCCGAGAGCCCGGACGGCGGCGGCGCCCTTCCGCCCGCGCGCCCGCTCGACGCCATCGATCTGGACATCCTGCAGATGCTCCAGGCGGACGGCCGGGCGTCGATACGGTCGGTCGCCGAACGGGTCCATGTCTCGCGCGCCAACGCGTACGCGCGCATCAACCGCCTCATCGAGGACGGCGTCATCCGCGGCTTCGGTGCCCGCGTCGACCATGAACGGGCGGGCCAGGGCACCTCGGCGTACATCACCCTGAAAATCGTCCAGAACTCCTGGCGGACCGTGCGCGCCCAGCTCACACAACTGCCCGGGGCCTCCCACATCGCCCTGGTGGGCGGCGATTTCGACGTGCTGCTCCTGGTGCACACCTCCGACAACCGGGCGCTGCGGGAGCTGGTGCTGACCCGGCTCCAGGCGATCCCGGAGGTGCTCAGCACGCGCACACTGCTGGTGTTCGAGGAGGAGGACCTGGAGCCGCAGGGCTGAGTCACCCGGGCCGGCGCAGCCCCCCGAACACCAACTGCGCCACCGCGTCGGCCACTTCGCGCTCGTTCATGCCCCGGCCGTCCGGCCGGTACCACTCCACGATGGAGTTGACCATCCCGAACACCAGCCGGGTCGCCAACCGCACCTCCACGTCACCGCGCACGTCCCCGTCCGCTGCCGCCGCCTTGAGCAGCTCGGCGACCCTGTGGTCGAAGTCGCGGCGCCGCTCCAGCGCCCACCGCTCGGTGCCGGTGTTGCCGCGCACCCGAAGCAGCAGGGTGACGTAGGGCAGCTCGGCGATGAGCACCTCGACCATGCGTCGTACGACGTACTCCAGGCGTTCGGCGGCCCGTCCCACGCGCGCGGGCTCCTCGTCGAGGATCGCGAAGAGCCCGTCCAGGGCCCGGCTCACCGCCCGGCGCAGCAGCTCCTCCTTGCCGGTGACGTGGTGGTATATCGACGACTTGGAGATGCCGGCCGCTTTGGAGAGGTGCTCCATGGAGGTGCCGTCGTAGCCGCGTTCGTTGAAGACCTGGACGGCGACGGACAGCAGTGTCTCGGGGGTGTACGTGTCGCGCTTGGCGGTGGTCATGAGGTGCTGCCCTCCCGCTTGTCGGTGGCGTACGCGTGGCGGTACAGCGCGAGGGACGGCGCGTAGCGCCCCGAGGGGTCGCGCATGTGCAGGTCGTCCAGGAGGGCGTACGCCCAGTTGCGGCCGAGCCGGCGGCTCCACTCGAAGGGGCCGAGCGGGTAGTTGACGCCCAGCCGCATCGCGGTGTCGATGTCCTCCTCGGTGGCCACGCCCTTGCCGACGGCGTCGTGCGCGAGATCGACGATCCGGGCCACCGTACGGGCGACGATCATGCCGGGGACGTCACCGATGACGCTGACCTGCTTGCCGAGCGCCTGGAAGAGACCGGTGGCCTCGGCGAGGGTCTGCGAGGAGGTGTCCTGGGAGGCGGACAGGGCGATCCGGCCGGCCCTGCGGTAGTCGAACGCGAGGTCGAAGTAGACGACGTCCCGGAACTCGACCGACGTCTGCCCGTCGGCGAGCGCCAGCTGGCCGCCACTGGGCAGCACCAGCCGGGTGCCGTGGTCCTCCTCCTCCTCGCGGACCTGAATGCCCGTCGCACGGATCAGCGGGATCAGCTCCGAGGCGGGGCCCAGGTCGCCCTCGGCGACGACGTAGGCGGGCGGCTGGGCCTGCTCGGCGGTGTGCGGCTCGGGGCGCTCGGCGCCCGCCCGGTAGTCGTACCAGCCCTGTCCGGTCTTGCGGCCGAGCCGGCCCGACTCGACGAGGCGCTGCTGGGCGAGCGAGGGCGTGAAGCGCACGTCCTGGAAGAAGGACCGCCATACGGAGTGCGTGACGGACTCGTTGACGTCCTGCCCGATCAGGTCGGTCAGTTCGAAGGCGCCCATCTTGAAGCCGCCGCACTCGCGCAGGACCGCGTCGATGGTGGCGGGGTCGGCGCCCTGGGCCTCGTAGACCGCGAACGCCTCGGCGTAGAAGGGCCGCGCGATGCGGTTGACGATGAAGCCGGGGGTGTCGGCACAGGCGACCGGGGTCTTGCCCCAGGCGCGGGCCATCTCGTACGCGCGCGTGGCCGACGTGACGTCCGTGGCGAACCCGGAGACCACCTCGACGAGCGGGAGCAGCGGGGCGGGGTTGAAGAAGTGCAGGCCCACGAGACGGCCGGGGTTGCGCAGGGCGCCGCCGATGGCCGTCACCGACAGGGAGGAGGTGTTGGTGGCGAGCAGGCAGTCCTCGCCGACGACGTCCTCCAGTGCGCGGAAGAGGTCCTGTTTGACGTCCAGCCGCTCCAGGACGGCCTCGACGACAAGGGCGCAGTCCGCGAGGTCGGAGATGGACTCGGCGGGCAGCAGGCGGGGGCGGGCCGCGTCCCGGTCGGCCGCCGCGAGACGGTCCTTCTCGACGAGCCGGTCGAGGCGCGCGCCGATCGCGCCGGCCGCCTCCCTTGCGCGGCCGGGCAGGGCGTCGTACAGCCGTACGGAATGGCCCGCGACCAACGCGACCTGGGCGATGCCCTGGCCCATGGTGCCGGCGCCGACGACGGCCACGGGGCTGCTGAGGTCGAGTGCTGTCATGTGCGCGATCCTCCCGCACGGGGTTTTCCACAGATGCGGCGGTCCCCCTTGTCCCGACCGATCGTTCGGTTACTCTAACTCTGACTGTTCCCTCCCGCCCAGGTTTCCGCTCAGTTCCCGCCCAGGTCATGAGCTCGACGAAGAGCTCTTGAGACGAGGAGTTGGTCCCGCATGGCCGCCGAACTCACCGCGCACGATCTGATCGCCGCACACCGGCCCACCCTCGACCAGGCGCTGGAGGCGATCCGCACGCGCGCGTACTGGTCCCCGCACCCCGAGCACCCCAAGGCCTACGGCGAGAACGGCAGCCTGGACATGGCAGCGGGCAAGGCGGCCTTCGACGCCCTCCTCGGCGCCCGCCTCGACCTGGGCCAGCCCGGCACGGACGACTGGGTGGGCGCCGAGGTCTCGCCGTACGGGATCGACCTGGGCGTCACCTACCCGCACGCGGACATCGACGTGCTGCTGCCCGCCATGAAGGCGGGGCAGCGCGCGTGGCGCGACGCGGGCGCGGAGGCACGTGCGGTGGTGTGTCTGGAGATCCTCAAACGGATCAGCGACCGGACGCACGAGTTCGCGCACGCGGTCATGCACACCTCCGGCCAGGCCTTCATGATGGCGTTCCAGGCGGGCGGCCCGCACGCCCAGGACCGCGGCCTGGAAGCAGTGGCGTACGCGTACGCGGAGCAGGTCCGCACCCCCGACACCGCGGAGTGGACCAAGCCCCAGGGCAAGCGCGACCCGCTCGCGCTCACCAAGCGGTTCACACCGGTACCGCGCGGCATCGGCCTGGTCATCGGCTGCAACACATTCCCGACGTGGAACGGCTATCCGGGCCTGTTCGCGTCCCTGGCCACCGGCAACGCGGTCCTGGTGAAGCCCCACCCGCGCGCGGTGCTGCCGCTCGCGCTCACCGTGCAGGTCGCCCGCCAGGTGCTCACCGAGGCCGGTTTCGACCCGAACCTGGTGGCGCTGGCCGCCGAACGTCCCGGCGAAGGCATCGCGAAGACCCTGGCCACCCGACCGGAGATCCGGATCGTCGACTACACGGGCTCGACGTCGTTCGGCGACTGGCTGGAGGCCAACGCCCGCCAGGCGCAGGTCTACACGGAGAAGGCCGGCGTCAACACGGTGGTGGTCCAATCCACGGACGACTACAAGGGGATGCTGTCCAACCTGGCGTTCTCGCTGTCCCTCTACAGCGGCCAGATGTGCACCACCCCGCAGAACCTTCTGATCCCACGGGACGGCATCCGTACCGACGACGGCCCCAGGACCTTCGACGAGGTGGTCGCGGACCTGGCCGGCGCGGTCGACGGCCTCCTCGGCGACGACGCGCGCGCGAACGCCCTGCTCGGCGCCATCGTCAACCCGGACGTGAAGGCACGTCTGGAGGCGGCCGCCGGACTCGGCGAAGTCGCCCTCGCCTCCCGGGAGGTCAGCAACCCGGAATTCCCGCGAGCGGTCGTCCGCACTCCCGTGATCGTCAAGCTGGACGGTGCCAAGCCGGACGACGAGGCCGCCTACATGAGCGAGTGCTTCGGGCCGGTCTCCTTCGCCGTCGCGGTCGACTCGGCGGACCACGCGACGCAGCTGCTGCGGCGGACGATCCGGGAGAAGGGCGCGATGACGGTCGGCGCGTACACCACCGACGAGGAGGTGGAGCGGGCCGTCCAGGAGGTCTGCCTGGAGGAGGCCGCCCAGCTCTCGCTGAACCTCACGGGCGGGGTCTACGTCAACCAGACGGCCGCCTTCTCCGACTTCCACGGCTCGGGCGGCAACCCGGCGGCCAACGCGGCCCTCACCGACGGGGCGTTCGTCGCGAACCGCTTCCGGGTGGTGGAGGTCCGGCGGGAGGGCTAGGGCCCTTCTGCCGGGAGCTGGTTGATCGTGCCCCCGGTGGCGCTCCAGTGGTACAGCGTCATGGCCACGCTGGTCGCGAGGTTGTAGCTGGAGACCTGGGGGCGCATCGGCAGCGCCAGCAAGTGGTCCGCACGCGCGCGTAGTTCGGCGGACAGTCCGCTGCGCTCCGAGCCGAAGGCCAGCACGGCGTCGTCCGGGAGCTTGAGGCCCCGGATGTCGTCACCCTCCGGATCGAGGGCGAACAGCGGCCCGGGCGGCACCTCCTCCACGCTCAGCCGCTCCACGGCGGTCGCGTAGTGCAGTCCGGCTCCGCCGCGCACGACGGTGGGGTGCCAGGGGTCGAGCGTCCCGGTGGTGACCACCCCGGTCACGCCGAAACCGGCGGCCAGACGGATCACGGCCCCCGCGTTGCCCAGATTGCGCGGGTTGTCCAGGACGACGACGGGTGCGGTGCGGGCGGTGTGCGCCAGCCGTTCCAGGTTGGCCTCACGGGACGGACGTACGGCCAAAGCGGCCACCCCGGTGGGGTGCGGGCGCGGGACCAGCCCCCGGTACGTCGTCTCCGGCACCTCCGCCAGGAGCGCGTCCAGCGTGTCGCGTACGTCGGGCGCGAGGTCGTCGGCGAGGGCGAGGGCGGACGCCCGGTCGACGGCGACCGCCACCGGGATCTCGGCGCCGAAGCGCACCGCGTGCTTGAGGGCGTGGAAGCCGTCCAGCAGGACGGAGGTGTCGGCGAGCCGGCGCCAGGCGCTCACGGGGTCGGTCATGCCGTGAAGCCTACGGTCGAGTCGTCGGCGCTCTCCGGGGCCCGCGGCGCCGGCACCGTCGTACGGCTTCCGCGCCCCGTCCATCGTGCACGCGCGCGTGCCGCCCAGCCGCCGAGCCGACGCAGGAACGACGTCGGCAGGAAGACGGCGTCGGCGGCGATCATCGCCAGCGAGAAGAAAGGCAGCCCCAGGATCACAGCGATCACGGAATGCTCGATGATCATGACTGTGAGCAGTACGTTCTTGACGCGCCGGTGGAACAGCGTGAACGGGAAGGCGACCTGCATGGCGACCGTGCCGTAGGTGACCAACATGACCATCGTGCCGCTGGCCGACAGCAGGTCGGCGAGGGCGGGCCACGGCGAGAAGGAGTCCAGGTGCAGCGGGTAGTAGACAGCGGTGCCGTCCTGCCAGCGGGAGCCCTGGATCTTGTACCAGCCCGCCGTCGCGTAGATCAGACAGGCCTCCGCCATGATCACGAGCAGGGCGCCGTTGTGGACGATGCCGGCGACCACGTCGAGCAGGATCCGAGGCTCGCTCGACCTGGCGAAACGCCCGACCGCCCACCACAGGGCCAGCGCGATCCACACGGTCCACAGGAGCACCGGCACGGTCGGGTCGCCGTCGAGCCGGCCCGCCAGGGTCACCGTGACCAGCACGGACCCGAGCGCGCCCCACAGGGCCGGGCCGACCCGGTCGGCCACGCGCTCCCCACGCGCGCGTGCCTGCGCCGCGAGCCGCGCCCTGCGTGCGTCCAGCGACCACACCTGGCCGCAGCGGGTGAACACGAGATATATGCACATCAGGTGCAGGACGTTGTCGCCGCCGTCTCCCATGAAGACGCTGCGGTTCTGCAGCGAGAGCACGCCGACCATGAAGAGCACGGACATCGTGCGGGTGCGCCAGCCCAGCAGCAGCAGAGCGCTCGTCAGGAGGGCCAGGGCGTAGAAGGTCTCGAACCAGAACCGGCCGTCGGTCCACATCAGGGCCGTGAAGGCGCCGTTCGTCGAGACCAGCTGCTCGGCGAGGTCCCAGCTCCAGGGGCCGTCGGGTCCGTACATCTCCTCGCGGTGGGGGAACTCCCGCAACAGGAACAGCAGCCAGGTCGCGCTGAAGCCCATGCGGATGACGGCGGTCTGGTACGGGCCGAGGGCTGACTCGGTGACACGGCCGATGCCGGTGGTGACGGCCAGGGCGAATCGGTTCACTTGTCGCCGCCCCCGTCCTCGCCGACCGACCACCAGGGCAGCACACGGTAGACCGGCTTGTTGGTGACCTGCTCCTTGCTCCACTCGGGCGGGGGCACGTTGGTGGTACGGGAGCGGATCTGGACGAGGTCGACGGTGCCGCCCTTCCCGGCAGCGTCCTCACGGTCCAGGCGCAGCGACACGATGCGGCGCAGATACGACTCGGACAGGGCGCCGCGCAGGCCCATCGGGCGGTTGTCGGTGTCATGCGTGACCACGAAGAAGTCCCAGGCCCGCCGCAGCTCGTTCTGCTGGGTGTGGCTCGGCAGCAGGTTGCCGTCGATGGCCCGGCCGTCCTGGGCGGACAGGTCGTACCAGCCGGTGGTCCGTATCCCGCCGTCCGCGGAGCGGATCTGCGCACGGACCTGGACCGCGATGTTCTGCTGCAGCGGATTCGGAGCGAAGAGTTTCCAGTTCTGCTCGAACTCCGGGTAGATCCAGTCGTCGATCGCCCTGCCGTGCTGCTTCGTCAGAGTGTTCGACGGTGCCACGTGCAGGAACACCATGCCGATGTGCACACAGACAGTGACCGCGACGACAGCGAGGGCCACGGCCACCCCGATCTGGTACCGGAGGGAGAGCGCGGCGAGACCGGTCTGCGGGCCGGGGTGCCCGGCGGGCCCCGGGGCGGGATTCGGGGCGACGAGCCCGGTCCGCGGAGCGGTATGCGGAGCGACGAGCCCGGTCGTCCGTGGACCCGCAGGCGGGGCGGGACGGGAGGTGGCGAAACCGCTCGGGTCGGTGCGGGCGGTGGGGACGGGAAGGGAAGCCGGGGCAGTGGGGGAAACCGGGGCGTTGGGGTCCGTGGGAACGCCGGGGACGCCCGGCTCGGCGGGGCCAGGGGGGAGGCTCGGCTTGGCGGGAACGTCGCGGGCGCTCGGCTCGGATCCGTGCGGGGCCGTGGAGCCTTTGTCGTTCGCGTCCATTCCGCCCCGTCTCCCGATTCCGGTCCTGCCCCGGCCCTGTCGTCCGCCTGAGACCTCTCGCCCCCGCACACCCATCCCCGGGACGCTCGCACGGAACGGTACTCAGGGCGCCCCTCCCGGCACAGCCCCCAGCGGATCCGGCTCCAGGCCGCCAGAGTTTTCCACAGACGACGAGCGAGAACCCCTGCGGGTTATCCACAGCGGTTGACACCTTACGGCGCCCGTCACACCATGGAATCGCACGAACCGAACGATCGGTCGGGAGCAAGCACCCGCGGAGTCCAGGTCGAGGGGGACCTCATGGCGACAGCAGCCGCGCACCACACGGCCCAGCAGGCCGACCCACAGGCGTACGGCGCACAGGGCGGTGTTCCGGACACTGCCTGCGGCACCGACGACACCGCCGCGTACCAGCGTGCCTTCGACGCCGCCGTGGCCGCCGACGAGCGCGTCGAGCCGCGCGACTGGATGCCCGACGCCTACCGCGCGACACTGGTCCGGCAGATCGCCCAGCACGCCCACTCCGAGATCATCGGCATGCAGCCGGAGGCGAACTGGATCACCCGCGCCCCTTCGCTGCGCCGCAAGGCCATCCTGATGGCCAAGGTGCAGGACGAGGCCGGGCACGGGCTGTACCTCTACAGCGCCGCCGAGACCCTCGGCACCAGCCGCGAGGACCTGCTCGACAAACTGCACACCGGCCGCCAGAAGTATTCCTCGATCTTCAACTACCCCACACTGACCTGGGCGGACGTCGGCGCGATCGGCTGGCTGGTGGACGGCGCCGCGATCACCAACCAGGTCCCCCTGTGCCGCTGCTCCTACGGCCCGTACGCCCGCGCGATGGTCCGGGTCTGCAAGGAGGAGTCCTTCCACCAGCGCCAGGGGTACGAGCTGTTGCTGGCCCTCAGCCGTGGCACCCCCGAACAGCACGCGATGGCGCAGGACGCGGTGGACCGCTGGTGGTGGCCGTCCCTGATGATGTTCGGCCCGCCCGACGACGAGTCCGCGCACTCCGCCCAGTCGATGGCGTGGAAGATCAAACGACATTCCAACGACGAGCTGCGTCAACGCTTCGTCGACATCTGCGTCCCCCAGGCCGAGTCCCTGGGGCTCACCCTCCCCGACCCGGATCTGAAGTGGAACGAGGAGCGGGGACACCACGACTTCGGAGCCATCGACTGGACGGAGTTCTGGGAGGTCCTCAAGGGCAACGGCCCCTGCAACGAGCAGCGGATGACGCATCGCAGGCGGGCACACGACGAGGGCGCCTGGGTACGGGAGTCGGCCGCGGCGTACGCGGCCAAGCGCAACGACGAGGCGGGAGCGGGCCGAGGATGACGAACACCGACTGGCCTCTGTGGGAGGTCTTCGTGCGCTCCCGTCGCGGCCTCTCGCACACCCACGCCGGCAGCCTGCACGCGCCGGACGCGGAGCTCGCCCTGCGCAACGCCCGTGATCTGTACACCCGGCGTGGCGAGGGCGTCTCGATCTGGGTGATCCCCTCGTCCGCGATCACCGCGTCCTCGCCCGACGAGAAGGACCCGTTCTTCGAACCGGCAGCCGACAAGCCGTACCGACACCCGACGTTCTACGAGATCCCGGAGGGGGTGAAGCACCTGTGACCGCCGACGTGACCGTGCACCTGGCCGCCCTCGCCCTGGGCGACGACGCCCTGGTGCTCTCCCACCGCCTCGGGGAGTGGGTGGGCCACGCTCCCGTCCTCGAGGAGGAGGTCGCCCTCGCCAACATCGCGCTGGACCTCCTCGGCCAGGCCCGGGTGCTGCTGTCACTGGTGAGCGACGAGGACGAACTGGCCTATCTGCGCGAGGAGCGCGCCTTCCGCAACCTCCAGCTGGTGGAACAGCCGAACGGCGACTTCGCCCACACCATCGCCCGCCAGCTGTACTTCTCCACCTACCAGCACCTCCTCTACGCCGAACTCGCCGCCGGGCACGGCCCCTTCGCACCACTGGCCGGCAAGGCCGTCAAGGAAGTCTCCTACCACCGCGACCACGCCGAGCAGTGGACCCTGCGGCTCGGAGACGGCACGGATGTCGGCCATGAGCGGATGGCAAGGGCCTGCGAGGCACTGTGGCGATTCACTGGCGAGATGTTCCAGCCGGTGGAGGGGCTCGACGTCGATCCGGAACGGCTGCAGGATGCCTGGCTCGACTCCGTCGGGGACGTGCTGCGCCGGGCCACTCTCACGGTCCCGGAAGGACCTCGGTCCGGGGCGTGGGCGGCCGGTGCGGGCCGCCAGGGGCTGCACACCGAGCCGTTCGGCCCGATGCTCGCCGAGATGCAGCATCTGCACCGCAGCCACCCGGGGGCGTCATGGTGACGCCCACCGCCCTGGAGGCGGAACTCCTCGAGGTGGCCGGTGCGGTGCCCGACCCCGAACTGCCCATACTCACCCTCCAGGAACTGGGCGTGGTGCGCGCGGTGCACGTCCGCGGGACCGACGCGGTCGAGGTCGAACTGACCCCGACGTACACCGGATGCCCGGCCGTCGAGGCGATGTCACTGGACATAGAGCGCGCGCTGCACGAGCACGGCGTGCGAGAGGTCACCGTGCGCAGGGTGCTCACACCGGCCTGGTCGACGGACGACATCACGGACGAAGGACGCCGCAAACTGCGGGAGTTCGGTATCGCCCCGCCCCGCGTGCGGCAGGAGGCCGGGCCGGTCACCGTGGCGCTCGGGCCGACACGCACCCCCACAACCGCGGAGGTCGACGAGGCCGACCAGATCCGCTGCCCGCACTGCGGCTCCGCGGACACGGAGTTGCTCAGCCGGTTCTCCTCGACGGCATGCAAGGCGCTGCGGCGCTGCCTCGTCTGCCGTGAACCGTTCGACCACTTCAAGGAGCTCTGATGGCCCGCTTCCACGCGCTCCCGGTGGCGGCGGTCGACCGGCTCACCGACGACTCCGTGGCCCTCACCCTCACCGTGCCCCCGGACCTGCGAGAGGAGTACCGGCACGCCCCCGGACAGCACCTGGCGCTGCGGCGGACGGTCGACGGCGTCGAGATCCGCCGCACGTACTCGATCTGCTCCCCGGCGCCCGCGGCGGACGAGAAGGGACCGCGCAGCCTGCGAGTGGGTGTGCGTCTGGTCGAGGGCGGCGCGTTCTCCACGTACGCGCTGAAGGAGATCAACGTCGGCGACGAGGTCGAGGTGATGACCCCGGCGGGCCGCTTCACGCTCGAGCCCGCACCCGGCCTGTACGCGGCGATCGTCGGCGGCAGCGGTATCACCCCGGTGCTGTCGATCGTGGCGACGCTGCTGGCACGCGAGCCGGCGGCCCGGTTCTGTCTGATCCGCAGTGACCGGACGTCCGCGTCCACGATGTTCCTGGAGGAGGTCGCCGATCTCAAGGACCGTTGGCCCGAGCGATTCCAGTTGGTGACGCTGCTCTCCCGGGAGGAACAGCAGGCCGGGCTGCCCTCCGGGCGGCTCGACCGGGAACGGCTGACCGGGCTGCTTCCGGCGCTGCTGCCGGTGGCCCAGGTGGCGGGCTGGTTCCTGTGCGGGCCGTTCGGGTTGGTGCAGGGGGCGGAGCGGGCACTGCGGGAACTCGGGGTGGCCCGCACCCGTATCCACGAGGAGATCTTCCATGTGGAACCGGCGGCCCCCACGGCCGTCACCCCCGTTCCCGCCCACAGCACGGTGACCGCTCGACTCGACGGCCGCGGCGGGACCTGGCCCGTCCAGGACGGCGAGTCACTGCTGGAGACGGTCCTGCGCAACCGGCCGGACGCGCCCTACGCCTGCAAGGGCGGGGTGTGCGGGACCTGCCGGGCTTTCCTGGTCACCGGCGAGGTGCGGATGGACCGCAACTTCGCTCTGGAGCCGGAGGAGACACAGGCGGGGTATGTGCTGGCGTGCCAGTCCCATCCGGTGACGGAGACGGTGGAGCTGGACTTCGACCGGTGACATCGAAGCCGATTACAGCGACAGCGACCGATGACTTTCGAACGATGACAGTCGAAGGATGGCAGTCGAAGGATGGCAGTCGACCGATGACAAAGGGAGTTGTCATCCCTGGAGGAGCGTGGGCGGGGCCCGACCCGTTCCCTTCTTCTAGAACCTGTTCTATCTTGACGCACCGTCAGGTCAGGTCGTCCGCCCGGCCGGTGGGCCGGTGTGTGTGGAAGGGCAGGGACCGTGGACTTCACCTTCACCGAGGAACAGCAGGCGGCGGCTGAAGCGGCACGGGGGGTGTTCGCCGGGGTCGCGCCGGACACGGTGCCGAGCCCGGCTCTCACCGCGGGCGCCGTCGCCGAGGACTTCGACCGCGCCCTGTGGAGCAGGCTCGCCGAGGCCGACCTGCTGAGCCTGCTGGCGGCTCCTGCGTACGGCGGGGCGGGCCTGGACGCCATCGCGCTGTGCCTGGTGCTGCGGGAGGCGGCGAAGGTGCTGGCGCGGGTTCCGCTGCTGGAGCACAGCGCGGCCATGGCCACCGTACAGGCCCACGCCGACGAGGAGTTGGGGTCCGCGCTGCTGGAACGGGCCGGCCGGGGTGAGGTCGTGCTCACCGTCGCCGCGAGCGGCCGCACCGGCCACGACGGGGCCGAACTCGCCGTGACCGCACGGCAGGAGGGTCAGGAGTGGATCCTGGACGGGGTACAGACGGCGGTGCCCTGGGCATACGGCGCCGACCTCGTCGTCGTACCGGCGCACACGGCCGCCGACCGGACCGTCCTCGCCCTGGTCCCGCGCCGCCACGCGGGCGTCACCCTGGCCGAGCAGGTCTCCACCACCGGTGAGCGCTTGGCCGAACTGCGTCTGGAATCGGCCCGGATCGCGAAACGCGACGTCATCGACGGCGACGGTGCCTGGGAGTGGCTGCGCGATCTGCTGGCTACCGGGACATGTGCGCTGGCGCTCGGACTGGGCGAGCGGGTGCTGCGGATGACCAGCGACTACACCAGCAAGCGGGAGCAGTTCGGGTTCCCGGTCGCCACCTTCCAGGCCGTCGCCGTCCAGGCCGCCGACCGCTACATCGACCTGCGGGCCATGGAGGCCACGCTGTGGCAGGCCGCGTGGCGACTCGCCTCGGGGGCCCAGGGCGCGCTGCCCGTCTCCGGTGACGTGGCCGTCGCAAAGATCTGGGCGGCCGACGGCGTCCGGCGGGTCGTGCAGACGGCACAGCATCTGCATGGCGGGTTCGGCGCCGACGTCGACTACCCGCTGCACCGCTATCACGCCTGGGCCAAGCACCTCGAACTGTCGCTGGGCCCGGCGTCGGCGCACGAGGAATCCCTGGGCGACCTCCTGGCCGCCCACACGCTGACCTGAGGATCTCGCCCAAGACGGCCTGAGGGGCCGCGAAGGTCCCTGCCGAACCCTCCCGAAGGGCTCTACCGAAGACCCCGCCTGAAGAGGCCCGACTAGAGAACGAAGCCGGGCCGGCCCTCGTCCGTCACAACGGGTCGGCCCGCCGCTGCCCAAACCTGCATACCGCCGTCGACATTCACGGCGTCCACGCCCTGCTGGACCAGGTACATCGCGACCTGGGCCGAACGCCCGCCGGAGCGGCAGATCACGTGGACCCGCCCGTCCTGCGGCGCCGCCTCGGTCAGCTCGCCGAACCGGGCCACGAACTCGCTGATGGGGATGTGCAGCGCCCCCTCGGCATGACCCGCCTGCCACTCGTCGTCCTCCCGGACGTCCAGCAGGAAGTCGCCGTCCTTGAGGTCATTGACCTCGACCGTGGGCACACCAGCTCCGAAATGCATGCCCCCGACGCTACCCGACCCGCAACGCCACGCCACGAGCCACCCACGACACGACAGCCACCGGCCACGGCGCCGCCGCGCCGACTCCGGGCTTCCGGCTGGGGCGCGGGACGCGGGCCAGGGGCTCTACGCACGGGGCGCGGGGCGCGGTGCTACGGCTTCCGGCTGTGGGGCACGGCTCTCCGGGTACGGGTGGCGGGCTCGCCGACTCAAGCTGCAGAACGCGTTACGGACCGCCGACTCCCGGGGCCACCGCTTCCGGCTGGGGACTCCGACGCACGGATTCCAGCCGCCGCCTCCGGCCAGAGCCGCCGCACCCTGCCCTGACCCACCCCCGGACTGCAACCGAGAACCCGGGCAATCGCGACCTTCAGCTCTCAGCCCGCAACCACCAGCCCCCAGCCCTAACCCAACAGCTCCGCGAGTTCCGCCTCGCGGGCCGCGACGTCGGCCAGGAGTTTCTCGGCGATCTCATCCAGGAGGCGGTCGGGGTCGTCCGGGGCCATCCGGAGCATCGCGCCGATAGCGCTCTCCTCCAGTTCCCTTGCGACCACGGCGAGCAGTTCCTTGCGCTGGGCGAGCCATTCGAGACGGGTGTAGAGCTCCTCGGCGGGCGTCGGCCCCTGCTCCGGGGGTTTCGGGCCGGCGGCCCACTCCTCGGCCAGCTCCCGCAGCAGCGTCTCGTCGCCACGGGCGTAGGCGGCGTTGACCCGGGTGATGAACTCCTCACGCCGGGCCCGCTCGGACTCGGCCTGGGCCAGGTCGGGATGGGCCTTGCGCGCCAGCTCGCGGTAGAGCTTGCGGGCCTCGTCGCTTGGCCGCACCCGTTGCGGAGGCCGCACCGGCTGATCCGTGAGCATCGCCTCGGCCTCCGGGAACAGCCCCTGGCCGTCCATCCAGCCGTTGAACAGCTCCTCGACGCCGGGCATCGGCATGACCCGCGCCCGCGCCTCGTCGGCCCTGCGCCGGTCTTCCGGGTCGCCGGTGCGGGCGGCCCGGGCCTCGGCGATCTGCGCGTCCAGTTCGTCGAGCCGGGTGTACATCGGGCCGAGCTTCTGGTGATGCAGCCGGGAGAAGTTCTCGACCTCGATACGGAAGGTCTCGACCGCGATCTCGTACTCGATCAGCGCCTGCTCGGCGGCCCGTACGGCCCGCTCCAGCCGTTCCTCGGGCCGGGGCGCACCACCTTCCGGTGTCGGCCGGTCATCACCGGCGACACCACCCTGCTCAGCTTCCGGGGTCGTCACCCGACCAGCCTAGGCCACGCCAGGCGGGACGCCGCCTGCACACGTTCCTCCGAGCTGCGCCCGCAAGGAACTGCCAGTACACAGCCACACAGCCCCTTGACCCGACCCCGACCCCGACCCCGCCCCCGACTCCGATCCCGGCCCCAGCCCAAGCACCCGCATCGCATCGCATCGCATCGCATGGCATCGCATCGCATCGCATCGCATCGCATCGCATCGCATCGCATC
This sequence comes from Streptomyces violaceoruber, assembly GCA_000720805.1. Taxonomy (GTDB): domain Bacteria; phylum Actinomycetota; class Actinomycetes; order Streptomycetales; family Streptomycetaceae; genus Streptomyces; species Streptomyces cellulosae_A. The sequence continues at coordinate 25,956 of JODI01000101.1, forward strand.
CGAACGCCTACACCGCCCCGGTGAACCCGACACCACCGTGCCCACCTCCCGCACCGGCGCAACACTCCCGCAGGCCCCTCCTCCCCTTCCCCAGGCGCTTCCCCGTCCCCCAGTCCCCCTCCTGTCTCTTA
>JODI01000102.1 GCA_000720805.1 Streptomyces violaceoruber
GCCTGGCTCCACACCTACAATCACCACCGCGGACACACCGCACTCAAAGGCCAACCACCCGCCAGCCGCGTCCCCAACCTCACGGGTCAGTACACCTAGACCAGCAGCAGGCCGCCGCACCGCTCGGCGCCGTCCTTCACCGCGATGAGGTTGGCGAGCACGTACGAGATGTTCTTCTCGGAGTGCCACTCGGACGGGAAGAAGGTGGCGAGGCGCGAACTCTGGAACCGTGCCTCCAGATCGGGCACGAAGGCGCGGTAGTGGTTGTCCGTGTAGTACCAGAACGAGTTCTCGTTGTAGTACGCGACGTGATTCGGGTCCTGGTACGCGCCCCGGCCGTCGGAGCTGGGGGTGACCGTGAGGAGCATGCCGCCGGGTGCCAGCAGCCGGTACAGCTCGTTGATCAGCGGCACCTTCGCGGGCACGTGCTCGAGGAAGTTCACGGCCCGCATCAGGCCCACGGAGTCGTCGGGCAGGTCCACCCTGCCGGGCAGGGTCGCGACGATGTCGACGCCCTCCGCCGGGTACTTGTCCACGCCCACGTAGCCGGGCGGCTTGCGGCGGGCCGCGCCCAGGTCCAGCGCGACGAGTCCCCTCCGGTAGGTCCAGGCGAGGGCGTTGGCCTCGATGTACTTGTCGTACAGGGCGACCGTCTCGCGCTGGATGTGCGCGTTGATCTCCGGGTCGCGCTGGGTGTTGGCCGGGTGCATCCGCTGGAGGTACAGACAGCGGGGGATGTGGTGGAAGTCGCCGATGTGGTAGAGACGGCACATCAGGTCCTGGTCGTCCAGGACCGTACGAGCCGCGTCGTACCCGCCGGCCTTGTCGTAGGCGTCCTTGCGGAACGCCCGCACGTGGTTGGGCGCGTACCAGATGTAGGCGACGTTGTGCGGGGTCGGAGCCATGGACCTGACTTGGAGCAGCTTGCGTCCGTCGACGCGCACGTCCTCGTAGTGCCAGCCGTGCTCCTCGTTGAAACGGCTGTCGTCGCGTTTCCCGTCCTCCGCGATCTGTGCGGTGTTGCTGTAGACGAACACGACGTCGGGATGCGCGTCGAAGGCCTTGCCGAGTTCCGCCAGGCACGCCTTCGCCAGCAGGTCGTCGTGGTCGAGTTCCACGAGGATCTCGCCGCGCGCCAGTTCACAGGCCCTGCGCTTCGCCGCTCCGACACCGACGACCTCGTCGGCGATCTCCACCCGGACTCGCTCGTCGGGCTGCTCCGGCCGCCACCGGGCGCCGTTGTTGAGCAGGACGATCCACTCCCAGTCCTGACAGGTCTGCGCCTGCAGGGTCGCCAGGCACTCATCGAGGAAACGGGGCCGGTGGCTCGGGGTGAAGACGGAGAACCTGGGTGTCGCGGTCGACGTCATCTGATGCTCCCTGTTGCCGCGTCGCATCTCGTGGACGAGTGCCATGTCCCTCGACGGTACGAGGCCGTACCGACGGTGCCGCCGCTTGGCGGGACCGTGGGGGACGCGGTCCACCCGAATGCACGCAGGGAGATCTTCTGACAAACAGGGCGCCCGGTCCGCGCGTCGCTGCGGGTGCACGCGGACCGGGGCCGCTCATGGGGACCCCGGGAGGGTCAGCCGGCCGCGGTGAGTTCCCTCGGCTCGGGCAGCGCGGCGGCGTGCGCGTCCATGCGCTCGGCGCTCAGGATCGCCGCGGCCGTGTCGGCGCGGGACGCGGCGACGACCAGTGCCCGTCCGGCCAGGGCATGGGCCCGCCGGTGCAGCGGCATGACCTGTGACTCGCGCCGCCCGCCGGAGGTCACCGCGCGGGCCGGCGTACGGCCGCCCCGCAGGCGGCAGACCTGCCCGGCGAGCCGGTCGGCCGCGGTGTCCAGGTCCGCGGAGGGCGCCAGGGCCCGCAACTCGTCCGTGACGGCGAGCAGTGCGGCGAGGTGGCTCGCGAGCTGGATGTCCAGCTCTTCCTCACGGGAACGGTGCGGGAAGTCCGCGGGGGTGTCGGCCATCGTGCTGTGGACCGACTTGGTGCGGATCGGCTCGTACATGGGATGGCCTCCTGAAACTGTCAGGAAGCCATCCTAGCTTAGAACTCGTCTAAACTTGAAACGGCTGTCAGGGCTGGCTGTAGCCGTCCAGGAAGGTGCCGATCCGGGTGATCGCCGACCGCAGGTCGGCGACCGTCGGCAGGGTCACGACCCGGAAGTGGTCCGGTTCGGGCCAGTTGAAGCCGGTGCCCTGGACGACCATGATCTTCTCCTGCCGGAGCAGGTCCAGGACCATCCGCCGGTCGTCCTTGATCTTGAAGACCTGCGGGTCCAGGCGCGGGAAGAGATACAGCGCCCCCTTCGGCTTCACACAGCTCACCCCCGGGATCTGGGTCAGCAGCTCGTACGCGAGGTCCCGCTGCTCCCGCAGGCGTCCGCCCGGCAGCACCAGGTCGTTGATGGTCTGCCGCCCGCTGAGCGCGGCGACCACCCCGTGCTGACCCGGCATGTTCGCGCACAGGCGCATGTTCGCCAGGATCGTCAGGCCCTCGATGTAGGAGTCGGCGTGCGCGCGCGGCCCGGAGATCGACATCCAGCCGACTCGGTAACCGGCGACCCGGTACGCCTTGGACATCCCGTTGAAGGTGAGGGTGAGCAGGTCGGGGGCGACCTTGGCGGTCGGGGTGTGCGTGGCGTCGTCGTACAGGATCTTGTCGTAGATCTCGTCCGAGCAGACCAGCAGGTTGTGCCGGCGGGCGATGTCGGTCAGGCCCCGCAGCATCGCCTCGTCGTATACCGCGCCGGTCGGGTTGTTCGGGTTGATGATGACGAGGGCCTTGGTGCGGTCGGTGACCTTCCGCTCCACGTCCGCGAGGTCGGGCATCCAGTCGGACTGCTCGTCGCACCGGTAGTGCACGGCGGTGCCGCCGGACAGGGACACGGCGGCGGTCCACAGCGGATAGTCGGGCGCCGGTACGAGGACCTCGTCCCCGTCGTCCAGCAGTCCCTGCATCGCCATCACGATCAGCTCGGAGACGCCGTTGCCGATGAAGACGTGCTCGACGTCCGTCTCGATGCCGAGGGTCTGGTTGTGCATGACGACCGCCCGCCGCGCGGCGAGCAGACCCTTGGCGTCGCCGTAGCCGTGCGCCGACGACACGTTGCGGAGGATGTCCTCAAGAATCTCCGGCGGGCACTCGAAGCCGAACGCGGCCGGGTTGCCGGTGTTGAGCTTGAGGATGCGGTGCCCTGCCGCTTCCAGGCGCATCGCCTCCTCGAGAACCGGGCCCCGGATCTCGTAACAGACGTTGGCGAGCTTGGTCGACTGGATCACCTGCATGTCTGGGAGCTTACGGCTCGGTAACGCTCGCCGGGTCGTGTTTTCCGCCACTTGAGACGTGGCGGTTTGGGTGGGTATCGCCGACGGCTGTCCCACCGGCCTCCTCCGTCCCTAGAATGCGCGGCCATGGCCTTGCCACCGCAGCACGACAACGACGCGTACGGCGTTCCCGACGTCACCCGGGAGAGTGCCGGGTTCCCGGGGTCGCCGAACGTGTACCACCCGCGGGCCGAGGCGACGCCCCTGTACGAGGAGTACGCCGATCCGGCGGCCGCGCACGGCTGGCAGAACGCCTACGACCAGACCCGCGAGCTGCCCTCCGTGGCCGTCGACGCCCCGGCCCCGGCCCGCAGTGGTTCCGGTCGGGGGCGGCGCCGGGCGCGGCGTAAGCCGGCCGGACGGCCCTCGCGCCGCACCCTGGTCGCCGTCGGCGCGGTGGGGGTGTCCGCCGCGGCGCTGATCGCCGGGTTCTCGTTCTCGGGGTCCTCCTCGGGCGGGGCCCAGCACACGAAGAGCGGCGGCGCGCGGTCGGTGCCGGACGAGCCCACCGGCCCCACCGGCCCGACCGGCGCGGCTTCCTCGGCCGGTCCGGCGGTCCCCTCCGACGCTCCGGGCGCCGGGGCGACGGCCGTCACGGTCGTCGGGGGGACCACGGCGGATGTGACGCGGGCCGGCGCCACCTCGCCCACGTCGTACACGGGCGGGTCGACGACCGGCCCCACCTCGGCGGCCGCTTCCTCCGCGCCGGCCTCGAACGACCCGACCACCTCCGGACCGGGCAACTCCACCGGCAAGGGGCGCGGGCACGGCAGTACGAAGGGCCCCAAGTAACGGCACAGGCCGAAAAGAACTCCTTGCTTCCGCACGCCCCTATATTGACAATGCGCATGACAAAATCGCATGGCAGCACTGCGCATGACCGACCTGCGGGTGACCGGAAGATCTCCGGTCACCCTCGTCATATAGAGGGGACCCCCCACATGAGAAAGCCTCTCGTCGCCGCGCTCTTCGCCCTGGTGGTCGCCGGAACCGGCGCGGCACCGGCGGTCGCGGCGCCCGCGGCCCCCGCGCCGGCCGAAGCTGTCGCCGCTCCCGCGATCAAGGCGGTCACCTTCGCCGGAACCGTCTCGCTCAGCAACTGTTCCGGCTCGGTGGTCCGCTTCCCGGGTTCCGAGGACGACGACCCGGCGCTCGTGATGTCGAACGGCCACTGCCTGGAGACCGGGTTCCCGGCGGCCGGCGAGGTCGTCGTCGACCAGCCCTCCACCCGCACCTTCGGCCTGCTCAACTCCGCCGGCAGCCGGCTCGGCACCCTGCGCGCCAGCAAGATCGCGTACGCGACGATGACCGACACGGACGTCTCGCTGTACCAGCTCACCACCACGTACGCGCAGATCAAGAGCTCGTACGGCATCTCCGCGCTGACCCTGAACGACACGCACCCGACCGCCGGCACCGCCATCACGGTCGTCTCCGGCTACTGGAAGCGGACGTACGCCTGCAACGTCGACGGCTTCGCCTACCGCCTCAAGGAAGGCGAGTGGACCTGGAAGGACTCGGTCCGCTACACCTCCGCCTGCCAGACCATCGGCGGCACCTCGGGCTCGCCCGTCGTCGACAACGCCACCGGCAAGGTCGTCGCCGTCAACAACACCGGCAACGAGGACGGCGGCCGCTGCACCGACAACAACCCCTGCGAGGTCGACGCCAACGGCACCGTCACCGTCCGCAAGGGCATCAACTACGCCCAGGAGACCTACCAGATACCGGCCTGCTTCGGCCTCGACAACAAGCTCGACCTGAGCCGGAGCGGCTGCACCCTGCCCAAGCCGTAGCCCGTCGACGATCCCTGGGCCCTACGGAGTCCTGCGCACCGCCCGCCCCGCCAGTACGTCCGTCCGGCGGCCGTCCTCGATCACGAAACGGCCGTCGACCAGGACGTACGGGATGCCCCTCGGGAGCACCCGCGGGTTCTCGAAACTCGACCCCGCCGCCACCGTGGCCGGGTCGAACAGCACCAGGTCCGCACGGTACCCCTCGCGGACCAGCCCGCGGTCCGGCAGCCGCAGCCGGGCCGCCGGGCGGGCGGTGAGGTGGGCGACGCACTCCTCCAGGGACAGCACGCCCAACTCCCGTACGTACCGGCCGAGGTACTGCGGGAAGGTGCCGTACGCCCGCGGGTGCGGCTTGGCGCCCTGGAGGATGCCGTCGGAGCCGCCGGTGTGCACGCGGTGCCGCATGATCGCCCGCACGTTCTCCTCGTGCCCGACGTGCTGGAGGATCGTCGTCCCGAGCCGGTCGTCGAGGAGGAGCCGGCGGGCGGTGACCCAGGGCGCCTCGCCGAGCCGGTCCGCCGACTCCTGGACCGTACGGCCGACGTGGTCGGCCAGCGCGGGGCTCGTCACCCCCGAGATCTCGATCGTGTCCCACTCCACGGGCACCCCGTGGCAGCCGTCCGCGCCGACGACCTCCAGGTGGTGCCGGACGCGCTCCGCGGTCCCGTCGTCCGCGAGCCTCCGCAGGATCTCCTCCGGGCCGCCCTCGCTCGCCCAGCTCGGCAGCAGCGCCACGAGCGTGGTGGAGCCGGGGGTGTAGGGGTACGTGTCGAGGCTGATGTCGGCTCCGGCGGCGAGCGCGTCGTCCAGGAGGGACAGCAGTTCGGGCGCCCGCCCCTTGTTCACACCGAAGTTCATGGTGGCGTGGGCGAGATGGAGGGGGCAGCCGGCCTCCCGGGTGAGGGCCACCATCTCCTCGTACGCCCGCAACGCCCCGGCCCCGTACGACCGGTGATGCGGGCAGTAGTAGCCGCCGTACCGCGCCACCACCCGGCACAGCTCGGTGAGTTCGGCGTCCTTGGCGTACATGCCGGGGGTGTAGGTGAGGCCCGAGGACATGCCGACGGCGCCCTGCTCCATGCCCTGGGCGACCAACTGCCGCATGCGGTCCAGCTCCTGCGGCGTCGCCTCGCGGTCGGCCCAGCCGACGGCGAGCGCGCGGACCGTGCCCTGCGGGATGAGGTAGGCGGCGTTGACGGCGATGCCCTGGCCGTCGAAGCCGGAGTCGAGCCGGTCGAGGTACTCGCCGACCGACCGCCAGTCGAAGTCGATGTCCTCGCCGTCGCCGTTCCAGCCGGTGATGGCCCGGCGGACCTCGTCCCGGGTCCGGTCGTCCACCGGGGCGTACGACAGCCCGTCCTGGCCGAGGACCTCCAGCGTGACGCCCTGCGCGGCCTTGGCGCTGTGGTCGGGGTCGCGGAGCAGGGCGAGGTCGCTGTGCGCGTGCATGTCGATGAAGCCGGGGGAGAGGGCGAGCCCCTCGGCGTCCAGTTCCCGGCGGGCCTCGGGGCGCTGGCAGCCGGCCGCCGCGGCCTCCTGGACGATTCCCACGATCCGGCCGCCGTCGACGACCACGTCGGCGCGGTACGACGGACCGCCGGTGCCGTCCACGACGTCCGCGTCCCGGATGACCAGCTCTTCCATGCCGAACCCCTCAGCAGAACGTACGGATGTACCCGGCTACCCGACTAGAAGAACGTACGGATGTACTCGACGACCGTCCCGTCCGCCTCGGCGACCGGGATCAGCTGCCACTTGTCGAACGACGTGCACGGGTGGGACAGGCCGAGGCCGACCCAGTCGCCGACCTCCAGGTCCGCCTCGGGGCCGGTACGCAGCCAGGCGTGCTGGTCGGAGAGCGCGGTGACCTCGATGCCGGTCGCCGGGCGTTCGGTGCCGCCCCGCCGGACGACCTGGGCGAAGGGCAGGTCGAGGTCGTACGCCGCGTCCCGCTTGCCCGCGTTCAGGAACGCCTGCTCGGCGGAGGGCCGGGACACCACCTGCGTCCACAGCCGGAACGCCGGCTCCAGCGCGCCCTCCTCGGGGACCCGGTTGAACGGAGTGATCTTGCGGTAGTGGCCGTCGTCGTGCGAGACGTAGGCGCCGGAGCGCAGCAACTTCAGGACCGGGGAGGACAGTTCGGGGATCTCGGCGAAGACGTCGGCGACCGCGTCGAACCAGGCGCTGCCGCCCGCGCTGACGACGATCTCGTCCGTGGGCGCGAACCGTCCCGCCTTGTCGAAGTCGACGGCGAGCGCGACCAGCCGCCGCAGCCAGGCGCGCACGCGCTCCGGGTCGGCCCGTGGAACCTCGCCCTCGTACCCGGCGACGCCGACGAGTCGTAGCGTCCGGGTCCCGGCCACCGCGTCCGCGACCGCTGCGCACTCCGCCTCCGTACGGACTCCGGTACGGGCGCCCTCGCCGGCGGCCAGTTCCACGACGACGTCGAGCGGGCGGCGGGCTCCGCGCAGGGCCGCGTCCATCAACTCGACCCCGCGTACCGAGTCGACGTAACAGACGAGGCGGAAGTCGTCGTCGGCGTCGAGCTCGGCGGAGATCCAGCGCAGGGCGGCCGGGTCGACGAGTTCGTTCGCGAGGAAGACCCGCTGGACGCCGAAGGCGCGGGCCACGCGCACCTGGTGCGGCACCGCGAGGGTGATGCCCCACGCCCCGCGCTCGATCTGCCGCTGGAAGAGCTGCGGGGCCATGGAGGTCTTGCCGTGCGGGGCGAACGCGAGGCCGTGGCGGGTCGCGTACGTCTCCATGAGCCGCAGGTTGTGCTCCAGGCGCTCGGCGGAGAGGGACAGTACGGGGGTGGCGAAGCCGTCGGTGAAGAGGTTGCGGCGGCGGCCGGTCAGCTCGCCGACGGTCAGGCCGTCGGCGTCCGGGGGGAGGCCCTTGAAGCGGTGGTCGACGCGTTCCCCGGCGAGGCGGGCGAGCGCTTCGGACGAGCGGGCGGCGCCTTCGGAGGGGCTTTCGGCTGCCATGGAGCCTCCCTGATCCAGGCGTTGCATAGTATGCAACGCACGTTGCGTATATCGCTTTCCGCTGTCTAACATCTCGGCCAATGCCGGGTCAACGGAGCCGCCACCCGCACCAGCCGAGGAGCTACGACCATCGTGACCGCCACGGGACCCCGCAACGCCCCCGACGTCGCGGATGTCGTCGCGCTCGGCGAGTCCATGGTCACGTTCCTCCCTTCCCGACCGGGCCGCCTCGCCGACGTTCCCTCCTTCGACCGGGGAATCGGCGGCGCGGAGTCGAACGTGGCGTGCGTACTGGCCGCCGCCGGGCACTCGGCGCGGTGGGTGAGCCGGGTGGGGACGGACGGTTTCGGCGACCACCTCGTCGAGACGATCGGGGCATACGGCGTCGACGTCTCCGCCGTCCACCGGGACCCGGTACGCCCGACGGGCGTGTACTTCCGTACGGCCGGGGACCGCGCCGGCGACGACCACGAGGTGGCGTACTACCGGGCGGGGTCGGCGGCGTCGGCCATGGGCCTCGGGACCGTGGACCTGGAGGCGCTCCGGGCGGCCCGGGTCCTGCACCTGTCCGGCATCACGGCGGCCCTGTCCGCCGACTGCCTGAACCTGCTGCGCGAGCTGACGGCCCCCCGGGCCGGCCGCCCGCCGGTCTCCTTCGACGTCAACCACCGCCCCGGCCTGTGGCAGGACGCCGACGGGTCACGCGTGCTGCTGGAACTGGCCCGCGGGGCGGACATCGTGTTCGTCGGCGAGGACGAGGCGGCACAGGCGTGGGGCGTCACGGGCGGACCCGAGGCCGTCCGAGAGGCCTTGCCGGAGCCGTCCGTGCTGGTGGTGAAGGAGGGGGCGAGGGGAGCGACGGCGTTCTCCCGCCACGCGTCCACCCCGGTCGCCTTCGTGCCCGCCCTCCACGTGGACGTCGTCGCGACGGTCGGCGCGGGCGACGCCTTCGCCGCCGGGTTCCTCTCCGGCACCCTGCGCGGACTGACCGTGCGGGACCGCCTGCGCCACGGTCACCTCATGGCCGCCGCCGCCCTCACCGCCCCCGGCGACCTCGCCCCGCCCCCCGCCCGCGACCACGCCGACCGGCTCGTCGCCCTGGACGACGACGCGTGGGGGACACTTCGACTCGGCCCCGGCTGGACACAGACCGCACAGCGGGCCGAGGAGGAGGTACGTACGCCATGAGCCAGACCGTCGACCGCGCCCTGAGCATCCTGCCGCTGCTCGCGGAGGGCCCCGCCGACCTGGGGCAGGTCGCCGACCGCCTCGGCGTCCACAAGTCCACCGCGCTGCGTCTCCTCCGCACCCTGCACGAGCACGGCATGGTCTACCGCCAGTCCGACCAGCGCTACCGCCTCGGCGCCCGACTCATCGCCCTCGCCCAGGAGGCGATGGAGAACCTCGACATCCGCGAGATCGCCCACCCGCACCTCGTGGGCCTCAACGAACAGTGCGGCCACACCGTCCACCTCGCCGTCTACGAGGAGGACGAGGTCCTCTACATCGACAAGGTGGAGAGCCGCTACCCGGTGCGGATGTACTCGCGGATCGGCAAACCCGTGGCCATCACGGTCGCCGCCGTGGCGAAGCTGCTGCTCGCCGACCGCCCGGAAGCCGAGCGCCGCGTCCTCGCGGAGAAGCTCGACTACCCCCTGTACACGGCCCGTTCGACACCCAACGCCGCCGCCTTCCTGCGCGAGTTGGAGAAGGTGCGCGAACAGGGCTGGGCCACCGACCTCGGTGGCCACGAGGAGTCCATCAACTGCGTCGCCGCCCCCATCCGCGGCGCCGACGGCCGGGTGGTCGCCGCGATGTCGGTCTCCGCGCCGAACGTCGTCGTCACCGCCGACGAACTCCTCACCCTGCTCCCGCTGGTGCGCCGTACGGCGGACGCCATCAGCGGCGAGTACTCCGGCAGGACACCCGTCAAGGAAGTCACCCCATGACCGAGAAGTCAGAGCAGGCCGAGAAGACCGAGAAGGTCGCACTCACCCCCACGACCCACACCACCCCGCCCGCGAAGTTCTCGCACGGTGTGCGCAAGGGCAACATCCTCCAGGTCGCCGGCCAGGTCGGCTTCCTGCCCGCCGAGGAGGGCAAGCCGCCCACGCCGGCCGGTCCCACCCTGCGCGAGCAGACCCTCCAGACCCTCGCCAACGTCAAGGCGATCCTTGAGGAGGGCGGCGCGAGCTGGGACGACGTGATGATGATCCGCGTCTATCTGACGGACGTGGACCACTTCGCCGAGATGAACGAGATCTACAACACCTACTTCGAGGAGCAGGCCCTCACCGCACCCCCGGCCGCCCGTACGACGGTCTACGTCGGCCTCCCCGCCGGGCTCCTCATCGAGATCGACGCGCTCGCCGTCCTGGGCTGAACCGGCTGACGGCGCCGGACCGACGGCCGTCCCCCAACTCCCGCACGACGTACACGGCACGGCACCTCTCACAGCGCCGTGCCGCGATCCCCCCTGCCCGAAAGCTCCATGTACTTACGGTACTTACGCAGAGGACCCCCCAATGTCCCTTCTGATCGCGGCCGCACCGGCCCCCGAAGCCCCACCCCACACCGGCGGTCTGCTCCTCCTCGTCGACGGCACGGCCGGCCTCCTGACCGTCGCCGCCCTCGGCATAGCGCTCCTGCTGTTCCTCATCATCAAGGCGAGACTCCAGCCCTTCGTCGCGCTCCTCGCGGTCTCCATAGCCGTCGGCCTGCTCGCCGGACTGTCGGTCACCGAACTCTTCGGCACCGTCCAGCGCTCGGACGCCGTGTCCACCATCGAGACCGGCATGGGCGGCATCCTCGGCCATGTCGCGATCATCATCGGCCTCGGCACGATGCTCGGCGCGATCCTCGAAGTCAGCGGTGGCGCCGAGGTGTTGGCGTCCCGGCTGCTCAACCTCTTCGGAGAGAAGCGCGCCCCGCTCGCGATGGGCATGACCGGCCTCATCTTCGGCATCCCGGTCTTCTTCGACGTCGGCATCTTCGTCCTCGCGCCGATCGTGTACGCCGCCGCCAAGCGCTCCGGCAAATCGATCCTGCTCTACTGCCTGCCCCTGCTCGCGGGTCTGTCGATGACCCACGCGTTCCTGCCCCCGCACCCCGGTCCGGTGGCCGCCGCCGGCCTTCTGCACGTGGACCTCGGCTGGGTCATCCTCATGGGCATCGTCTGCGGCATCCCCGCCGTGCTGGCCGCCTGGGCGTACTCGGCGTGGATCGGCCGCCGCATCTTCGTCGCCGTACCGCAGGACATGGTCGAGGCGGCGGAGGAGGCCAAACTGGCGGTGGTCAACGAGCAGCGGGCGCAGGGTGTGGAGCCGCGGGCCCACGGTGTCGAACAGGGCGTCGAGCCGCAGGTGCAGGGCGTCGCCCAGGGTGTCGAGCCGCGTGAGCAGCCGGTGTCGCTGGGCACGGTCCTCGGCATCATCGGGACGCCGCTGATCCTGATCCTGGCCGCCACCTTCTCCTCGATCGCCCTGGACCCCTCCACGGGCCGCTCGGTGATCGAGTTCTTCGGCCACCCCTTCGTCGCCCTCACCATCGCCCTGCTCCTCGCCTACTACCTGCTCGGCATCCGCCGCGGCTGGTCCCGCAAGTCGCTGGAGACGGTGTCCACGGCCTCCCTCAAGCCGGTCGGCAACATCATCCTCGTCGTCGGCGCCGGCGGGGTGTTCGGCGCGGTCCTCAAGGCCAGCGGGGTCGCGCAGGCCCTCTCCGACACCTTCAACGACGTCGGACTGCCGGTGATCGTGCTGTCGTACCTGCTCTCGCTCGTGCTGCGGGTCGCGCAGGGCTCGGCGACGGTCGCGATCGTCACGACGGCCGGCATCGTCGCCCCGCTGCTCGCCGAGGGCCACCACTCCCAGGCCTTCGTCGCCCTGGTCATCATGGCCATCTCCGCGGGCTCCATCTTCGCCTCGCACGTCAACGACGGCGGCTTCTGGATGGTGGCCAAGTACTTCGGCATCAGCGAACGCGACACCCTGAAGACGTGGACCGTCCTGGAGTCGGTGCTGTCGGTGGCGGGGTTCGTGATGGCGGGGGTGCTGAGCCTGTTCGTGTAACCCCAGGTGGTCGGGTAGCCCCATGTAGGCGTCTGATAACAAAGTTGGGGTCGGCTGTGTGCGACACAGGATCGTCGACCATACTGCCCGCTGTGGAGCAGCGCATAGGTTCGAGCAGCCAGCCCCTGAAGGGCGAGCCAGTGAAGGGCGCCGGATTCGACCCGGCCTTCATCCCCGGGCTCACCGCACCCGTGTCCGGACCCGCGTCCGGCGGCCCGGCGGACGCCGAGCCGGAGGACGCGGAGCCGGCGGAGACGGCCGCCTCGGAGGAGGAGCCCACCCCGAAGGAGCCCGCCGCGGTCTCGGAAGCCCCCGAGTCCGCGGAGACCTCCGAGGAGACGGACTCCGAGTCCCCGGAGGCCGCCGAGACCCCCGACGGCCCCGTCTTCGAGGCGTCCGACCGCCGCGCGAAGATCGTCGCCGACCACCGGGGCGTACGACTGGCCCTGGACGACCAGGCGTGCGAGTTCCGCTGGGACGAGATCGGTGCCGTGGAGACGGAGGTCCCCCGTTTCGGCAAGCGGCTCACCATCACGGTGCACACCCCCGACCGCCGCTGGTACCCGATCGAGATCGAGGCCAAGTCCAGAAGCGCCTTCGACGAGTGGGACGAACAGCTGGACGCGGTCCTGGACGCCTACTTCGAGGACGCCGAGGAACAAGCGGCGGCGGGGGCCGACGAAACCGTCGACAACTAGTCGACTGGCTCACGAGGACTGGCTGACGAGGACTGGCTGACGAGGACTGGCTGACGAGGACTAACCGCAGTACTGGCTCTGCTTCCCGATGGACCGGTACATACAGTCCGCGTTCTCCAGCAACTGCAGCACCGCGTCCCGGTTGCGGGAGGTCTCCCGCTCGATGACCTCGTCGGGCGGGTAGAAACCGCCTCCCGAGCTGGACGACGGGTACATCTCGAAGGTGTAGTCGAAGATCTTCTGCGTACCCCAGAGGTAGTCGTCGATCGACCCGTCGGTGATGTACAGGTCGCTCGACTGCTCGGCCGTGTACCCGTTGCTCGCGGCCATCTTCTGCCCGACCGCCTTGAACGCGGCGTTGTCGTCGGCCGTCATCCCGGTCGTCGTGTCCGCGTTGGTGTACCCGAACGGCCACAGCACGAGTTCGCTGTACGTGTGGAAGTCGACGCCCGCCTTGATCTGCTGCTTCCCGCCGACGACCCGGCTGCGCACGAAGTCGGCGACGACCTTGACCTCCGGCGCCGACTCGGCCGCCGTACCCCGGTAGGTCTCGGACGAGGCCGAGCCCGAGGAGCCGCCGCAGCAGCCCCAGCGGTAGTTCCAGTTGCGGTTGAGGTCCGTACCGACGTACGAGGAACCGGAGTTGGGCTGCCGGTTCTTGCGCCACGAACGGTAGGAGCCGGTCGCGATGTCGTACTCGCCGCCGTCCGGGTTGAGGTCCGGGACGATCCAGATCTCCCGGTTGTTCACCATGCTGGTGATCCGGGAGTCGGAGCCGTAACCGGCCCCGAACTCGCGCAGCAGATACAGCGCCATCTCCACCGTCAGGTGCTCACGGGCGTGCTGGTGGTGGGTGAACAGCACCTCGGGCTCGGCCTCGTCCGTCCCCACGTTGTCGCTGATCTTGATGGCGACGATGTCCCGGCCCTGGTACGACTTCCCGATCACGCGCTTGCTCATGATGTTCGGGTAGGCCGCGAGCCGGGTGTCGATCTCCGCGTTCATCTCGGCGTAGTTGTGGTAGCGGGAGTCGGCGGAGGGGAAGTCGAGGAGCCGTACGTCGCCCTCGCCGCCCGACCGGTCCGGCACCGCGCCCATCGCCGTGACGTCGTAGCCGAGTTGCTTGAGCTTCTTCACCTGGTCGGCGCGTCCGGAGATGAACACCGAGTGGTCGTCGGCGTCGTCGACCGTCACGCCGGCCCGCTGGAGCGCCGTACGGGAGGCGGAGTCCGAGCTCAGGTGCACCTCGTACTGGCGGATGTCGTCCGCCGAGGGAGCCGCCGTCCGGGCGCTGTCGGCGTTCGCGGAGAGCGGGGCGGCGAGGGCGAGCGCCGCGAGAGAGGCGACGGTGGCGACGGCGATGCGCCGTCTGCCGGTGCGGGCGCCCGGGCCTCGTACACGAAGTCGCATGAAGTCTCCTAGGTGTGGAGTGGGGGGTGGTTCAGCGACGTGCTGGTGCGGGTGTGCCGCTCATGGTTCTGTGCATGGCATGAGCAGGTCAAGAGTGAAGGAAGACGCGATGGCGTGAACTGTTCGTAGAGGGCGGCAATTGGGGAGGGGTGGCGGCGGCATGCCCTCTTGTGCCGTCGTCCGCTTTACGCTTTCTTGATCCGCATGGCGGACACAACGGACAACACAGCGACAGGGGCAACCACCACCCCGGAACCGTCGGCGCCCCGGAAATCCAGTTGGAAGTACATCGGCCCCGGCATCGTCGTCGCCGCGACCGGCGTCGGCGCCGGCGACCTCGTCGCCACCCTCATCGCGGGCAGCAACTTCGGCTACACCCTCCTGTGGGCCGCCATCATCGGCTGCCTGGTCAAGATCTCCCTCGCCGAGGCGGCGGGCCGCTGGCACCTGTCCACCGGCCGCACCCTCTTCGAAGGCTGGGCGAGCCTGGGCCGCTGGACGACGTGGTTCTTCGTCGCGTACGTCGTGATCTGGGGCTTCGTCTACGGCGCGGCGGCGATGTCGTCCAGCGCGCTCCCGCTCCAGGCGCTGTTCCCGGACGTGATGGACCTCGAGTGGTGGGCCATCGCGTGCGGACTGGTCGGCCTGGTCTTCGTCTGGTTCAACAAGTACGAGGTCTTCGAGAAGGTCATGACGGTCCTGGTGGGCGTCATGTTCGTCGTCACGGTCTACCTGGCGGTCCGGGTCACGCCGCACCTCGGTGACGCCTTCGCGGGCCTGCTCCCGGTCCTCCCCGACGAGAAGGACTCGATCCTCAACACCCTCGGCCTGATCGGCGGCGTCGGCGGCACGATCACGCTCGCCGCGTACGGCTACTGGGTCAACGCCAAGGGCTGGACGAACACCGGCTGGATGAAGGTCATGCGCCTGGACAACCGGGTCGCGTACGCGACGACCGGCATCTTCGTCGTGGCGATGCTGTTCGTCGGAGCGGAGCTCCTCCACACCGCGAACGTGGAGATCGCGAGCGGCGACAAGGGCCTGATCCAGCTGAGCGACATCCTGGAGGACAAGTACGGCACGGCGACGGCCAAGTTCTTCCTCATCGGCTTCTTCGCCACGTCCTTCACCTCCCTCATCGGCGTCTGGCACGGCGTCAGCCTGATGTTCGCGGACTTCGTGGCGCGGTACCGGACGCGGGGCGAGGTGAAGGGCGCCGAGGTGGCGTCGGGCGCCCGCGAACGCTCCTGGCCCTTCCGCGCGTACCTCCTCTGGCTGACGTTCCCCCCGATCGTCCTCCTCTTCCAGGGCCAGCCCTTCCGCCTGGTCATCCTCTACGGCGTCCTCGGCGCCGCCTTCCTCCCCTTCCTCGCCGGCACCCTGATCTGGCTCCTCAACACCTCCCGCACCCCACGCGAGTGGCGCAACGGCACGCTGAGCAACGCGATGCTGGCGATCGCGGGCCTGCTGTTCCTGGTCCTGTGCGTGAAGCAGATCTGGGACCAGCCTTGGGGGGAGTTCTTCTAGTCGGGGGTGGCCTCACAGCAGGTGGTCGGCTTTTCCCGCCTTGATGTCGAGGATCATCGTGCGCAGCGCTTCGCGGCTGTCGGTGAGGTAGGCGTCCTCGGCACCGGCTATGGCGATGTAGGCGTTGCCTTCGGGGTCGGTGCCGAGGCGGAAGCAGTTGTTGCCTTCACCGCAGAAGGGTTCTTCCCAGGCGATGCGCTCGGTCACGGCGTCTCCTACAGTTCGTGGGCGATCTTGTGGACGACGTCCCGTGACGCTTCCGGACTCATCGCCGCGGCGTCCATCCAGTCCAGATGCGCACGGTACTTCGTCAGCTGCGCCTCGGCATGGGTGAATTCCGGCCCGTGTGCCGAGTCCAACTGCACGGTGTCGAGCTGGGGCACGGGCCCGTCCGCGTAGAGCAGGGCATGTCCTGCGCCGGGGAAGTCACCCTTGGACGTGGGAATCACCCGGACCTCGATACTCTCGCGCTCGGACTGGCCGGCCAGGTGTGTGAGCTGCTGCCGGGTTGCTTCCGTGCCGCCGTAGGGCATGCGCAGTGCGGCCTCGTGGACATAGGCGATGTACGGCAGCGGGTCCGGCCGCTCGAAAACCTGCTGGCGCTCCATCCGGTGCGCGACGCGCAACTCGACCTCCAGTCGGCTCAACGGCGGCAGTACGGCTGTGAAGACGGCGCGGGCGTACTCCTCGGTCTGAAGCAGCCCTGGGATGTGCATGACCTGAGCGGTACGGATGCGCGCGGCGTTCCACTCCAACTCGGCGATGTCCAAGAGCCCGGAGGACAGCGTCCCTCGGTGGCGCTCCCACCACCCGCGCTCCTTGCCGCCCGCCATGCCCACCAGAGCGTCGACGTAGCTCTCGTCTGTGCAGGCGTAGTTGCAGGCGAGGGTGCGGATGCGCTCGGGCGAGAAGGGGCGGATCCCGGACTCCATGTTGGACAGCCGCGTCCTGTCGATTCCCAGGAGCCCGGCCGCGTACTCCGTGGTGGCACCCGCCGCCAGCCGCATCTTGCGCAGCTCCGCGCCGAGGCGCTTCTGCCGCTCCGTTGGAGTGGTTCTGGTTGGCATGGCGACAGTCTGCCCGCAGCGCGGCGACCACGTCCACGCGCTAAGGGGGTAGTTACCTCCGATGCGATGGACACCGTGACCCCACCTTCTCTACATTCAGTAACGCACCAGACACCCAACGCAGTTGGCAGTGCATCGCGCGAGCCTGCCCGCACTCTCCTTCCCTGGGAGGGGTGGGCCCGCGTCAGGGAGACAGGCCACCGACTGCCGCAGGACCACATCCCCGCACCCCACCCAAGGAGTCACTCATGCCCGTCTCCCGCTGCCCCGTCGCCCCCATCTTCACGGCCGACCCCACAGCCCCGACCCCCGAAACCCTGTCCTACAGCCTCACGCTGCCCGCCGCCCTGGCGAGTCCCGCGCTGGCGAGGGCGACGACCCGGGAGGTCCTCAAGGCCCACAACCTGCACGACATCCTGGACCCGGCCCTACAGGCGGTCGGCGAACTCACGGCAACAGCCGCCCAGTTCGCGGAGTCCCCGACCTTCTGCCTCTCCCTCCGCTACCGCGCGTCCACCCTCCGCGTGATCGCCTACGACAGCCACCCCCGCCACACGCAACCCCACCTCGCCACCGCCTGCGACACCCGCCGCCGAGCAGCCCTCCGCGTCCTGGCCGGCGTCTGCCGCGCCTGCGACGGCACGTGGGGCTTCGGCGAGTCCCGCGAACCGGGCGGCGGAACGCGCATGTGGGCGACGCTGCCGAGGGAGGGCGCGGCGTCGTACGGCGGGCCTACCGGAAGGGGATGTTGAGCCAGGGGCTACCGGGGTCGGACATCAGGATCCGGTGGGCGTCGACCATGTCCGTGTACCACTCCCCGAACTCCTCGTCATCGAAGTGCAGACAGCGGCCGAGGATGTAGCCGGCGGAGAAGTCCTGCCACGAGCGGTACGAGCGCGCCGCAGTCCGCCCGGCCTGGATGACGGCGGACTCGGCTTCCTGCAAGGTTCCGAACCGGGCTCCGAGTCCCCACCGCGCCATCTTCGAGGCTCGCCCGAGATCCCAGGCGTCAACGGAGGTGACGTAACGGTTCCCGTCAAGCACACCGTCGGCGCGCATCCGGGCCTCGTAGCGCGTAATACGCCCGATCAGCCGCTGCACACCCTCGATCCGGGCCTCGGTCTCCGACTCGGGCCGCGGCTCGGTCTTCGTGGCGCCATCTTCGGTGACCACGACCGAACCCTCGGAGTTGGCCTGGATGACGCTGGCGGCTGCCTGCCGCCAGTACCCGACATCGACGTGACCGCCGAAGTCACGGGCGATGGTACGGCGAAGCTGGAGGGCGAACTCCCATGCGCCGCTGTGCGATTCACAAGCCAGGAGGCCGCTCAGAGCGGACAACCATTCCTCACGGGCGGTGATGCCCCACCACTCGCGGAGCCGCTTGCGTTCGTTCGGGTAGCCGGTCCCGTGCCATGCCATGGCGTTCCACCAGGAGCCGTTGTTGACGCAGAGGAGGGCCCCACAGGCGAGTCCGTGAGCGACCGGACCGTGAAGTGGACCACCGATCCTGAGGGTGCGCAGGCGCAAGTTGGGGTCAGGGTCGCGTTCGCTTTTGGAATACTGAGCCCAAGCCGCGGAATGCGGCGGGATGGTGGGAAGGAACGCCTCGCATGGGCTGTTGGGATTGACCACAATCATCGGCGGATCGGTTGGAACCCACACTCGGGCAAACCATTTCAGGCTGTTCCAGTCGAAGACCCGGTTCGGTTCCGGAGCCGGAAGCATTCCCGCGGTGTACACCGCCCAGACCGGACCACCAGTTCGCGGATCGTGTCTGAAGACGGGGTATGTCTCGTCCGCCCCTGCGTCCACCTTGTCCCGCCGTATCTCGAAGTACAGCCGGTTCTCCGCGAGTATGGTGAAGTATGCCGCCCAATCCTCCCGAGACTTGGCCTCGAAGAGTGCCTGTTCGATCTCGGTGGGCGGGGTCCAGACGGGAGGGCTGGATTGTCCGAAGTCAGCGGGCGGAGGCCCGAATGACATGCTTAGTCCTTCTTGAGTTACGCGGATATCATGTTCCCGGAATGCGCGTTCTGCCTGCGAGTCCTCTGCTGCCGTTCGGGAACTCAGTCTGCCTCGCACTCAAGGCGTTCGAGGTTTGACCATAGTGGAGCGATATCATATTTGGCCATATACTCTTCAAGTATAATGAAAGGTGGGCGATTCTCCGGGTTGCGCTCTTTCCAGACGGTGTCGCATTCTTCGCATACCTTAATCGTGTCGTCCGTATCGCGAATTCGGCATCGGACAACCCATCCTTGCTCGCATCTTGGGCACCATTCCATCTGAATTCTTCCTTAAGATTGCGGAAACGCTGGGACCATGCGGAGTTTCGCCGTACGGCGGCCCAGGGGGTCGTAGGTGTAGCGCCAGCGGGTGCCGTCCGGGGTCATTACCGACGTCAGGCGGTCCTCCGCGTCCCATTCGTAGCGCCAGGTGTCCGGCTTGCGTGACAGGCGGGCCTTCTGGCGGAGTGTGATGCGGCCGAGGGCGTCGTGTTCGTAGCGGACGTTGCCCGCGCGGGTGATGCGGGTGGCCGTGTACTCGCGGGTGCCGACCGCTTCCCCGCCCGGGTGGGTTTCCGGCCAGGAGGCCTGGGTCTGGTTGCCGGCCGTGTCATAGGCGTACGTCTTGGTCCAGTTCGCCGCGTGGACGGCCGTAACTCGGCCTGCCCTGTCCAGGGTGAAGTGGCGGGAGCCGGACAACTGGTCGTCGATGCCGAGCAGGTTCCCGTCGGCACGGTAGGTGTACCTGCGGGACTGGACCGTGCGGCCGGCCGCGCCCGTCACCGACTGGTTGGAGAGGCGGCCGAGTTCGTCGAAGGCATGCGCCAACGTCACCGTCTCGCCTACCTGGCGGGCCAGTTCGCGGCCTGCCAGGTCGTAGGTGAAGTCGATGGAGCGGCCGGAGGCTACCATGCCGGTGCGGCGGCCTGCCGCGTCGTACGACCATGTCGTCGTCGCACCCGTCGGAGTCCTACGGCCCGTTCGGCGGCCCCAATCGTCGTAGGTGTACGTCAGTTCGCGGCCGTCGACCGTCTCCGACCGCAAGCGGCCGAAGCGGTCCCGCAGCAGCGTGAGTGTCGTGCCGTCCGGGCCCGTCGCCTGGGCGAGCTGGTCTGTCAGGTCGTACGTATGTCGTGACCCGGCCGGCCGCGGTGGAGTCGGGACCGCTGGTGGCTGTGTCGCTTCTCACCCTTCAAGCAAGTCGGTGATATATCCCTTAATTTCCTCCGAAAGGCAATTGAGCTCAATCTCGCGTAGGCTGGCAATATGGGCCACCTTGACGTGGCCGGTTGATGTGAGTTCGAGGATCGCGTGGAGTTGTGACTCCAGCGCTTCTCGGTCTTCCTCGCACGCCGCGATCGCAGCGAGGACCGTGGCGAGAGCAGCCGCTTGCTCGCGAGAGTAGGCGCCCAGTAGATCCGTGACCTCGTGAGCTCCCCGTACCCGTATCTGCGGCTCGGTATTCGCGATGCGATGGAACAGGAAAAGGAATTCTTGGGCCTTCAAAGCCGGTGCCGGGTTCACAGTAGATCGGATAGAGATGCGCGAAAATCATCTACGTGTTGCTGGATATAAACCGACAAGTCGGTGAGCATGTCCACAGTCTCGTCAAGGTGACGGGCCAGGTTGGATGCAGATCTCCACACCGATTCTTTTCTTGTCAGAACCGCCGATAGTAGATCGTCGTCGTACTAACCGGTGACAGCTTCGTCCGGCGCCGTATCGCGCAGGAAGTCGAGAGCCACAGGCAGGAGCCAGCGAAGGCCGACATCCTGAGCGATCAAACGGCGCAGATCCTCCACTGAGAGATCCTTGACAGGGTGCTGCCGCAGTTCATGAACGCTTCGTACCAAGTTTGTACTGTCGGCCGGAGGGTTCGGCCATCGATCGCCTTCCAGGTCTTCGATCGATCTTCCTCTGTCGACAAAGTTCGACAGCATGACGAGCGTTTCCTCTGTTTATTCTTTTAGCTGTGTGAGGTCAGTTCAACCTCACGCAGGCGGTCAATATGCTCTGCCTTGATTCGCACGGACAAGTAAAGGGAAGCCTGAATATCGTCATCGTGCTGCGGGATCTCGCCACTTAGGCTTCCCCCACGAGGCCGTGAGGAAATAAATCCACCAGACTGGATTGATGAAATTTACCCAATTTTTCCTGTTTTTGACGTGACGATCCCAATAGGCGTCCTGCTCCTCCACCGAACCAATTTTGCCGGGCGGGGCGTAGTTGAAAATTGGAACAAGGTCGCGCACAGTGGAGGGGCGCCACATGTGAAGAATGTAAACCATCCAAGCGCCGTGTGATGCAGAAAGCCCGGATGGCCTGACGTCAACTCGTGCCCCATTGCAACAGATCACAATGCCTCTTGGAGACAGCTCAGATCGCATGGACCGCAGCGCGGCGAAGACGTTTTCGCCACTCACTGCTGATTCGGCACCGTTGGGGGACAAAAGACTTAGACGCCACGGCCCGTCTCCTTCGACCAGCATTTTCCACTCGATCTCCCGACCGGCAAGCTGGACGCGGATCGGAAATTCTTCCTTCATTCCACATATCCCGGGTTCTCGACGATCTCTCCTGTGCGCATTCCATAGCGCCATCGTTCCGCGCGAACAATATTACTTGGATCGATGTTCCTGAATATGACCTCCCGCTCAGACGGGAAGCCTGTCCCTTTTATCCAGGATCGAATGGCCCCTCCCAGTGCTCGGTTGACATCTACACCGTATCCGGCACCACGGATCTCGTACACCCAGGTGCCGCGCCCCATGGCGGACTGTGGAAAGTTCCCTGCCTGGCTGGCACTCTTGCTGGTGCCTACCCAGTTTGAGGGGGTGTCATGGAGCGCATATTTCCCTATGTCCTCGTTGGTTCCCTTCGGTGAGAAGCCGTTCTGGAATACCTCCTCAGGAGGTCGCGCATCTCCCCGATACACCACTTTGGGCTCAACCACCGCCTTGCGGGGGACGTTGAAATCATCGGCGACACCCTGACGACAAGGCGCGAGTCCTTCAGGATCTATTTCCTCCAATGGGTTGTGGACGTACGTGGTCGGGTTGGGCGCCGGGTCAAGGCCGAGGGGGTCGGGGCTGAGGTAGCGGGCGGTTTCGGGGTCGTAGTGGCGGAAGTAGTTGTAGTGGAGGCCGGTTTCGGGGTCGTAGTACTGACCCGGGAAGCGGAGAGGTGTGTACGTGGTGCTGTTGGCCGCCCAGGCTGTGGTGCCCCAGAGGGTGCTGCGGGTGTGCCAGGCGATCTCGCCCTGCTCGTCGATGAGTTCGCTCGGGGTGCCGACCAAGTCGGTGACGATGGCGAAGAAGCGGGAGTCGATCTCGTCTTGCGGGGCGTCGGCCGCGGTGATCCGTTCGGTCTGGGCGATGGGGCGTAGGCCCTGGTGGTCCCAGGTGAGGGTGACGGGGTTCGGGAGGGTGGGGGAGGTCGTCGTCTGTTCGCACAGGGTCGTGCCGTCCCAGGTGAAGTCGACGCGTTCGACGACGGTTTCGCCGTCCGGCGCCAAGCGAAGCTTCGCCGTCCGGCGGCCCAGCGGGTCGTACGTGTAGCGCCAGCTGGTGCCGTCCGGAGTCGTCACCGATGTCAGGCGGTCCTCGGGGTCCCACTCGTAGCGCCAGGTGTCCGGTTTGCGGGACAGGCCGGGCTTCTGGCGCAGGGTGATGCGGCCGAGGGAGTCGTGTTCGTAGCGGACTCGACCGGCACGGGTGATGCGGGTGCCGGAGTATTCGCGCTCGCCGGTCGCCTCCGCGCCGGGGTGGGCCGTCGGCCAGGAGGCTGAGGTCTGGTTGCCCGCCTCGTCGTAGGCGTATCTCTCCGTCCAGTTCGCCGCGTGCACTGCCGTGACCCGGCCCGCCGCGTCCAAGTCGAAGCGGCGGGAGCCGGTCAGCTGGTCGTCGATGCCGGTCAGGTTGCCGTCGGCGCGGTAGGAGTAGGTGCGGGACTGGATCGTGCGGCCGGCCCCGCCTGTCACCGACTGATGGGTCAGGCGGCCGAGTTCGTCGAAGGCGTGCTTCAGGGTGACCGTCTCGCCCACGTGACGGGCCAGTTCGCGGCCTGCCACGTCGTAGGTGAAGTCGATGGCTCGGCCGGACGCCACCATGCCGGTGCGGCGGCCCGCCGCGTCGTACGACCATGTCGTCGTCGCACCCGTCGGAGTCCTACGGCCCGTTCGGCGGCCCCACTCGTCGTAGGTGTACGTCAGTTCGCGGCCGTCGACCGTCTCCGACCGCAAGCGTCC
Organism: Streptomyces violaceoruber; assembly: GCA_000720805.1. Classification (GTDB taxonomy): domain Bacteria; phylum Actinomycetota; class Actinomycetes; order Streptomycetales; family Streptomycetaceae; genus Streptomyces; species Streptomyces cellulosae_A. Next base: position 23,143 of record JODI01000102.1, read on the forward strand.
GAAGCGGTCCCGCAGCAGCGTGAGCGTCGTGCCGTCCGGGCCCGTCGCCTGGGCGAGCTGGTCTGTCATGTCGTACGCGTATGTCGTGACCCGGCCGGCCGCGTCCTTGCGAAGTACCTGGCCCAGCGTGTTTCGATCGAACGCCACGACGTCACCGAGCGCGTTGGTGCGGGAAGTCAGGCGGTCCGCCGGGTCGTACGTGTACGTGAGGGTGCGGTCGTCGAAGTCCGTCTCCGTGACCAGGCGTCCGGCCGCGTCGTAGTCGTAGGTCCATGTCAGGCCCTGCGGGTTGGTGACCTTCGTCAGCCGCAGTTCCTTGTCGTGGTCGAACTCGTAGCGCACGCCGTCCGGGCCCGTGCGGGCCGTCAGCAGGTCGAAGTGGGTGTACTCGAAGAGCGAGACCCCGCCCATCGGGTCCGTGTGGCTGGTGCAGTTGCCCTCGCCGTCGTACGTCCATGACTCGCTCACGCCATCGGCGGTCGTACGGCGGGTCAGGTGGCCCTCGACCGTCCACTCCAGGCGGGTCACAGCGCCTGTCAGTTCCGTGATCGTGACAGGTCGGCCGAATCCGTCACGTTCGTAGCACGTGACCCCGCCGAATGGGTCCGTGATCTCCAACGGTAGGCCGGCGCGGTCGCAGTCGATCGTCGTCGTGTGGCCGAGCGGGTCGGTCACCGAGGTCAGGTGGCCCGCCTCGTTGTGGGTGAACCGGGTGGTCAGGCCTGCTGGATCGGTCACCGAGGTGCGGTTGCCGCGGTCGTCGTACGTCTGGCGGACGATCGTGCCGTCCGGGTTCACCACCTTCACCGGCAGGCCGAGTTCGTTGTACTCGGCTCGCGCCTCGCGGCCGTCGGGGCGGGTCAGGGTGAGGAGATTGCCGGTCTCGTCGTAGCGGAACGTCGTGGTGTGACCGAGGGGGTCCGTGCGAGACAGCAGGCGGTTGTGGCGATCGCGTTGGAAGCAGGTGACCGCGCCGAGTGGATCGTGTTCCGCAACCACCTGGCAGGCGTCGTTGACGACGTAGCGGCGGCTGTGGCCTTCGGCTGTGGTCGTGGTCGTCACGTGCAGGCCCGTGGCCGGGTCCGTCTCGTCGTAGGACAGGCGGAGGGTCATGTGCCCGTGCGTGCCGCCCTCGGCGATGCAGCGGTCCTGGTCGTCGTACTCGTAGGTGTAGCCGCGGTCGTTGGTGTCCGTCCAGGAGGTGACACGACCGGCCTCGTCATAGGAGAAACGCAGAGGCAGGCCCGAGGAGTTGACGACCTCGGTCAGATTGCCGTCGGTGTAGCCGTAACGCATCAACACCTGGTCGGCCGCAGTCAGGCGGAGTGCTGTGACCCTGCCGCCCTCCGTGGAGACACGGACGTCGTGGCCGGCGCTGGAGACGATCCCGAGCGGGGTGCCCGCGGTGTCGTACTCGAAGGTGATCCAGTTGCCGTTGCGGTCGTCGATCTGTTCCAGGACCGCCAGGTCAGTGCCGCGGTCGGTGAAGTGCCACACGCGGAGCGTCTGCGGGTCCGTGATCGTGTAGCCGCCGTCCTCTCGGTCCAGCGGCCAGCGGGGGCCGTGGCTGGGGAGGGTGGGAAGGCCGGGGGCCGGGTGCGGGTACGCCAGCAGCAGGCCGTCCTCGGAGACGAAGACGACGCCCTCGGAATCGATCTCCAGACGCTGATCGACGGTGGAGGACCAGGACGGGCCGAACCAGCGGCCGAAGCGGTACCCCGACTCCACGCGCCGTTGGAAGACGAGAGGGAGGACGCCCGGCAGTGTCACGTCCGTCTGCGGCAGGTACATCTTGCCGGTGGTCAGGTCGACGGGATCGGTGGGATCCTTGCCGACCTTCTCGCGCGGGTTCTGAGTGTCATGCTGTTCCGGGTGGCTACGGGCGCTGTCCGCCGCGGAGTCCCCGGCCGCGTCCTTCGTCCCTCTCCGCGCCCCCGCCTCGGCTGCCTCTTCCAGCCCCTCCCTTACTCCCGCTTTGAGGCCGGCCTGCGCGCCACCCCGCGCCAGTCCCAGCCCCTTGCCGCCCACCAGTTCGGGGATCAACCGGCCGATGCCCTCCGCCGGGTCCTTCTTGAAGCCCTCCCACGCCGACTTCAGCACGCGGTCGGGGTGGGTGCCGGTGGAGATGAGGCCGGTGAGGGTCATGCTGACGTTCTGGAGGTACTGGGCGGGGTGGGTGAGGTTGTAGCCGTCGACCGGGTTGAGGCCGCGGGCGAAGTTCACCGCGCCGGCGGTGCCCTTGACCGCACCGCCCACGACATGGGTGAGCTCGGTGTTGACGGCCAGGTAGCCGTCTTTGAGGTTCGAGCCGATCTGGTCGAGCAGCGGGGGTTCGGCGGGGGCGTGGGCGAGGGCGGCGCGTACTGATGAGGCGGCGGTGCGGCCGGCGTCGTTTCGCTGGCGGCGGGCCTCGGCGAGGATCTCGTGGGCGCGCTTGATGTCGGCGGTGCCGGGATCAGTGAAGGGTTCGGGGCGCGGGCCGGGGTCCTGGTCGGCCTTGATCTTGGCGTTGTAGGTGTCGACGCGTTTGTTGTACGACTCCGCTGCCTGCTCGGAGGCCTTCTTGCCCTTCTCGTACAGGTCGATGGCCTCG
>JODI01000103.1 GCA_000720805.1 Streptomyces violaceoruber
CCTCCCCCAGCCCCACCCGCACCCCATGCGGCCCAGGTGCCCAGGACGACAGGGTCACCACGTCGCCGTCCTCCAGGAACGTCCGTTTGCCGTCGGGGAGTTCGAGGGGCTGCGTGCCGTTCCAGGTCAGTTCCAGCAGGGAGCCCCGTTCGTGCTCGGAGGGTCCGCTCACCGTTCCGGAGCCGTACAGGTCGCCGGTCCTGAGGGAGGCGCCGTTGACCGTCAGGTGGGCGAGTTGCTGCGCGGCTGTCCAGTACATGGTGGAGAACGGCGGCTCGGACACCACATGGCCGTTGATCGCGACCGAGATGCGCAGGTCGTAGCCGCCGGGCTCGTCGGCGAAGAGGGAGTCGTCCAGGTACTCCAGCAACGGGTGGGTGCGCTGGGGCGGGGTCACCCGGGCCGCTTCCAGGGCGTCCAGCGGGGTGATCCAGGCCGACACCGAGGTGGCGAAGGACTTGCCGAGGAACGGGCCGAGAGGGACGTACTCCCAGGCCTGGATGTCGCGTGCCGACCAGTCGTTGAGCAGACAGAGCCCGAAGACGTGCTCGCGGAAGTCGGCGAGTCCCACCGGCCGTCCCATCGGCGTCGGCACGCCGACCACGAAACCGACCTCCGCCTCGATGTCCAGGCGGATCGAGGGGCCGAAGGCGGGCACCGGGTCGGCCGAGGCCTTGCGCTGCCCGGACGGTCGTACGACGTCCGTGCCCGAGACCACCACCGTGCCGGAGCGGCCGTGGTAACCGATGGGCAGATGCTTCCAGTTGGGGGTCAGGGAGTCGGCGGCGTCCGGGCGGAAGATGCGTCCGACGTTCCGGGCGTGGTGCTCGGAGGCGTAGAAGTCGACGTAGTCCGCGACCTCGAAGGGGAGGTGCAGGGTGACGTCGGGCAGCGGGTGGAGGAATCCCGCGATCGTCTCCTGGTGGGACGGGACCGTCACCCACGCCGTCAGCGCGCGCCGTACGTCCGACCACGCGGTGCGGCCCGCGGCGAGGAGCGGGTTCAGGGACGGCCGCGCGAGGAGGGAGACGTACGGGGAACCCAGGGCCGCGGCCGCGGCACCCGCGTCGAGCACGTGGTCACCCAACCGGACGCCTACAGTCCGGTCCGTCGAGCCCGGGAGCGAGAAGACGCCGTACGGAAGGTTGTGCGGGCCGAAGGGATCGCCCTCGGGGACATCGAAGGGGGGCATGGGGGGCTGCCTCGCTTTCGTGCGAACCGTGCGGTCGATGAGGGGGCGCTGTGTGTCGGTCTGGTCCGTGTGGTCGAGCCACACGTTACGGCTGAGTTGCCCACTGCGGGCAGTGCCTAAAGAGTTTGCAATGTCCGAATTTTCCTTGTCGGAGGTGGCAATTCCGGCTTAGCGTCCCTTTGGGGGACACGGGCGGGGTGGGTCCGGTCCGTAGGGGGGACACGTGGGGGGACCCGTGGCCAGGAGCGTCGGCAGTGTGCCGTTCTCAGCCGCCCGGGAGGTGCCGGGCCTGATCGTGAAGTTCGGCGACTACCCGTTGCACCACGGCGGCGTCGGCGCCATCCGCAGTCTGGGCCGCCTCGGCGTCCCGATGTACGCGATAACGGAGGACCGTTACACGCCCGCGGCCGCGTCCCGCTACCTGGAACGCGCGTTCGTGTGGCCGACGACGGGGACGGAGGAACCGGAGCGGCTGGTGGAGGGCCTGTTGCGGGTGGGGCGCCGCATCGGCCGGCCCGCCGTGCTGATCCCCACCGACGAGGAGGCCGCCGTCCTGATCGCCGAACACCAGGGCGAACTCGCGGGCCGTTTCCTCTTCCCGCCCGTCGACCCAGCCCTGCCGCGACGCCTCGCCAGCAAGCAGGGGCTGCACGAACTGTGCGTGGAGCACGGGATACCGAGCCCGTCCGCGGCCTTCCCGCAGTCGTACGACGATGTCGTCGGCTTCGCCGAGAAGGCCCGCTTCCCCGTGGTGGCCAAGAACCGCGAGGCGTTCGAGCGGCGCAAACAGCCGGCCGTGAACGGCACCACCCGCATCCTCAGCCGCGAGGTCTTGCTGACCCTGGCCCGCGACTGGGGCGAGCATCCCGGGGTGATCCTCCAGGAGTACCTGCCCAGGGAGCAGGCGGAGGACTGGATCGTGCACGCGTACTTCGACCGGAACTCGACCCCGCTGGCCCTGTTCACGGGGGTCAAGGTCCGCTCCTGGCCGCCGCACGCGGGAATGACGGCGAATGCGTACGTCGTCGACAATCCGGAACTCGCGGACCTCGCCGCGCGTTTCATCAAACAGGTCGGCTTCACCGGAATCATCGACCTCGACCTGCGCTTCGACCGGCGCGACGGACAGTACAAACTCCTCGACTTCAACCCGCGCATGGGCGCCCAGTTCCGGCTCTTCGAGAGCGAGTCGGGGGTGGACGTGGTGCGTGCCATGCATCTGGATCTGACCGGGCGCACCGTTCCGGAGGGGGAACAGCGGGCCGGTCACCGGTACATCGTGGAGAACATCGACCTGCCCGCCCTGCTCGCCTACCGCCGCAGCGGCTATACGACGCCGCACGCACCGGCGCGGGCGAGCGGGACGGAGCTGGCCTGGTTCGCGGGTGACGACCCGCTGCCGTTCCTCACGATGCTCGCGCGCTTCGTGCGCCCGGGCGCGAAGCACCTTTACCAGCTGTGGCGCACCAACCGCCGCGGCGGCAGTACCCATTCGGGCAGCCGGCCGATAGCCGGCCCGCAGCAGGAACAGCTGCCCGTACGGGCCATGAAGTGACGAAGTGACGAAGTGACGAAGTGACGAAGTGGCGAAGTGACGAAGTGGCGTAGCGAAGCATTGACGTCCTGGGGAGGGACTTCGTGATCCAACCCGTAGCAGTCATCGGTGCCGGACCGTTCGGCCTGTCGACCGCCGCGCATCTACGGGCACGTGGCATACCCGTGCGCGTCTTCGGCGAGCCCATGGTCAGCTGGCGTGACCACATGCCCTCCGGCATGCTCCTCAAATCGACCCCGGCGGCCTCGAGCATCGACGCCCCGCAGCGCGGTCACACCCTGGTCGACTACTGCGAGGCGGCGGGCATACCGCGGCTCGTGGCGGACGAGGACATCATTCCCGTCGAGACCTTCATCGCGTACGGCGAGTGGTTCCAGCAGAAGCTGGTGCCCGAGCTGGAGCGGGTGCGGGTGGTGTCCGTGGACCGTGGTCCATCAGGGGGCTTCGAACTGAAGCTGGACTCGGGCGAGTTGTTCACCGCGCGGGCGGTCGTGGTCGCGACCGGACTGTCCGGCCTCGCCCATCTGCCCCCGGAGCTGGCCGCTGCCGCGGCGGACGGGCCCACCCCCACGGGCCCGGTCTCGCACAGCTCCCAGCACCACGACCTCACGCGGTACGCCGGCAAGGAGCTGATCGTCGTCGGCGCGGGCCAGTCCGCGCTGGAGACGGCGGTGCTGGCGGCGGAGGCGGGCGCCCAGGTGCGGGTGGTGGCGCGCGGGCGCGGCAGCGTCGCGTTCGGCGCGCCGCCGTGGCACCAGCCGAAGCTGCGCCCCGAGTCGCCGTTCGGCCGCGCCTGGTCGCTGTGGGCCTTCAGCTACTACCCCCACCCCTACCGCTACCTTCCGTCCCAGGCCCGCCACTACCTGGTCCGCCGGGTCCTCGGCCCGCTCGGCGCGTGGTGGCTGCGCGAACGCTTCGAGGGCACGGTGCGGGTCAGCGAGGTCGAGCGCGTACTGCGCGCGGACACGGCCGGCGGCCACCCGGCGCTCACGGTCCTCAGCCACACCGGCCGTACCGAAGAGCTGTCGGCGGACCACGTCATCGCGGCCACCGGTTACCGCGTCGACCTCGCCGCGATGGACTTCCTCGGCGCCGAACTGCGCACCCGGCTCGCGGTGAGCCGGGGCACGCCGAAGCTGGGCGCGGGGTACGTGTCGTCCGTGCCCGGCCTGTACTTCACGGGCCTGCCGTCGGCGGCGTCGTACGGGCCGGTGATGCGGTTCGTGTGCGGGACGGAGTTCGCGTCACCGAGGCTGGTGAAGCACTTGGCCAGGGCGCACGGCTGACGGCCGGCCGGGGAGTTTCCACGCGGGAGCCGGCCGGCCGCGGCAGCGCGTGCCGATGAGCACGTGCGCGTCCGTGATCGCCACCGGCTTCTCGGCGAGGTACTGGTGCGGCTGGTCGAGCGAGATCTCCTACGACCGCGTTCGGACGGTCGCCGGCCCAGCGCGTACAGCACGCGAAGAATTTCCGGCAGGGCTGTCACAACACCTGCCTGCGCTCCGTCAGTGCAGTGAAGGCGAGACCAGAGCGGCCAGGACGACCCGGTCGACCTGGACACTGACACAGGAGGCGTCACCATGCAGGCTCGGATGACCAACCCGGCATACGTCCTTTCCGGCGCGATGAAGGGCATCGGCGCCCTCGGCCAGGCGATCGGTGAGAGCGGGCTGTCCCAGGAAGTCGCGGAGATCGTGGGGCTGCGTGCCAGCCAGATCAACGGGTGCAGCGCCTGCGTGCACGGGCATGTGCACAATCTGCGCAAGGCGGGCGTGAGCGAGGAGCGCATCGCGTCCGTCGCCGCCTGGCGCGAGGCCCCCTACTTCTCCGACGCCGAGCGGGCCGCGCTCCAGCTGACCGAGTCGGCCACGCGCCTCGCGGACCGTTCCCACGAGTCCGTACCGGACGCGCTGTGGGACGAGGTCGCCGACCACTTCGACGAGAAGCAGCTGTCGGCGCTCATCCTCACCATCGCCCTGACGAACATGTTCAACCGCATCAACACGACCATCAGGGAGCCCGCGGGCACGACCTGGTGACGGGCCTTACGACGTGCAGAGGTCGGTCAGCCTGTCGGCGGCGGCATCGATCCGGTCGGAGTCCGGGTGGGTGTCGCCGTTCAGGACGGCCTTGTCGTAGTCCTTGATCGCCTTGTTGAGGTCGTCGACCGCCTTGCCGACCTTGCTGTCGTCCGTGTCCTTGTTGATCGCGTCGAGGTTCTTCTCGATCGTGTCGATCGATTCGTCGGTCCGTGTCGGGTCCTTCGCCGCGTCCCAGCCCGCCTCGTGGATGGTCTTGAGGCTGTCGGTGATCGTGTCGGCGTCGGAGACGCAGTCCAGTGAGGTGCCGACGGTGTCGACGTCGTCGGGGTCGCAGGCGGTGGCGAGGGCGGCGGTGAGGGTGACGGCGGCCACGGCGGTGGCGATCGTGGTGATACGGCGTCGGTTCCTGGGCACGGGGTGGTCCCTTCGGCGAGGTCGGTGGCGTCGTGAGGTGGGTGCCTCTGTGACCTCCACGATCCCGGCGCCCGCCCGGCACCACGAGGGAGCCGACTGCCGTATCCCTGGTGGAGCCCACTCCACCGCGGGCGTCGACTCCCACCCGTGCGACCGGCCAGTGCTCTCGGTACCGGACATGACCGGCCAGTGCTCTCGGTACCGGACATGCCTGGTACCGGACATGCCTGGTACTGGCCACGCCCGGTACCGACGCCTGTGACGCCTGGACTTGGCCACGCCCGGTACCGGCTCCCCGGTACCGGCCACCCCCGATACCGGCTGTCCCCGGTCCTGGCTACCCCCGGTACCGCCCCAGCGTCCGCAGCCCCGGCAGGGCCCTGTCCTCGAAGTCGAAGAGAGCCAGGTTCTCCCAGGCGTTGCCCGACGTCGGATCCGCCGGGTCCCAGCCGTTGCCGGCGCGGTAGGTCCAGGTGCCTTCCCAGTAGCAGTAGCCGAGGCCCTGGCCGCCCGGGACGCCGGCCGCGAGGTCGGCCGCCGCGCGCAGCCAGGCCGCCTGGCCCTCGGGGGTGGCGGGGAAGCCGTCGGTCAGCTGTGACGGGCTGTTCATGATGTCGTTGGTGGCGTCCTCGCTGTTCAGCGTGAACGGGTACGCCGTCTCGGCGATCACGCACGGCTTGCCGTAACGGGCTGTGACGTCGGCCATGTTGGCGGCGGCCTGCTCCAACGGCCCGTGCCAGAACGGGTAGTACGAGAGACCGATGATGTCGAAGTCGACGCCGCGGGAGACCGCGTTGTCGAACCACCAGCGGTACAGCCCGTTGTCGCCGCCGTTGGCCAGGTGCAGGATCGTCCGGACGCGCGGCGTGGTGTCGCGGGCGGCGCTGAGGCCGGCCTTGAGGAACGCGGCGAGGTTGTCCCAGTGCTCCCAGTTGCCCTCGGGCCAGATCATGCCGCCGTTGAGTTCGTTGCCGATCTGCACCAGGTCGGCCGGGGTGCCCTGCCGCCGCAGCGCGCCCAGGACGTCGGCGGTGTGGTCGTACACCGCCCTGGTCAGGCCCGGTACATCCAGGTCGGCCCAGGCGGCAGGCTTGGTCTGGTGGGCCGGGTCGGCCCAGGTGTCGGAGTAGTGGAAGTCGACCCAGATGCCGATGCCGGCCCGCTTCAGGCGCCGGGCCAGCGGGAGGACGCGCGCCTTGGTGTTGTAGCCGTCGGCCGGGTCGACCCACACCTTCAGGCGGGCGTGGGTGACGCCGGAGGCGGCGAGGATGCGGACCGGGTCGTCGCGGTGGCCGTCGGTACGCCGGTAGACCGCGCCGTTGTCCTCGTTCTTCGGCAGCGAGGAGATGTCGACGCCCCGGATCTCAAGACAGCCGCCCTGCTTGCCGGCGCTCCCCGAGGCATTCCCCGCCACGGCATTCCCCGCACTCCCCGCCACGGCACTCCTCCCGGTGCTCGCCACGGCAGGCGCCGCGCCCAGTACGGGAACGGCGAGCGCGGCGGCTCCGGCGGCGCTCAGAACACTGCGTCTGCGCATATCAGGGTCCCTCCACAGTGACGGTCAGGCTGGAATCGGCTCCCGGACGACACCGGACGTGTCGGCCGATGCGGCTGCTTCGGCTCCGACGGCCGGCACCGGCAGGAGAGGACACCGCAGCCCATCAACCCGCCGACAACGGCCCGGTTTCTGTGATCGTGCACAGTACCGGCACCCCCCGACATCCGCGAGCAACAAGTAGGTAACCCCAGCCCCCCGCCATTGACAAGGGACCGAAACAATTCTCTACTGTGCACGATCACAGAGCCGCGCGGCCCTCGCGCACAGCCTTTCGGTCACGTCCGCAGAACCTCCCCCCACGGCGGTTTGCCGCGTACGCGGGACGTCCCGAGCCCGGCTGGTTCAAGTCAGGGGAGATGAAGATGTCGATCCACCGCCACCAGATCAGCAGGCGAAGCATCCTCGCCGGGGCCGCAGCCCTCGGCCTCACCAGCACCCTCGCCGCCTGCGGCGGTTCCGACGACGACTCCGGTGAGAGCAGCGGGCCGGTCAAGCTGACCTACTGGTCGTGGGCGCCGAACATGGAGAAGGTCGCCGCGATCTGGAACAAGAAGAACCCGGACATCACGGTCACCGTGTCGAAGCAGGCCAGCGGCGGTGAGATCGTCTCCAAGCTGATCACCGCGAAGAAGGCGGGCAACGCCCCCGACCTCATCCAGGTCGAGTACCAGTCCCTGCCGACCCTGGTCTCCAACGACGTGCTCGCCGACATCTCGAAGTACGTCGGTGACGTCAAGTCCGAGTTCTCCGAGGGCCTGTGGCACATGGTCACGCTCGGCACAGACGCCGTCTACAGCGTGCCGCAGGACTCCGCGCCGCTGATGTTCTACTACCGCGAGGACCTGTTCAAGAAGCACGGACTCAGCGTCCCCAAGACGTGGACGGAGTTCGCCGAGGTTGCCCGCGCCGCCAAGAAGGCCGTCCCGGACGCCTACCTCACCACCTTCTCCTCCAACGACCCGGGCCTGTTCGCGGGCCTCGCCCAGCAGGCCGGCGGCAAGTGGTGGACCGTCGACGGCGGCGGCAAGTGGTCCGTCGGCATCGACGACGCGGGCACGAAGAAGGTCGCCGAGTTCTGGGGCGGCCTGGTGCAGGAGGGCGTCATCGACAACCAGCCGATGTACACCCCGGCCTGGAACAACGCCCTCAACAAGGGCACCCACCTGGCCTGGGTCTCCGCCGTCTGGGCGCCGGGCGTGCTGATCTCCTCCGCGCCCGACACCAAGGGCAAGTGGCGCATGGCTCCGCTGCCGCAGTGGAAGTCCGGCGACAACGTCACCGGCAGCTGGGGCGGTTCCTCCACCGGTGTCTCCAGCGACTCGAAGCACGCCGAGGCCGCCGCCAAGTTCGCCCGCTGGATCAACACGGACCCGGAGGCGCTGGCCGCCCTGGTGAAGTACCCGGCCGTCTACCCGGCCGCCACGAAGGGCCAGTCCGGCGACATCCTGACGACGCCCGAGTTCTTCTCGAACCAGAAGGACTTCTACACCACGGCCGCCCAGATAGCCGGGACCACGGCCGCCTCCGCCTGGGGTCCCAACGTCCAGACCGCCTACACCGCGTTCCAGGACGGCTTCGGCGGCGCCACCAAGGCGAAGAAGGAGGCCCAGTTCGTCTCCGCCCTCGCCACCATGCAGAAGAAGACCTTCGACGACATGAAGAAGCAGGGCTTCGAGGTGACCGAGGCATGACCAGCGCTCCGCTCAAGGGCTCCGACCGCGTCGAGGTCGGGCCCTTGGCGGACGGCACCGGCACCGCCCCGTCCGTCCGCCCCAGCCGACCCCGCCGCCGTGGCCGCAGCGCACCGTACTGGTTCCTGGTGCCCACGCTGGTGCTCTTCGCCGCCTTCACCCTGGTGCCCATCGGGTACGCGATCTGGCTCAGCCTGCACAAGGTCAAGGTCAAGGGGATCGGCCTCGGCAAGGGGGCCCGCTCGGAGGTCTGGAACGGCCTCGGCAACTACGTCGACGTGCTCCACAACTCCGAGTTCGGCCACAGCGTGCTGCGGGCCTTCGGCTACGGCCTGATCGTCATCCCGACCATGCTGGGCCTCGCGCTGGTCTTCGCGCTGATGCTGGACACCCCCAAGGCACGCAGCGCCCCCTTCGCCCGGCTGATGATCTTCCTGCCGTACGCCGTGCCCGGCATCATCGCCGCCCTCATGTGGGGCTTCCTCTACCTGCCGACGGTCAGCCCGTTCTACTACCTGCTGGACAAGTTCGGCCTCCCGCAGCCGGACCTGTTCAACGGCGGCAACCTCTACCTCTCCTTCGCCAACATCGCGGTCTGGGGCGGCACCGGCTTCAACATGATCGTCATCTACACCGCGCTGAGGGCGATCCCGCCGGACATCTACGAGGCGGCCCGGATCGACGGGGCGTCCAACCTCAAGATCGCCCTCCGCATCAAGATCCCGATCGTGATGCCCTCGCTGGTGCTCACCTTCTTCTTCTCGGTGATCGCCACCCTGCAGGTCTTCACCGAGCCGATGGCCCTGAAGCCGCTCACGAACAACCTGCAGAGCACGTGGAGCCCGCTGATGGCCATCTACGACAGCGCCTTCCTGAAGTCCGACATCTACGGTGCCTCCGCCACCGCGGTCGTCCTGGCCCTGGCCACGTTCGTCCTCTCCTTCACCCTGCTGCGCATCTCCGACCGCTACACCCGGGAGGACCGGGCATGACCCCCCTCACCCTCACCGCCGACGCCACGGGCAGGACCATCCGAGCGCGGCGCACGGCCTGGGTCCCCACCCTCGTGCTGCTCCTCGGCACGCTCTACTGCCTGATCCCCATCGCCTGGGTGGTCATCGCGGCGACCAAGGACCGGTCGGAGCTCTTCTCCACCTTCAGCTTCGCCCCCGGCACCGGTTTCCTCGACAACCTCGGCGACCTGACCGACTACCGCGACGGCATATACTGGCAGTGGATGGCCAACTCCGTCTTCTACGCCGGTGTCGGCGCCCTGCTGTCGGCCGCGGTCTCCGCCGCCGGCGGCTACGCCCTCGGCCGGTACGCCTTCCGCGGGCGGGAGTTCATCTTCAAGGTGATCCTGGCCGGCGTCCTGGTGCCGAGCATCGTGCTGGCCGTCCCGCAGTACCTGCTGCTGTCGAAGATGGGCATGGCCGACTCGTACTGGTCGATGCTGCTGCCCTCGATCCTCTCCCCGTACGGCGTCTACCTGGTCCGCATCTACGCGGCCGCCTCCGTGCCCGCCGAACTCATGGAGGCCGCCCGCATGGACGGCGCGAGCGAGTGGCGGATCTTCTCGCGGATCGCCGTACCGATGATGATGCCCGGCCTGATCACGGTGTTCCTCTTCCAGTTCGTCGCCATCTGGAACAACTTCCTGCTGCCGTACGTGATGCTGGCCGACGACACCAAGTTCCCGATCACCCTCGGGCTCTACACGCTGCTCGCCCAGGGCGCCTCGCAGCCCGCGCTCTACACCCTGGTCATCACCGGATGCCTGCTCGCGATCGTCCCGCTGATCGCGCTCTTCCTGGTGATCCAGCGGTTCTGGTCCCTGGACCTGCTGAGCGGCTCGATCAAGTCCTGAACATCCCTTTCCTGAACGAGGAACATGACCACCAGCGCGAACGGACGCCGCAGACCGCCCACCATTCACGACGTGGCGCGGGAGGCGGGCGTGTCGCGGGGCACCGTCTCCCGCTTCCTGAACGGCGGCCACTACGTCTCACCGGCCGCCCGGCGGTCGGTGGAGGCCGCCATCAGGAAGACGGGGTACGTGGTCAACCGGCATGCGCGCAGCCTGAGTACGGGCCGTTCGGACTCGGTGGCCTTCCTGCTCACGGAACCGCAGGAGAAGTTCTTCGAGGACCCCAACTTCAACGTGCTGCTGCGCGGCTGCACCGAGCATCTCGCCCGGCACGACATCCCGTTGCTGCTGATGCTCGCCGCGACCGACGACGACCGGCGCCGGCTGACCCGCTACATCACCTCGGGCCACGTGGACGGGGTGCTGCTGGTCTCCAGCCACAGCGGAGACCCGGTCGCCGCCGAACTGCGCGCCGCCGGAATGCCGTTGGTGGCCTGCGGCAAGCCGATGGGCCTCGGGTCCAAGGTGAGCTACGTGGCGGCCGACGACCGTGACGGCGCCCGGGAGATGGTCCGCCACCTGCTCGACGCGGGCCGCCGCCGCATCGGGATGATCACCGGCCCGTTGGACACCCCGGGCGGCACCGACCGGCTGGCCGGCTACCGCGAAGTGCTCGCCGAGGCCGGCCTGCCCTACGACCCGGCACTGGTGGCGGAGGGCGACTACCGCCGCGCCGGCGGCGAGGAGGCGGCCCGTCGACTCCTGTCCCGGGCCCCCGACCTGGACGCGGTGTTCGTCGCCTCCGACCTCATGGCCCAGGGAGTCGTCAACGCCCTGCACCAGTTGGGCCGTTCGGTTCCCGATGACATCGCTGTCGGAGGCTTCGACGACTCGGCCGCGGCCACCGCCGTCACCCCGGCGCTCACCACCATGCGTCAGCCCTACGACCGCATCAGCGCCGAGATGGTCCGCATGCTGCTCGCCCAGATCGCGGGGGAGGACACGGCGGGAGTGATACTCCCGACCGAACTGGTGGTACGCGACTCCGCGTGACCGCGGAGACCGTGACCGCGAGGACCGCGAGGACCGCGAGGACCGCGAGGACCGCGAGGACCGCGAGGACCGCGAGGACCGCGAGGACCGCGAACCACGACGACCGCGACCGTCGGGACCGCGACCGTCTCAGGACCGCGACCGCGACGGCCGCCGTAACCGGAGCACGCGTCAACGAATGTGAAGGCTGCAGCCGTCCGGTTCACGTCGAGTCGGCGGGGCGTTCCATCCGTATTCTCTGATCATGGCCGCACCCACCGCATATTCACTCATCGCCACCGACCTGGACGGAACGCTGCTGCGCGGCGACGACACGTTCTCCGACCGGTCACTCACCGCGCTCGCGCGGGTGGCGGCGGCCGGCGCCCGGCACCTCGTCGTCACCGGCCGGCCGGCGCCCAGAGTACGACCGCTCCTCGACGACCTGGGCAGCGAGGGGCTCGCGGTGTGCGGGCAGGGCGCGCAGGTGTACGACGCCGGCGCGGACCGTCTGCTCTGGTCCGTCACCTTGGACCGGGAGCTGGCCGAGACCGCGCTCGGCAAGATCGAGGCCGAGGTGGGCCAGGTGTACGCGGCCGTCGACCAGGACGGCGTCGACGGTCTGACCCTCATCGAGCCGGGCTACCTCATGCCCCACCCGACGCTGCCCGCCGTCCGCGTGGGCCGGCGCGACGACCTGTGGTGCGCGCCGATCAGCAAGGTGCTGCTGCGCCATCCCTACCTGTCCGACGACGAGTTGGCGGCCACGGCGCGTTCCGTGGTGGGTTCCCTCGCCACGGTCACCATGTCGGGTCCCGGGACCGTCGAACTCCAGCCATGCGGCATCACGAAGGCGACGGGCCTCGCCCTCGCCGCCGACCACCTGGGCCTCGGCCCGGACCGGACCATCGCCTTCGGTGACATGCCCAACGACATTCCCATGTTCGACTGGGCCGCCCACGGCGTCGCGATGGCCAACGCCCACCCCGAACTCAAGTCCGTGGCCGACGAGGTGACACTGTCGAACGAGGACGACGGCATCGCCGTCGTCCTCGAAAGACTGTTTCCGCGGCGCTGAGACTCAGCTACGTGCTGAGACCCAGGTACGTGCCGAGGCTCAGTACGGGCCGTTCACGTTGTCGATCGAGCCGTACCGCGCGGCCGCGTAGTTGCAGGCGGCGGTGATGTTCGCGACCGGGTCGTACGGGTCCCACGACGTGCCGTCGACGTGGTACGCCTGGAAGGTCGGGTCGATGGTCTGGAGCAGGCCCTTGGACGGGGTGCCCGCCGCGGCGTTGGAGTCCCAGTTGTTGATGGCCAGCGGGTTGCCGGACGACTCGCGCATGACGTTGCGGTAGATGCCGTCGTACGAGCCGGGGATGTTGTGCTGGGCCATGATGTCCAGCGACTCGCGGATCCAGCCGTCGAGGTTGTCCGCGTAGGTCTTGAGGGCGGCCGGGGTGGCCTTGGCGACGGCCGGGGCGGCCTTCGTGGCGGCCTTCGAGGCGGGCGCGCTCGCCTTCTTCGTCGTCTTGACGTGCAGCTTGAGACCCGCGTGGATCAGCCCGGGGTTGGCACCGATGGCCTTGCGGTTGTCCTTGTAGAGCTGGTGCCAGCCACCGGGGGTGCCGTACTTGTTCGCGATGTCGTAGAGCGTGTCGCCATGGGCCGTGGTGTACGTGACGGACCCGACCTGCGGTGCCACGGTCAGCGCGGCGGGAGCCTGGGTCGGCTGTGCGGCGCTCGCTTCGGTCGCGCCCAGCAGCGGGACGGCGAGAGCGACGACGCCCGTCGCGGCTGCGACGACGCCTCGGGTGAACGGGCTGGTTCTGGAACGGTTGTGCTTACCTCGTGCGGCCATGGCCTTGCTTCCTCTCCGGCGCCTGCGAGGTGAGCTGTCGGGTGCGGGCTGGGAGGTGCCCGGTCACGCCGCCGTGAGGTGGCGCGACTTAACCCCAAGCTGTTCCGGAATGTCCTGAGAAGTCCGTAACAGCGACTTACCTGGGTCCCCCGCTCCTGCCGTGCGGTGTTCGTCGGTGGGTGTCTCCATGGGCGGCGGCAGGATTCGGCGTCCGCCCGACAGGCCGGGAACGTATGCGAGAGCACATGTCCGAAACAAGTACCGGATTCACCCATCACACCTTTTGACCTTGGTCTGAGGCGTATGGGGTGCTTGATCCTTTGCTGTTGCCAAGACTCAACTGGCGCAAAGGGAAAGGAGAAACATGAGTGCCCGGGAGGGGATGCGCGAGTGGCCGCACGTGACCCAAGTCACGGCTGTTCACAAGCGAGGCAAATGGGGCAATGAGCCCAACTCATAGTCAACCGGCGGTCCATGGAATCCGCTTCTCCCAGCTGTGGTGGAAGACCGCTTCGCCGCCCTCCGTGCAGGCCACCTCGTTCGAGGTCAGAAGGTCCGTTTCGTCACAGGCGAGCTCCGAGCGGGTGCGGACCGTGGTCTCCCGGCCGAGCTCCGGCCGGTGCGGCCGGACCGGCCAGTCCGAGCGGGCCCGCGCCGACAGGGGGTCCGTCCCGATGATCCTTTACTCTCCCGCGCGTCCTCGGTGAACTCCAGTCCGTCGGGATACACGCGGTGCCGCCGTAGCGCGGATCGACCTTCAGCCGCCACTCGACCTTGGCCACATCACGTACGACCAGCCGTTCCGGACGCGGCTGGTCCAGCGTCGCGGGGAAGCTCACCCTCAGCGGCTCCGACTGCTCGGGCTCCTCGAACGAGATGCTCGACTCCGATTCCCTTGCCCGTACCGGGAGTTCGAGCACACTGCCCGCCGGGTCCAGGGTGTAGCCCGCCGCCGACTCGGCTGCGGCCGGATCCACGGCCAGGACGCGGAGGAGAGCGCGAGCCGGATGCGGTGTCCGGCCGTTCTCGGGAAGGCGTGACCGATGCCGTTCAGCTCGAACTTCACGTCCTGCGTGGCTCCCGGCTCCCACGGCACGAGGCCCGTCCCGCCCCTGACGCGCCGACAGGTTCAGCACGCCCCGGGTGGCCAGGAATGGAGGAGCCGTCCGGGGCGGCGTCGCAGACCCGGAGGGCCCTAGCCGCGCGGCACCTCGCCGGTCAGCCTCAGCCGTACCCTCGGCCGCCCCAACACCCAGGTCTCCCCTCCCATTTCGAACGCGAAGCACACCGACCGCGCGTCCACGCCGGTGTGCTGCGGGGAGCGAACCAGGACGGGGGCGCCGGGGTGCCAGGGGAGCCGGGGGAGCCCTGAAGACCGTACGAGAGGGTCGATGCGTGGGGGAGGGCCAGGCCGGCTCGCCGACCCAGCGGCCGGGCAGGGTGTCGTAGACGGTGGCCGGGGGGTGGGAGTCGCTGACGTAGGCGCGGAGCGTGTACGGGTCGTGCCGACCGCCCACCGCGAGGACGGCGGCGTCGATCGCGCCGTAGTCCTCGCAGACGCTGCTGTGCCGCCAGCAGCGGTCGCGGGCCTGGTGGTCGAGCCAGACGTGGATGAAGGGTTCGACCTCTTCGAGCCGCGTGAGCCACATGTCCCGTCGGCCCTCGCCGGCGTACCGCGGGTCCGGCGGGCGCGAGACGAAGGCGAGCATGGTGGCCGCCTTGACGTCCATGTCCACCGCGAGGACGGAACCTCCCATGCGGTGCACGTCGTTGTCATAGCGGTCGTCGGTGGAGCAGACCGTGACGACTGCCTTGAGTGTCTCGGGAACGAGGGCCGCGATCTGGAGGGAGTTGAAGCCGCCCCAGGAGATGCCGACATGCCGGCCTTGCCGTCGCACCAGGGCTGCGCCGCGAACCACTCGACCACCTCGACCCCGTCGGCCGGTTCGGTCGCCGCGTGTCGTGGGGCGCGGTCCAGTCGGTGAGGCGGTACGGCAGGTATTCGAGGAGAGAGCGGGTACCGGTTCCTGAGTGCCGAAAGCGTGGGAGGTGCCCCCAGACAACGGGATGCGGAGGGCCTCGTGGGTCGTCTCGCAGGGGAAGGACGTCAGACCTCGAGACCGGAGAGGGTGAGCAGGCCCCGGGCCGGCCGAAGAAGGCGTGATCGTCCTCGGGCGGCGGGGGACTGCGGGGAGCGACGTCGAGGGTGGTTCGGGACACGCTCACCTTCTTCCGTGCAAGTCGGTGGATATCAGGTGATATCAAATGATCAAAAACATACCGGGAGTGATCCGATACCGCCCGGCCTGGACGGGCAGGCGCTATCGGCGATCGAAAGGTGACCGGATACGCTGACTTGAGTGAGGGCAGCGACCTATCGACAAACCGTGTAATCGCCAGAAGGCACCAGCAGACAGGAGATCCCTCGTGACCGTCGTCGGGCCGTTCGGGCTGAGCGTGCGGGACCAGGCTCTGGAAGCCGATGTCCAGGCCGGATTGGCGGCTGTCGAGGAGGGACTGCTCGAAGCCACCAAGAGCGAGGTTCCCTTCATCACGGAGGCCGCCCAGCATCTGGTGCGGGCGGGCGGAAAGCGTTTTCGGCCACTGCTGGTGATGCTTGCCGCCCAGTTCGGGGATCCCTATGCACCCGGAATCGTGCCGTCGGCGGTGGTGGTCGAGCTGACCCACCTGGCGACGCTCTACCACGACGACGTCATGGACGAGGCCGAGGTGCGGCGCGGCGTGGACAGCGCCAACGCCCGCTGGGGCAACTCGGTCGCCGTCCTCACGGGTGACTTTCTCTTCGCCCGCGCCTCGCACATCCTGGCCGACCTCGGGCCCGAGGCGGTCCGGGTCCAGGCGGAGGCGTTCGAACGGCTGGTCACCGGCCAGATCCTGGAGACGGCGGGACCGCAGGACGGACGCGACCCGGTCGAGCACTATCTCGACGTCCTGGGCGGCAAGACGGGCTCGCTGGTGGCGGTGTCGTGCCGGTTCGGCGCGATGATGTCGGGTGCCGACGAGACGGTGGTCGACGTGCTGACGCAGTACGGCGAGCGGCTGGGCGTCGCCTTCCAGCTCGCGGACGACGTCCTGGACATCGCCTCCGACTCCCACGAGTCCGGCAAGACCCCGGGCACCGACCTGCGCGAGGGCATCCCGACCCTGCCGGTGCTGCGGCTGCGCGAGCGGGCGGCCCGGCTGGGCCTGGCCGAGGACATCGCGCTGTGCGAGCTCCTGGACTCCGACCTCACCGACGACACCCGGCACGCCGAGGCATTGGCGGGCCTGCGGGTCCACCCGGCGCTGGAGCAGGCCCGCCGCGACACGGTCCGCTACGCCGAGGACGCCCGCTCCGCGCTGGCCCCCCTGCGGGAGTGCGACGCGAAGGTGGCCCTCATGGAGATGTGCGACGCGGTGGTCCACCGGGCGGGCTGACCTGCCGGATCCCGCCCCGCGCCTGTCGTGTGACTCACATCACGTGCCTCAGTTGAGTCCGGGCTGCGATCGGTCCGTATCCCCGCCAAAGGCTGGCGCAGGGGTGCCAGCTGCTCAGCCGCACTGCGGGGAGACAACAGAATCGTGGGCATGAACACGACGTTCTCAACACGCCGTAAGACATTGAGACGCCCTGACCCGGCACGCCGTCACAGCCTGACCCGCTGTAAGGGCCTGGTCGCCGCCGCCGTCGTGGTGGCCGCCGCCGGTGGTGTCGCCTCCGCGGCGGTACCCGCCGCCGCGGCCGGAGAGACGGGCGGCACTGTCCTCGCCGCCAGCCTCAGGGGCGCCAACGAGGTACCGGTCCAGGGCGGCCCGGCCGTCGGTGACCAGGACGGTGCCGCACTCCAGTTCGTCAAGGTGACGGGCGACAAGGTATCCGTCGCCGTCGAGTGGTCCGGTACCGGCAAGCCCACCGCCCTCCACCTCCACCAGGGCGCCAAGGGCACCAACGGCGGCATCAAGATCGACTTCACGGAACTCCTGAAGGGCCACGGCAAGGGCCACGGCAAGGGCCGTACCCTCACCGGGACCGTCGAGGTCAAGGACGCGGCACTGCTCGACGCCCTCAAGAACGACCCCGCCTCGTTCTACGCCAACCTGCACACCGCCGAGTTCCCGGGCGGCGCCCTCCGCGGCCAGCTCCACAAGGTCACCGTCGCCGCCTTCGACTTCCGGGACGCCCTCGACAACGTCCAGGCGTCCGTGATCAAGGGCAAGCAGATCTACGAGTGCAAGCCGGTCGAGGGCGGCGGGTACGCCTTCGCCCAGCGGGACGTCCGCGCCGCTCTCGGTGGCGGCATCGCGCACTCGTTCGTCCAGCCCAACTCCGGAACACCGCAGTGGATCGCGCCCGACGGCAGCGCGGTCACCGGAGCCGTCCTCGCCAGGACGCCGAACGGGGACGGGAACATCCCCGAGCTCGACCTCAAGGCCACCCAGTCCGGCCGGCACCACGGTCTGCTCGCCGGCACCTCGGAGATCCTGCGGCTGAACACCGTCGGCGGCGTCGCCCCGGCCGGGTCCTGCGCGCCGGGCGCCGTCGTCGGCGTGCCGTACCACGCGGACTACGTGTTCCTGCAGGGCTGATCCACCCGCACGGAACGCCGTGTCTCCACCCGCACAGAAGGCGGCGTCTCCTCCGAACCCCTACGGGTCGGGGGAGGCGCCGCCTCCGTGTGTCATACCGCAGGTGTACACGGAGGTGAGTCCGGGGGCTGACGATTCATCCCGGTGAATTTGGTCAGATGGTCACAACGGAAAACACCACTCCTCACCGATTCGGGTGAGAATGGCGGCTACGGGTGGACGTACGAGAGTGGGACAGCCGCCGCCGACGACGGAGGTAAGGCACACATGGCACCGTTCGCATCAGACGACAGCACGACCGTCACGGACGCCGACGAACTGCGCGCGGCCCGCCGGCGCAAGGCCACGCGGTACGTCGTGCCGGTCGCGGTGGTGGGGGTGGCGGCGGCGACCATCGGGCTCGTCCCCGCGCTCGCCGACTCCGGCGACCCCGACCTGCCGAAGATCAGCGCCCAGGAACTCATCGAGAAGATCGCCGCGTCGGACGTACAGCAGCTGTCCGGAACGGTGAAGATCACCACGGACCTCGGACTGCCCGATCTCGGTGGTCTGGAGAGCAGCCTGGCCTCGGGCATGGAGTCGGGCGACGGTGGTTCCTCCGCCGACCCCTCGTCCAAGCTCACCGAACTCGTCACCGGCACGCACACGCTGCGCGTCGCGGCCGACGGCCCCGACAGGCAGAAGCTGTCGCTGCTGGAGAACGCCGCCGAATACAGCGTCATCCACAACGGCAAGGACGTCTGGGGCTACGACAGCAAGTCCAACGAGGTCTACCACTCGACCGCCCCCGATGGCGCGGCGGCCGGAAAGGAGCGGAAGGAGCAGGAAGTCCCGGCCACGCCCAAGGACCTCGCCGAAGAGGCCCTGAAGTCGGTCGACGACACCACCTCCGTGACCGTCGACGGCACCGCGCAGGTCGCGGGCCGCGACGCCTACCGCCTCGTCATCAAGCCCAAGGACTCCGGCTCCACCGTCGGCCAGATCACCGTGGCCGTCGACTCGAAGACCGGGCTGCCGCTGAAGTTCACGCTGACCCCGGCCAGCGGCGGCGCCGCCGTCGTGGACGCCGGCTTCACCCAGGTCGGCTTCGGCAAGCCGGCCGCCTCCACCTTCGACTTCACCCCGCCCAAGGGCGCGAAGGTCACCGAGGGCATGGACCGGGTGGGCGCGGACGTCGAGAAGGGCCCGCGGCACGATCCGGCGGGCGCCAAGCCCGAGGAGGACCTCGGCAAGGAGCTCGACGGTCTCAAGGTCATCGGCAAGGGCTGGAACTCCATCGCCACCTTCGACACGGGAGGTCAGGGCATGCCCTCGGGCTCCGAGGCAGGCGGCGACCTCGGCGGCTTCCTCGGCTCGCTCGGCGACAAGGTCAAGGGCGACTTCGGCTCGGGCACGGTGTTCTCGACCCGCCTGGTCAACGCCCTGATGACGGACGACGGCAAGGTCTACGTCGGCGCGGTCACCAAGGACGCCCTGGTGAAGGCGGCCGACGCGGGGAAGTAGGCGGCCACCGGGACACGACGGGCGAGTACGGCGGGTACGAACGAGTACGCGGGTACGAACGTGTACGCCGGTACGAACGAGTACGCGGGTACGAACGTGTACGCCGGTACGAATGAGTACGCGGGTGCAAACGAGTACGACGAATTGAGGGAGCCGATGGGCGAGCCGTCCGCCACGGAACCGGAGTCCGAACAGGAGTCCGAACCGGCTCGGCACGGTGTGGAGGACGCGGAGGACAGCGTCATCCACACCCGCGCGCTCACCAAGCGCTACCGCGGCGGACAGCTCGCCGTCGACGGTCTCGACCTGACCGTCCCGGCGGGCAGCGTCTTCGGCTTCCTCGGTCCGAACGGCTCCGGCAAGACCACCACCATCCGCATGCTGATGGGCCTCATCGAGCCCACCTCGGGGGCGGCCCGGGTCCTGGGCCGCCCCATGCCGCGCTCCTCGCGGGCCGTCCTCCCGCAGGTGGGCGCGCTCATCGAGGGCCCGGCCCTGTACGGCTTCCTCTCCGGCCGCCAGAACCTCGTGCGGTACGACGCCGCCGACCCGACCGCCGACCCCCGCACCCGGAGCACCCGCGTCGCGGCCGCGCTGGACCGGGTGGGCCTCGCGGCCGCGGCGGGCAAGAAGGCGAAGGCGTACTCGCTGGGCATGAAACAGCGCCTGGGCCTCGCGTCCGCACTGCTCCAGCCGCGCAAGCTGCTGGTCCTCGACGAGCCGACCAACGGCCTCGACCCGCAGGGCATGCGCGAGATCCGTTCCCTCATCCGCGAGCTGGCCTCCGACGGCACCACCGTCTTCCTCTCCTCCCACCTCCTCGACGAGATCGAGCAGGTCTGCACCCACGCGGCCGTCATGGCCCAGGGCCGCCTCATCACCCAGGGCCCGGTGGCCGACCTCGCGGCGGGCACCCGAGGACGGCTGGTCGTGACGACACCGGACGCGGCGGAGGCGGCCCGGGTGCTGAAGGAACAGGGAGCCTCGGACGTGGTCATCGCGGACGACCGGGTGAGCGCCGAACCACCCGACCGTGACCTGGCCGACCTGAATGCGGCGCTGGTGACGGCGGGTGTCCGCGTCCGCGGCTTCGGCGTCGAACGGGCCTCGCTGGAGGACGCGTTCGTGGCACTGACGGGGGAGGGCTTCGATGTCGCAGGCTGAGGCGGTACGGCAGACACCGGCCGCCCGCACCCCGAGCATGATGTGGACCTTCGGCCTGTTCCGCAACGAGGTCCTGACCACCTTCCGGCGCTGGCGCACGCTCGCCCTGCTGGGTGTGCTGGCGGCCGTGCCGATCCTGGTCGGGATCGCCGTGAAGGTGGAGACCGGCGACGGCTCGTCGGCCGGCCCCGGCGGAGGCGGCCCGGCGTTCATCTCGCAGATCACCAACAACGGCCTGTTCCTGGTCTTCACCGCGCTCGCCGCGACGCTCCCGTTCTTCCTGCCGATGGCCATCGGCGTCATCGCGGGCGACGCGATCGCCGGCGAGGCAGGCACGGGCACCCTGCGCTACCTCCTGGTCGCCCCGGCGGGCCGCAGCCGCCTGCTGCTCACCAAGTACGCGACGGTCATGACGTTCTGCCTGGTGGCCACCCTGGTGGTCGCGGTCTCCGCCCTCACCGTCGGCGCGCTGCTGTTCCCGCTCGGTGACCTGACCACGATCTCCGGCACCCGTATCAGCTTCGCCGACGGCCTCGGCCGGGCCCTGCTGATCGCCCTGGTCGTCGCCGCGTCACTGATCGGCATGGCGGCCCTGGGCCTGTTCGTCTCCACCCTGACCAACAGCGGCATCGCGGCGATGGCGACCACGGTGGGCCTGCTGATCACCGTCCAGATCCTCGACCAGATCCCCCAACTGCACGCTCTCCAGCCGTACTTCTTCTCCCACTACTGGCTGTCCTTCGCCGACCTCATGCGCGACCCGGTCTACTGGGACGACCTGACGAAGAACCTCGGCCTCCAGGCCCTGTACGCGGCGGTCTTCGGCGCGGCGGCCTGGGCACGGTTCACGACGAAGGACATCACGACCTAGGACCCTTCTGCCCCGGGTCTCCCCGACCGGGGGCTCACTCGGTGTCGTACGGGAAGCGTGCGAGGGGTGCCTCCGTTGCGAAGAACGTCTTCGCACGGGTGAGCGCCTCGGTGTCCCTCAGTACGTCCCCGGGCTTGCTGCCGTTGCCGAGCAGCACTCCGCCGAACCGCATCCCCATGTACGCGGCCGAGTTGTTGAGTGTGCCGACCAGCGGGTCGGCGACCTCGCCCTCCCGGTGTGCGAGCGCGGTGACGCCCCAGAGAGTGCGCCCGGCCAGGGTGGCCTTGAAGTCGAGGCCGGGAGTGCGCAGCCAGCCCGACCAGTGGTCCAGGTAGCGCTTGGTGGAGGCGGAGACCGAGTACCAGTACAGCGGGGACGCGATCACGAGGTCCGTCGCCGCGAGCGTGGCGTCGAGCAGCAGTGCCAGGTTGCCCTCGGTGGGGCGGGTGTGGTCGCTGTCATGCCGCAGGTCCACGAAGTCGGGGACGGGGTGCTCGGCGAGGCTGATCCACTGTTGCTCGACGTCCGCCGGAAGCTGCTCGGCGGCCCGGCGGGCCAGCATCTCGGTGTTGCTCTCACTGCGGCTGCTGCCCAGGACGAACAGGAAGCGGCGGGCCATGACTCCCCCAAATGATCAACGGCGTACGCTTATAGAGTGCGCGTGCATCATATGCATATGCATTCAAGGAGCGCAATCGACCGCTGTTCCGTCGAGGGTCCGCAGCAACAGCTCCTCCCGCCCGCGCGCCGCCACCAGCTGGAGCCCGACCGGGCAGCCATCGGCCCCGAACCCCGCCGGGACGCTGATCGCAGGATGCCCGCTCAGGTTGAACGCCCAGGTCAAAGCGGTGGAGTAGCGCTCGCCGGGGCCTTCGTGACCATGCGGTGGGCTCGGGGTCGTCGGTGTCAGAAGCAGGTCCGCGCCGGCGAAGAGGGCGTCGAGGCGCAGGTCGTTCCCGGTCCGGACACGATGGGCGACGGCGGGATCGGCGCCGGGCGTGCGGAGCGCGAGCCAGGCGGGGGCGGGGTCTTCGAGGCGGAAGTGGGGGACGCGGGTCGGCAGGAGGCGTACGGTACCGCGGCCCGCGAGCCGTACGGCCGCCGCGTGGGCGATCGCCACGATGTCCGGGTCGGGATCGGCGAAGCCGAGGTCGGGGGACCAGAGGGCGGTGGCGGGAGGATGCCTGCCCGGGGCCGGCGGCGAGGGCGGTACGGATCCCGGTGGCTGTGCGGGCGGCGGGGTGCCGGTGGCCGGCCGGGTGTCGGTGGCGGGCGGAGTGTCGGTGGACCTCGGGGTGTCGGTGGCCGGCGGGGTGTCGGTGGGCGTGGGACAGACCCGCGGATCGTCCGCGCCTCCCGTCATCACGCGCCAGTACGCCGCCGCGTCCGACGCGGTCCGGACGAGGACACCGGGCGCCGTGAGCCCCGTACGGTCGGCCGTCGGCAACCGCCCGTTCGTGACCTTCAGCCCGAGCACACCGCACCAGGCCGCCGGGATCCGCACCGACCCCGCACCGTCGCTCCCGGTCGCCAACGGCACCAACCCCGCCGCGACCGCCGCGGCCGACCCGGCCGAGGAGCCCCCCGGAGTGCGGTCGGCCCGCCAGGGATTGACGGTACGGCCGTACGCGCCAAGTCCCCAGGTCTGCCAGGGGGTTCCGGGGCCGGGCACGGCGGTGGCACCCACCGCCACACACCCGGCCGCGAGCAACGGGCCCGCCGTCCGCAGCCCGTGCCGCCCCTTCACCCCGATCGGTACCCCGGCCAGCGGCGGAGCCTCGCCCGCGCCGACCCGCTCGTCCACGGCACGTGCCCGGCGCAGCGCCTCCTCCTCCCACACCTCGGCGAACGCGCACAGGGTCGGCTCGACCCGCCGTATCCGTGCCAGCGCCACGGCGACCACGTCGACCGCCCGGAGCGCGCGCGACCGTACGGCGGAGGCGATCTGCTCGGCGGAGAGGGAGGAGAGGGAGGAGAGGGAGCCGAAGTCGGCCGGGGAGGAACCGCGGAGGCCGGTGAGGGGACTGCGTCGGCGGTCGGTCATGGGACGGCGTCGGCGGTGGTCACGGGGCGGTGTGGCGGTCGGTCAAGGGGAGGGGAGCGATGGGCCATGGGGCGGGGGTCATGGGGGCGGGGGTCATGGTGTGACGGCGGTCAAACGGGCCAGGGCCTCGGTCTCACGGGGCCGTGACCCGCTCAGGTCGCCCAGGCGCCACGCGTTGACCCAGGGCACGCGGTACACGTCGATCGCCGACTCGATCATCTTGATCCGCTGGGTGAGCGGACGGGGCAGCCGTCCGGGAGCGTCGGCGACCAGGACGACCCCGTCGAGGTCGAGTCCGGGCGGGGCGCCGCCGTGCCGGAAGAGTTCCAGGGCGTGCAGGACGGCGTCCAGTCCGGAGGCGTGGGTACGGGCGACGAGCAGGATCGACCTCGGCTCGGCGGGGCCGGGCCAGCTGCGTCCGCAGTCATGGCCGCCGTAGACGGTGGCGAGGGTGGTGATGCCGGCGCCGCCGTGGACGCCGACGAAGGAGTGGCGCCGGGGGGTGGCGGAGGGCGCGGACGGTACGGAAGGTACGGAGGGCCGGGCGAGTTCTGGCGGTACCGGGCCGCGGAGCCAGATCTCCGGCCCGAGCGGTCCGTCGGTCGGCATGCCCGTTCCCGTCCCCGTTCCCGTCCCCGACGCCATGCCCGTCCCCGTCCCCGTCCCCGTCGCCATGCCCGTCCCCATCCGCGCGTTCCTCCCTGGTCGACCGCCTCCTACCCGCCGACGCTCATGGCATCCGGGACACTCTCCTGAACAGGCGTGAGTTCCTGGAACGTGCCTGTGACGTCCCGGTGACGTGAGAACCGCGGGCGAGCGGAGAGACTCGACAGTACGTGTACGACGGATCTTGTACGACCGGATCCTGACGCAGACGACGAAGCCCGACGGCGGGAAGGGGCACCATGGGATCCGCACGCCTCGTCCGGCGACGCTCCGACGCATCCGAGTGAGGGAACGATGTCTCGACTCAGCCGTGACAAACAGCGTGACCACCGACGCGCCGAGCGCCAGGCCGAGCCCGCCGCGCCGGTCGAGGTCCATGTCCCCGGCGACGCCGGCCCGGGCAGTGCCTCCGTCGACGGCGTCCGCATCGTCGCGGCTCCTGGCGAGGAGATTCAGCAGACCGTCCTGAACCACCTCCACCGCATCGCCCTCGCCACCGCCCACGAAGTCCACGCCACCGTCCACGACACCCGCATCGGCTACGTCGTCCCTCTCCGCGTCTCCCCGAACGGCTCCAGCGCCTTCCTGGGGGAGCCGGTGCGGATGGCACCGCCGGGGGAGGCGGGGGAGAGGGCGGAGACCGGGTTGTCGGCGGGGATGGGGGTGCCGGGGTCGTCGGCACCGGCCTCGCCCCCGGGGCAGCCAGCCACCTGGCCCGAGCCACCCACGGCGGCGCCGCCCGCACCAGGGCGGTCCGACTGGCCGGCTCCCACGCCCAGCGAGGCCGGCCCGCGCGAAGCGCCCGCGTCTGCCGACCTTCCCAGGAGCCTCGCGTGGCCCGCGCCGGCCGAGGATCCCGTGTCGTCCGCGGGGCCCGTTCGGACGGACCCGCCCGGGGCATCCGGCCCGCCCGACCCGGCACCCGTCCCGTCCGGCACAGGACCCGGGGCTCCTGCGCAGGCCGACGTGCCCGCAGGCCCCGCATGGCCCGCGCCGGCCGAGGATCCGCCGGCGGAGGGTTCCGTACCGGCCGACAGCCCCGAGACATCCGTACGATCCGACGCACCCGCGCAGCCCGGAACTCCCGCCGTCTCCGATGCCGTACGGCCTCGGTGGGCGCGGCGGGAGGAGTCGACGCATCTGCTGCGGGCGGTGGAGGAGCCGGTGCGGGACGCGGTGCCCACGTTCCCGATGCGGGCCGTGCCCGAGGACGGGGAGTCGGCCGGTGACGAGGCCGTGCCGACGTTCAGGCTGCGCACGCTGTCGGAGCCGCCCCGGACCTCAGCCCAGGCTCCGGCCCCGGCCCCCGGAACGGTCGCGCCCCCCACGGGGGCTGTCTCTTATACACATCTGACGCTGCCGACGAATAGAGAGGTGTAGATCTCGGTGGTCGCCG
>JODI01000104.1 GCA_000720805.1 Streptomyces violaceoruber
CCCCCATGCCGCACGGCGCGAAGGGCCAGGTGGCTCCGCCACATGACCCTCCACGCCGCACGGCGATCGCACGCACCGAACGCCGCTCCTTCTCCCACGAAGATCCATCAGAAGGGCCCTAGCGGAGGAAGTGGTCCCGCCACATGGGCGGCGGGACCACATCGTCACGGCCGTCTCTGGTGCTCTGGGAGCCGGGAGCTGACAGCCCTGAAACCCGGACATCCGCTTGACCTGCCCCCGCGCCGGACCGAGGATCATGTGTCATGACGCCAGGACACGGCAGCACGGTCGACGGGGTGCTGCGCCGCAGCGCCCGGCGCACCCCGGCGCGGGTGGCGGTGGAGTACGCCGACCGCGCCTGGACGTACGAGGAACTCGACGAGGCGGTCTCCCGCGCGGCGCGTCTGCTCCTCGAGCAGGGGCTCGCCCCCGGCGACCGGGTCGGCGCCTACGGCCACAACTCGGACGCCTATCTGATCGGCTTCCTCGCCTGCGCCCGGGCGGGCCTGGTGCACGTGCCGGTCAACCAGAACCTGACCGGCGACGACCTGACGTACATCGTCGGCCAGTCCGGCAGCACCCTGGTCCTCACGGACCCGGACCTCGCAGGTCGACTGCCGGACGACGTCCGATCGTTGCCCCTGCGCGACGCCGACGACTCCCTGCTGGCACGCCTGGCCTCGACACCCGCGTACGACGGTCCCGAGCCGCGTGGCGAGGACCTGGTCCAGTTGCTGTACACCTCCGGGACGACGGCCCTGCCGAAGGGCGCGATGATGACCCACCGCGCCCTCGTGCACGAGTATCTGAGCGCGATCACCGCCCTCGACCTCAGCGCGGGCGACCGCCCGGTGCACGCGCTGCCGCTCTACCACTCGGCACAGATGCACGTGTTCCTGCTGCCGTACCTCGCGGTCGGCGCCACGAACATCGTCATCGACGCACCGGACGGCGACCGGCTCTTCGACCTGATCGAGGCCGGCCGCGCGGACAGCCTGTTCGCACCTCCCACCGTGTGGATCGCGCTGGCGAACCGTGCGGACTTCCCGTCCCGTGACCTGAGCGGACTGCGCAAGGCGTACTACGGCGCGTCGATCATGCCGGTGCCCGTCCTGGAACGCCTGCGGGAACGCCTTCCGAAGCTGGCCTTCTACAACTGCTTCGGCCAGAGCGAGATCGGCCCGCTGGCCACCGTCCTCGCCCCCGACGAGCACAAGGGGCGCATGGACTCCTGCGGCCGGCCCGTCCTCTTCGTGGACGCACGTGTGGTCGACGAGGACGGCAAGGACGTCCCCGACGGCACGCCCGGCGAAATCGTCTACCGCTCCCCGCAGTTGTGCGAGGGGTACTGGGACAAGCCCGAGGAGACCGCCGAGGCCTTCCGTGACGGCTGGTTCCACTCCGGCGACCTCGCGGTGCGCGACGCCCACGGCTACTTCACCATCGTCGACCGGGTGAAGGACGTCATCAACTCCGGAGGCGTACTGGTCGCCTCGCGCCAGGTCGAGGACGCCCTGTACACCCACGAATCGGTCGCCGAGGTCGCCGTGATCGGCCTCCCCGACGAGCGCTGGATCGAGGCGGTCACCGCGGTCGTCGTCCCGCGCGGCGAGGTCACCGA
Organism: Streptomyces violaceoruber; assembly: GCA_000720805.1. GTDB lineage: Bacteria > Actinomycetota > Actinomycetes > Streptomycetales > Streptomycetaceae > Streptomyces > Streptomyces cellulosae_A. The sequence continues at coordinate 1,622 of JODI01000104.1, forward strand.
GGAGGACCTCCTCGCACACGCCCGCGAGAAACTCGCCCCCTTCAAGGCGCCGAAGCGGATCGTGTTCGTGGACGAGCTGCCGCGCAACGCGAGCGGGAAGGTCCTCAAGAGGGAACTCAGGGACCGGTTCACCTAGTGCGGCCGCAGATCCACGATCCGCCTGATCTTGCCCACCGACCGCTCCAGCGACTCCGGATCGACGATCTCGACGACGACCGAGACGCCGATGCCGTCCTTCACGGCCGCCGTGATGGTCCGCGCGGCCGCCTCCCGGTCCTCCCGGGTCGCGTCGGGGCGGGCCTCGGCCCGTACGGTGAGGGTGTCGAGGCGGCCCTCGCGGGTGAGCCGGAGCTGGAAGTGGGGTGCGACGCCCGGCGTGCGCAGCACGATCTCCTCGATCTGGGTGGGGAAGAGGTTCACTCCGCGCAGGATCACCAGGTCGTCGCTGCGGCCGGTGACCTTCTCCATCCGGCGGAACACCCGGGCAGTGCCCGGCAGCAACCGGGTGAGATCCCGGGTCCGGTACCGGACGACCGGCATCGCCTCCTTGGTGAGCGAGGTGAGGACCAGCTCGCCCTTGTCCCCTTCCGGCAGCACCTCCCCGGTGATCGGATCGACGACCTCGGGAAAGAAGTGGTCCTCCCAGATGTGCAGTCCGTCCTTGGTCTCCACGCACTCCTGTGCCACCCCGGGGCCGATCACCTCCGACAGCCCGTATATGTCGACGGCGTCGATCGCGAACCGCTCCTCGATCTCGCTCCGCATCCGCTCCGTCCAGGGCTCGGCGCCGAAGATCCCCACCCGCAGCGAGGTGCCCCGGGGATCGACGCCCTGCCGCTCGAACTCGTCGAGGATCGTCAGCATGTACGACGGCGTCACCATGATGATCTCGGGGCGGAGATCCAGGATCAGCTGGACCTGGCGGGCGGTCATACCGCCGGACGCCGGGATGACCGTACAGCCGAGCCGTTCGGCCCCGTAGTGGGCGCCGAGCCCGCCGGTGAACAGCCCGTAGCCGTACGCCACATGCACCGTGTCCCCCGGCCGTCCGCCCGCGGCGCGGATCGAGCGCGCCACCATGTCGGACCACAGGGAGAGGTCGCTGTCGGTGTAACCGACCACGGTGGGGCGTCCGGTGGTGCCGCTGGACGCGTGGATGCGCCGGATACGGTCCTGGGGCACGGCGAACATCCCGTACGGATAGTGCTCCCGCAGATCCGCCTTGGTGGTGAAGGGGAACCGGCCCAGACCGGCCAGGGAGCGGCAGTCCTCCGGGTGGACTCCGGCCTTGTCGAAGGACTCCCGGTAGAAGGGCACGTGGTCGTACGCGTGCCGCAGCGAGGCCCGCAACCGCTCCAGCTGCAGCTCCCGCAGCGCCTCCGGCCCGAGCCGTTCCCCGGAGTCGAGCAGGTCCGTCGCGTCCGTCATGCCGACCCTCTCCCTCTCACCAACCGCAACAATCCGGGCGACCGATCATTCGGGCGCGCTGCTGTAGATCAGTAATCCAAAGGACCCCTGCCCAGGCAAGGGGACGGTCCGTACTTGCTCGACGGAGACGGGCATGCCGGCTCTGCTCTCGGCAGAGGAAGCAGGGAAGGCGTCGGTCCCGGGGATACCGTTACCGGCATGGACACCGGCCCTCGTACCGTCAAGGCGAACGGCATCACCCTCGCCTATCGCCGCTGGGGCCCTGAGGACGCCCCGCCCGTGCTCCTGCTGCACTGTCGCGGTGCCGACGGCGCGGACTGGTCGTCGATCGCCGAGAGGCTGGCAACGGGACCGCGGGCGCGCCGGGTGTACGCGCCCGACCTGCGCGGACACGGGCGCAGCGACTGGCCCGGCACCGAGCCGGGGGCCGGCCCTGAGGTGTATGGCTACGAGGCGATGCGCGACGATGTCCTGGCGTTCCTCGGTGCGGTCGCCCTCGACCGTGTCGACGTCGTCGGGCACTCGCTGGGCGGGATCGTAGGGTATCTGCTCGCGCAACGCGCGCCCGAGGCCGTACGCCGCCTCGTCCTGGAAGACGTTCCCGCACCGATCCCGCTCGATCCGCCCCGGCCGCCCACCGAACGCCCTGAAGGAGACCTGCCCTTCGACTGGGCCATGGTGCGCGCCACCGACGGACAGCGCAACGCCCCCGATCCCGTGTGGTGGGAGCACATGGGGCGCATCACCATGCCCACACTGCTGGTCGGGGGCGGAGCCACCAGTCCGATCCCGCAGGACCAGCTCGCCGCGGTCGCCGGGCTCCTGCCCGACGCCCGCGTCGTGACGATCGACGCCGGGCACCTGGTGCACGAGGACAGGCCGGAGGAGTTCCTGGCCGTCGTGCTGGACTTTCTGGCGGCGTGAAGCCCTACTTGGCGTACGCGGTCATGAACCGGTCGCGGAACGTGTCCATGCCCCACTCCGGTGCGTTCTTCGCCGGCTTCAGGCCGTCCGTCCAGCCCCAGTCGGAGATCCGGTCCAGCACCTTCGGGTCGTGGGCGACGATGGTGATCGGCACGTCCTTGCTGGTGTCGCCCTTGGTGACGGTCGGAACGGGCTGGTGATCGCCGAGGAAGACGAGGACGGTGTTCTTGTCGCCGTAGCGCTGGACCCACTCGGTCAGGCTGTCCAGGGAGTACTGGACGGCCCGCCGGTACTCGGTGCGCACGCTCTCCTGGTTCTTCCAGACCTCCTTGGGGTCCTTGCCCTCCTTCTTGATCTGGTCGAAGACGGAGCCGTCACCGAGCTTGTCCCAGTCGATCATGCGGGCGATGGGGGACCAGGGGTTGTGGCTGGAGGCCAGGATGATCTCCGCCATGATCGGGTCGCGATTCTTCTTGCCGTGCTCCAGGCGTTCGAAGGCCTCCATGCTGAACTGGTCCGGCACGGGCGTCCAGCTGAAGTACGGGCCCTGGTAGCCGAGGTGGGTGGAGTCGTAGATGTGGTCGAGACCGAAGTACTTGCCCTCGGGCCAGGCCTTGCGCACACCGGGGACGATGCCGACCGTGCGCCAGGCACCGGTCTTCTGGAAGTAGCTGGTGAGGGTCGCGCGGTCGCCGGTGGTCAGGCTCCGGTACCGCTGCTGGTTCTTGACCCACAGGCCGGACAGGAACGTCGAGTGGGCGAGCCAGCTTCCGGCGCCCGCCACCGGAGACCTGAGCCAGCCGCTGCGCGACTCGAAGCCGGCCGCCTTGAGCCGGCTCGTGCCCTTCTGCAGGGTCGCGTCCATCTCCGGCGCCATCGCCGGGTCGTCGAGGGCGACACGGCCGTAGCTCTCGATGAAGGTGAACAGGACGTCCTTGCCGCGCAGTCCGGTCAGCAACTGGTCCGGCGGGGTGGCGGCGAAGGCGTCGACCCGGGCCTTCTTCTCGAAGACCTTGGCGTCACCCAGGCCGTTGCGCACGTTCTGCACACGGTTGGCGAGGAACTCGGTGTTGCCCTTGGTCGCGATCGTGACGCCGCCGACCTGCACGCCCAGGGTGAAGCAGGTGACCCACGCGGTGCCGAGAACGAGGGTGGTGTGGACGGCCGCCTGACGGTGCCGGGCCATGACGTTCGTCAGCCGGACCACCGCGAGCGTGCTCAACGTGAGGACGGCGATCAGCAGGAGGACCGCCCCCACTGTCGCGAGCACCTCACCCGTGCGGCCGAACGAATCCTTGACGAAGTCCGCGGCGTCGTTCAGCAGGATCCAGTCGAAGACGAGGTCGAACGGCCGGGCCAGGAACTGGTAGAAGCCCATGTCCAGGAACTTCAGGACGGTGAACAGTCCGAGGAAGACGCCCGAGACGACGGCGGTGATCCGCCGCGGCTTCCCCGGGAGCGCGAGCAGCAGGCACGCCAGGACGATCCCCTCGACCGGCATGCGGAGGAAGGAGAGCGGAGAGATCCGGTCGAGCCGGTTGGGCATGACCAGCGCGGCGAGCACCACCGCGGCGGCCAGCACGGTCGTCCCCACGGCCACACCGCGTGCGGCGCCGGGATAGCGGCGGCGCCATCCGAACCAACCGGGTTTGGGGGAGCCAGGCGACTCGCCGGGGTCGGGCCGGTCGTCGGTCGCCGCATCCACCGGCTCGCCCGCGGTGCCGTCCGCCCCCTTCGGCGCGGCTGCCTTCTCCTCGTCGGGCGGCGTGGTGGCTTTCTCCTCGTCGGCCGGCGCTCCTGCCTTCTCTTCGTCGGCCGGCGCTCCTGCCCTCTCGTCCTCGGCCGGTGCGGCTTCTTCCGCCTCTACGGCCGTCCCCTCCGCCGTGGCGGCGTCCTCGCCCGACTTCTCAGCCGCCTGGTCCTCTCTCGTCCCGTCAGTCCCGTCAGTCCCATCAGTCCCAGCGGTGTTGCCACCTTCCTGGTCCGTCCCGCCCTCGCTGGTGGGCAGTTGACGAGAGCGAGTGAAGAGCGACACCCGGTGGTCCTTCCGTACGGTCGTGCGATGGCATGGCAAACGGGGCCCGTAGGCCCAGCCTGCCACCACCAGTACGTCCGTCCGTCACGTTCCGTTCAAGCCAATGGGACCGGATTTCATCCGCCCGCCGACGCCGCCACCTCCCGGGCCCACCGGTAGTCCGCCTTGCCGCTGGGTGACCGCCGGAGCGCATCCGTGATCACCAGTCGGCGCGGGATCTTGTACCCGGCGAGCCGGGACCGGCAGTGCGCCTGGATGTCCTCCAGGGACGGCCGCGCGGCGCCTGCCCGCAGCTGCACCACGGCCGCCACATGGTGGCCCCACTTCGCGTCCGGCACCCCGGCCACCAGTGCGTCGTACACGTCCGGATGGGACTTGAGGGCCTGCTCGACCTCCTCCGGGTACACCTTCTCCCCGCCGGTGTTGATGCACTGCGAGCCCCGGCCGAGAACGGTGACCACGCCCTCCTCGTCGACGGTGGCCATGTCGCCGAGCAGCACCCATCGCTCGCCGTCCTTCTCGAAGAACGTCTCGGCGGTTTTCCGGGGGTCGTTGTAGTAGCCGAGCGGCACATGACCGCACTGCGCGACCCGCCCCACCTCACCGACGGCGACCGGCTCGTATGTGGCCGGATCAACCACCTGTGTACGGGAGTTGACCCGGATGCGGAAGCCCCTCTCGGGTCCGGAGTCGTCGGTCGCCGTGCCGTTGAAGCCCGACTCCGAGGAGCCGAAGTTGTTGAGCAGCATCACGTTCGGGACGAGTGCCTGGAACTGCCGGCGCACGGTGTCCGACATGATCGCCCCGGACGATGACACGGTGAACATCGACGACATGTCGGTGCCCTTCATGGGGCCCTCGAGCGCGTCGATCAGCGGACGCAGCATCGCGTCGCCCACCAGGGACATGCTGGTGACCTTCTCCTTCTCGATGGTCCGCAGCACCTCGTCGGGCACGAACTTGCGGTGCAGCAGGACCCGTTGGCCGAAGTTGAAGCCGATGAACGCCGTCAGCGTGGACGTGCCGTGCATCAGCGGGGGAGTGGGGAAGAAGGTGATTCCCGCACCGCCGGCCGCGACCCGCTCGGCCAGTTCCTCCGGCTTCCTCACCGGCTCCCCGGTCGGCGCGCCGCCGCCCAGCCCCGAGAAGAACAGATCCTCCTGGCGCCACATCACGCCCTTGGGCATCCCGGTGGTGCCTCCGGTGTAGATGATGAACTGGTCGTTGCCCGACCGGGGCGCGAAGTTGCGCTCCGGGGAGCCCGCCGTCTCGGCGGAGGTGAAGGGCACCGCGGCCACGTCCGCCGCCCCCGGCGCCGCTTCCCCGACCCGCACCAGGTGTCGCAGTGCCTCCGTACGCGGCAGGGCGGCCGCCACCCGGTCGGTGAACTCCGCGTCGAACACCAGGCCCGCCAGGTCCGCGTCCCGGTACAGGTAGACCAACTCATCTTCCACATACCGGTAGTTGACGTTGACCGGGACGATCCGCGCCTTCAGGCAGCCGAGCACGGTCTGGAGGTACTCGACCCCGTTGTAGAGGTACAGCCCCACGTGCTCGCCGGGACGCACCCCGCTGTCGAGGAGGTGGTGGCCGACGCGGTTGGCGGCCTCGTCCAGTTCCGCGTACGTCAGACGGCGCTCCGCGCCCGTGCCGGGATGGTCGATGTACACGAGCGCCTCGCGGTCCGGGACCACGTCGACGACCGACTCGAACAGGTCGGCAATGTTGTACTCCACCGTTCCTCCTGACCTCGGACAGGGGCCCTGGCTCCGCCACGGTTCGCCGTCATCAGAGCAAAGGGCGCCGCAAGTGTGAAGGGTCCTCGTCGAAGAAATCTGACTGACTGTCAGAAAACCCTTGAAGTGCCCCGGCCACTCCTGCAACCTGTTCTCGTTCTGTCAGAGGGGAGATGGCCCATGGCTGGGACGGAACACCTCACCGTGCGACGCGAGGGCGCCACACTCGTGCTCACGCTCAACAGGCCCGACGCCAAGAACGCGCTCTCGTTGTCCATGCTGGTCGGCCTGTACGACGGCTGGATCGAGGCCGACGCGGACGACGACATCCGCTCGATCGTGCTCACCGGTGCCGGCGACGCGTTCTGCGCGGGCATGGACCTCAAGGCCCTCGCCGGAAAGGGCATGGCGGGCGAACACCTCCGGGACCGCCTCAAGGCCGACCCGGACCTGCACTGGAAGGCGATGCTGCGCCACCACCGCCCCCGCAAACCGGTGATCGCCGCCGTCGAGGGGTACTGCGTCGCCGGCGGCACCGAGATCCTCCAGGGCACCGACATCCGCGTAGCGGGCGAGTCCGCGACCTTCGGTCTGTTCGAGGTCAAACGCGGCCTCTTCCCGATCGGCGGCTCCACGGTCCGGCTGCAACGCCAGATCCCGCGCACCCACGCCCTGGAGATGCTGCTCACCGGCCGCCCCTACACCGCCCGCGAGGCCGCGGACATCGGCCTGATCGGACATGTCGTCCCCGACGGCACCGCCCTCGCCGAGGCCCTGGAGATCGCCGAACAGATCAACGCCTGCGGCCCGTTGGCGGTGGAGGCCGTCAAGGCCTCGGTGTACGAGACCGCGGAGATGACCGAGTCCGACGGACTGGCCGCCGAACTCAAGCGCGGCTGGCCCGTCTTCGACACCGCCGACGCCAAGGAGGGCGCCCGCGCCTTCGCGGAGAAGCGGCCCCCCGAGTACAAGCGCACCTGACCCTCCCAAGGAGGCAGCCCCGATGCCCGACGTCCTCAAAGCGCCGCTCGTCGTCGAGTTCCCGTTCACCCGTTCCCTCGGACCCGTCCAAAGTGCCTTCCTCACCGGCCTGCGCGAACGCGTCGTCCTCGGCGTGCGCACCGGTGACGGCCGCGTTCTCGTCCCGCCCGTCGAGTACGATCCCGTGACCGCCGAGGAGATCCGCGAACTCGTCAACGTGGCCTCCACCGGCACCGTCACCACCTGGGCCTGGAACCACGAACCCCGCCGGGGCCAGCCTCTCGCCACCCCGTTCGCCTGGGTCCTGGTCCGCCTCGACGGCGCCGACACCGCACTCCTGCACGTCCTCGACGCCTCCGGCCCCGATGCCGTGCACACCGGCATGCGGGTCCGGATCCGGTGGGCGCAGGAGCGCACCGGTGCCATCACCGACATCGCCTGCTTCGAGCCGGGCGGCGACGAGGAATCCGTAGTCACGGTGCACGCCGGCGAGTTCGAGAACCCGGTCACCGGCATCGTCGCCCCCGCCCGCCTCGACTACACCTACTCACCCGGCCGCGCCCAGTCCGCCTACATCCACGCCCTCGGCGACCGCCGTATGGTCGCCGAGCGCTGCCCGTCCTGCCGCAAGGTGTACGTGCCGCCGAGGGGCGCGTGCCCCACCTGCGGTGTGGCCACAGCGGAACAGGTGGAAGTGGGTCCCCGCGGCACGGTCACCACGTTCTGCATCGTCAACATCAAGGCGAAGAACCTCGACATCGAAGTCCCCTACGTCTACGGCCACATCGCCCTCGACGGAGCGGACCTCGCCCTGCACGGCCGTATCGCGGGCATCCCCTACGACCAGGTGCGGATGGGCCTGCGCGTCGAGGCCGTGTGGACGGAGGGCTCCCGCTATCCCGACCATTACCGGCCGACCGGCGAGCCGGACGCGGAGTACGACACCTACAAGGAGCTGTTGTGACGCGCGAGATTGCCGTGGTGGCCTTCGCCCAGACCGACCACCGGCGCACCAGCGAGGAGTTCTCCGAGGTCGAGATGCTCATGCCGGTCCTGCACGATGTCCTCGCGCAGACCGGCCTGAAGACCGCGGACATCGGCTTCACCTGCTCCGGTTCCAGCGACTACCTCGCCGGCCGCGCCTTCTCCTTCACCCTCGCCCTCGACGGAGTGGGCGCCTGGCCGCCGATCTCCGAGTCGCACGTCGAGATGGACGGCGCGTGGGCCCTGTACGAGGCGTGGACCAAGCTGCTCACCGGCGACGCGGACACCGCGCTCGTCTACTCCTACGGAAAGTCGTCACCCGGCTCCGTACGGGACGTCCTGACCCGGCAGCTCGACCCGTACTACGTGGCCCCCCTGTGGCCCGACTCCGTCGCCCTCGCCGCCCTCCAGGCGCAGGCGCTCATCGACGCGGGCGACACCGACGAGCCGGCGCTCGCCGCGGTCGCCGCCCGCAGCCGGTCGGACGCGGCCGCCAACTCCCATGCCCAGCTACGGGATCCGGTACCGCAGGGGGAGTACGTCGTCCGTCCGCTGCGTACCGGCGACTGTCCGCCCATCGGTGACGGGGCCGCCGCCGTGATCCTCGCCGCCGGGGACCGAGCCCGGGACCTGTGCGAGAGGCCCGCTTGGATCCGCGGGATCGACCACCGCATCGAGGCACACGGCCTGGGCGTACGCGATCTGACCGACTCGCCCTCCACCCGGCTGGCCGCCGAGAAGGCCGGCGCCTTCGACAGGCCCGTCGACACCGCCGAGTTGCACGCGCCCTTCACCTCGCAGGAGGTCGTCCTGCGCAAGGCGCTCCGGCTGGGCGACGACGTGCGCGTCAACCCGTCCGGAGGCGCGCTCGCCGCCCATCCGATCATGGCCGCCGGACTCATCCGCATCGGCGAGGCCGCCGCCCGTGTCCACCGGGGGGAGTCCGACCGCGCCCTCGGGCACGCCACGTCCGGCCCCTGTCTGCAACAGAACCTGGTCGCCGTACTCGAAGGGGATCCGCGATGAGCAAGGAGCCCGTGGCCGTCGTAGGCATCGGCCAGACCAAACACGTCGCGGCGCGCCGCGACGTGTCGATCGCCGGGCTCGTCCGGGAGGCCGCCCGGCGTGCCCTCGACGACGCCGAGCTGACCTGGGCGGACATCGACGCCGTCGTCATCGGCAAGGCGCCCGACTTCTTCGAGGGCGTGATGATGCCGGAGCTGTACCTCGCCGACGCGCTCGGCGCGGTGGGCAAGCCGATGCTGCGGGTGCACACGGCCGGGTCCGTCGGCGGCTCCACCGCGCTGGTCGCCGCCAACCTGGTCGCGGCCCGCGTCCACGGCACGGTGCTGACCCTGGCCTTCGAAAAACAGTCCGAGTCGAACGCCATGTGGGGCCTGTCCCTGCCCATCCCCTTCCAGCAGCCCCTCCTCGCCGGCGCCGGCGGCTTCTTCGCCCCCCACGTGCGCGCGTACATGCGGCGCAGCGGCGCGCCCGACACGGTCGGCTCGCTGGTCGCCTACAAGGACCGGCGCAACGCCCTGAAGAACCCCTACGCGCACCTCCACGAGCACGACGTCACCCTGGAGAAGGTCCAGGCCGCTCCCATGCTCTGGGACCCGATCCGGTACTCGGAGACCTGCCCCTCCTCCGACGGGGCCTGCGCGATGGTCCTCACCGACCGTGCCGGAGCCGCCCGCGCGCCCCGCCCCCCGGCCTGGATGCTCGGCGGCGCGATGCGCAGCGAACCCACCCTCTTCGCCGGCAAGGACGCCGTGTCACCACAGGCCGGCAAGGACTGCGCGGCCGACGTGTACCGGCAGGCCGGGATCAGCGACCCGCGCCGGGAGATCGACGCCGTCGAGATGTACGTGCCGTTCTCCTGGTACGAGCCCATGTGGCTGGAGAATCTCGGCTTCGCCGACGAGGGCGAGGGGTGGAAACTCACCGAGGCCGGGGTGACGGAGCTCGACGGGGACCTGCCGGTCGACATGTCGGGCGGAGTTCTGTCGACCAATCCCATCGGAGCCTCCGGGATGATCCGCTTCGCGGAGGCCGCGCTGCAGGTGCGCGGGCAGGCCGGGGAACACCAGGTGGAGAGGGCGCACAGGGTGCTCGGGCACGCCTACGGCGGCGGATCGCAGTTCTTCGCGATGTGGCTCGTGGGGGACCGGCCGCCCGACTCCTGAAAGGTCCGCCTCACGTGGCCTGTCGGCGCCAGGAACCGATCGCTAGGCTGGCCGCGGACGACGCAATCGGGAGGAGCAGGACGTGGCCGAGACCACCATCCAGCAGCAGCCGCTCATGGGCTGGGACAAGCCCGAGCTGGACCTCAGCAACGCCGAATGGCACTCCAGCAGCCGTGGCCTGGGGGATGTCCAGATCGCCTTTGTCGAGGGATTCATCGCGATGCGCAACAGCGGCCGCCCGGAGAGCCCCTCCCTGATCTTCACGCCCGCGGAGTGGGGCGCGTTCGTGTCGGGAGCGCGGGAAGGGGAGTTCGACCTCACCTGAGACGCGGGACCTGAGACGCGGGACCTGAGACGCGGGACCTGAGACGCGGGACCTGAGTCCCGGGACCTGAGACGCCGGGCCGATCCGGCGGTGTTCCGCGCGTTTTTCCGGACACGCGAGCTTCGGCGCTCTCCTGGGGCCACGGCCTGAGCAAGGCTGGCCCCAGGAAGCGCGAGGCCGTACCTCCGGAAGCGGGGAACACCATGGACGCTCTGCCGGTGATCGCGGCGGTCGACGGGTCGGACGACAGTCTGCGGGCCCTGGACTGGGCCCTCGACACGGCCCGCCGGCGCGGGGCGTCGCTGCGGGTGGTCCATGTGCGGCAGTACGCCGCGTGGGCCCGGGCCGACGTACCGGTCGCGGCGGCCGACGACCCGGTACTCGACCAGGTCCGCACGCGCCTGGAGGCCCGGCCCGACCGGCCCGGGACCGAGTACGTCGCCCTGGACGGGGCGTCGGCCGCTCTGCTGCCCGAACTCGGTGCCACCGCCCAGCTGTTGGTGCTCGGCTCCCGTGGCCGCGGCGGGTTCGCCAGCCTGCTGCTGGGTTCCAACGGCATGGCCGCCGCGCGCGACGCCGAATGCCCCGTCGTAGTGGTGCCCCGCCCCGGGCGCGAGGTGCACGGTGAGACCTACGCCCCACCTGGTCCGCGCGTCGTCGTCGGCCTCAAGGTCGACAGCCCGGACGAGGCCACGCTCGCCTTCGCCTTCACCGAGGCGGCCCTGCGCGGAGCCCGCCTCCAGGTCGTCGCGGCGTACACCTGGCCCGTGCAGACCTGGGCGGCCCCCGGCGACTTCGTGCCCCCGGTGATCGACCAGGATGCCGTCGAGAGGGAGACCCGCACGCTCGCCGAGGGCTTCCTCGCCCCGCACCGCGCCCGGCACCCCGGCGTCCGCACCGAGCCGTACGTGGCCCCGGGCGACGCGGCCGGACATCTCGTCGCCGCGTCGAAGGACGCCGACCTGGTCGTCGTGGGCCGTCACCGACGGCGTCTGCTCGCCCCCGCCCGACTGCTCGGCTCCGTCACCCACGCCGTCCTCCTCCACGCGGCCGCCCCGGTGGCGGTGGTCCCACCCGCTCCGCCGCGGGAGTGAGCCGGCTCTCCTGGGCGACGGCGTACCTCCAGCCACACCGGCTGGGAGTGCCGCCCGCCGTCCTGCGGCAACCGGACCGGGACGGCCCGACCTCAGGGACGTACTCACGAACGCCGTCACGAAAGCCGTCGCCGGTACGCGGAGCGCCGCCCGCACGGCACGGAGCCCCCGCGGCCACGTACCATGGCGACATGTCGTTCCTCCGCCGCCGCAGCGCCACTCCCGCCGGGCCCGACTTCGACGTCCTGGCCATGGACCCGAGCGACTGGCCCGGCAATCTGAACGCCGGTCTGCTGCCCGCCCCCGACGGCAGCTGCCAGGGCCTTTACCTGCGGTACGACCTGTTCGGCGGCCGTGGCCCCGCGATGATCATCGGCAATCTGCCGGAGGGCTCACCGGCCCGTGACGTCGCCGAGGGCGAGGTCCCCTTCGAGGTCGGACAGCTCCTGCTGGCCCTGGAGAACGACGAGGAGGTGACCGTCGTCGGCGTGGAGGACATGCCGGTGATGCAGGGCGACAACCTCCTGATCGTGCGCCGTCTGAAGCTCTCCGAGAGCCGCGTCTCCTGCGTGCAGTTCGACCGCAGCGACAACGTCCTGGTGACCATCGCCGCCTGGGACCGCCCCATCACCGACGACCTGTACGCCCTGCTGAAGCCGCTCCCGGCGGAGCTTTTCCAGCAGGGCTGAGGCGGCTACCCGCCGGACTGCTCCACCCGCACGTCGGCGGCCCTTACGAACGCCACCCGGTGGCCGAACTGGATCTCGTAGTAGAGGTCCTTGCCGGTCACCACCCGGTGCGAGCCGGTCGCGAAGGTGACGGCGTAGAAGTACTCGCCCGGCAGTTCGTCGCCGACCACGTACTTCTGATCCTTGAGCAGTCGGTACGGCAGCGGTGACAGGGTCTGCGCGGGCACTCCCGTCGGATAGGCCGAGGCCTCCGGATAGGCCCGCCCGTACACCGGGACGCTCGTCAGAGGGGCCTTCGGCGTCACCACCCGGCCGCTCGCGGGCACCGCCGCCGGGCTCTTCTTCGGGTCCTTGAACCAGGCCTTCTGGCCCAGGTACCAGATCGCCGTCCAGTCGCCGTACCGGTCGGCGACCGCGTACTGCTGGCCCGTGGAGACCCGCGAGGACAGGTCGTTCACGTCCGTCGTCGGGGTGGTGCCCAGGCCGATGTCCTTGATCAGGGCGGACTTCTCGTCGTGGTCGGAGTAGAGCCGCACCTCGCTGGAGCCGTGGGCCGCGCAGGGCCGGCCGGCGGACGCGCACCCCGTGTACGCGGGCTGGTTGGTGGCGTAGTCCGGGCGGATCGTCACCAGCCCGCCGTTCCCGCCGGCACCGGGTTCCAAGGGGCGTCCGAGCAGTTCGAAGTAGTGCCGCCAGTCCCAGTACGGGCCCGGGTCGGTGTGCATGCCGGGGATGGCCGACCCGGTCGGGCCGGGCACGGTGTCGTGGCCGAGGATGTGCTGTCGGTCCAGCGGGATGCCGTACTTCTTCGCCAGGTACGCCACGAGCCGCGCCGACGACCGGTACATCGCCTCCGTGTACCAGGCGTCCGGGTTCGCCAGGAAGCCTTCGTGCTCCAGCCCGATCGACTTGGCGTTGACGTACCAGTTGCCCGAGTGCCAGGCCACGTCCTTCGCCTTCACATGCTGGGCGATGTGGCCGTCCGTGGAGCGCAGGGTGTAGTTCCACGACACATAGGACGGGTCCCGAACGAGGTTGAGGACTCCCTCCCAGGCACCTTCCGTGTCGTGGATGACGATGTACCTGATGCTCTGTGAGGCCGGCCGGTCGCCCAGGTCGTGGTTGCCGTAGTCGCCCTCGCCGAACTCCTCGTACGGAGCCGGGATCCACTCGCAGGACACGGTCTGCGGGCACTCCGTGGCGGCGGCCTTCCGGGTGCGCAGACCCGTTCGGGTGAGCTGCCCGGTGTCGGGGGCCAGGCCCGGCTGGGGGGCCAGCGCGATCTGCTGGCCGGCGTCGGTGGTGCGCTCCTCGCCGGTGCGCAGCACGTCGTACACGTCGTTCGCGTACGCGGCGGCCGTCGCGCCGTCGTCGGCGCCGGAGAAACGGGCCACCGCCCCGTACCAGTGGGCCGGGTCCGCGCTCAGCGGTTCACCGAGGTCCTTCTGCGCGGCGGCGAGGAGGGCCGCACCGCCGGCCACGTTCGCGGCGGGGTCGGTGCGCAGCCGCTCGGCGGGCAGGCCGGTCAGCTCGGCGGCTCTCGGCAACGTCCTGAGCCGGGCCGGGAGCGCGGAGCTCCCCGGGAGTTCCGTCCGCGGGTGCAGCGGCGCGCGGGCGCTGTCGCCGCGGGCGTCCTCCGTGCCCTCGCTGTGGTGGGGCGGCGCGTCGGCGAGCGCGGTGCGGGCGTCGGTCAGGTGCATCGGGCCGTAGCCGCCGGTCACGCTCGGCGCCCCGCCGTGCGCGTCCCAGCGGGACTGGAGGTAGGAGACGCCCAGGAGCACGCTGGGCGGCACGTGGTACTCGGCGGCAGCGGACGCGAACGCCGACTGGAGCGCCCGCGCGGACGTCTGTGCCGCGGACGGCTGCGCTTCGGACGGGGCGGCGCCGAGCAGCGGCAGGAGCAGCGCCGCCGAGCCCAGGACGCCCGAGGTTCTTCGGATGCGTCTGGGCCCGGCGGCTCGGTCGCGGTCGGTGGCGGATCCTCGCAATGCAGCCTCCTGGGACGGACGGGCGATGAACCGTACGGGGCCGGACGTGCGTCAGTGGTACCGGCTTGCCTACGATCCGTCAATCATGCCCAGAGGCAGCTGATTTCCCATGTCAATCCGGGTCCACGGGAATTTCGTGGCGCAGGTTTCCCGGGCCTGCGGGGCGTCAGTGGCGTACACCGGTGGCCGCCTCAGGGCCTGCCGCGGACATACGAAAGTCCGCGGTACGCCCCCCAGCGCGCCGCGGACTTTCGTCCCCGTCAGCGAGTGCCGACCGCAGCGCGTACGGCCCGGCGGGCCAGCTGGCAGTCGTCGTGCAGCCGCCTCAGCAGCAGCCGCTGTTCCTCACCGGACGGCGCAGCACCCTGGTGGGCCACTCCCGGTGCCGCCGGGGTCGCGTCGTGCATCGAACGCTGCACGACCGTCTCGTAGGTACGGATCTCCCGCGTCAGCACGAGCATCAGATTCACCAGGAACGCGTCCCGTGAAGCCGGACCCGCCGACTGCGCCATCTGGCTGATCTGCCGCCGGGCCACCGGGGCGTCCCCGAGGACCGACCACAGCGTCGCCAGGTCGTACCCCGGCAGATACCAGCCCGCGTGCTCCCAGTCCACCAGCACTGGACCGGCCGGGGACAGAAGGATGTTCGACAGGAGGGCGTCGCCGTGGCAGAACTGGCCCATGCCGTGCCGGCCTGCGGACGCAGCGATGCCGTGCAGCAGCTTCTGCAGGTCACCGAGGTCCCGGTCGGTGAGCAGCCCGAGCTCGTGGTAGCGGTTGATGCGGGTCGCGTAGTCCAGCGGGGCGTCGAAGGTGCCCGCCGGCGGTCGCCAGGCGTTCAGCCGGCAGACCGCGCCGAGCGCCGCCCTGATGTCCGCGCGGGGCGGGGCCTCCGCCGGGTGCCGGTGCAGTGCCGCCACCCGTCCGGGCATCCGCTCGATGACGAGGGTGCAGTTGTCCGGGTCCGCCGCGATCAGTCTCGGCACGCGCACCGGAGGACGGTGCCGGACGAACGAGCGGTACGCAGCTATCTCGTGGCGGATCCGCTCGGTCCAGGCGGGCGAGTGGTCCAGTAAACACTTGGCGACGGCGGTGCTGCGTCCCGTCGTACCGACCAGGAGCACGGAGCGGCCGCTGCGGCGCAGTACCTGCACCGGGGCGAACTCCGGGCAGATCCGGTGCACCGACGCGATCGCCGTGCGCAGCTGGGCGCCCTGAGGGCCGGACAAGTCGAGTCTCCCGCTGAGCGGTTGGGTGCCGAGCCCCGCAACGCGCCGCGTCCTGCCCGCACCGAGCACGGAGGCGGCCGGACGCGCGGGGTCGAGGTAGGGGCCGCCGCCCACCGGGCGGGGGCGCAGCGACCTGGGCGGTGCGGACACGGAGGACGATGCTGCGTACATGGGCGAAACAGATCCCTTCGTGTGCCTGCGACGACAGTGCGCTGCCCGGCCCGGTCCCCCCGGTGCACCCTGGGGAATGCATCCGTTGTTGCCAGAAGGCGACCGGGTCGGGGTGGCGCGTTCCTACCTGACACCCGTCGGCCACTGGCACACCATCTGGCGAGGCATGGCGAACCCTGGCGAATAGTCGCCCGGCAACTCTCACCGGGCTACTGTCAACTCAGCCGAGAACCTGGGGGCTTGATGTGAGCGGAGAACCCAACACCCGCCTTGCGGACCTGTTCGGCCTGGCCGGCTGGTCCAAAGGTGAACTCGCGAGGCTGGTCAACAAGCAGGCGGCGGCCATGGGCCACCCCCAGCTGGCGACCGACACCTCCCGGGTGCGGCGGTGGATCGACACGGGAGAGATCCCGCGCGATCCGGTGCCGCGGGTGCTGGCGACCCTGTTCACCGAGCGTCTCGGCCGTGTCGTGACCATCGAGGACCTCGGTCTGGTCCGGCACGGGCGTGCGGGGAAACGGCCACGCGGCGGGAGTGCGGAAGATCCCGACGGAGTGCCGTGGGCGCCCGAGCGGACTGCTGCGGTCCTCACCGAATTCACGGGAATGGACCTCATGCTCAACCGACGCGGCTTGGTGGGCGCGGGCGCCGCGCTCGCCGCGGGATCCGCACTCAGCAGCGCCATGTACGACTGGCTGCACACCGATCCGGCCCTGACCGCCGACGCTCCCCAGTTCGACGACCCCCTGCGTGCCGACCCCGCCGGGTTGGACCGCTACGAGGCCGCTCCCATCGGGTCGCAGGAGATCGAGGAACTGGAACGCGCCGTCGAAGTCTTCCGGGCCTGGGACGCGGCCCGCGGCGGCGGGCTGCAGCGCAAGGCGGTCGTGGGCCAGCTCAACGAGGTGGGCGGCATGCTCGCCTACCGACACCCCGACCATCTGCAGCGGCGCCTGTGGGGCGTCGCCGCCAACCTCGCCGTCCTCGCGGGCTGGATGTCGCACGACGTCGGCCTCGAACCCACGGCCCAGAAGTACTTCGTCATCGCCGCCCATGCCGCGAGAGAGGGCGGCGACCGGCCCCGCGCCGGGGAGGCGCTCTCCCGAGCGGCTCGCCAGATGGTGCACCTGGGCCGGCCCGACGACGCGCTCGACCTGATGAAGCTCGCCCAGTCGGGCTCCGGCGACGAGGTGCTGCCCCGCACCAGGGCGATGCTCCACACCATCGAGGCCTGGGCCCAGGCGTCCATGGGCAAGGGCCAGGCCATGCGCCGCACCCTCGGACAGGCGGAGGACCTCTTCGTCTCCGACCGGGGCGACGTGCCACCGCCGAGCTGGATGCAGACCTTCAAGGAGGAGGACCTGTACGGCATGCAGGCCCTGGCCTACCGGACGCTGGCCGAGCACGAGCCGGGCGCGGCCGTGCACGCCCAGCACTACGCGGAGAAGGCGCTGGCCCTGCGCAACGACGGCCGGGAACGGTCGAAGATCTTCGATCACCTGTCCATGGCCTCCGCCTGCTTCATCGCGGACGACCCCGAACAGGCGGACCGGTACGCCCGGCTGGCCCTGATGGCGATGGGCTCGAACTCCTCACGCCGCACCTGGGACCGGCTGGGTCAGATGTACCGGCTGACCGCCGCGTACTCCACCTACCCGAGGATCCACGAGCTGCGCGAGGAGATCAGGCTGGCGCTGCCGAAGCCGAAGGGCAGGGGCGGCAACAGCGCCTCGGCATGAGGACAACCGTGCCGGCGTGGTTCTACGACGTCACCCTGGCGACGAGCACACACCCGTCGTCCTCGCGCTCGGCCTCGCCGAACTCCTCCACGATCACCCGCACGCAGTCCTGTGCGGTACGTGTCTCGCCGAACCGGGGGGCCAGGTCGAGGAGACGGTTCACGGACTCGGTGCGGCCGAGCCCGGGCACCAGCCCGTCGGTGTGCAGCAGGAGCAGGTCGTCCGGACGGAGGCTCTCCTCGGCCTGCTCGTAGACGGCGCCGGAGGTCGCGCCGAGCAGCACACCGGCCGGTGCCGCCAGCCTGCGCCCCGTCCCGTCGCGGAACAGCAGCGGGGCGGGGTGTCCGGCCTGCGCCCAGACCAGGGTGCGGGTCCCGGGCCGGTAGCGGCAGCACACCGCGCTGCCGAGCGCCGGTTGCACGGTGGCGTCGAGCAACTGGTTCAGCCAGGCCATGAGCTGACCCGGCTGGGCGCCGGCCATCGCCATGCCGCGGACGGCGCCCAGCAGGGTCGCCATGCCCGAGGTCACGGCGACTCCGTGACCGGTGAGGTCGCCGACGCTGAGCAGGGTCTCGCCGTCGGCGAGTTCGAGGGCGTCGTACCAGTCGCCGCCGATGAGTGCGCTCGTCGACGACGGCAGGTAGTGGGCCGCCAGGTCGAGCGTCTCGGTGCCCTGGTGCGGGAGCCGCAGGGAGCCGCGCCACGGCGGCAGCACGGCTTCCTGCAGCTCGACCGCGAGCCGGTGCTCGGTCTGCGCGCGGTGCCGGTGGCGCTGTAACGAGTCACGGGTCTCGTCCACCGTCCGTTGGCTGCGGCGCAGTTCGCTGACGTCCCGCAGCACGGCCCACATCGAGGCGGTGCTGCCGTCAGTGTCGAGCACGGGCTCGCCCATCATGTGCACGGTCCGTACGTCACCGTCCGGGCGTGCGACGCGGAACTCCCCGTCGATGGGCTTGGCGTCGACGAGGCAGTCGGTGACCATCGCGGTCAGCTTCGGCCGGTCCTCGTCCAGCACCAGGGAGGGCAGCTCGTCGAGGGTCAGCGGGGGCGCGGCCGGGTCCCGGCCCAGGATCTGATAGAACTCGCCGGACCAACTGGCCTCGTCCGTCAGGAGGTTCCACTCCGCGCTGCCGACCCGGCTGAGCAGCGAGCCGCGCCGGGGAGCGGGCGGCGCGGTCGGGGCGGCTGGCGCCGTTTCGGGGGAGGCGGGCACGGGCGGCGGGCCGTCCCGCAGCTGCGCCAAGTGCTCGTCCAAGTCGTCGAGTTGGTGCAGCGCCAGGTCGTACAGCGCACGCTGCCATCGGTCCTGCGGGTCCGGGCCGTCCGGCCGCGTGTCCCGTCGCACGGCGTCCACCTCGCCCTTGAGCCGGCGCGTCTGCGATATGAGCGCGTCGACCGAGCCGCGTCCTGGCGGCGGGGCGGCGGGGTGGTCCGCAGAGAGATGGGGTGGCATGACGCACTCCGATGCGGGACGGTACGACCAAGGCGGACGGAAGGACCGTTACGACTGTTGCACAGCCCGCCACGGGCTGTAAGGGATTTGGCAACACACGATACGGTGGTGCTTCTGGCATATGCCACAGTCTTCACGGCGCGGACGAGCCGGGTGCCCGGGGTGCGGCACCAAGTGGGTCAAGTCGTGGTTTTTGCACGGAACTTGACCGGTCGTCGAAGGGTCGACACGGGTTCAGTTATGTGTTCGACGATATTTTGTTCTAGGAGTGTGACACGGGGATCGCCCCGCGCCCAGCCCTTGAACGACTGCCCCCCGTCATCAGTACCGCAGGACGGCCGCCATCCCATCGGCGTCGCGGAGGGTCCCGTCCGGGACGAACCGTACGTCGGCGCCGGTCTCCAGGCACTGTTCGACGATCTCGTCCACGATGTCCTCGCGGCCGTCGAGGTCGCCGCTCACCGCCGGGGCAAGGTGGTCGCCGCTGTCGTCGCGCACCGTGACCCGGTAGTTCTCCTCGACGGCCAGCAGGCGCACGCGGCCGTCGCGGGCGCTCTGCCACAGCTCGTCGACGCCCGCCGCGAAGGCCCGGCGGCCACGCGCCGATTCGAGTTCGCGGGCCACGGAGTCGGTGCTCCTGCGGGCCTCGGCGTCGACCAGTGGCCGGACCGCCTGCCACACGGTCTCGGGGGTGCCGTGGGCGAGACCGCCGTGCGGGACGTGGACGGCGTCCTCGGTGACACTGCCGACCTCGTCCAGGAGGGAGAGCGCGGCGGGCTCACCGGTGACGTACAGGGGGCGTTCGTCGTCGCGCAGGACGGCGCTCATCGCGGTGTCCGCCTCGCGCAGGAAGTGGCGGGTGCCCTCGTCCCGGAAGGTGCTGGGCAGGTCGCCGATGCGCTCCTGGCGTTCGGCGTCGAAGTTGTCGCGCCTCCTGGCCAGCGGGAAGTCGCCGGTGTGGGCCTCGGTGACCCGGTCCGTGCCGCCGCTCCACAGGGTGATGCGGTCCGCGGAGAGCGACAGCACCCAGAACGTGTGTTCGGCAGCCTGCGCGGAGACCAGGTTGCGGGTCAGGAAGGTGTCCGAGAGGACCACGCGTTCGGGCACCGGCCGGGCCAGTGACCACACCTGGTGCTCACCCGGGGCGGCATAGATCACCAGACCGTCCTCGGCGTGCGCCAGGTCGACTTCGGTGAGGGCCTGGTCGAGCTGCCGGGCGACGTCCATGCGCCGTTCCCGGGCGACGGCGGGATCGGCCTCCAGCTGCCGCTTGGCCTCGGCCACCACGTTGCGCAGCCGGACCCGGTCCTGCGCGTTGTCGGGTTCGCGGCGGTGCGTGGGCGTCAGTACGGACACCGCGGGATAGGGGCGCGGGCGGCGCAGTTCGGTGAGGGTCGCGGGGCTGAGTGCAGGCTCCATATCAGCACCATAGGACCGATTGGCGGATCAGGCATTTGGGGCAATCCGGTGAGTGATCCCGGTGGGGTCATCGGTTCGGTTCGGGTGCGGCGGGGTGGCGTGTCCGGCCCCCTGGCCCGCCTGGTCCGTGGGCGGCACGGCGGGCACGGCGATCGTGCCCTGCGCCACCGCGCACAGGGTCGCGGCCCCCTCGCCCTCGATGGTGCTCAGGTCGCAGCGGCAGACGACGCGGGTGCGGCCCGCCCGGACCACCCGGGCGTGGGCGCGCAGCACGTCACCCTTGGCCGGCCGCAGGTAGTCGATGGTGAAACCGGCGGTGACCAGTCGGGCGTCGACCATCGAACCCGCGGCGAAGGTCAGCGCGTCGTCCGCCGCGTAGCCGAGCACACCGCCGTGCACGTGGCCGTACTGCTGGAGCAGGTCGTCGCGGATGTCCAGTTCCAGGATCGCCTCGCCGCCGCCGAAGGCGGTGAGCCGGGCGCCGAGCAGGGCGCTGAAGGGCTGCGCCGCCAGGATCTTCCGGGCGAGTGGCAGGCCGGGGACCTCGTTCACGGGAAACCCCACTTCACTGGTGAAGTGAGGTGGGCGCGGGTCTGCCGCCTCTGTCAAGATCGGCCCATGTCCGAGCCCGACGAGCGCCTGTTCTTCCTCCTGCAGCAGGCCGCGCACCGACTGCGCACGGTCGCGGACCGGCGCTGTCTGGCCGCCGCCGGTGTCACCACGGCCCAGCTCGGCGCCCTGTTCGCGGTGCACGACGAGCCGGGCATCACCCAGCAGCAACTCGCCCGCGCCCTGGGTCTGCGCGAGTCGGCGGTCACCGCTCTCGTCGGCCGGCTCACCACGGCGGACCTCCTCGCCAAGCGGCCGCATCCGAGTGAACACCGGGCCGTGGTGCTGGAGTTGACCGAGGTGGGGGCCGCCGCCCTGCGGGCCGCCCGGCCGGAGATCGACCGCTTCAACACCGAACTGCGCGCACTGCTCGGCGACGGCGGCTTCGGTACGACCGCGGGGGCGATGCGGCGGCTGGCCCACTGGGAACCCTGAAGCGGTCCCCTTCCCCCTTCTCGCGGCTCTCTCCGGTTCTCGCGGTTCTCGCGGTTCTCCAGGATCTTCCGGAGACCTCCCACGGACTCGCCTTCAGTGACCCGCCCGCCGTCCGGGGAGACGTCAGTCGCGGTCGCCCTCGGGGCCGCAGGAGCTGCCGTCCGGCGGGAGCGAGCCGTACAGCAGGAACGCGTCGACGTTCCGGTGCACACACTTGGAGGAGGAGTACCCCGTGTGTCCCTCGGCCCTGTTGTCGAGCACGACGGCCGAGTCGCCGAGCCGTTCGGCCGTCTCCACGGTCCAGCGGTACGGCGTCGCCGGATCGCCGCGGGTGCCCACGAGGAGCATCTTCGGCGCGCGTACGTTCCGCACCTTCTCCCGGATGAAGTCGGTGCCCTTGGGACGGCCGAAGCACATCAGGTACTCGGTGAGCCGGTAGCGGCCGAAGACGGGGGAGGCCTCCTCGTACGCGGCGCGCAGCCGGCCGAGGTCACGGGTGATCCGGTCGGCGCCGGGCCGGTCGGGATCGTCCGCGCAGTTGATCGCCATCAGCGCCGACGGAAGATTGTCGAGCGGCACGTCCTCCTGGTCGACCAGGCCGCCGCCCGGCCTGGCACCGGGCCGGGGGCCGGCCGCCCGGACGACGGATCCGCCGCCGGAGAAACCGAGGAGCGCCCCGGGGTCCCCGTCCTCGACCAGCGAGGCGAGCGCCCGCTCCAACAAGGGCCACAACTCCTCGCCGTAGAGGGCCTGTCCGATGGCCCCGACGAGGTCCTGCCCGGTGAAGTCCTCGCCGAGGTCCGTCGGCACCGGGTCCTCGTCAAGCGACCCGACCAGCCGTACGACCGCCTCGCGCGCAGAACGGGCGTCGGTGCCGAACGGACAGGCGAGGTCCTTCGCACACCAGGTGACGAAGTCCTCCAGCGCCCTCTGCTGACCCTCGGCGCCCGCCACACCCTGCTCGGACAGCGGCTCGGTGAGCGTGTCGACACCGTCGAGCACCAGCCGGCCGACCTTCTCGGGGAACTGGGCCGCGTACACCGCGCCGAGCCGGGTCCCGTAGGAGAAACCGAGGTAGTTGAGCTTCTTGTCACCGAGGGCCTGGCGCATCACGTCCAGGTCGCGGGAGGCGTTCACCGTGCCGATGTACGGCAGGACGGGCCCGGCGTGCTTCGCACAGGTGGCCGCCGACTCGCGGACCCGCTTGAGCGCGGCTCGCGGATCGGCGGTGACATCCGTGTCCCCGTCCGTCAGCAGGGCGGGGAGCTCGGTACGGGCGCCGCAGCTGACCGGCGAGGAGCGGCCGACGCCCCGGGGGTCGAAGGACACCACGTCGTAGTCCCTCGTCAGACCCATGAACTCGTCGCCCCCCGCGGCGAGTTCGGCGACTCCCGGGCCACCGGGCCCGCCGAAGTTGAGCAGCACCGAACCCCGTGACCTTCCCGTCGCCCGGTAGCGGGCGAGCGCCAGGTCGAGGGTGGGCCCGCGCGGTCGCGCGTAGTCCAGGGGGACGGTGACCTTTCCGCACTGGAGATCCGCGGGCATGTCCACGCCCTCGCACTTCGCCCACGCCACCTTCTGGCGGTAGTACCGCGACAGATCCGGTGCGGAGCCGTGCGACGCGGCCGCCGGGAGCCCCGCGCCGAGCAGGGCCAGTCCGGCCGCCGAGGTGATCGCGCGGCGCCGGGCCGTGGGCCGCGCCGACAGCTTGGCCAGCATCCATGCCTCCAGAGGCGCCCGTCGCGGACCGGGAAGCGGCGCCCTCGATCACGATAGGCGGACGTCCCAGGGCACGCCTCCGGGCCAGCGGGACCACGGCATCTGCCCTACCCTGTGCCCCGCACCGCGCACACGGCGACGGTTCGGCGTCATGCCCCGGGCGCCGACACCGCGGCGGCTCCGGCTCTCGGACGTCCGGGTGCACCACGTTCACCGGCACGCGCCGACGACTCCGGCCAGGACGGCCTACAGATCCTGGCCGGCCGCGGCGCTGCGCGTGGAACAGCCGCCGGCTCGCGTCCGTCCCGCCCAGGACCCGCCGCTCCACACGGGTCACGTGCCGGTGCGCGGTTCGACGCCACCTGCGCCCACGCCCTAGACGAGTAAGTCCGAAGGCTTGGTCAGTGGTCGTAGGCGGTCAGTGATCGGGTGATGGCTTGGCCCGTGTTGCGGTTGTGCCAGATGGCGGCG
>JODI01000105.1 GCA_000720805.1 Streptomyces violaceoruber
GGGGGTGGGCGAGGGGGACGGTGACGGCGGGACGGTGTCGGTCGCGGTGTCCGTGGGCGTCGCTGTGACCGTCTCCGTCGGGGGCGCGGTCGGTGGCGCCGTCGTCGTGTCCGTCGTCGTCTCCGTCGGGGTCGCCGAGTCTGTCACCGGGGTCGCCGGCGCCGTGGTGTCCTCCGCGTAGGCTGCCGGTTCCAGGCCTCCCCGCGTCGCCGTGCCCGTGCGCTTCGGGTCCGTGCCCGGGTCGAGGAGCTTGACGTCCATGCCGGCCGGCTGGCCGCCCACCTCGGTGCCGTCGGCCTTGACCACGCGGACCTCGACGCCGTCGGAGTCGCCGGTCCACAGCGAGGCGGTGCCGCCACGCACGGACGCCCGCTCGCCCTCGACGCCGTCGGCCTGGTTCGGGTCCTTGGTCAGCTTCTGCCAGCCGGACCACGTGCCGGTCGCGAGGTCCCGGGTGCGCACCTCGGGGGAGCCCTTGGCCTCGGCCTCGGGGTCGTTCCAGGTCAGCAGTACCGCGCTGAAGCGGTCCGTGCCCTGCTTGCCGAGGCCCCTGCGGCCCGAGCCCTCGTCACGGAGCTTCACGGTGTGGATGGACGGCTTACGGCTCTGGCCCTGCGCCGTACCGCCGGACGCGGACGGGTCCGCCATGGCGTACGTCACGACGCCCGCGCCGCTCAGGAGGACGGCGCCGGCCGTCAGCCAGGCTCTTCGCCTCAGACTCAGCGGCTTGTACGCATGGGCCTTGCGAGAACTCACTACCCCACCCCTAGAAAAAGTCACAGAAACACCACCTGTCCCACAGGTGGCACTTACTCAGCGCGGGAGCCCCGTGAGACGTCACCGCCGGTGTGAGCGGTGTGAGAGGGGTCCCGCAGGCCCGGCTGTGACACTTCTGTGGGCTGCGGCGCTGATCATCGTGGGGGCGGAGGCAGACGGCGGCTGTGCCGGGGGCCGCGGATCCGCCACGAACTCGGTACGGACGAGGACAGTTCTTGGGCCAGGGAGGGGAACCCCGCCGCGCGCAGGCGTACGACGGGGAACTGGGCGCGGCCGTCGCGCGGGCCCAGCAGGGTGACGAGGCGGCCTTCGCGGTCGCCTACCGGATCGTGCAGCCCGGACTGCTCGGGTATCTGCGCGGCATCGTCGGCGACGACGCCGAGGACGTGGCCTCCGACGCCTGGCTGGAGATCGCCCGGGACCTCGGCCGGTTCAAGGGCGACGGCGCGGGGTTCCGGGGCTGGAGCGCGACCATCGCCCGGCACCGGGCGCTGGACCATCTGCGCCGGCAGCGGGTACGGCCTCGGGCGGCGACGCTCGAACAGGACGTACTGGAACTGCCGGGGCCGAGCAGTACGCACGACCAGGCGCTGGAGTCCCTCTCCACGGAGTACGCCCTGGAGCTGGTCCGGGGCCTGCCCCGCGACCAGGCGGAGGCGGTGCTGCTGCGCGTGGTCGTCGGCCTGGACGGCCCGGCCGCCGCCCGCGTCCTGGGCAAGCGGCCCGGCGCGGTCCGCACGGCCGCGTACCGGGGGCTGAAACGGCTGGCTCGCCAGCTGGACGGCGAGAGTGTGACGGATGAGGACCCCAGGACGCTGGGGGAATCGACATGACGGACGACGGCGACCGGATGCCGGACGACCGCACAGAGCCGGACGGCTGCGGCCAGGTACGGACAAGGCGGACAGGCGAGACGGGCCGGACAGGTCCGACGACCCAGACAGGTCAGACGGGCCAGACAGGCCAGGCAGGGCAGACAGGACGGACACGCCATGGGTGAGCGAGAGAACGGAGACGGGACGCCCGGCCGTCGCCGCGCGCACCCGGCACCTGGGTTCGCGCCCGGCGCGGAGGCCGATGCGTGGTCCGGTTCCGTGGCCGGGGTGTCCGGCGCGGCCGGGGTGGCCGGAGTGGGTGACAGCCCCGGCCTCGAAGCCCTGCTCCGTGCCGCTCTGCGCAGGGACCCGATCGACGACGAGGGGGAGCGGCGGGCCGTGGCCGCCTTCCTGGCCGCCCGGGAGGCGGGGACGCGACGGGCGCGCAGTCGGCGCCGGGACGACTGGCGGCCCCGCGAGCAGCGGCGGCGCGCCCGGACGGTGCGGACGACGCTCTCCGTGGCTCTCGCGAGCCTCACGCTGGGGGGTGTCGCGTTCGCCGCGATCGGAAACGGGGGCCCCGGCCCGGACGGCACGCAGGACCGGCCCAGCAGCCGCCCGAACCCGTCGGCGAGCGGAGCCCAGGGCAGCCCGAGCGGCGGCCCGTCCACCTCGGGTGCCCCCTCCGCCCCCGCGCCCGCCGACCGGCCGGCCACCGCCAAGGACACCGAGGCCCACTGCCGCGCCTACGGACAGGTCCAGGGCCGGGGCAAGGCGATGGACTCGACGGCCTGGCAGCGACTCGTCACGGCCGCGGGCGGCGAGGCGAACGTCCGGGCCTACTGCGCCGGGCAACTGGCCGGGGCGACTCCCGAAACCAAGCCGAGCAAGGCGGGTGGCGCGGGGAACGAGGGCAACGCCGGTAACCCGGGCGGCACGGGCCAGGGCGGCGATCCCGGCAAGGCGACAGCGGGGCGGGGCGGGAGCGACGGCAACGGCCAGGACGCCGGTGGCGCCAGTGGCACCGGTGGCGCCGGCAAGGCCAACGACCCCGGCAGCCCCAACGACCCCGGCAGCCCCAACGACCCCGACAGTCCCAACAGCGCCAAGGGGAAGAAGAACTGACCCGGCGGTGAGCGGTGCGCCCCGGCGTCTCGTCGGGCGGGTCCGGCGTCCCGCCGTCCCGCGGTGGCCATCCCACTCCCGCGCCCGCATGCCGCCACGGCAACGGCCGGGGCCGCCACCCCCCACAGGAGAGGCCCCGACCGTCGCGCGGCACGGACCGCGCGGCGGTCCGTACTCACTACAGCGCCGAGGGTGCGTTTTCTGTCACACCCAGCGTGTCGGACCCTCGTGACAAGGTAGTTGCATCTTCTACGGACGTGGACGAGCGACGGTTTCAGGTCGTAACGTGCCTTTCGCGCCGGGGCGCGCAGGACTCATGACCATCCGCAACCAACTGCGGTCCCGAACATCGCGACCATCGAAGAGGGACGTTACGGGTGCTGGGGGACGACGCGGAGCTCACGGCCGCGGTGCTTGCGGCGCAGGACGGGAACGAGACAGCGTTCCGGACTGTGTACCGCGCGGTGCACCCGCGGCTGCTCGGCTACGTCCGCACTCTCGTCGGCGACCCGGACGCCGAGGACGTCGCGTCCGAGGCGTGGCTGCAGATCGCCCGTGACCTGGACCGCTTCAGCGGGGACGCGGACCGCTTCCGCGGCTGGGCCGCCCGGATCGCCCGCAACCGGGCGCTGGACCACATACGTATGCGCGGGCGACGCCCCGCGACCGTCGGCGACGAGACCGAGCTGACCGGGAAGCCCGCCGAGTCCGACACCGCCGGCGAGGCCATCGAGGCACTGGCCACCGACACGACACTGTCCCTCATCGCCCGGCTGCCGCAGGACCAGGCCGAGGCCGTCGTGCTGCGCGTGGTGGTGGGCCTCGACGCGAAGAGCGCCGCCGAGACGCTGGGCAAGCGTCCGGGCGCCGTACGGACGGCAGCGCACCGCGGTCTGAAACGGCTCGCGGAACTCCTCGACGACGATGTGGAATCGGCCGGAGTGCTCGACGCACTGCCGCCCCAGCGAGAACCGCGCGACGGCGCGGTGCCGTCCGCGAGTGTGACGCATATGCGCGCGCGGACGCAGAAGGACATGTGATGGCCGACGAGCAGTACAGGTGGCTGGACCGCGAAACGGCGGAGCGTTTGCTGAGCGGAGAGTCCCTCGAAGGCGTCGGTACGGCCGGCCGAGACCAGGCCGAACGGCTCGCGAAGACGCTGGACGCGCTCACCGTGGAACCCGCGCCGATCAGCGGCGAACTCCCCGGTGAGGCAGCCGCGTTGGCCGCCTTCCGCAAGGCGCGCGCGGATCGGGTGGACGACTGGGTCAGTGACCGTGCCGGTGAGCGCGCCAACTCCGGGCATCGCTCCGGCGACCGTACGGCCGACGCCGTACTGGTTCGCATCGGAGGCCCGGACCGGGGCGGCCCCCGCCCCCGCCGGGGCCGTACCGTCCGCTTCGGGCTGGCGGCCGCGCTGGCCGTCGGCATGGTCGGCGGCGTCGCGGCCGGAACCGGACTCCTGCCGACGCGGTTCGGCGAAACGGAACCGGACCCCACGGCCTCCGTCTCGGCCGCGGCGACACCGAACGGCCCGGCCGTCTCGCCGTCGTCCGGGACGACCCCGCGGGACGAGCCCTCCTCCGACGCCGGCACCGGTCCCGGTGGCTCGCACGACACCGCGGACGGTGGCTCCTCCCCGACCCCCGGCGCCACCTCCGGCTCCGAGGGCCGGACCGGCCGGCCGGGACGTGCCTGGCCCGGGGCTCTCCCGGCCTGCCGCGACATGCGCGACGGCAAGGGGCTGGCCGCCGGCCGCCGGCACACGCTGGAGTTCGCGGCGGGCGGATCCTCGTACGTGAAGAAGTACTGCAAGGAACTACTGGCCGGCTCCTCGTCCGGGAACGACGGCGAGGGCCGGACCAAGAAGAACGACGAGAACGACAAGGGCGCCAAGGACGGCAAGGCCGACCAGGACGACCACGGCGGCCACAGAGGCGACGACGGCGGCCACAAGGGCGACCGAGGCAGGCACCGGGGGAAGGGCAGCGGCGGCACAGGGGGCCACGGCGCTCAGAGCAACGGGAACAACCGGAACAACCCGAGCGAACGGAGCGACCGGGGCAGTCGGTGAGCGACGCGCCCCCGCGCAATAGCCCTCTGACCTGCGGTTTCCCAAGTCGGAGAAATTCCTTCGCGCAGGGTGTGACGTTTTCGGCCGTCGGGGCGCAGTACTGAGTGAGCCGACTGGTCATCGGCCGTCGCACGGAGCCGGGGTTCCCCCCGTACCTTCGGCTCGTGCACCTGGCGCGGGCGGGACACGTTCCCCCGGTCCCGCCCGCGCCCCACTCCCACTGCCGGTCTCACCGGTACACGACGACCTTGTCGCCGTTCCTCACCTGCGCGAACAGATCCGCGATCGCCGCCTCGTCCCGTACGTTGACGCAGCCGTGCGACCCGCCGGAGTAACCGCGGGCCGCGAAGTCGTACGAGTAGTGCACGGCCTGGCCGCCGCTGAAGAACATGGCGTACGGCATCGGGGAGTCGTAGAGCGTCGACACATGGTGGCGGGACTTCCAATAGACGCTGAACACGCCTTCGCGGGTGGGCGTGTACTGCGAGCCGAAGCGGACCGGCAGCGTCATCACCGTGCGGCCGTCGATCATCCAGCGCAGTGTGCGGCTCGACTTGCTGATGCACAGCACCCGGCCGGTCAGACAGCGGGGGTCCGGCGCGGCGGCCGGCTGGCCGCCCATCAGGTACAGCTCCCACTTTCCCGGCTCGCGCGTCATCCGCAGCAGCCGCTGCCAGGTGACGGTGTCGGTCCGCCCGGTCGTCGGCAGCCCTCGCTTGCCCTGGAACCCCTTGACCGCCTGCTCGGTCAGGTCGTCGTACGTCCCCGTCGGCCCGTCGAACAGCCAGTCGACCTGCCGCAGCCGGGCCTGGAGCTCGCGGACCTCGGGGCCGCTGTCGCCCCGGGACCACAGGCCGACAGGAGCAGGGGCCGGAGCGGGAGTGCCGGCCGGCGGCGGGCTGCCGGACTTCTCGTCGGCCGGTGCCGTTCGGCTGACCTCGATGTGGACCGG
This sequence comes from Streptomyces violaceoruber, assembly GCA_000720805.1. GTDB lineage: Bacteria > Actinomycetota > Actinomycetes > Streptomycetales > Streptomycetaceae > Streptomyces > Streptomyces cellulosae_A. Next base: position 5,744 of record JODI01000105.1, read on the forward strand.
TGAACGGGCCTTGCCGTCCCCGTCCGGCGCCTGCACCGTACAGCCGCACACCGTCATCAGGGCGGCCGTGCCGGCCAGGACGGCGATCGGTCCCCGCATCCCCAACCTCATCCCCACCCGTGTCCTCATGCCCATCCCCATCCCCATCCCCATCCCGCGCCCGTCCCCATGCCTGGGATGTTCCCCGCGAATGACGTCGGGCGAACAGCACGGCATTGTTGTGACGGGGACCGCATTCACCCTGTGAGCAAGGTCCCAGCGTGCTCCTTCCACCGGACGCACGCACGCCACTACAGTCCGTCGAAAGGGTCGGACCGTAGCGGCTGACAGCTGAAAACTGCTGGTAACTGGCGAGCAACTGCTCAGCGGGAGGCATCACACCATGGCGCGCGAGTCGGAGTCCGGGCTGCCCATCGAGCCGGTGTACGGACCGGAGGCCCTGGAGGGCTGGGATCCGGCCGAGAAGCTGGGAGAGCCGGGGAAGTATCCCTTCACCCGGGGCGTGTATCCGTCGATGTACACGGGCCGGCCGTGGACGATGCGGCAGTACGCCGGTTTCGGTACGGCGACGGAGTCCAACGCCCGCTACAAGCAGCTGATCGCCAATGGCACGATGGGGTTGTCGGTCGCCTTCGACCTGCCGACCCAGATGGGCCACGACTCGGACGCCCCCATCGCGAGCGGTGAGGTCGGCAAGGTGGGTGTGGCGATCGACTCGATCGACGACATGCGGGTGCTGTTCGGCGGGATCCCGCTGGACAAGGTGTCGACGTCGATGACGATCAACGCGCCGGCGGCGCTGCTGCTGCTCCTGTACCAACTGGTCGCCGAGGAGCAGGGCGTGAGCGCCGACCAGCTCACGGGCACGATCCAGAACGACGTGCTGAAGGAGTACATCGCGCGCGGGACGTACATCTTCCCGCCGAAGCCGTCCCTGCGGCTGATCGCGGACATCTTCAAGTACTGCAAGGCCGAGATCCCGAAGTGGAACACGATCTCGATCTCCGGCTATCACATGGCGGAGGCGGGCGCGTCGCCCGCGCAGGAGATCGCGTTCACGCTCGCCGACGGCATCGAGTACGTCCGGACGGCCGTGGCGGCCGGCATGGACGTCGACGACTTCGCGCCCCGCCTGTCCTTCTTCTTCGTCGCCCGTACGACGATCCTGGAGGAGGTCGCCAAGTTCCGCGCCGCCCGCCGGATCTGGGCGAAGGTGATGCGGGAGGAGTTCGGTGCGAAGAACCCCAAGTCGCTGATGCTGCGTTTCCACACGCAGACGGCCGGCGTGCAGCTGACGGCCCAGCAGCCGGAGGTGAACCTGGTCCGGGTCGCGGTCCAGGGCCTGGCGGCGGTGCTCGGCGGCACCCAGTCCCTGCACACCAACTCCTTCGACGAGGCGATCGCGCTGCCCACGGACAAGAGCGCGCGGCTGGCCCTCCGTACGCAGCAGGTGCTGGCCTACGAGACGGACGTGACCGCGACGGTCGACCCGTTCGCCGGCTCGTACGTCGTCGAGAAGATGACCGACGAGGTCGAGGCGGCGGCCATCGCGCTGATGGCGAAGGTGGAGGACCTCGGCGGCGCGGTCAACGCGATCGAGCACGGCTTCCAGAAGAGCGAGATCGAGCACTCCGCGTACCGCATCGCCCAGGAGACCGACTCCGGCGAGCGGGTCGTGGTCGGCGTCAACCGCTACCAACTCGACGCGGAGGAACCGTACGAACCCCTTCGGGTCGACCCGGCGATCGAGGCCCAGCAGGCCGAACGCCTCGCCAAGCTGCGGGCCGAGCGCGACCAGACGGCGGTGGACTCCGCCCTGGACGCCCTGAAGAAGGCCGCCGAGGGCGAGGACAACGTCCTGTACCCGATGAAGGACGCGCTGCGGGCCCGGGCGACAGTGGGCGAGGTGTGCAACGCCCTCCGCGGGATTTGGGGGACTTACGTGCCGTCGGATGCCTTCTGAGCTGGGCGGTTACTCCGTATGAGTGATCATCGGCAGGATCCGCCTGGCCCCGGTTACGCTCGTTGCAGAGTGGGCCCCGAAAAGGAGGACGCCATGGCCGTACTGCAGCAGGAGCTGACCCTGGGCGAGGCTGCCGACCAGCTTGCCCGTGCACTGCCTGGCCACCGCGTGGAGATTCTCCAGGGGAGGCTTACTGTGACACCGCCGCCGGACGGCTCGCATGCGCTGTCGTTGTCTTGGCTGGTCGTGCAGTTCCATTTGGCCGGAGCCCGGCAGGCCGGGCTCAGGTACGTCCAGGGTGTCGGCATCTGGCTGCCGACGTTGCCTGCGGACTTCGCGATCCCTGACTTCTCCCTCGTCGACGAGGACTTCCGCGACGCCCACGTCACGAAGAACTACTACGCCCCGAACGTCTTCCGTATGGTCGTCGAGGTGACGTCGTCGAACTGGTCCGACGACCTCGGCCCCAAGGTCGAGTGCTACGCCCAGGCCGGCATTCCCGCCTACCTCATCGCCGACCGCAAACACGGCGAGGTCCTCCTCTACACCGACCCGGCCGACGGCAAGTACCCCGACCCCCAGCGATTCAAGCGAGGCCAGACCGTCCCCGTCCCCGAGTCTGTCGGCGTCACCCTGGAACTCTCCGTCGACACCCTCCTCGACGGCGACGACTGACCAGCGCTGACCCAACGCGCTCAGTTCGTCCGGTCCGACCAGCCCGTCGGCAGCTCGTCCGGGGCCACCGACACCACGGCCTCGTCGTTCTCGCCGACGTACTCGAAGAGCGTGATCCGGGCGAACTCCGGGACGACGTAGGTCGGGTAGGCCGGGCCCTCGTCGCGGTACTTGCGCATCTCGTCGAGGTGGTCGTTCTGGAAGAGGACGGTCCGCTCGCCGTGGGTGCGGATCCAGTCGGGGAAGAAGATCACCCCGTGCAGCACCCGCTCGGCGGGGATCACGTTCACGGACACCGATGTGCCGGTCGGCTCGGTCCAGGAGACCTTGTAGACGCCCTTGGCCAGCATGACCAGGTCGACCTCCTGGTCCTTCACCCAGCGGCCGCCGACGTGACCGGTGTGGATGCGGTAGTCGATGGTCGTCGCGTTCTTCACGTACATCTCGTACTGCCAGCCGTTGGCGTACGTGTAGATGAAGCGGTGTCCGACGATGCCGGACAGGTCCTGCGGGGGAACGGGGTTCTCGATCGTGGTCTCGTACGCTGTGCTCATGCTTCTATTTTGCCACAAAATAGTTTTGAGGCAAAACTGATCACGCCGGGGCGGCGGCAGAATGGGCACATGGACACCACGGTCGGCACTGACGCGCAGTACGTCGCCCTCGAACTGGGGCGGCTGCTCGGCCCGTTGCGCCGTGCGGTGCTCCGGGCGACCCGTACGGCCGAAGGGCTTCCCGATCTGCCCGAGGCGCAGATCGAGCTGCTGAGGGTGCTGGCCGCCGACGGGCCACTGGCGCCGCGCGAGGTGGCGGCCCGGCTGCGGATCGCGCCCTCCACCGTGAGCAACCTCGTGAAGGCCCTGGTGGCGGCCGGTCTGGTCGAGCGCGCGGCCGACCCCGACGACGCCCGGGCCGTCGTCCTGACCTCGTCGGCCCGCGCCCTCGACCTCCTGGCCCGCTACGACCGCGCCAGCGCCTCCGCCCTGGCCCGTGCCGTGGCCGACCTCCCGCCCGCCGACCGGGCGACCCTGTCGGCCGCACTGCCGGTCCTCGACGGACTGGTGCCCGCGCTGGAGGCCGGGGCCGTCACCTCGGGCCGCACCGCCTGAGGTACGCCACGAGCCCCGCCGCCGAGTCCCGGCCCGGCCGACGTGACCGTCGGTCCGCCCCGACGTAACCGTCGGGCGGACCGGGAACCATCTCGGGCATCGAGGCCCGGTACGGCGTCGAGCAGGTCACCGTGCCTTCGACAGCACCGCCCGCAGCCGTGGTGTCAGCGGCTTCTCGACGAACCGGTTCAGCAGCCAGGCCAGCAGCAGCATCGAGGCGATCGTCAGGGTGAACACCGCGGCCGACGGCAGCCCCAGCCCGATGTGCAGCTCGTGGATCACCACCCAGCCCAGGTGCTCGTGGACCAGGTAGAAGGGGTACGTCAGCGCGCCGGCCACGGTCAGCCAGCGCCAGTTGGCCCAGTTGAGCCAGCCCAGCGCGATGGCGGCGACCGCCACGAAGCCGAAGGCGACGACGGAGACGATGCCGAACGTGGTGCGGTGGGCGAAGGCGCCCGGGTCCGACGCGTTCCAGAGGTCGGCCACCGCGTAGTGCTGGCCGATCAGGAAGCTGATCGCCACGATCCCCCAGGCGTAGGCGTCCCGCCGGTCGCGGTGGACGAGGTAGAGGCCGACGCCGCCGATGAAGAAGGGGGCGTACTCCGGCATCAGGATCAGGTCGAGCAGGGGCTGGTGCGCGGCCTGGGTGATCGCGGCCGCCAGGGTCCAGCCCGCGCAGAACATGATGACGCGCCGCCGGTTCGCCCCCGGCAGCACGACGCAGAGCGCGAACAGGGCGTAGAAGCGGATCTCCACCCACAGCGTCCAGCACACGCCCAGCACCCGGTCCACCCCCAACGGCTGCTGAAGCAGTGTCAGGTTCACCAGCGCGTCACTCGGTGCGACGGCCTTGTAGGCGACCATCGGCAGCGCGAACACCGCCGTCACGAGGACGACCGCCGCCCAGTAGGCAGGCATCAGCCGGGACGCGCGGGAGGCGAAGAACGACTTCAGGGGCCGGCCCCAGCCGCTCATGCAGATGACGAACCCGCTGATGACGAAGAAGACCTGTACGCCGAGGCAGCCGTAGGTGGCGAGCGAGTGCAGGGTGGGGAACTGCTCCTTCGGCGAGGAGCCCCAGGCCCGGGTGACCTCGCCGCCGCGCCCGGCGTAGTGGTAGACCGCCACCATCAGCGCGGCGACCAGCCGCAGCCCGTCCAGGGCCCGGAGCCGGCCTTCCCGGCGCTTCGGCGCCGCGGGGATCGGAATATTCGATTCCGTAATCGTCACAGCCGCGGCGGGCTGTGGCTTGGATGTGCTCACGACCGTTTCGGTCACGCTGATACCCCTCGCAGTACGCCGCGGGTTCTTGGTGCACGTTCCTGACCGAATGCGGATACCAATACACAGAGGGATACGGATACGGCCGGCGTGGACACCGGAGAAAACGTCAACCGAAATACTATGCCGCCACCTTGAGGGCTTTTGTTCGACGGCATTACCGTTAACGTGTGCGTCGCCGAGGATTCACCTTGGCGCGGGGAGTACTTCGCGAACGGACGTCGGCACGTACGGACTTCTTCCCCTGGTGGCCGACCACCAGGGAAAGACTCGATACGACTGTCAGCGCTGTACGGCCTTGCGGATCGCCCGGGCCCTGCGGACGACCCGGCGTGCGGTCGAGTTGCGCGGCAGGAACGCCAGCCGTTGCGGGACCCCGCCCGGCAGGCCGAGCGCGGTCAGCCGCTTGCGCTTGAAGTAGCGGCGGGTGCGCTGCCGGAAGCGCTTCGCGAGGTAGCGTTCCGCCGCCGGTCGCAGGGACGGGTAGATCTGCGGCTGCATGCTGAAGCCGACCGCGGTGAGCAGGCCGTCCAGTTCGTCGGCCGGGATCGGGTCCTCGCCCTTCCTGCCCTCCAGGTCCGCCAGCAGGGCGTCGGCCAGCAGGGCGGGCACCCGGTTGCTGTTCTGGTAGGGGGTGAGCCGGTCCAGCAGCAGTTCGGTGCCGATGCGGGCGACCGGGAGGCCGTAGAACGCGGAGGCGGTGAACAGCGCGGTGGAGAAGCAGCCGACGACCAGTGCGGGCCGCGCCTTCTCGTACAGCACCTCGGCGAGCACCGGCGTGTCCAGGACGGTGAGTCCGACGCCGAGCTTCTCCGCCTCTGTCTCCAGGGCGCGGCTGTAGCGGGCCGGCGCGGTGGGGTGTGGCTTGAACACGACCGACCGGTGCCCGCGTTCGACCGCCCCGCGCATCATCCGTACGTGCAGATCCTCCTCCTCCTCGGGAGAGAGGATGTTCAGCGCGGACAGGTACTGGCCGAGCAGCAGCGCCGCGTCGTCCGGCACGGCCGGCAACTCCTCGACGGACGAGGTGAGTTCGCCCAGCACCTTCAGGAACGCGTCCGTGGGCAGCACCTGCGCGGGCACGTCGAACTCGGTCAGCAGCATCGGCGTCAGGCCCGGCACCAGGTCCAGGTGGAGGAGCCGGCGCACCCGGGTGCCGACCAGCGGGTCGATCTTGTTGCGGGTGGGGCCGTAGCTCATCAGGCCGTCGGCGTAGACGTCGACGGGGGCCCCGGTGAACAGCTGGGCCACCGTGAGGGCGGGGGTGACCTGGATGGACTCCAGGGCCAGTTCGACCCGGTCGTCGCCGAGGTTCCACAGGAGGCGCAGATAGCGCTCGAAGAGGGGGATGTCGTCGGAGCGCGGGGCCCAGGAGCCCGGGTGGAAGGGGCGGATGGCCTCGTTCCAGGACAGCACCTCGTCGAAGTGGCCGCGCAGCGGCTCGAAGCCCGGCATCTCGTCGAGCGACGGGGTGGTCTCCGGGGTCGTGGAGTTGTTGAAGACCAGCAGCACCCTGCGGTCCGGCTCGGAGAACAGGTCGGAGTCGATGGCGGCGGCCAGGGTGGCGACGCCGTACAGCGTCGAGGCGCAGAAGATCTGGGTGGTACGGGACATCAGGCGGCCGCCTTCGCTGTGATGACCCGGCGCCGCAGCCGCCGCAGCTTGGCGGAGCGGCTCATGTCCATGGTCTCGAGTACGTCAGCGAGCGCGTCCTGCGGCATGCGCCTGATCGCCGCCGCGCTCATCGACCGCAGCTGCCTGGCCACGGCCGGTTCCCACTTGGACTCGTCCGACAGATGGTGGGCGATGATCGCGCAGTAGGTGCGCACCGCCTTCGGCAGCAGCCGGTCGGCGTCCCGGTCGCTCGCCGTCTCGTCGATCACCTGGTCGAACGCGCGGATGAAGTCGAGCTGCCGGGCATCGCCGATCTGGGTCAGCGAGGAGGCGACCCCGCGCCGGTAGAACAGGCCCAGCAGGCTCACCACACCGAAGGACTCCGCCTCGCGGTGCAGCCTCCATATCCACGGCCGGTCCTCCGCCGTGCGCAGCCCGTCGGTGAAGTGCAGCAGGCCCTTGTCGAGCAGCCGGCGGTGGTAGGCGCCGGCCCACGCGAAGGCGTAGTCCACGGAGGTCGTGCGGTCGGCGGGCAGGATCGCCGCGCGCGGGTCGAGGACCTCGCCCCGGCGGCCGACCGGAACCCGGTGCACGGACCTGGCGCGGGCGGTGGCCTGCACATGGTCGGTGCGGATGAAGTCGCAGCCCAACTCCTCGATGGCCGCCACCAGTTCGGAGAGGTAACCGGGGGCCAGCCAGTCGTCGCCGTCCAGGAACGTCAGGTACTCGCCCTGTGCCGCGTCCAGACCGGTGTTGCGCGCGGTGGCGAGCCCCCCGTTCTCCTCGTGGCGGATGAGGCGCACCTGGGCGACCTGCGACAAATCCTCGACGGCGCGCTCGAGAACGGCCGGGGTCTCGTCCCTGGATTTGTCGTCGACCAGCACGAACTCGAAGTCGTGCCTGGCGTTCAGGCGAAGACTTCTGAGGGTGTCCGGCGCATATTGCTGCACGTTGTAGAACGGCACGATCACGGAAAGCTTTGGCACCCGCAAAACCCTAGGAGGCTGCCCGGCTGCGGAACTTTCCGGTACACGTACAGGGGGTGAACTCCGTGTGTCGGAACGGTGCATCGCGTGTACTTTCCGCTTTCCGGCGGGCCAGTTCGGCTGCCGGTGGGCTGTTGTTAACTTTTCGTTGAGTCGCGGTTGGGCAGGACCTAGAAATTGCTTCCTAGCGTCGTCGTCGTGCCGTCAAGTACAACGAAGCCCCCGCGAATCGCCGTCCTCGCGGACTCGGACACCCGCTGGAAATGGGGTGCCCTGACCGCGAACCGCATCGCTCCGGGTCCGTCCATGGAAGCCGCATCGCGCGAGGACACGCAACCCCGTCCCGCGCTGAGCGGTTTCCTGCTGCGCGGCCGGGCCACGCCCACCGCCCGCCAGCTGGAGGAAGTGGGGGTGCGCGCCGAGTCCCTGCGTGAGGTGACGGCCGTCGAGTTCCTGCGCGCCATGGCCGAGGAGTCGTACGACATCGTCGTGCTCGCCCTCGTCGGCGGCGGCGTGCAGGCGATGCTGCACGGCCTGGGGAGGGTGTGGGAGGGCCACGAGAAGCGCCCCGTGGTCGTCACCGGCTACGTCGGCGTCGTCTACGAGAAACTCGCCGACGGCCTGCTGCTGCGGCACGGCGCCGACCTCGTCCTCGCCAACTCCCGCCAGGACGCGGAGCGTTTCCGCGCGGTGTACGAGGGTGTGGGCGCCGACGCCTCGGCGGTGACCGAGGTCGCCCTGCCGTTCCTCGGCGGGGACGCCTACACCGGCGAACACGACCCGTACACCGTGGTCTTCGCGGCCCAGCCCTCCGTACCGGACAACCGCGGGGACCGCACCTACCTGCTGGAGCGCCTGGTCCGGCACGCGCGGCTGCACCCCGAGCGCGAGGTGCTGCTCAAGCTGCGCTCCAAGCCGGGCGAACACACCACCCACATCGAGGAGTTGCCGTACCAGAAGCTGGTGCAGCGGCTCGAACCGCCGGCCAATTTCCGCATGGTGTACGGCAACATGGGCGAGGTCCTCGACCGGACCGACCTGCTGGTGACCATCAGCTCCACGGCCGCCCTGGAGTCACTGCACCGCCGTGTCCCGACCGTCGTCCTCACCGACCTCGGCGTGCGCGAGGTGCTCGGCAACCACCACTTCGTCGGCTCCGGATGCCTCGCTTCCTGGGACCAGCTCGACGACGGCCACCGGCCGGTGCCCGACGAGGAGTGGGTGGGGGCGCAGGGCGTCGTCGCCGACGGCTCGTACGCCCACGCCTTCGACGCGGCCCGCGAGCGCATCACCAAGCTGCTCGACCGGCCCGGGGGCCTGCCGCCACTGGCCCCGTACTACACCCCCGCGACCGCGCCCGGCTATCTGCCCGGCATCCTCGCCCGCCACCACCTCGGCCCGGACGGCAGCCCGCTGCCCGGCGCTCCCGCCGCCGACCGGGAGCCGGGCCCGGTCCGGCAGATCGTGCGCAGAGCGGCGCGCGGCGCCTACCGGCACGGCGTGCAGCGGGTCGCCCCCGTCATCCGACGGATGGGGGAGCTGTGACCTCTCTTCAAGGAGTAGACCCCATGTCCCACCCGGCAGCGAGCCACGGCGCATCGGTGCGCCGCGTGCTCGCGGTGATCCCCGCGCGCGGCGGCTCCAAGGGCGTGCCCGCGAAGAACCTCGCCTCGGTCGGCGGTGTCCCGCTGGTGGCCCGGGCGGTGCGCGAGTGCCGTGCGACCCGGCTGGTGACGGACGTGGTCGTCTCCACCGACGACCAGGCCATCGCGGCCGCCGCCCGCCAGGCCGGCGCGGAGGTCGTGCTGCGGCCCGCCGCCATCGCCGGTGACCTGGCCACCTCGGAGGCCGCGGTCCTGCACGCCATGGACGCCCACGAGGCCCTGCACGGGGCGGCCGTCGACGCCGTGCTGCTCGTACAGTGCACCAGCCCGTTCATCCTCCGCGAGGACATCGACGGCGTGGCCGGCGCCGTCGTCGAGAACGGCGCCGACACCGCCGTGACCGTGGCCCCGTTCCACGGCTTCATCTGGCGCGACGCCGACGACGCCGTGGACGCGGCCGACTCCGGCGAGGCGAGCGGCGGTTACGGCGTCAACCACGACAAGTCCTTCCGCCCCCGCCGCCAGGACCGCCCCCAGGACCTCCTGGAGACCGGGGCCGCCTACGCGATGGAGGCGGCCGGCTTCCGCAAGCACCAGCACCGCTTCTTCGGCCACACCGAGCTCGTCCGCACGGACCCGGCCCGCGTGCTGGAGATCGACGATCCGCACGACCTCGCCCGGGCCAGGGCACTGGCGCCGCTGTTCGACGCCGACCGGCCCGGCGCCCTCCCGACCGCCGACGACATCGACGCGGTCGTCCTGGACTTCGACGGCACCCAGACCGACGACAGGGTGCTGATCGACGCCGATGGAAAGGAGTTCGTCTCCGTGCACCGCGGGGACGGCCTCGGCATCGCCGCGCTGCGCGACAGCGGCCTGGACATGCTGATCCTCTCCACGGAGCAGAACCCGGTCGTCGCCGCCCGGGCCCGGAAGCTCAAGCTCCCGGTCCTGCACGGCATCGACCGGAAAGACCTCGCGCTGAAGCAGTGGTGCGAGGAGCAGGGCATCGCGCCCGAGCGCGTGCTCTACGTCGGCAACGACGTCAACGACCTCCCGTGCTTCGCCCTCGTGGGCTGGCCCGTGGCGGTCGCGAGCGCCCACGACGTCGTGCGCGGCGCCGCACGCGCGGTCACCACCGTCCCCGGTGGCGACGGCGCGATCCGAGAGATCGCCAGCTGGATCCTCGGCCCTTCTCTCGACTCCCTCAACAGTTAAGGACAGTTCCCCCCATGAGCACCGACTCCCGTCTGCGCCAGTTCGGTTCGAAGACCGCCGGCCCCGGCCACCCCGTCTACATCACCGGCGAGATCGGCATCAACCACAACGGTGAGCTGGAGAACGCCTTCAAGCTGATCGACGTGGCCGCCGAAGCCGGCTGCGACGCCGTCAAGTTCCAGAAGCGCACCCCCGAGATCTGCACCCCGCGCGACCAGTGGGACATCGAGCGCGACACCCCCTGGGGCCGCATGACGTACATCGACTACCGCCACCGCGTGGAGTTCGGCGAGGACGAGTACCGCCAGATCGACGAGCACTGCAAGAAGCGCGGCATCGACTGGTTCGCCTCCCCGTGGGACAACGAGGCCGTCGCCTTCCTGGAGAAGTTCGACGTCCCCGCCCACAAGGTGGCCTCCGCCTCCCTGACCGACGACGAGCTGCTGCGCGAGCTGCGCGCCACCGGCCGTACGGTCATCCTCTCCACCGGCATGTCCACCCCGAAGCAGATCCGGCACGCGGTCGAGGTCCTGGGCAGCGACAACATCCTGCTCTGCCACGCCACTTCGACGTACCCGGCGAAGGCCGAGGAGCTCAACCTGCGCGTGATCAACACGCTGGAGAAGGAGTACCCGAACGTCCCGATCGGCTACTCCGGCCACGAGACCGGCCTCCAGACCACCCTGGCCGCGGTCGCCCTCGGCGCCACCTTCGTCGAGCGGCACATCACCCTGGACCGCGCGATGTGGGGCTCCGACCAGGCCGCCTCCGTCGAGCCGCAGGGCCTCACCCGCCTCGTCCGCGACATCCGCACCATCGAGGCCTCCCTCGGTGACGGCGTCAAGAAGGTCTACGAGTCCGAGCTCGGCCCGATGAAGAAGCTGCGCCGCGTCAGCGGTGTCGTCGCCGAGGCGGAGATCGCGGCGGCGGCGGGCGAGCCGGTTTCGGTCTGAGCCGGTCTTGGTCTGAGCCGGTCTTGGCCCTGACCCGGTCTCTCTGAGCCCACACCGCCACACCCCCCACAGAATCACTCACGACGGGACGGTCGTCCGTAGATGAGCCCCCGCGCCGGGTCCGCCGGCCCCCGCACTCTCGCCTTCGTGGAGAGTCCGGTACAGCTCCTGAACGTGCTGGAGTGGGCGCACGAACACGCGCTCACGCGGGAGCACGCGCACGCGTCCGGCGCGGGGCTCACCCTCGTCGTCCTGTCCCCGATCGACCCCATGACCCGCGGCCAGTTGCGCCGCATGTCCGAACTCGCCCGCGAGGGCGGCCACGAGGTCCGCTGGGAGGAGGCGCGGGGCGGCGCGCTCGCCCCGTTCCACACCATCGGCGGCCTGACCGGCGTACTCCGGCGGGCCGACCGGATCGTCCTGGGCGACCCCTTCTCCCGTTACGTACAACTGCTGTTGGCCATCACCCGGGCCCGCGACCTGGTCGTGGTCGACGACGGGACGGCCACCATGGAGTTCGTCGCCCAGCTCGCCAGCGGGGAGCGCCTGGTGCGCTGGCACCGCAAGGGCGGCCGCCCCGGCCTCCGGGACCTGGTCTTCGCGCCGGTGTCGTCCGTCGCCCGCAGGCGGCTGACGCCCGGCGGGAAACGCCGGGTGGAGATCTTCTCCTCCATGCCGATGGAGGAACCCCCGGCCGGCGTCACCGTCACCGCGAACACCTTCGCCTGGACCCGCGCCCGCTTCGGCCCGCCCCGTATCACCAAGGGCGCCGACATGGTCGGCACCTCGCTGGTGGAGACCGGCGTCGTCGACGGCGACCGGTATCTGGAAGCCGTCCAGACCCTGGCCAAGGCGCACGGCGCGACCCGCTACTTCGCCCACCGCCGCGAGAGCACCGAGAAACTCCACCGGCTTGCCGTGGAAAGCGGACTGGAGATCGTCCGCCCCGACCTCCCGCTGGAACTGATAGCCCGCCGCGGCCCGGTCGGCCGTACGATCCTCAGCTTCCCCTCGACCGTCGTCCACACCCTTCCGCTCGCCCTGTCCGGCACGGAGGTACGGGTCGCGGTCTGCGACATCGCCCCCGAGTGGCTCACCGAGAACGCCTCGCCGCGCGCGCAGGGGTTCCTGTCGGGCGTCACGGGGACGGCACGGGACGTGACCCGGTTGTCGGCGGTCACGGCGGTGTGAGGAGCGGGGCGCGGGCTTCTCGCCGGGCAGATGCCGTACGGCGACTCTGCGGGCACCGACCACTGCCGGCGGTCAGGGCGCGGCCCTGGGGGGCGGGGAGGACCGTTCCTACAGACTGAGCGGGAGTGAGTCCTGTTGCCAGGACCGGTGCTCAGCCGGATGCTCCGAACGGTGTTGGGCATCCTGGTCGCCCGCTTTCGCCCTACGACCCGGCGGCGCGCATCGTGTGCGTGGTCCGGGAATGTGGGGGCGGGGTTCCTCACGCCTGCGGGTGTCCGGTCGGGCCTGGGCGGTCCGATGCCCCGCACCATCACTCTGGTGATGCGGGGGCGGTGCCGTCCGTCGCCTGATCGGGTGTCCGAGGGCGCGTCGCCCGATCGCGATGCTCGCCGCATCGTGCCGGGAAATCGTGCGAGCCGGGGTACACAGCGGTTTCTGCCAGTGCTGGGCACCCCAGCGCGAGGTGTACGCCGGATCGGCCGCCACGATCGCGATGTCCTGTTCGGCGGCCATTGAGACGAGGCGCGCTTTGAGTTTTGCGGTGGGGAAGCGGGAGAGGAGGCGCCGGAAGCGTTTGTTGCGGCCGTGCTGCTCGCGGCTGGTGGCGTCGGTGAAGTCGAGGTCCTCGATGGCGATCGCGGCGGCCCCGCAGCGCCGGGTGTGGTGCAGCAGCCGGGTCAGCGCGTGCCGGATCTGCGCGTCCCGGTGCTGGGTGCTGCCGGTGAGGTCGTAGAAGAACCGTTGTGGTTCACCGACCGGGTTGCCGTGCACGTCCAACTGCCAGGCGGCGAGGTGGTCGTCGTTCATGTCCACCCCCACCACTCCCCGCGCCAGCGCCGCCTGAAGCGGCAGGACTGGAGCGGCGGCACGCTGCCATGAGGCGGTGACATACCAGCGGCCGCGCCCGGTGTCGTAGTGGATGCGGTAGGCCACCGCCCGGTTCGCGGTGACCCGGTCACGCCACTCGTGCCCCCGGTGTTGGAACCGTACGGTGGCGTCGAGGAGGTAGCGGCCGTGCGGTGCGTTGGCCAGGTTGGCCAGCGCAGCCGGGAGCCTGACCGAGAGTCGGCCGGTGTCGGTGACGCGGATGGTCTCGTTGCCGAAGCGCTTGCCGGACTCTCCGTCTGCGGTCAGGAACATCCGCTCCGCCCGCCAGCGCTGCCGCCAGGCGTGCTCGTCCAGGCCGGCCGCCTCAAGGTGATGACGGGTGTTCGCGAGGCGTTTGCCACCACGCACCACCCGCACCCGGCCCGCAGCCCGGTCCGCCTCCACCACCGCGAGCCGGTCCTTGAGGGTCTGCAGGCGGCGGGACTTGGCGTGCCACTCGATGCGCGTGGCATAGCCGCGCGCCAGCCCGGCCCGTTTGTCGGCCTTTGCGCCCAGCGGCCGGGCCAGCCGCGCCTCGAGGGAGGCGATCTGCCCCCGCAGCCAGGCCGTGTGGGCGGCCTGCCCGCGCCGGGCCAGCGCCCACTGGTCATGGGTGGCCTTGGTGATGCTGCCCGCCCACCGAGCCGACGACCGCCCCGTCAGCTCCCGCTTGCGCACCGCCCACCCCGCCGCATCATGCGCCAGCCCCTGCCGGGAGCGCTCCGCGAGATCCCCGGACGCCAGCGACCCCAAGTAGACGCCGACCTCTGTGAGCACCGCGGCGTCCGCATCCGACACCCGCAGCCGGTCCCGGATCGCCACTCCGGCCGGGCCGGGCACCACGAACGACGCCGCCATCACACGCAGTGCGCCCACTCGTACACCCCCGCCCGGCCGAAGATCCCCGTCCAAGGCAGTCAACGAGCAGCATCCGCAAAGGTCACTCATTCGACCCGTGAACTCCAGTTCCCTCCCGAAAGCGCAGGCAGCACGCCCCCGCCGACAGGCCCTCCGGGCACGCAGATGAACCACCGCATCCAGTACAGGCGCTCACTCACGATCACCAGAAGTCACTTCTGCTAAGTACAGCGGCAACAGTTCCCAACCCCGCGTCGTCGCTCCCCGGCCGGAGCGACCCCGCGCGGGCCGGTCTCGTCCCGTACGCCTCCCGTGAAGCCGTGGCCTGAGGCGGTGGCAGCCGATGCCCCCCGGCCGTCAGCCCAGTCCGACGGCGAGCGCGCCCGGCCGCGCCTCGCACCGCGTGCGTGTGCCGGAGGGGGCCACGACCTGCGCGGCGGCGACCTGCGCGGCGGCGCCCGGAACGCCGTACGGGGTCCGTCGGCCAGGGATGCCGGTTGCGGCAGGGTGGACTGGGGGGGAGCGGGGCTGAGGCGGAGCGGGGGCGAGACGGAGGGGAGGCCGGTTGCAGGCCCTCGGCGCGAAGGCCCGAGGGTTTCTACCGAGCCGGCTTGCTCGCGAGCAGGAACGCTCGCGCCCGCGTCTCGTCCTCGTACGGCTCCCGCAGCATCCGGGCCTCGACGCGCAGGTCGGCCTTGGCGAGGTGGGCGGCCATGGTCTCCGGTGTACGCAAGTGGTAGTCGAGGGAGATCCCCTGGTCGAAGCGCTCGGTCAGGTGCAGTCGCTCGTCGGTCTCCCCGTGCTGGAAGGCGAGCAGGACGTGGCCGCCCGGGACCAGGACGCGGTGGAACCCGGCGAACGTGCTCGCCAGGTGCTCGTCGGGGACGTGGATGACCGAGTACAGGGCGGTGATCCCGCCGAGGGTGCCGTCGGGCAGGTCCAGATCGGTGAGCGAGCCCACGTGGAAGCGCAGCTCGGGGTGGGCCCGGCGGGCCAGTTCCACCATCCGGGGTGAGACGTCGACCCCGAAGACGGGCAGCCCGAGCGCGCTCAGCCGTGCGGTGACGTACCCCGGGCCGCTGCCGAGGTCCGCCACGGGGGCCGGCCCGCTCGCGCGGACCAGCTCGGCGAACGCGGTGACCAGGGCACGCTCCAGCGGTCTGCCGCCGAGCCCGTCGGGATGGCGCTCGCTGTAGGCGCCGGCGATCGCGTCGTACGAGCTTCGGGTGGCCTGTATGAAGTCCGGTTCGAAGTCCGGGTTCTCGTCACTCACGCTGCCGCACCCTAGCCGTCGGCCGAGGGCCCTAGCCGTCGGCCGAGGACCGGCGGGGGCGGTTCCCCGGGGCCGCGTCCAGAGTTTCCGCAGGACCCGGGCGGGCCGTGTCAGGGGTCCTGGTCAGGGGTCCTCGGAGGTCCAGGTGAAGCCGCCCAGCCCGCCCGGCGGGAGGTCCCCGTCGGCCGTGGGGCCGGGGGCCGGGCCCCGCGCCCGTTCACCGCGTCGGCGCAGCAGCCACACCGTCGTCGACAGCAGCCAGCCCGCCAGGATCATCACGACGAGCACGGCCAGGACCACAGTCACCGTGCCGAACAGACCGAGCTGCGCCAGCAGCACGGGGATGTGATCCTCGCCGCAACCGCACGCCTGCCAGGGAGCCGTCGCGAGGGTGGTTTCCATGGGGGCAGGGTGCCCGCCGCGGGGGGCCTGTACAGGCAGCGTCGCGAAAGAGCGGCCTGACGGTGATGATTCCGGGATGTGCGCCCACTTGCGCGCCGGGCGGTCCCGACAGGTGAACAGATCGGCTTCTTCCGGCCAAGGCGTGGTATCCGTGGAGGAAGGGATGGGTGTCGTACGCTGTCCGCTCGGCCGGAAAATCCGGTGAGTCTACCCATTCCGAACGGTACATATGCGTTCGCCGGTCAGATTTTCTGCCTCAAACGGGCTGATCTTTTGGTGATCCAGCTCGGTTGACCGGTCGGGCGTCCTACCCTTCAGAGGGTGAAGCCATTGATGTCCCTAGAGTCCGAGGCCGGTCTTCCCGGGGAAGCGCTGCTTCCCGGAGCGCTTCCCGAAGCGCTCCGTGCCGAGCTTGTCGCCTTCCGCCGCGACCTGCACATGCACCCCGAACTGGGCAACCAGGAGTTCCGCACCACCGCGGCGATCAAGGAGCGGCTCGAGAGGGCCGGCCTGAAGCCGCGCGTGCTCGCTGTCGGGACCGGGCTCGTGTGTGACATCGGCGAGTGGGACGAGGGCCGGCCCATGCTCGCCCTTCGCGCCGACATCGACGGCCTGCCCATCCCGGACACCAAGACGGAGTGCTCGTACCGCTCCACCGTGCCGGACCGCGCCCACGCCTGCGGACACGACGTGCACACGACCGTCGTCCTGGGCGCCGGCCTCGTGCTCGCCGAGCTGCACCGCCAGGGGCGGCTGCCCCGTCCGGTACGGCTGATCTTCCAGCCCGCCGAGGAGGTGCTGCCCGGCGGCGCCGCCGACGCCATCGACTGCGGCGTCCTCGAAGGCGTGGGACGGATGATCGCCGTGCACTGCGACCCCCGGGTCGAGGCAGGGCGGATCGGGCTGCGCGAGGGCGCCATCACCTCCGCCTGCGACCGGCTGGAGATCGCTCTGGACGGCCCCGGCGGCCACACCGCCCGCCCCCACCTCACCACCGACCTCGTCACGGCCGTCGCCCGGGTCGTCACCGACGTGCCCGCCCTCGTCGGCCGCCGCGTCGACACCCGCGCGGGGCTCGCCGTGACCTGGGGCCGGATCGAGTCGGGGCACGCTCCGAACGTCATCCCGCAGCACGCCGAACTCTCCGGGACCGTGCGCTGCCTGGACATCGACGCCTGGCGGCAGGCCCCCGACATCGTGGTCGCCGCGATCGACGAGGTCGCCAACCTGCACCGGGCCAAGTCGGAGATCAACTACGTGCGCGGAGTCCCGCCCGTGGTCAACGACGCCGGGGTGACCGAGCTGCTGCGCGACGCCATGACCGCCCGCCGCGGCGCCGACTCCGTCGAGGGCACCGAGCAGAGCCTCGGCGGCGAGGACTTCTCCTGGTACCTCCAGCACGTCCCCGGTGCCATGGCCCGCCTCGGCGTCCGTCCCCCCGGTGAACGCACCGTCCGCGACCTCCACCAGGGCGACTTCGACGCCGACGAGTCGGCGATCACGGTGGGCGTCGAGCTGTTCACGGCGGCGGCGCTGCTGGACGCGGCGGACGCGTAGGGCCCGGGCCGCGGCCAGGCGGGCCGCGGCTGAGCCGATCGAATGAGGCTGCCCGGCGTCGAACCGGACAGCCTCGTCACAAGTGCTCGCATCGGCCCCGCCCGGCGGATGGCGCACGTCGATTCGGCGGCGGCGGTGAGGCCGTGACGGCGACGAGCGCGGCGCTCGCGGCTATGCCCGTGCCGACGGCAACAGAAATGGACCTACGGAATTCAAGATCGTTCCCCCTGTTTTGGGCGAGTGGTCTGCCGATGAGGTTTCGGCGTGGTCAGTCGCCGAAGATCGGCAAGGTCAACTCGGGCGGCGCCCGGGCCACGTTGCGGTAAAGGCCTGATCATGGCTTGCCCGTTCCGGTAATTCCTCTTCGTCCCCTTGTGTCACCCGGGCGTAACCGATGGCGCACAGACGTAACCCGTTGTCGGCACGGTTCGATAACGCACCGAGGAACCCCTTTCCCCTGCTCGTCTACGCGCGTTACTGTGCGCCGAAATCGCCACCAGCGGCGGCACTCGGGGAAGCGGCCGGCGAAGGTGCTGTGGGGACGGAAGGGTGCTTGCTGTGCGTCATTTCTCTCGGAGGACCAGGTTCTCCCAAGCCGCGGTGACCGTAGCGGTCATCGCCCTCGCGGCCGCCGGCTGCGGCAAGTCCAGCAGTGAATCCACCGGAAGTGCTCCCTCCGAGGACGGAAAGTACTCCGGCAAGGGCATAGGCCTTGCGTACGACATCGGCGGCAAGGGTGACCAGTCGTTCAACGACGCCGCGTACGCCGGCTTCAAGCAGGCCGAGGACGAATTCAAGATCGGCGGCCGGGATGTCGAGCCGAGCGACAACGAGACGGACGCCGACAAGGTGCAGCGGCTGGAGCAGCTCGCGAAGTCGGGTTACAACCCGATCATCG
>JODI01000106.1 GCA_000720805.1 Streptomyces violaceoruber
TCGCAATCCACACCGAACCGGAAGGCCCTCACCTGTTCAAGACCCCTCAGCCGAGACCTGCCCCACCCGTCCACAACCTCCCGGGACAGAACACCTAGGTCGAGCCCTGTGCCGGGCGGCCGGCGGCACCATGTCGATGTCCGCCGGCCGGCGCCGTCGGCTCAGGAGGCTTCGAACGCTCCGAGATCCGGTGCCTGCCCGCTGTAGGGCAGACCGACATCCACGCCCTTGTCGATCAGGGTGCTGTTCGTCGCCGGGCGGAGGTGGGGCAGCGCGGGCAGGGCGCCGTCGGCCTGGCGGGGGGCGTCCCAGCCGGAGGTCGACACGCTGCGGAACTGTGCGTCCGACAGGGGGATGCCGAGGTTCCAGGAGTTGGACGCGGCGCTGGTGCCGCTCATGTTCGACGTCAGGGTGCCGGTGTAGGCGAGGTTGTTGCGGAGGTTGCCCCGGCCGACGGCGGCGCCGCTCGAATCGACTCCCAGCATGTTGAAGTCGGGGTGGTTTCCGTAGCCCGTGTTGTTGAAGAAGTCGTTGGCGAGCGGGTGGTGGTTGGCGTAGAAGCCCGCCGCCCTGTTGGCGAAGGCCACCGAGGTGCGGACGGTGTGTTTGACGGCGCCGGCGTCGTAGTCACCGCCGTAGCCGCCCGCCTTGAAGCCGTTTCCGTTGCCGGCTGCCGTCGTCGTTCCCGGTACGTACCCGTTCCGCCACGCCCAGGAGTTCTCGATGGTCACGGACGAGTAGGCACTGATGAGGTCGAAACCGTCGTCGGAGTTCCCCCACGCGCGGCAGCCCCTGAACACGTTCCCGGGATTGCCGGCCGGGATGTGCGCACCGAATCCGTCGGCGTTCTCCCCGGCCCCACTGGAGCTGTTCAGGTCGTAGTTGTCATGTGAATCCGAATTGAGGACCGCGTTGCCGCCGCCCTTCTGGATGAACAGTCCCGGCCCCATGTGGTGATGGGAGTCGATCTGCTCGAACGTGTTGTTGCTCCCGGAGATCCAGATTCCCCAGGATTCGTGGTTCAGCGTGTTGTTCTGCGGTACGCCGGTGACTTCCAGCCCTTTGAGGTGGATCCAGCTGCCGGTGACGTCGAAGCCCTTGATGCGGCAGTCGTCCGTCATGCGCGAGAAGTCGAAGACCGGTTTTTCTCCGGGGTAGGCCAGGTAGTGGATCGGGTTCCCCGAACTGCCGCTCTTGCCGAGGGTGATCGCGTCGACTCTGTCCGTCTGGCTCGTGCAGCTGTTGATCCCGTGGGTGTAGGCATAGGTGCCGCCCCGGAAGTACACCGTGTCACCCGCACCGACGACGGACTGCGCGTGGGCGATCGAGGCCCAGGGAGCTGCCTGCGTCCCCGCGGCGCCGTCACTGCCGTTCGGGGCGACGTAATAGACCTTTCCGGCCGCTGGGCTGCTCTCGGCCGCCGCACCGGGGACGATCGCGGTGGGGCCCACAAGGAGCGTGCCGGCCGAGATCAGCAGAGTGGATGCCACACGTGCGGCAGGCTTCATGGCTCGCAGTGCAGGTTTCATGTCAGAGGAATCCGTCCATGGCCGCCGTGGGGCGCCGGGTGCTCTCGTCCCAGGCCGAGCTGTTGTAGCTGTTGAACGAGGGGTAGCCCTCGGGCTCCCAGAAGAAGGTGCCCAGGCCGCCGAATCCCTGCAGTCCGGTGATGAACGCCCGCAGCGAGTCGCGCACCTGGGTGGGTTTGCCCACCGGACCGCCGTACTCCACCTGCATGACCGGTCTGCCGTAACCGGACTGGACCATCTTCATGTTGGCCAGCACGCCGGGGACGTTGCCGCCCTGCGCGTACGAGGACAGGCCGGTGATGTCCCACTTCCCGCCGTTGTCCCGGTAGGCGTCGAGGAAGTTCTGGAGGCCGGTCAGGTTCTGCGGCTGGGCCAGATGCACCAGCACCGGAGTGTTCGGGAAGACCTGCTTGGACATGTCGTAGGCGGCGTTCAGCAGGCCGGTCATCTGATCCGGGCGGCTGAGGCTGCCGATCGGTTTGCAGATCCCGGAGTTGGACTCGTTGCCGATCTTCACCCAGGCCGGGGTCACGCCGTAGTACTTGATCACGTTGCACGAGTGGTAGACGTAGTCGTACATGGCGTCGCGCATCTGGCTGTAGTTCAGACCGGCCCAGGCCGCCGGCGGGTTCTGCACACCGGCCGAGTTCCAGGTGTCGCCGAAGTGGAATCCGATGAGGACCTGCAGGCCGGCGTCCTTGGCCCGCTGCGCCAGCTGGGCGGTCTCCTCGATGCTGCAGTGCCCGTTGGCCGGATCACTGGAGGGGTTGACCCAGGTCCGCAGGCTCACCGCGGTGATGCCGTAGCCCTTGAGAATCGTGAACAGATCCTGACGCACCCCGGCGCTGTTGTTCCAGTAGTAGCCCCGCGCCTCCATCTGCGGCATCCAGCTGATGTCCGCGCCCCGGACGAACGTCGCCGCCCGCGCCTGCGCGGTGGCGCTCGCGGCCCCGAGCGCCACCGCCCCGGCGCCGGCCGCGGCGCCCAGCAGTACCGTGCGGCGGCGCACGCCGGCGGCCGGTCGTTGTCGCGGTTCCTGTTCCATGTCCACTTCCACACCTCTCTCCGGTAGTTGGCGGACATGCCTCGTGGTGCTGCTCGGTGACCTCGATGGTTCAGTGATTCATTGCGGCACATTTGAATCAGTGAGCAGCAGATTGCTGCATGATGCTGCACTCGAGGTCACCAAGTGTCAAGGGAAAGCGTCGAGTTGAACCACGAAGGTACAAACCGCGGAAGCGGTGGCCGGGTTCAGTCCCGGACAGCGGCTCCGCACGAGGACCGGACGATCAGGCGGGGCTGGATGAGCAACTGGCGGACGGGCACGGCCGACGGGTCGGCCGCGTCCAGGCGGTCCAGGAGCAGCCGCGCGGCCTGTGCACCGATCTCGTGCTTGGGCGGCGCCACCGCGGTCAGCGGCACGTCGGCCAGGGAGGCGATCTCGTCGTCGTAGGCAATCAGCGCGAGGTCGTCCGGGGTGCGCAGGCCATGGGCGCGCATCCGGCGCATCAGCTCGATCGCGTCGTGGTCGGAGTGCACCAGCGCGGCCCGGGTGCCGTCGGCCAGGCACTCCTTGACGAACCGGTCGTAGAGCCGGCCGGCCTCCTCGGGGCCGAGCCTGGGGCGCCCGCTGTCCAGGACCGGCGCGCCGGCGGCGAGGCCCAGGTGCCGGACGGCCGCCTCGTACCCCTCGCGGAGCAGGGGTGCGGTGGGGCTGTTGTTGGTGAACAGACCCACCCGGTCGTGCCCCAGGTCCCGGAAGTGTCCGACCGCCCGGAACGCCCCCTGCCGGTGGTCGGTGGCGACGAACTCGCACGGCGCGTAGCGATCGTACGGCTGACGTTCCATCAGCACGAACGGCATCCCGACGGCCTGCAGTTGTTCGAGCTGTGCCTGAGGCAGGGTGTGTCCCGTGGCGGAGGCCACCAGCAGCCCCGTCGCGCCGGACGCGGCCAACTCCTGGAGCTGCTGGGTGTCGTTGGGGTACGCGTAGTCGCTCAGACCGATCACCACGCGGACGCCCCGCTCGGCGGCCACCGCCTGCACACCGGAGACGATCCGCGGGTAGTAGTAGTGCGCCGAGGGGACCAGCAAGCCGAGCGTATGGGCCGACGCCGACCCGGCGGCGAGGCGCGGCGAAACGGACGGTGCGGCCACCGGCCGTGGAGCGGACGGCCGGCCGATGGGGTGGGGTATCGCCGGTACGGCACCCCCGCGGACCCGGGTCACCCGCCCTTCGGCCTCCAGGTCGAGCAGATCCCGCCGGATGGTGGCGCGCGAGACGTTCAGGCGGGCGGCGAGTTCGGTGACCTTCAGCCCCTCGGACTCCTGCAGCTCCCTGACCAGTTGCTCATGCCGCTGCGCAACGAGCATGTCCGACACGGCCCCCCTGTGAGCGGATGTGAAGCATTCTAACCCGCGGACTTCCTCGGTCACCCGGCGCCGATCTGCAACGGGCTTCTGAACAACGGGCCCAGCACGACGGTCGCCGCCGCCACGAGCAGGACGGCCGGACCCGCGTGCGGGACCACGATCCGTTCGGGGTCGTCGCAGACGTGGGCGTGGGTGATCGCGGAGCTCCGGATCTCGTCGAGGTACTCGGGCTGGAGCCCGCTCGACCGCTCGGTGACCACGAGCAGGTCGGGGTTGAGTACGTCGAGGAGGAGCCCGGTCGCCCGCCCCACCGCCCGCGCGCGCTCCCGCAGCAACCCGTCGGCCCGCCGGTCCCCGGCCGCCGCCGCGTCCACCAGCAGCCCGGCGTCGGGCTCGGGAATCAGCCCCGCCCGGACCGCGCGGCGGGCGAGGACGGTGTCGGAGACGGTCGCCTCCAGACAGCCCGTACGGCCGCACGGGCACGGCGCCGAACTGTCCGGCACCGGGAGGTGCGCCACGTCGCCCGCGCCCGAGCGGGGGCCGCTGTGCACCACGCCGGCGATGGCCAGCGCCGCGTCCACCACGTTCCCGACGAACAGGTGCAGCAGGGAACGCCGGGCGGCGGGCCGGCCGAAGAGCAGCTCGGACTGGGCGACGGCACGGGCGTGGTTGTCCACCCGGACGGGGAGCCCGGTGTGGCGCCGCAGGTCCGCTCCGAGCGGATACCCGTGCCAGCCGAGCGCGTCATGCCGTACGACGGTGCCGGCCGCCGGATCCACCCAGCCGCCGATGGCCGCGCCCACCCCGAGGACCCTGGCTCCGGCGGGTGTCCGCTCGGCGAGGAACGCCGCCAGCGCCCGGCCCACCCGCTCGCGCAGTCCGGCGGCGGGGATCCCGTCGTGCGGGACGTCCTGCCGGGCCACCACCGTGCCTCGCAGATCCGTCAGACCGAAGCTGGACGACGGCACCCCGATGTGCACCCCCGCGACCAACGGGCCGCCCGCGGTACCGGTGTGCAGGTCCACCGGGATCTGCGGGCGGCCCACACCGCTCGCAGCGATCAGCTCGGGCACCTCGCGCACCAAGCCGAGCCGGGCCAGGTCGGTGCACTGCCGGGAGACGGCCGCGGGGCTCAGCCCGGACAGCCGGGCGATCCCGCCGCGCGCCACCGGACCGTGGTCGAGCACGGCCCGCAGCACCGACGCGGCGTTGGCCTCCCGGCGGCCGTCGCCGGAGGGGCGGGCGGCAGAGGGAACGGTGATCGACATGGGGGTCCTTCCGTGCGCGGTGGGCTCCAAGCGCGGTGGGGACCAACATGCCGTGTGCGGAAGTGGTTTGGCGACCCGGGGTGACCGGTGCCACGGGGGAGTGCCGGGACCGGGGCCACGAGGCGTGCCGGGCGTCGGGGTGCCGTGGTTGTTGCAGGGTCGTGAAGTGAGGCCGGGGATCCTTGACCGGGCGCGGGGTGATGCCCAAGCTCGTGGGTGTGACCGCGATGAATCTCCTCGTTCCGCGGCTTCGTGCCGGCCTGGGGTGTCCTGCCCCGGCCCGCTGCGCGTGTCGCTGACCCACAGCGCCGCTGCCCCGTATCTCCTGACAGGCCGCCGGCAGACCCGCTGACAGGTCTCCTGGCAGGTTCACGCACGTCACCTGCGCGAATTTCCTTCCGCTCGGAGCGCAACTAACAGCAGGCACCCACCGAAAGGGCCCGACATGACCTCCGCCGCACCCACCGCCCCTGCCGTCCGCACCGCACCCGCCCCGGCCGCCACCCTCACCGTCGACAAGGTCGGCGGCCGTATCGGTGCCGTGGTCTCCGGCGTCCGCCTCGGCGGTGACCTGGACGAGGCCACCGTGGCCGCGATCCGCGCCGCCCTCCTGGAGCACAAGGTCGTCTTCTTCCGCGATCAGCACCACCTCGACGCCGAGGGGCACGAGGCGTTCGGGCGGCTGCTCGGGGAACTCGTCGCGCACCCGACCGTCCCTTCCGTGGACGGCCGTTACGCCCTCGGCATCGACAACGACCACGGCGGCCGCGCCAACCAGTGGCACACCGACGTCACCTTCGTGCCCGCCTACCCGGCCTTCTCCATCCTGCGCGCCGAGGTCGTCCCGCCCTACGGCGGCAACACCCTGTGGGCCAACACGGCCGCCGCCTACGCAGAACTGCCGCAACCCTTGCGGGTGTTGGCCGACAGCGTGCGCGGCGTGCACACCAACGACTACGACTACGCCGCCACCCGCCCCGAGGCGCCGTCCCGGGAACTGGAACAGCACCGCAAGGTCTTCACCGCGGTCAAGTTCCAGACCGAGCACCCGGTCGTGCGCGTGCACCCCGAGACCGGCGAACGCACCCTGGTCCTCGGGAGCTTCCTGCAGAAGCTCACCGGCTTCACCGGCCACGACTCGCGCGCCCTCATCGGCGTCCTCCAGTCGCACGTCGAACGCCCGGAGAACACCGTCCGCTGGCAGTGGCGCGCCGGGGACGTCGCCATCTGGGACAACCGCGCCACCCAGCACTACGGCGTCGACGACTCCGACGCCCACGAGCGGACCCTGCGCCGGATCACCATCGACGGCGACGTACCGGTCGGCGTGGACGGCCGCCCCTCCACGCTGCTCGCACCGCGGTCGGTGCCCGAACCGACGTACGGAATCGCCTCCGGCGCCTCCACGAACGGGGTCCTCGCCCAGTCCTGACCTGAGGGACCGGAACAACGTCACCGCCGCCCGCAGCCCGATCTCGCCCGCCGAGGTCGGGCTGCGGGCGGCGGGGCTGTGCGGACCTCGTGCCCGCTCCCTGGACGCCCCCTTGACGCACGCCCGGGGCGGATCGACACTCCAGGGGAATCCTAGTGAACAGGTAGGGAAGTATGGGGCGCCTTGAGTCGGTCAGCGGTCGAGTGAGCCGTACGTCGCCGCGGTCCCCTCTGCTGACCTCCCGCCGGCACATCGATCTGCTGCGGGTCTGCAGCGCGAGCAGCCCCCTGGGCTGAGCCCGGCCGCCCCCGACGACGCTTCCGCCGCGCGTACGTCTGCGCACCCGACACCCCGGGGAGACCCATGTCCGTCACGCCGCTCGCCACCGTCCCCTCCGCCCAGCCGGCCCCCGCCTTCCGGGGAAGGATCGGCCGGGACGCGCGCAGCGGGCACTACGCCGTGCCGCGCCGCTACCGACTCCACCTCACGCCCTCCTGTCCCAACGGCCTGCGCATCGCCGTCGTACACAGCCTGCTCGGTCTGGACGACGTCTGTCCGATCACGTTCTTGGACGCGGTCCCCGACGGCCCCGACGGCGGACATTCCGCCCTGCGCCCGCTGTACGAGGCGAGCGCGCACCGCTACGCCGGTCCGGCCGCCGGGCCGGTGCTCAGCGACGACTGGTCGGGCCGGATCGTCAGCACCCACGCCCCCGACGTCACGCGCGACCTCGCCCAGCACTTCGGAAGCGGCCGCCCGGCGCTGTACCCGTGCGGGGCGGAGTCGGAGATCGAGGCCGTCGAACGGCTGTGCCGGCAGGGCATCGAGGAAGCAGCGCAACTGGCCGGCGCGGCGGTCTCGGAGCCGACGGCGCAGGACGCCGCGCTCGGCAGGCTGCTGGAGACCCTCGGTTCACTGGAGCGGTGGCTCGTCGGTCGTGAGTACCTGATTCGGGATCAGATCACCGCTGCCGACGTCGAGTTGTGGGTCACACTGGTCCAACTGGACACCGTGCACCGGCACCACCTGGACGCCGATGCGGTGCACCGCATCGCCGGCCACCCCACTCTGTGGGCCTACGCCCGCCGCCTGACCGCTCATCCGGCCTTCGGCTCCCAGCTCGACCTCGCCGGTATCGCCCGCCGGCACCACGCCCGTTGCCGGGGTCTGGAGGCCGCCGGTGCGGCCGTGCAGATCCTGGACTGGGCGTCCCACGCCACCCGCACGTCCTGACCGGCGCGGCGTGCACCGACCCTGAGCGGCGCGGCCGCCGGGCCGGTGCGCGCGGGCGCAGCCCGGGAACATCCCACGAGGCCGGGGTGTTGTGCCTCACGACGAGATCGGCGAGGCGCCATCGGCGCCAGACACAGGGAGGTGGCGGCCGTGCGGCATGTGTTCCGCTCCGTCCACCTCCACTCCCGGCCCCACATCGATCTGCAGCGCGTGGCCGGCGCCCTCTGTCGCTCCTGACGCCGTTTCCCCAGCCGCCGTGCCCTGCCCGTGTGCGGGCCGGCGATCTCGTACGGACCTCCAGGAAGGCACCCACTCGTGTCCGCCACTTCTCCTTTTCCTTCTCCTTCTTCTTCCTCCGTGCTGCATCTCGCCGTCGCTCTGGACGGCGCCGGCTGGCATCCCGCCGCCTGGCGTGAGCCGGTGGCCCGGCCCCGTGAGCTGTTCACCGCCGGATACTGGGCCGACCTGGTCGCCGAGGCGGAACGCGGTCTGCTCGACTTCGTGACCATCGAGGACGGCCTCGGCCCGCAGTCCTCGCACTTCCTCGAACCGGACGAGCGCACCGATCAGGTCCGCGGCCGCCTGGACGCCGTGCTGATCGCGGCGCGTATCGCCCCGCTGTCCCGGCACATAGGTCTGGTCCCGACCGCGGTGGTCACACACACGGAACCGTTCCACCTCTCCAAGGCGATCGCCACCCTCGACTACGTCAGCACCGGCCGGGCCGGCCTGCGGGTGCAGATCACCGCCCGCACGAACGAGGCCGCGCACTTCGGCCGCCGCGCCATCCCCCGCATCGAGGCCTACGACAGCCCGGACACCCGGGACCTGGTGACCGACCTCTTCGACGAGGCCGCCGACTACGTCGAGGTGGTGCGCCGGCTCTGGGACAGCTGGGAGGACGACGCGGAGATCCGGGATGTGGCCACCGGCCGTTTCATCGACCGCGACAAGCTGCACTACATCGACTTCGAGGGCCGGCACTTCAGCGTCAAGGGCCCCTCCATCACGCCCCGCCCGCCGCAGGGCCAGCCGCTCGTCACCGCTCTGGCCCATCAGAGCGTCCCGTACCGTCTGGTGGCCCGCCAGGCCGACGTCGGCTACGTCACGCCGCACGACGCCGGCCAGGCGCGTGCGATCGTCGCCGAGATCCGCGCCGAGCAGGAGGCGGCGGGTCGCGCCGACGAGAGGCTGCACGTCTTCGGGGACCTGGTGGTCTTCCTCGACGAGAACCCGGCCGAGGCCGCGGCCCGCCGGGAGCGCCTGGACGATCTCGCGGGGGAGCCGTACACCGGCGACGCCCGGGTCTTCGCCGGTACCCCAGCCCAACTCGCCGATCTGCTACAGGAGTTCGGGCAGGCGGGGCTGACCGGCTTCCGGCTGCGTCCCGCCGTCCTCGGGCACGACCTCCCCGCGATCACCCGG
This sequence comes from Streptomyces violaceoruber, assembly GCA_000720805.1. GTDB lineage: Bacteria > Actinomycetota > Actinomycetes > Streptomycetales > Streptomycetaceae > Streptomyces > Streptomyces cellulosae_A. The sequence continues at coordinate 9,261 of JODI01000106.1, forward strand.
GGCCTGGTCCCCGAACTCCAGCGCCGGGATGCCTTCAGGCGTGCGTACGAGGCCGGCACCCTGCGCGGACTGCTGGGGCTGGCCCGCCCGGCCAACCGCTACGCCGCCGCCACCGCCGCGACCGCCTGAGCCGGAAGGAATCCGCACCGACATGAGCAAGCCGCTGAAGCAGATCCATCTGGCCGCCCACTTCCCGGGCGTCAACAACACCACCGTGTGGAGCGACCCCGAGGCCGGCAGCCACATCGAGTTCAGCTCCTTCGCCCACTTCGCCCGGACCGCGGAACGCGCCAGGTTCGACTTCCTCTTCCTCGCCGAGGGACTCCGGCTGCGCGAACAGGGCGGCAAGATCTACGACCTGGACGTGGTCGGCCGCCCGGACACCTTCACCGTCCTGGCCGCGCTCGCCGCCGTCACCGACCGTCTCGGTCTGACCGGCACCATCAACTCCACCTTCAACGAGCCCTACGAGGTGGCCCGCCAGTTCGCGAGCCTGGACCACCTCTCGGGCGGCCGCGCCGCCTGGAACGTGGTCACCTCCTGGGACGCCTTCACCGGCGAGAACTTCCGCCGCGGCGGCTTCCTCCCGCAGGAAGAGCGCTACTCACGCGCCAAGGAGTTCCTGGCCACCGCGAACGAACTCTTCGACTCCTGGCACGGCGACGAGATCCTCGCCGACCAGGCCGCCGGCACGTTCCTGCGCGACGCGAAGGCCGGAGCCTTCGTACACCAGGGCCACCACTTCGACATCCACGGGCAGTTCAACGTCCCGCGCTCCCCGCAGGGCCGCCCGGTGATCTTCCAGGCCGGCGACTCCGACGAGGGCCGCGAGTTCGCCGCGTCCAGTGCCGACGCCATCTTCAGCCGGTACGCCACCCTGAACGAGGGCCAGGCCTTCTACACGGACGTCAAGAACCGCCTCGCCAAGTACGGCCGTACGCGTGACCAGCTGCTGATCCTGCCCGCCGCGACCTTCGTCCTCGGCGACACCGACGCCGAGGCGGAAGAACTGGCCCGCGAGGTGCGCCGCCGGCAGGTCAGCGGGGCCACCGCGATCAAGCACCTGGAGTTCGTGTGGAACCGGGACCTGTCCGCCTACGACCCGGACGGCCCGCTTCCCGACATCGACCCGGACCTCGGCGAGCACACCATCGCCCGCGGCCGCGCCCAGGTCCGGATGTACCGTGACCCGCTGGCCACCGCCCGCGAGTGGCGCGAGCTCGCCGCCGCCAACAAGTGGTCGATCCGCGACCTGGTCATCGAGACCGGCAACCGCCAGAACTTCGTCGGCTCCCCGGCAACCGTCGCCCGGACCATCAACGACTACGTCCAGGCCGACGCCGCCGACGGCTTCATCCTCGTCCCGCACATCACCCCGACCGGCCTCGACCTCTTCGCCGACCAGGTCGTCCCCCTGCTCCAGGAACAGGGCGTGTACCGCACCGAGTACGAGGGCCCGACCCTGCGCGACCACCTGGGCCTGGCCCACCCCGACGACGTACCCGGCCAACGGGCGGCGTCATGACGCCCCGGCATCGGCGTTGTGCCGGGTGTTCCCGAGGTCACTCCGGCCAGTCGAGCTGATGCTCGGGAGTCCCCGCCGACCGACCGTACGCGATCGCCTCGGCGCGGGCCGCCGCGTCGCCGTGCCGGTAGCGGAACACCTTCCCGGCGAAGGCGACCACCCGCTCGTCCCCGACGGTGAAGTCGGCGTACCAGCCGTTCTCGGGCTCCAGCGCGTCGGCCAGCGCCTGGGCGAGCCCGTCGATGTCGTCGCCGTCGCTCTCCCACTCGACGAACGTCCACATCCGTGGCTGCGCGTCGGTCGCGGTGTCCGCGGAATCCACCCGGCTCACCTTGCGCAACCGCAGTCCCGGCGACTCGAACGCCGCGCCGGGGCGGAGGCTTTCGCCGATGACGTATCCGGTGATCATGTGGTGCCTCCAGTCGACTCGATGCCGTGACACAGGAGTTGAGGCTACTGCGCCGTCGTACGGGACACGACGTGGCGTGGCCGGGAAGCGTCGCCCTCCCCCGAGGGTGACGCTCCCCGGCCCTTCCCCCGGCGCCGGACAGTGGTCCGAGCCTCGTCCGTGTGCGGCCCGACCGTGCTGTCACCAGCACATGACGGCTGTCTCCCCCGAACCCCAGCCGGAGTACAGGCGCACACGGACGAAGTAGCGGCGGCCTTTGACGAGACGGGGCCCTGATCGTGGCGTTGCGCGGGGTGCCGTCGTCGTCCTGGCCGGTGAGGTAGCGGGGAGCCTGTCGTGCGGGGGGCCCACGCGGAGGCGGAGACCGAAGACCAGAGACCGGAAGTCAGCCGGTCACGGCGTCGACGAGGGCGGCCAGCGCGTGGGCCAGTCGCCTGAGCCCGGGTCCCGCGGGCCCGCCCGGCTCGCTCATGTACGTGTCCCGGCGGATCTCCACCATCAGCGCGCTCACCCGCGAGTCCCTGCCGTAGAACTCCAACGGCACATACGCCCCGCCGAACGGGCTGTCGAGCCCGATCTCCCCGCACCCGGCGAACGCCTCCCGGGCCGCGTCGAGCAGCTTCTCGGGCGTGTGGAAGGAGTCGGTGCCCAGGCAGACGGGCGGCCGGGGCCCGTCGCCGTGCAGCTCGTAGGGCAACGCCACGGTGGGATAGGAGTGCACGTCGATGATCACGGCCCGCCCGGCCACGGCCAGCCGCTCGGCCACCGCTTCGGTCATCGCGTCGGCGTACGGCCGGAAGTACCGCGCGAGCAACGGCTCGGGGTCGGTGTCCGAGGGCCGCAGCGGCTCCCGGTGCGTGGTCCGCGTGTACACGGCCCCCATTCCCACGGCGAGCATCTCCTCCCGCTCGTCCGGAAACCGCTCCGGATCCACGACCAGCCTGGACAGCCGGTTGACGAACCGCCAGGGGGTGACGCCGGACAGCTCGGACGCCGCCTGCGCGAGCTCCGCGGTGTGCGCGTCGACGATGTGGTCGAGCTCCCGCTCCAGGGCCTCGTCCCCGAGCACGATGCCGGCCCGCACCTCGGCCGGTATCTCCCGCGCGGAGTGCGGGACATGAAGGATCACCGGCGATCCCGCGGCACCGGGCAGCGACTCGAAGGACGGCAGGGCAGGGGGCACGGGCTGCTCCAGGGGGCGTTGTCAGTGGCGTGGTGCACGATCAAGGTGCCACATCGCGACGACGAGGAAGGCGGGGGAGCAGCGTGCCCGTCAGCAACCAGCAGGTGAGCGCACACCCGTTTCTCAAGGGCCTCTATGACGACGGCTACTTCCCCGACCGGGTGGTGGACCGGGGCAAGGAGATACTGCTGCGGCTGTGCGCGCGCATCGAGAGCCGGCCGCCCGCCGACCTGTCGGCGCTCCACGCCCTGACCCAGGCCGCCACAGAGGAGTTCAACGACCTGCAGACCGCCTTCGAGAAGGCCGACAGCGAGATCGAGACCGTGGCCCGCGAGGAGATCGCCAAGGACTTCCGGTTCGTCGCCCACGCCTACGGCTTCCCGGACGCGGACGTCGAGGACCTCATCGCCACGCGGGACTGGTGAGACTCGGTTGCCCGGGCCCCCTGATGGCGGGGCCCGACGCCCTGCCCCCGACACAGCCCCGCCCCGGCCGGGCAGGAACGCCGGTCGGGGCGGGACAGAAGCGGCCGTCGGGCCGCCGTCGTCAGCTCAGGGTCGCCAGAGCCTCGTTCCACGTGGCCGACGGGCGCATGACCGTCGCGGCCTTGGCCGGGTCGGGCCGGTAGTAACCGCCGATGTCGGCCGGCTTGCCCTGGACGGCGTTCAGCTCGTCGACGATCTGCTGCTCGTTCGCCGCGAGGGTCTCGGCGAGCGGGGCGAAGGCCTTCGCCAGGTCGGCGTCGTCGCTCTGCCCGGCCAGCTCCTGCGCCCAGTACAGGGACAGGTAGAAGTGGCTGCCGCGGTTGTCGATGCCGCCGACACGACGGGTCGGGGACTTGTCCTCGTTGAGGAAGGTCGCCGTGGCGCGGTCGAGGGTGTCGGCGAGGACCTTGGCGCGGGAGTTGCCGGTGAAGTCGGCGTACTGCTCCAGGGACGGGACCAGCGCGAAGAACTCGCCGAGGGAGTCCCAGCGCAGGTAGTTCTCCCTGACCAGCTGCTGGACGTGCTTCGGCGCGGAACCGCCGGCGCCCGTCTCGAACAGGCCGCCGCCCGCCATCAGCGGGACGACCGACAGCATCTTGGCGCTGGTGCCCAGCTCCAGGATCGGGAACAGGTCGGTGAGGTAGTCGCGCAGCACGTTGCCGGTGACGGAGATGGTGTCCTCGCCGCGGCGGATGCGCTCCACCGACAGCTTGGTCGCCTCGACCGGGTTCAGGACGCGGATGTCCAGGCCCTCGGTGTCGTGCTCGGTCAGGTACTGGTTGACCTTGGCGATCAGGTTGGCGTCGTGGGCGCGGGTCTCGTCCAGCCAGAACACCGCCGGGTTGCCGGTCGCGCGGGCGCGGGCGACGGCCAGCTTCACCCAGTCGCGGATCGGGGCGTCCTTGGTCTGGCAGGCGCGGAAGATGTCACCGGCGGAGACCGTCTGCTCGATCACCACGTTGCCCGCCTGGTCGACGAGGCGGACCGTGCCGGTGGTCGGGATCTCGAAGGTCTTGTCGTGGCTGCCGTACTCCTCGGCCTTCTGCGCCATGAGGCCGACGTTCGGGACCGAGCCCATCGTCGAGGGGTCGTAGGCGCCGTTGGCGCGGCAGTCGTCGATGACGGCCTGGTAGACGCCGGAGTAGGAGGAGTCCGGCAGCACGGCGAGGGTGTCGGCCTCCTGGCCGTCCGGACCCCACATGTGGCCGGAGGTGCGGATCATGGCCGGCATCGAGGCGTCGACGATGACGTCGGACGGCACGTGCAGGTTGGTGATGCCCTTGTCGGAGTCGACCATGGCCAGCGCCGGGCCCTCGGCGAGCTCGGCGTCGAAGGAGGCCTTGATCTCGGCGCCCTCCGGCAGGGACTCCAGGCCCTTGTGGATGCCGCCCAGACCGTCGTTCGGGGTGAGGCCGGCCGCGGCGAGCGTCTCGCCGTACTTCGCGAACGTCTTGGGGAAGAAGGCGCGCACCACGTGACCGAAGATGATCGGGTCGGAGACCTTCATCATGGTGGCCTTGAGGTGCACGGAGAACAGCACGCCGTCCGCCTTGGCCTTGGCGATCTGCGCCGTGAGGAACTCCCGCAGCGGGGCCACGTGCATGACGGAGGCGTCGACGACCTCGCCCTCGAGGACCGGTACGGACTCGCGCAGGACCGTGGTCGAGCCGTCGTCTCCGACCAGTTCGATCTTCAGCGAGCCCGCCTCGGAGATCACCACGGACTTCTCGGTGGAGCGGAAGTCGTCGACGCCCATCGTCGCCACGTTGGTCTTGGACTCGGGGGTCCAGGCGCCCATGCGGTGCGGGTGGTTCTTGGCGTAGTTCTTGACCGACGCGGGGGCGCGGCGGTCGGAGTTGCCCTCGCGCAGGACCGGGTTGACGGCGGAGCCCTTGACCTTGTCGTAGCGGGCCTGGATGTCCCGCTCCTCGTCGGTCTTCGGGTCGTCCGGGTAGTTCGGCAGCGCGTAGCCCTGGCTCTGCAGCTCGGCGATCGCGGCCTTGAGCTGCGGGATCGACGCCGAGATGTTCGGCAGCTTGATGATGTTCGCCTCGGGCGTCTTGGCGAGTTCGCCGAGCTCCGCCAGGGCGTCCGGGATCCGCTGGTCCTCGGTGAGGTACTCCGGGAACAGGGCGACGATGCGGCCGGCCAGCGAGATGTCACGCGTCGACACGGCGACACCCGCCTGCGACGCGTACGCCTGGACCACCGGCAGGAAGGAATACGTCGCCAGGGCCGGGGCCTCGTCAGTGTGCGTATAGATGATGGTCGAGTCAGTCACCGGGTGCTCCGCTCCACGTCTGCAACATTGCTCGACATCAAGATATCTCGTGGCCGCCCCGGGCTCGACAGCGGTCCTCGCCTCCTTGTGGCGATCCCGTGCATCCGTTGAGGCAACCGATGCGTCTGATCCTGTGGTCATGCATGTTGATCGCCCTTTGACCGACGGCCGGACCCGACCACCCGGCCGCCCCAGCGAAAGCGGACCATGAGATATCGCACCAGAGTGACGGCCCCGGCGACCGCCCTGATCGGCACCGCGGCGGCGCTGACCGTGGGTTTCCCGGCCCACGCGGCCCCGGCGGCCTCCTCCCCGGGCGCCGAGACCCTCGGCGACCCCGTCTTCCCCGCCCTCGGCAACGACGGCTACCGCGTATCGGCGTACTGCCTGGACCTGGCCTACGACGCCACGACTCGGCTCGTCACCGCGACGGCCACGCTGAAGATCACCACCACCCAGGCCCTGAGCCGGTTCTCCCTGGACGCCCTCGGCCTGCACATCGCGTCGGTCCGCGTCGCGGGCCTCGGAGCCGAGTTCGAGCAGGTGGGCGAGAAGCTGCGGATCACGCCCGTCCGCAGCCTGCCGAACGGGAGCGTGGCCACCGTCGTCGTGGCGTACACCGCCGACCCGCGCAGGGCCCTCGCGCACACCGCCTGGGTCCCCACCCCGGACGGCTTCGCGGTGTGCCCCCAGCCCGACTCGGCCCACACCGTCTTCCCCTGCAACGACCACCCGCAGGACAAGGCGGACTTCACCTTCCGCGTCACCGTCCCCAGCGGCCTGCGCGGGGTCGCCGGCGGCCTCCTCGTCGGCACCGAGACCCTCGCCGACGGCCGGACCACGTACACCTACCGGTCCCGTGAACCCATGGCCACCGAGCTGGTGCAGATCACGGTCGGCGACTACGTGGTCAAGAACCGGCAGGGCCCGAACGGCCTGCCCCTCAGGGACGTCGTACCCGCCGCCCGCGCCGACGCCCTGGAGCCGGCGCTCTCGCTCACCTCGGGGTTGGTGAGCTGGCTCGAGCAGCGGCTCGGCGCCTTCCCGTTCGAGACGTACGGGCTGCTGCCCTGCAACTCCGACGACCCGAACGCCTTCGACTTCACGGGCCTGGAGACCCAGACCCTCACCCTCTACAAGCCGAACTTCCTGCTCCAGGAGGAGTCGAAGATCGGTTCGCACATGATGCATGAGCTGGTCCACTCCTACTTCGGCAACAGCGTCAGCCCCGCCACCTGGGCCGACCTGTGGCTGAACGAGGGCCACGCCGACTTCTACGGGCTGCTGTACCGCTACGAGCGCGGCTGGACCGACTCGCTCGGCCTGACCACGATGGAAGCCCGGATGAAGGACACGTACGCGCGTGGCGACCAGTGGCGCAAGACCTCCGGCCCGGTCGCCTCGCCGAACGCGGCCAACCTCTTCGACAGCCAGCGCTACCTCGGCGGCGTGCTGGTCCTGTACGCGCTGCGGCAGCTGGTCGGCGACACCGTCTTCACCTCGATCGAGCGCGCCTTCCTGGAGCGCCACCGCAACGCGACGGCGAGCACCGCGAACTACATAGCCCTCGCCTCCGAGGTCTCCGGCCAGGACCTGTCCGGGTTCCTGCGGGACTGGCTCTACGGCACCAAGACCCCGCGGATGCCCGGCCACCCGGACTGGACGGTCACGCCGGTGAGCTCGTCGCTCGTCGCCCCGAACAGGCGGGTGGGCGGGCACCACCACGACAACTCGGCCACCCTGTAGGGGACCGGCTGAGGCAGGGCTCAGTCGAGCCGGGCGGAGGGGACTTCGTCCGGCTCGTTCTCCGTGCCGCGCTGGTGCGGTATGACCACCGTGCCCTGCTGCAACGCCACCGTGCGCGCGGGCGCCGGGATACGGATGCCCTCCTCGCGGTAGCGCCGGTGCAGGCGCTTGATGAACTCGTGCTTGATCCGGAACTGGTCGCTGAACTCGCCGACGCCCAGGATCACCGTGAAGCCGATCCGGGAGTCGCCGAAGGTGTGGAAGCGCACCAGCGGCTCGTGGTCGGGCACGGCACCGGTGATCTCCGTCATCACCTCGGTGACGACCTCGCAGGTCACCCGCTCGACCTGCTCCAGATCACTGTCGTAGGCGACGCCGACCTGGACCAGGATCGTCAACTGCTGCTCGGGACGCATGAAGTTGGTCATGTTCGTCTTGGCGAGCTCCCCGTTGGGGATGACGATCAGGTTGTTGGAGAGGGCGCGGACCGTGGTCTGACGCCAGTTGATGTCCTCGACGTAGCCCTCCTCGCCACTGGCCAGCTTGATGTAGTCGCCGGGCTGGACGGTCTTGGAGGCGAGGATGTGGATGCCCGCGAAGAGGTTGGCGAGCGTGTCCTGGAGGGCCAGGGCGACCGCCAGGCCGCCGACGCCCAGGGCGGTGAGCATGGGCGCGATGGAGATGCCCAGGGTCTGCAGCACCACCAGGAAGCCGATCGCGAGGACCAGCACCCGGGTGATGTTCACGAAGATCGTGGCCGACCCGGCGACGCCGGAGCGGGACTGGGTGACCGTCCGCACCAGGCCGGCGATGACCCGGGCCGCCGCCACGGTCACCACGAAGATCAGCAGCACGGTCAGGACCTGGTTGACGGTGCGCTGGACGGCCGAGGTCAGCGGCAGCGCCGCCGCGGCGGACGCGGCACCGCCCGTGATCGCCAGCCACGGCACCACCGTGCGCAGCGCGTCCACGATGACGTCGTCGCCGCCCCAGCGGGTGCGGTCGGCGTGCTTGCCCAGCCAGCGCAGCAGCATGCGGAGCAGGAACGCCGCCAGCAGACCCGCGATCACGGCGATTCCGGCGATCACCAGATCGTCCATGGTGAGGTCCCGCTTCACCGGTCACCGCCGAGGAGAAGTACTGCGGCGAAGGCCTTCGCCGACGGCCTGATGTGAAGTTGCGTCACGTTGCCACCTGCTCGATTCCGGGATGTGCGATCGCGCCGCCGGACAGCCCCCCGTGGTCGGCGCGACCGCTCATCCTGCCGTATCCGGCACGGGAGTTCGTACCGCGAGCGGTGCCGAAACGTCTGGTTTCAGACGATTCCCTCGGCCAGTTCGGCTTGTTCCCGGTCGGAGTACGCGGCCGTGGTGGGCGTGCCGTACGAACGGCGGGCGACGAACCACCACACCGTGGCCAGAACCAGCACGACGGCGAGGGCGACGGACGCGTAGTTCATCGTGTCCACCGTCACCGGCGAGGACTGCGGCAGGCAGAACAGGACGGTCACACAGGCCACCCACGCCACCGCGATCCCGCCGATCGGCCTGCTCCACCGGCCCAGATGCCAGGGACCCGGCTGAAAACGATCGCCCGCGCGCAGACGCAACAGCACGGGGATGGCGTACGCCGGTGTGATCCCGATGACATTGATGGCGGTCACCGCGCCGTACGCGGTCGCCGAGTACAGGGACGGCAGGGCGAGCAGACAGGCGACCGCCACCGACAGCCACACGGCGGCGACCGGGGTCTGGGTGCGGGGGCTGACCTTGCGCCACAGGGCCGAGCCCGGCAGGGCCTTGTCCCGGCTGAACGCGAACACCATCCGGCTGGCCGCCGCGACCTCGGCGTTGCCGCAGAACAACTGGGCCACGATCACCACGAGCAGCAGCGCGCTCGCGCCGGTCGTGCCGAGACCGTCGAGGAGGATCTGTGCGGGCGGCACCCCTGTGTCGGTGGCCCGTGTGGCGTCGTAGTCCTGGATCGCGAAGGTGAGGCCGGCGAGCAGTACGAACCCGGCGAGCCACGACACCCAGATGGACCGCACGATGCCCTTCGCGGCGGACACCGACGCGTTGGAGGTCTCCTCGGACAGGTGCGCCGAGGCGTCGTAGCCGGAGAAGGTGTACTGGGCGAGCAGCAGGCCGATCGCGGCGACGTGGACCGGGTTGGACCAGCCGGTGTCGTTGACGAACTCGGTGAACACGAAGGACGGTGACCGGTGGTGGTCGGGGACGACCGCCAGCGCGCCGACGATGACCGCCACACCCGCCAGGTGCCACCACACCGATATCGAGTTGAGCACGCTGACCAGCCGCACCCCGAACAGGTTCAGTACGGCGTGCAGCAGCAGGATCGCCACGAAGATCAGCATCGTCTTCCCCGGCGTCGGCTCGAAGCCCCACCGGAGGTTGGCGAACGCCCCCGCGAACAGGGCGGCCCCGTAGTCGATACCGGCGATCGCGCCGAGCAGACCGAGCAGATTCAGCCAGCCCGTGTACCAGCCCCAGCGGCGCCCGCCGAGCCGGTCGGCCATGTAGTACAGCGCGCCGGACGTCGGATACGCGCTGGTCACCTCCGCCAGCGCGAGTCCCACGCACAGCACGAACAGACCGACGCCCGCCCAGCCCCACAGCATCACCGCGGGGCCGCCCGCGCCCATGCCGAAGCCGTACAGGGTCATGCAGCCGGAGAGGATCGAGATCACCGAGAAACTGATCGCGAAGTTGCCGAAGCCGCCCATACGGCGGGCCAGCACCGGCCGGTAGCCGAGCTCGCGCAGGCGCCGTTCCTCGTCGTGCTGCGGGACGGCCGGGGTGGGTGACGACTCAGGGGTGGGTGACATGCGGGGACCTCCGATGAGGGGGGAGGGACACTCGGGTGACTGCTCAGGCGTCGGGCCCGTGCGCCGCCGACCGGCTGCGCGCACGCGCCTCGAGGAAGATCTGCGCGGCCTCGGACCGATCGCCCGGCTCGGCGGCGCGGTAGGCCCAGGGCAGGGGGGTGTAGTACGGGCCGATCGCCTCGAACACCCGGGCCGCGCCCTCGAACCGCAGCGCACCCCACAGCGCGTGGGCCAGATGGTTGAGGTCGACAGGGGAGCGTTCGGCGGGATCGGCCCGCTCGAACCACGCCTCGTACGCCCGGCCCGCCTCACGGGAGGCGTCGTCGGCGACCCAGCGCAGGTCCAGGGCGGCCGGGCGCCCGCCGCCGCGCCGGTAGCGCTCGACCCGGACGTACAGGGGCAGCATGTGCAGCGCGGAGCCCGGCGGGGCCGACTCGGCCACGTGGTGCGCGAAGCCGGCCGCCTCCGCCAGCCGCTCCGAGGAGGCCTGCGCGTACAGGAACTGCAGCATGCGGTGGTGGGCCTCGCGGTTGTACGGGTCGCGCCGGTCGGCCTCGGCCAGCAGCCCCCACGGGCCGGATGGCAGCATCGGCGCGGGCGGCGCCGTCCGGTGCTCCACCCACAGCTGCCGTCGGTCCAGTTGCGCGAGCGCCAGCAGACAGATCCAGGGCACCGGGTCCCGTGGCGCGGCCCGGGTGGCCGCGTCGCTCACGTCCCAGGCCTCGATCCACAGTTGGTGCGTACGGCGGTGACTCTCGCGCCGGGCCCGTAACGCGCGCTCGACCGCGACCCGGGCCCGCATCACCGCGCCCGGCACACTGTGCGGCTCCTCGTCGAGCCAGGCCCGCACCACGTCGGTGCCGGCCGCCGCGGCCGCCAGGACCTGGGTGCGCTGCGTCCACTGCCACCAGGGCGTGGTCCGCTCCAGCAGGGTGCGCATCGACATCCAGCGCCCGGTGCGCACCTCCTGGAGGGCGGCGCGCAGTTCGCTGTCGTGGCCTGCGGGATCGTAGGCGGGTCGGGCTTCGTCTCTGGCCATCAGCCGCCCGCCCCGGGTTCCGGGCCGGGCGGGACGACGGCACGGTGGAGTAACAACAGCCCTCCCGTGGGCGGCGGTTGGGGAGATCGTGTTGGTCGGCGGTCACTATAGGGGCGCCGGTCGGGTGCCTTCCACGGTCCCCGGACGATTCCGAACACCTTTCCCGGGACGGTGGGTCGGCGGGCCCTCAGCCAGTGAGCTGGTGGAAGTCGTCGCTGGTCAGGCGTGCTTGACGCGGTGCGGGAGGCGGCGGCAGGCTGTCGGGTGGTGATCACCGAGGGAAGGGGCGTGATGTCAGGTCCGGTGCTCGCCGTCGACCAGGGCACGTCCGGCACCAAGGCCTTCGTGATCTGCCCCGAACGCGGAGTCCTCGGCACCGGGTTCGCCGCCGTACGGCCCCGTCATCTGCCCGGTGGCCTGGTGGAAGCCGACCCGGCCGGGTTGTACGACTCGGTCGTGGAGGCCGGGACCCGCGCCCTGGCCGAGGCGGGGGAGCCCGTCGTCGCGCTGGGCCTCGCCAACCAGGGGGAGACGGTGCTGGCCTGGGACCCGGCGACCGGCCGCCCCCTCACCGACGCCCTCGTCTGGCAGGACCGCCGCGCCGAGTCCGTGTGCGCCGGCCTCACCGCACACGCGGACGAGTTGCGGCAGCTGACCGGCCTGCCCCTCGACCCCTACTTCGCCGCGCCCAAAATGGCCTGGATTCGACGGCACCTGACCACCGAGGGAGTCGTCACCACGAGCGACGCCTGGCTCGTCCACCGCCTCACCGGCGCGTACGTCACGGACGCCGCCACCGCCGGACGTACCCAGCTCCTGGACCTGGACCGGGTGGAATGGTCGCCGCGCGCACTGGATCTGTACGGGCTGTCCGGTGAGCGGCTTCCACGGCTCGTGGACGCGGCGGAGCTCGTCGGCGTCACCACCGCCTTCGGACCTGAGATCCCGCTCACCGGGCTGCTCGTCGACCAGCAGGCCGCCCTGCTCGCCCAGCGGATCACCGCCCCCGGCGGCGCCAAGTGCACCTACGGCACGGGGGCGTTCCTGCTCGCCCACACCGGCGACACACCCACGCGCGGCACCTCCGGACTGGCCGGCTGTGTCGCCTGGCGGCTCGGCGGACGCACCGCTTACTGCCTCGACGGCCAGGTGTACACGGCCGCCTCCGCCGTCCGCTGGCTCACCGACCTCGGCGTGATCAAGAGCGCCGCCGACCTCGACACCGTGGGCGGGGCCGTGCCCGACAGCGGCGGCGTCACCTTCGTCCCGGCCCTCGCCGGACTCGCCGCCCCCTGGTGGCGCGGTGAGCTGCGCGGCTCCCTCACCGGACTCGGCCTCGACACCGGCCCCGGGCACCTGGTGCGCGCGCTGTGCGAGGGTCTGGCCGCCCAGGTGGTCGCGCTCGCCGAGGCCGCCGCGACCGACCTCGGCGAGCCGCTCGACGTGCTGCGCGTCGACGGTGGCCTGACCCGCTCCGCCCTGCTCATGCAGACCCAGGCCGACCTGCTGCAACGCCCCGTGGAGGTGTCCGCGCTGCCCGACGCGACCGCCCTCGGGGTGGGCGCCCTGGCCCGCCTCGGCGCCGAACCGGGCCTGACCGTCACCGAGGCGCTCCCGGACTGGAAGCCCACCGCCGTGTACGAGCCGCGCATCCCCGCGGACACGGCGGCCGAGCGCCTGGCCGGGTTCCGGGCCGCGGTGGCCGCTCTGCTGGACGGGACGGCCCCATGACGGCCACCGGGTGGGGGCCGTCGCCCGGCGCGACCGTGTGCGGGCGGGGCGTGCCGGCGCGGTGGGGTGCGGAAGCGAGGACGCCTCGATGACGGTCACCCGGCGCGGCCCGCTGCCCTCGACGACGTACGACGTGGCGGTCGTCGGCGCCGGAGTCGTCGGCTGTGCGATCGCCCGCGCCCTGGCCCGCCACCCAGGTCTGCGCGTCGCCCTCGTCGAGGCACAGGACGACATCGGTCAGGGCACCTCGAAGGCCAACACGGCGATTCTGCACACCGGTTTCGACGCGGTCCCCGGCTCGCTGGAGGCCCGCCTGGTCCGCGACGGCGCCCGGCTGCTGACCGCGTACGCCGCCGAGTCCGGCATCCCCGTCGAACCGGTCGGCGCGCTCCTGGTCGCCTGGGACGAGGAGCAGCTCGCCGCGCTGCCCCGCCTGGCCGAGAAGGCCGAGCGCAACGAGTACTGGGAGACGGGTCTGATCGGGCCGGCCGAGCTGTACGAGCGTGAACCGCAGCTCGGTCCGGGCGCTCTCGCCGCCCTGCACGTACCCGGCGAGAGCATCGTCTGCCCGTGGACGACGCCCCTGGCGTACGCCACCCAGGCCGTCCGCCACGGAGTCGACCTGCACCTCGACTGCCCGGTGCGGACGGTGAATCGACGGGACGGCGTCCATGTGCTCGACACCGGCCGGGGCACCCTGCGCGCCCGCAGCCTGGTCAACGCGGCCGGTCTGCACGCCGACGCGCTGGACCGCCTGCTCGGGCACGACGACTTCACCGTCACGCCGCGCCGGGGCCAGCTCCTCGTCTTCGACAAGTTCGCCCGCGACCTCGTCCGCCACATCCTGCTGCCCGTCCCCACGGCCCTCGGCAAGGGCGTGCTGGTCGCGCCCACGGTGTACGGCAACGTCCTGCTCGGCCCCACCGCCGAGGACGTCGACGACAAACGGGCCACCGGCTCCACCGCCGACGGGCTCACCCTGCTCCGCGACAAGGGCCGCCGCATCCTGCCCGCACTCCTCGACGAGGAGGTCACCGCCGTCTACGCGGGCCTGCGCGCCGCCACCGAGCACGACGACTACCGCATCTCGGCCCACCCCGAGCAGGCGTACGTCACCGTCGGCGGCATCCGCTCGACCGGCCTGACCGCCTCGCTCGCCATCGCCTCGTACGTCACGGAGATGCTCGCCGGCATCGGGCTGGACCTGGGGCCGACCGAGGAACTGGAGCCGGTCCGCATGCCGAACCTCGGCGAGACCCTCCCACGCCCGTACCAGCGGCCCGAACTCATCGCCGCCGACCCGGAGTACGGCAGCCTCGTCTGCCACTGCGAGCGGGTGTCCCGCGGCGAGATCCGCGACGCCCTCGCCGGCACCGTCCCCCCGTCGGGCCCGGACGGCCTGCGCCGCCGGACCCGGGCGGGGGCCGGGCGCTGCCAGGGCTTCTACTGCGGCGCGGCGGTGCGGGAACTGATCGAAGGGGCGGACGCATGAAGAGGCGCGGAGGGCGGGCGCGAGTGTCGAGCGCTGGACTCGTCGGGGTGGCGGTGTGTGGGCTGCGGGGCGGGTGTGGGTCTGTCTCTTATACACATCTGACGCTGCCGACGAATA
>JODI01000107.1 GCA_000720805.1 Streptomyces violaceoruber
GTACGTCCAGTACGAGGGCTTCCGGCCGGCACTCCCCCAGAGGGGGGACCCCCAGAGCACGCACCGGACGCCGCTCCTTGACGGGCAAACGTTGCCTGCTGCGGCACTAGGCAGAAGAACACGTGTGAAGAAGGCCCCGGTCCAGTGGACCGGGGCCTTCTTCACAAGCGGTTTGCTTCACCGGAGCGGACGACGAGGTTCGAACTCGCGACCTCAACCTTGGCAAGGTTGCGCTCTACCAACTGAGCTACGTCCGCAGTGCGCCGTGGCACGAGAGCAACTATACCCAACCCCGCTCCCGCGCGAGCCGCACAGCCGCGTGCCGATTCTCCGCCCCGATTTTGGAGACGGCCGACGACAGGTAGTTCCGTACGGTCCCCTGCGACAGCGCGGCCCGCTCGGCGATCTCCGCGACGGGTGCCCCGTCGGCGGCGAGCTCCAGCACCTCCGCCTCCCGCGAGGTCAGCGGCGAGTCCCCGGCGGAGATCGCGTCGGCGGCCAACTCGGGGTCGACATACCGGTTTCCCGCGTGCACCGTGCGGATGATCTCCGCGAGCCGCTGCGCGCTGACGGTCTTAGGCACGAATCCCCGCACCCCGGCCTCCAGGGCCCGCTTCAGATGCCCGGGCCGCCCGTGACTGGTCACGATCAGCACCTGGCAGCCGGGCAGCTCGGTCCGCAGTGATGTGGCGACCCTCACACCGTCCGCGCCGGGCATCTGCAGATCGAGTACGGCGACATCGACTTGGTGGGCGAGCGCCATCGCCAGCGCTTCCGGACCGGAGGCCGCCTCGGCCACGACCAGCAGGTCCTCCTCCAGGGACAGCAGCGCGGCGAGGGCGCCCCGGATCAGATGTTCGTCGTCGGCGAGCAGCAGCCGTACCGGAGCCGTCGTCATGCCACGACCTCCGCGTCTACCTCGACCGTGCTCAACGGCACCTCCGCCACCACCCGGAACACGCCCCCCTCGGCGAACCCCGCCTCCAGCGTCCCGTCCACCGCCGCCAGCCGCTCCCGCAACCCCGCGAGCCCCGACCCGCCGCCCTCACCGGAGGCCCGAGCCCCGTCGTTCTCCACAATCAACACCACCCGCCCCGCGACCGCCGCCCGTCCCGCAGCCCCCGCGTCCGTGCCCTGCCCCACGACCGTCGGCTCTCCCGCAGCCCGCGCGTCCGTGCCCTGCCCCACGACCGTCGGCTCTCCCGCAGCCCGCCCGTCAGCGACCTGCCCAGCCGCTCCCCGCTCTCTCGCAGCCGGCCCCTCTGCAGCCCGCCCCTCCGCAGCCCCCTCCTCGGCCACCCGTCCCGCCACCCTCCGCTCTCCAACAACCCGCTCCCCAGCCACCTGCCCCCCAGTCACCCGCACCGCCACCGTGCACCGCCCCGCGTCCCCGTGCCGCAGCACGTTGGTGGTCGCCTCCCGTACCACCCACCCGAGCGCCGACTGCACCTCGGCCGGCAGCCCGGACGCCGCGCCGCCGGTCACCTCGCACCGGATTCCGGCAGCCGTCAACACGCCCCGCGCACCCGCGAGTTCGGCTTCGAGGTCGGCCTCGCGATATCCCCGTACGACATCCCGTACCTCGCGCTGCGTCTCCCGCGCGATGCGCTGCACCTCGATCATCTGCTCCACGGCCTCGGTCCGCCCACGCCGAGCCAACTGCACGGCGAGTTCGCTCTTCAGCGCGATGACGGCCAGATTCCGCCCCATCACGTCGTGCAGGTCCCGCCCGAAGCGCAGCCGCTCCTCGGCGACGGCGAGCCGGGCCCGGGTCTCGCGGGCCTCGTCGAGTTCGTAGACGGCGTCGAGGAGCCAGACGGAGAAGGCCGAGGTGAAGGCGAGGAACCCGGCGCCGACCAGTACCGTCAGCGCGACGACCAGCGAGGCGGGGCCGGGCAGGCCGATCGGGAACGCCACCAGCCCCGAGCCCGCCGCGAAGCCCGCCACGACCGCGAAGACCCGCCGCCGACGGCGGACGCCGAGGGAGATGATGCCGGCGCCGAAGATCAGCACGGTCGCGAAGACCCCGCCCGCCGCGCCGTCGACACCGTCGCCGTCCGGGCCGCGCTCGGCGATCGCGACGGCCGCCACGGCGACCGCCGCGGTGACGGAGCCGAGCGTCCACAGCATCCGGACGGGCTGCTCACGTCGGCCGCGCGTCCAGTCCAGCGCCGCCGACGCGGTCATCGCACAGGCGACACCGTGCACGCACACCATCAGTGCCAGCCAGCCCGCCAGCCCCGTCCCCACGCGTCCGAAGACCGGCAACCCGGCCGAGAGGATCTCGATCAACGCGAAGAGGTGGAACGACCACCGCGTGTACGCCTCCACCTTCGCCGGAGTGCTCTTGCCCCGCCACCACCGCACCGGTCTGCGCACCTCGCCACCCCCGTCTATCAGCGCCGCGGCTCCCACCGGAACCACCGCCGTACAGCCAACACTCCGATCGCCGTCCAGGCCAGTGCCGTCATGACCGGGCCCACCGCCTCGTACAGCGACAGCTCACCCGTCCAGCCGCCGCGCACCAGTGTGATCACCGGTGACAGCGGCAGCAGTTCGAGCACCGAGGCCATCCGGTCCGGCAGCAACTCCAGCGGTACGGTGACCCCGGAGCCCGCTATGGAGACGATCACCAGCGGCATCGAGCTGACCTGGGCACTCTCCACGGTACGAGTGAAGCCGGCCGTGACGGCGGCGAGCGCCGCGCACATCACCAGCCCCAACACCACCCCCACCACCGCGAGTTGGGGAGCCTTCGGGGCGGGCAGGTCGAGCAGGACCGAACAGCCCACCACCAGAATCAGGGACTGCACCAGCCCCGTGACGACGGCCGGCAGCGCGGCCCCCGCCAGAATCTCCCGGTCCCGCGGCTCACCCGTGCGCAGCCGCTTGAGGACGAGTTCCTCGCGCCTCCCGACGAAGACCCCCACCAGCACCGAGTACACGGCGAACAGCAGCGAGAACCCGATGGCTCCGGGCAGCAGCACCGTCCCGATGCTCAACCCCGAGCCCTTGAGGTCCATCTGTCCGACGAACGAGCGCACACTGACCGGCAGCAACAGCGGCACGAACACCGCCGTGACGATCGCGCCCTTGCTCCGCCCGAACAGCGTCAGCTCGGCCCGCGCGAGCGCCGTGACGCGCCCCGCCGCGGTGGTGACGGCCCCGCTCACGCCGCGAACTCCTCGTACCGGTCGGCCGTCTTGGCAGAGGCCTCGCGTGCGATCCTCAGGAAGGCCTCCTCCAGCGAGGCCGACCGCACATCCAGCCGCCGCAGCTCCACCTCGGCCCGCCGGGCCCACACCAGCACCCCGGTGGCCGTCCGCTGGAGGTCCCGCGTCCGCAGCCGTACGACCCTCCCGTCGACCTCGTGTCCGACCACCCCCAGCTCACCGAGCGACGGCAGGTCGCCCACGAAGTAGCCGTCGGGCAGTTCGAAGGAGATCCGGGAGGGCTGCGCGGCGGTCACCTCGGCCGGTGTCCCGGCGGCCGCGATCCGTCCCTCGTGGAGGATGGCCAGCCGGTCGGCGAGACCCTCGGCCTCCTCCAGATAGTGCGTGGTCAGCAGCACGGTCGTACCGCCGTCGCGCAGTGCCCGTACCAACTCCCAGGTCTCCCGGCGGCCTTCGGCGTCCAGCCCGGTCGTCGGCTCGTCCAGGAACAGCACCTCGGGCCGGCCGAGCAGCGCGAGCGCCAGATCCAGGCGCCGCCGCTCACCTCCGGACAACTGCTTGACCCGTACGCCGGCCCGCCGCTCCAGCCCGACCAGCGCCAGCGCCTCCCGCGGCGGCCGCGCCCCGCTCACACAGCCCGCCCACATCCGCGCGGTCTCCGTGACGGTCAGCTCGGACGGAAAGCCGCCCTCCTGCAACATGACCCCGGTCCGCGGGCGTACGACGTCCCGCTCGGCGTGGGGATCGTGCCCGAGGACCCGTACCCGGCCCCCGGCCGGCCGGGCGAGTCCCTCCAGCAGCTCGACGGTCGACGTCTTTCCTGCGCCGTTGGTGCCGAGCAGCGCGAAGACCTCGCCGCGGCGCACGGAGAAGGTGATGCCGCGCACCGCCTCGAACCCGCCCCCGTACACACGCCGGAGGTCAGTGACCTCAATCACGTGTTCGTGTTCGTTGGTGTTCATGTCCATGCCCTCAGCGTCCCGGCTTTCCGGGTTGGGCAGCAGTGCGCGATGTCATCACTCGGCATGACAAATGTCAGACGGACACGTCCCACCCGGGCCCGCGAACACCTGGGCACATGGGCACGAAAAAACCCCGGTCCACTGGACCGGGGCCTTCTTCACAAGAGCGGACGACGAGGTTCGAACTCGCGACCTCAACCTTGGCAAGGTTGCGCTCTACCAACTGAGCTACGTCCGCATTGCCTCCGACCGGCTCTCACCGATCGGCGCGAGCACCAGCCTACCTGATCCACAGCTGTGGACGGACCGGCGGTGCAGAGCGGGTGACAGGAATTGCACACTGCGCCTTCCCCCTGGAAGGGGGATGTTCTACTACTGAACTACACCCGCATGTACTCCGTGGGCTGGGCTTTTCGGCCTCGCCCCTCGGCGTGCTCCAGACTCTAGCTGACCAGGTGGGGTGCAACGCAAGTCGGTTGTGCCGAGGGGCGGATGACCGGTCGTCGGCCCATGGCTCACTGCGCGGCGGCGAACGCCTCGTAGACCTTCTTCGGGATGCGCCCGCGCGCCGGGACGTCCATCTTGTTCGCCTGTGCCCAGGCCCGGACGGCCGCCGGGTCGGGGGCGACCTCCGTCTGCTTGTAGGCCTTGCCCGACCTCGACCGCTTGCGGCCGGCCTCCACGTACGGCGCGAGCGCCGTGCGCAGGTGCTTGGCATTTGCTTGATTCAGGTCGATCTCGTACGACTTGCCGTCGAGTCCGAAGGCGATCGTTTCCGCCGCTTCCGAGCCGTCGATGTCGTCAAAGAGAGTGACCACGACCTTCTGCGCCACGAATATCGGTCCCTTCGTGCGACACCTCTGCGATGACGTGCTCAGACGTCTGGGAGATGTCGACTGTCCGCCTGTTAATGGGCAAAGTATCGGCTATTGCCAATTCATTTGTACAGTGCCCGGCAATGCAATGTGAAGCCCGACTAAATCTGTCCGCGTGTCCCCGGCGCAATACCTGTGGTGCATCGATCCGGGATCTTTCCCTGAACTTTTCGTGAAGGCGCCCCTCCGACACCTGATCGTGATGGCCGTCACGTAGATTCCTACAACTCTACCCGCGTAGAAATTTTGTCCGGGTAGTCTGAAGACACCAGCAGGAAGCTGCTCCAGCACCACAACACCGGGAGTGCCAGTGGCACGCGTCGTAGTCGACGTCATGCTCAAGCCGGAGATCCTCGACCCCCAGGGCCAGGCGGTGCAGCGCGCGCTGCCGCGTCTGGGTTTCGACGGCATCTCGGACGTACGTCAGGGAAAGCGATTCGAACTGGAAGTTGACGGACCGGTCGACGAGGCCGCGCTCGCCCGCATCCACGATCTTGCGGAATCCTTCCTCGCCAACACCGTGATCGAGGACTTCACCGTCAAGGTGGAGGAAGTGGCGGAGGCCGCGAAGTGACCGCTCGTATTGGCGTCGTCACTTTCCCGGGCAGCCTCGACGACCGGGACACCCAGCGCGCGATCCGCCTCGCGGGCGCCGAACCGGTCGCCCTGTGGCACAAGGACAAGGACCTCCACCAGGTCGACGCCGTGGTGCTGTGCGGCGGTTTCTCCTACGGCGACTATCTGCGCGCCGGCGCCATCGCGCGCTTCTCGCCGGTGATGGAGCCCCTCATCGAGCAGGCGAAGGCCGGCCTCCCGGTCCTCGGCATCTGCAACGGCTTCCAGATCCTCACCGAGGCCCACCTGCTCCCGGGCGGGATGCTCGGCAACGACCACCTCCACTTCATCTGCCGCGACCAGAAGCTGCGGGTGGAGAACGCGGACACCGCCTGGACGACCGACTACTCGGCCGGCCAGGAGATCAACATCCCGCTGAAGAACATGGACGGCCGGTACGTCGCCGACGAGTACACGCTGGACAAGCTGGAGGCGGAGGGCCGGGTCGCGTTCCGGTACCTGGACTTCAACCCGAACGGTTCGCTGCGGGACATCGCCGGCATCACCAACGAGGCGGGCAACGTCGTGGGCCTGATGCCGCACCCGGAGCACGCCGTGGAGCCGCTCATCGGCACCGGCCGCACCGACGGCCTCCCCTTCTTCACCTCGATCCTCAAGAAGCTGGTCAACGTATGAGCCGGACGCCTCTGGACACGGTCGAGCACGCGGCCGCGACCCCCGACGTCGAGCTGCCCTGGGCCGAACTCGGCCTGAAGAAGGACGAGTACGAGCGGGTCGTGGAGATCCTCGGCCGCCGGCCTACCGGTGCCGAGCTCGCCATGTACTCGGTCATGTGGTCCGAGCACTGCAGCTACAAGTCCTCCAAGGTGCACCTGCGCCAGTTCGGCGAGAAGGCCCCGCAGTCCGACGCCCTGCTCGTCGGCATCGGCGAGAACGCGGGCGTCGTGGACGTCGGCCAGGGTTACGCGGTCACCTTCAAGGTCGAGTCGCACAACCACCCCTCCTACGTCGAGCCCTACCAGGGCGCGGCCACGGGTGTCGGCGGCATCGTCCGCGACATCATCGCGATGGGCGCCCGCCCGGTCGCCGTCGTGGACCCCCTCCGTTTCGGTGCGGCGGACCACCCCGACACCAAGCGCGTCCTCCCGGGCGTCGTCGCCGGCATCGGCGGCTACGGCAACTGCCTCGGCCTGCCGAACATCGGCGGCGAGGTCGTCTTCGACGCCTGCTACCAGGGCAACCCGCTGGTCAACGCCGGTGCGATCGGCGTCATGCGGCACGAGGACATCCACCTCGCCAAGGCGTCCGGCGCGGGCAACAAGGTCATCCTGTACGGGGCCCGCACCGGCGGCGACGGCATCGGCGGCGCCTCGATCCTGGCCTCGGAGACCTTCGACGACGCCAAGCCGTCGAAGCGTCCGGCCGTGCAGGTCGGCGACCCCTTCCAGGAGAAGCTCCTCATCGAGTGCACCCTGGAGGCCTTCAAGGAGAAGCTGGTCGTCGGCATCCAGGACCTGGGCGCGGCGGGCCTGTCCTGCGCCACGTCCGAGCTGGCGTCGAACGGCTCCGGCGGCATGCGCGTGACGCTGGACGACGTACCCCTGCGCGACTCCACCCTCTCGCCCGAGGAAATCCTCATGAGCGAGTCGCAGGAACGCATGTGCGCGGTCGTCGAGCCGGAGAAGGTCGACCGGTTCCTGGAGATCTGCGACAAGTGGGACGTCATCGCCACCGTCATCGGTGAGGTGACCGACGGCGACCGCCTGGAGATCTACTGGCACGGCGGCAAGATCGTCGACGTCGACCCGCGCACGGTCGCGCACGACGGCCCGGTCTACGAGCGCCCCTACGCCCGCCCGTCCTGGCAGGACGAACTCCAGGCGGACGACGCGGGCCGGCTGCCCCGGCCGACGACGTCGGACGAGCTGAAGCAGCAGGTCATCAAGCTGGTGTCGTCCCCCAACCAGGCCTCCAAGAAGTGGATCACCTCCCAGTACGACCACTTCGTGCAGGGAAACACGGTGCTGGCGCAGCCCGAGGACTCGGGCATGATCCGCATCGACGAGGAGACGGGGCTCGGCGTCGCCATCGCGACGGACGGCAACGGCCGGTACGCGAAGCTCGACCCGTACCACGGCGCCCAGCTGGCACTCTCCGAGGCGTACCGCAACGTCGCCACCACCGGTGCCAAGCCGCTCGCCGTCTCCGACTGCCTGAACTTCGGCTCGCCCGAGGACCCCGCCGTGATGTGGCAGTTCGCGGAGGCCATCCGCGGTCTCGCCGACGCGTGCCAGCAGCTGGGCACCCCGGTGACCGGCGGCAACGTCTCCCTCTACAACCAGACGGGCGAGGCGGCCATCCACCCCACCCCGGTGGTCGCGGTCCTCGGTGTCATCGACGACGTGGCCCGCCGCACGCCGGTCGCCTTCCAGGAGGAGGGCCAGCTGCTCTACCTCCTCGGCGACACCCGTGAGGAGTTCGGCGGCTCGGCATGGTCCCAGGTGATCCACGACCACCTCGGCGGTCTGCCCCCGAAGGTCGACCTGGAGCGCGAGCGCCTGCTCGCCGAGATCCTGATCTCCGCCTCCCGCGACGGCATGATCGACTCCGCGCACGACCTGTCCGACGGCGGCCTGATCCAGGCGGTCGTCGAGTCGGCGCTGCTCGGCGGCAAGGGCGCGCGCCTGATCGTCCCGGACGGCCTGGACGCCTTCACCCTCCTCTTCTCGGAGTCGGCGGGCCGCGCGGTCGTCGCCGTCCCGCGTTCGGAGGAGCTCCGCTTCAACGACATGTGCGGGGCGCGGGGGCTGCCCGTCACCCGCATCGGCGTCGTCGACGGCGACACGATCGAGCTCCAGGGCGAGTTCGAACTGTCCCTGGAGGAGCTGCGCAAGGCCCACGAGGAGACGATCCCGGCGCTGCTGGCGTGAGCGTGGCCTGAGCGGCCGCAGGGGTGGCCGTACCTCCTGGCCGCAGTCGTACGACGGCGAAGCCCCGTCCCGGAGAAGTTCCGGGGCGGGGCTTCGCGCGTCCCACGGCAAACGGCGCGGTCCCGATACGGTGCGGTCCGACCGCCCACCGAGGAGCAGTACGACTGGCAGCGGCACCCCCCAGTCGCCCTAGGCTGCTCCCCATGCCCCCGGCCAAGAAGCGCGCGCGCACCTATGACCCCGGCAGGATCCGCACCGCGATCCTCACCCAGTTCGGGAACGTCCGGGACGCCGTCCGCACCCTCGCCCCCGAGCAGCTCAACCTCCCCACCCGGCTCCCTGGCTGGACCGTGCGGGACCTGGCGGCGCACGTGACCATGGCCGTGGAGACCGTCAGCCGCAACATCGACCGTGACGAGCCCCCGCGCCCCGAGCTCACCCTCCTGGACTGGCCGTTCGCCACCGCGGCCCGGGCCGGCGACATCGCCGACGGCACCCGGGACCTCGCCGGGGCCCACCCCGACCTGGACGCCCTGTTCGCCCGTACCGAGGAACGCCTCACCGAGCGCCTCGCCTCCGTCCCCGGCACCCGCCTGCTCGCCGCCCGCACCGGTGCCATGAGCCTCGACGACTACCTGGTCACCCGTACCGTCGAACTCGTCGTCCACTCCGACGACCTGAACGCCGCCGTCCCCGCCCTCGACATCCCGTACGACCGTCAGGCCCTCGCCGCGGCCACCCGCCTCCTCGCCGACGCGCTCGCCGTGAAGGCGCCCGGCGGCTCCACCGAGGTGCGGATCCCGCCGTACGCCGTGGTGCAGTGCGTCGAAGGGCCCCGGCACACCCGTGGCACCCCGCCCAACGTGGTCGAGACCGACCCGCTGACCTGGATCCGGCTCGCGACCGGGCGGGTGAGCTGGCAGGACGCGGTCGAGGAGGCGAAGGTCAGCGCGAGCGGGGAGCGGGCGGATCTCGGCGGGCTGCTGCCCTTGCTGAGCTGAACCCGCGCCCGGGTGGAACCGATCCCCCCGCATGTCCCGTCGAATCGGCATGTACAGGCAGAAGCAGCGACTGATCACGCCCCTGGTCACCACGGCCGCCGTGGCCCTCATCCCGCTCGCGGTGGCCTGCGGCAACGAGAAGGCGGACGACGCACCGGCCGGCAGCGACTCGGTCGGCGCCGAGCGACCCGTCACCGGCGTCCGCTGGAAGATCGACAGCGTCACCGTGGACGGGAGGACGCACCGGGCCGGGCGGGACACCCACCTCACGTTCGACGAGAAGACCGGCAAGGCCGGCGGCAGGCTCGGCTGCAACCACGTCAACGCCAAGGCCACCGTCCGCGACGGACATATCACTCTGGGCGCCCCGTCCACCACCCGAATGATGTGCGACGCCTCACTCATGGACACCGAAAGGGCCCTGCTGAGTCTGTTCGGCAAGACGCTCAGCTACCGGATCGACGCCAATACGCTGGCCCTGACCAGCGAAAACGGAAACACCCTGCGAGCCGTCGCCGTCGAGTGATCCATGGGTGTCGCGTATCCCCAATTCGGACCAGTGCGCGATCTCGCCTACACTCGGATGCGTGCCACGTGGTGACGGTCGACTCAGTCATGATCTGCTCCCCGGTGAGAAAGGCCCCCAGGACGCTTGCGGCGTCTTCGGTGTCTGGGCTCCGGGCGAAGAGGTCGCCAAGCTCACTTACTTCGGGCTCTACGCCCTCCAGCATCGAGGCCAGGAATCCGCGGGAATCGCGGTCAGCAACGGCTCCCAGATCCTCGTCTTCAAGGACATGGGTCTCGTTTCCCAGGTCTTCGACGAGACCTCGCTCGGTTCGCTCCAGGGTCATATCGCGGTCGGTCACGCCCGCTACTCGACCACCGGCGCCTCCGTGTGGGAGAACGCCCAGCCGACGTTCCGTGCCACCGCGCACGGCTCCATCGCGCTCGGCCACAACGGCAACCTGGTCAACACGGCGCAGCTCGCCGAGATGGTCGCCGACCTGCCCAAGGACACCAACGGCCGCTCGACCCGTGTCGCGGCCACCAACGACACCGACCTGCTCACCGCGCTCCTCGCGGCCCAGGTCGACGCGGACGGCAAGCCGCTGACCATCGAGGAGGCCGCTCCCGTGGTCCTCCCCCAGGTCCAGGGCGCCTTCTCGCTCGTCTTCATGAACGAGCACACCCTCTACGCCGCCCGTGACCCGCAGGGCATCCGCCCGCTGGTCCTCGGGCGCCTGGAGCGCGGCTGGGTCGTGGCCTCCGAGTCCGCCGCCCTCGACATCTGCGGCGCGGCCTACGTCCGCGAGATCGAGCCGGGCGAGTTCGTCGCCATCGACGAGAACGGCCTGCGCAGCTCCAGATTCGCGGAAGCGAAGCCCAAGGGCTGCGTCTTCGAGTACGTCTACCTCGCCCGCCCGGACACCGACATCGCCGGCCGGAACGTGTACCTCTCCCGTGTGGAGATGGGCCGCAAGCTCGCCAAGGAAGCCCCGGCCGAGGCCGACCTGGTCATAGCGACCCCGGAGTCGGGCACCCCGGCCGCCATCGGCTACGCGGAGGCCTCCGGCATCCCGTTCGGCGCCGGCCTGGTGAAGAACGCGTACGTCGGACGTACGTTCATCCAGCCCTCCCAGACGATCCGCCAGCTCGGTATCCGGCTGAAGCTGAACCCGCTGAAGGAAGTCATCAAGGGCAAGCGCCTGGTCGTCGTCGACGACTCGATCGTGCGCGGCAACACCCAGCGCGCCCTGGTCCGGATGCTCCGCGAGGCGGGCGCCGCCGAGGTCCACATCCGGATCTCCTCCCCGCCCGTGAAGTGGCCCTGCTTCTTCGGCATAGATTTCGCCACCCGCGCCGAGCTCATCGCCAACGGCATGACCATCGACGAGATCGGCACCTCGCTCGGCGCCGACTCGCTGGCGTACATCTCCATAGACGGCATGATCGAGGCGACCACCATCGCCAAGCCGAACCTCTGCCGCGCCTGCTTCGACGGTGAGTACCCGATGGACCTCCCGGACCCCGAGCTGCTCGGCAAGCAGCTCCTGGAGACCGAGCTGGCCGCCGGTCCGGCAGCCACGGCCGCGGCCGACGCGATCCGCCGTCCGTAATCGGCCCGTTCCACCTGCCGTACGACACGAAGGTTCTCATTAGTCATGTCTGAGACAACTGGTGCCAGCGACGCAGCGGCGTCTTACAAAACAGCAGGTGTCGACATCGAAGCGGGCGACCGCGCCGTCGAGCTGATGAAGGAGTGGGTGAAGAAGACGCAGCGCCCCGAGGTCCTCGGCGGCCTCGGCGGTTTCGCCGGCCTCTTCGACGCCTCCGCCCTCAAGAACTACGAGCGCCCCCTGCTCGCCTCCGCCACCGACGGCGTCGGCACCAAGGTCGACATCGCGCGCCGGCTCGGCGTCTACGACACGATCGGCCATGACCTGGTCGCGATGGTCATGGACGACATCGTGGTGTGCGGGGCCGAGCCGCTGTTCATGACCGACTACATCTGTGTCGGCAAGGTCCACCCGGAGCGGGTCGCCGCCATCGTCAAGGGCATCGCCGAGGGCTGTGTCCTGGCCGGCTGCGCTCTGGTCGGCGGTGAGACGGCCGAGCACCCGGGTCTGCTCGGCCCGGACGACTTCGACGTCGCCGGCGCCGGTACGGGCGTGGTGGAGGCCGACCGCCTCCTCGGCCCGGATCGCATTCGTACGGGTGACGCGGTGATCGCCCTGGCGGCTTCCGGTCTTCACTCGAACGGGTACTCGCTCGTCCGCCACGTCCTGCTGAACGAGGCCGGTCTGTCCCTGGACGCGCGGATCGAGGAGTTCGGCCGCACGCTGGGCGAGGAGCTCCTGGAGCCCACCAAGATCTACTCGCTGGACTGCCTGGCCCTCACCCGCACCACCGACGTGCACGCCTTCAGCCACGTCACGGGCGGCGGACTCGCCGCCAACCTGGCCCGGGTGATCCCCGACACACTGCACGCGATCGTCGACCGCTCCACCTGGACCCCGGCCCCCGTCTTCGATCTCGTCGGCAGGACGGGCCGGGTCGAACGCCTGGAGCTGGAGAAGACCCTGAACATGGGCGTGGGCATGATCGCGATCGTCCCGGCGGAGTCGACGGACGTCGCCCTGGCCACCCTGGCCGACCGTGGGGTCGACGCCTGGGTCGCCGGGGAGATCACGGACCGCGGCGACCACACGACCGGCGCGGAACTGGTCGGCGACTACGCCGTCTGATCCCTGCCGTGAAGAGCGACGAAGGCGACGAAGGCAGCGCAAAACCCGGTCCGGGAGGTGTGACCCACCCGGACCGGGTCGAGCGCAGCTAGATCGTCAAGCCCCGCGGCGTTGCGACGCGGGACCGGACTCGTCGTCCTCGTCCTCATCGTCGTCGTTGTACAGATCCGCGTACTGGGCGTACGGGTCGTCGTCGTCATCATCGTCCTCGAACGGCTCGCCATTCGGCGGCTGACTCGAAGTCGAAGCGCCCAGCTCACTGGCCAGACGCGACAGGTCTGTCCCGCCGCTGTTGTACTTCAGCTGGCGGGCGACCTTCGTCTGCTTGGCCTTGGCCCGGCCGCGCCCCATGGCTCGACCCCCTCGGTGACGGGGCTCGACGGCCCCAGAGTCTTGACACGCGTTCATGATCTGGAACGGACTCTCCGCGGAGAGACCGGTCCGTAGGGCATCCACGGTACCTGAGCCCACGCCCATACGGTACGTCGCCCACCGGACGTGCCCGGACCCAGGACCCTCGGGGTGCCCTGTCCCCGCTGGTCAACCGCGATTTTAACCACTTCTCGGCAGGCGACCCGCCGACGAACGTGAGAGTTCTCTCTAAGTGTGCGCCGACGGGTACCGGTCAAACCCGAAAGACGCCCTTCAGCGCGCCCCTCGCCCCTCCGCCATCCGCTGCTCGGCGATCCGGTCGGCCGCCGCGGCCGGCGGAATCCCGTCCGTCTTCGCACGTGCGAATATGGCGAGCGTGGTGTCGTAGATCTTCGCCGCCTTCGCCCGGCACCGGTCGAAGTCGAACCCGTGGAGCTCGTCGGCGACCTGGATGACACCGCCGGCGTTCACCACGTAGTCCGGCGCGTAGAGGATCCCGCGGTCGGCGATGTCCTTCTCGACGCCCGGGTGGGCGAGCTGGTTGTTGGCGGCGCCGCAGACGATCCGCGCGGTCAGCACGGGCACGGTGACGTCGTTCAGGGCGCCGCCGAGCGCGCACGGGGCGTAGATGTCGAGACCCTCGATCTGGATCAGGCGCTCGGTGTCGGCGACCACGCCCACGGAGGGGTGCTCGGCGACGATCCGCTCCACGGCTTCCGGCCGTACGTCCGTGATCACGATCTGAGCGCCCTCCGCCAGCAGGTGCTCCACCAGATGGCGTCCGACCTTGCCGACGCCCGCGATGCCGACCGTGCGGCCGCGCAGTGACGGGTCGCCCCACAGGTGCTGCGCGCAGGCCCGCATGCCCTGGTAGACGCCGAACGCGGTCAGGACCGAGGAGTCGCCCGCGCCGCCGTTCTCCGGCGACCGGCCCGTCGTCCAGCGGCACTCGCGCGCCACGACGTCCATGTCGGCGACGTATGTGCCGACGTCGCAGGCGGTGACGTACCGCCCGCCGAGCGAGGCCACGAACCGGCCGTAGGCGAGCAGCAGCTCCTCGGTCTTGTCCCGTTCCGGGTCCCCGATGATCACGGCCTTGCCGCCGCCGTGGTCCAGACCGGCCATGGCGTTCTTGTACGACATCCCGCGCGCGAGGTTCAGCGCGTCGGCGACGGCCTCCGCCTCACTGGCGTACGGATAGAAGCGCGTACCGCCGAGCGCGGGGCCCAGGGCGGTGCTGTGGAGGGCGATGACGGCCTTGAGACCGCTGGCCCGGTCCTGGCAGAGCACGACTTGCTCATGACCGCCCTGCTCCGAGTGGAACAGTGTCTGCAGTACATCAGCAGGTGCGCCGGTTACGTCGGTCACGGTGGTGACTCCTGAGTAGGTGCGGCGGGGTGGAGACCAGCTCCCGTGAGGATGGCGGGGGCTGTGAGCACGAGATTAGAGCCTGGGAGCTCCGCGATCCGCGCAGTGCTCAGGATCACCCCCTCGCGGAGTACACCCGTGCGACGATTTGCATGGTTTTCCCGCCCGTTCGGGTGCGGGTTTCGCAGGTTTTCCCGGCAGAGGGCGGGGGAGGGAGCAGGCGTGCCCAAGGTGTCCTCCGTGATCGTCCCCTACGCGACCTATCTGCGCGTGTACGAACCGCTGGCCGCCTTCCCCGAGCCGGAGCGCGACCACTGGGCGCGCTACGCCCGCCGCCCCGACCGCCCCTCGTACCAGGACGAACTGCGCCGTTCGCTGGCCGACCTGCTGCCCACCCCGCCGATCCCCGTGCCGGTGCACGAGAGTGGCGACGCCTTCGTGCTCGAGGTGGACGGCGTGGTGTGCGTCTGCCCGTGGCGCACCCGGCTGCGCGGCTGGCAGGCCCTGGAGGACCTCACCGAGGAACTCCCGCCGTCCGTCCTGGACGCGGTGCTGCCCCCCGTCGTACGGCGTCAGGCGGCCCAGGACTACGAGCGCTGGCTGACCCGCAACCCGGACGCGCGGCCCTGGATCCGTACGGCGACCTGGCAGGTGCCGATCAACTGGTTCGTGCTGGTCTCCGACGCGGAGCGGCGGTTCGACAAGGCCTCCGGCGACATCCCGCCGATGCTGCGCTACCGCACGCCCATGGTGCAGGCCCGGCGGCGGGTGGCGCGGGCCCTGCGGGCGCTCAAGGACGCCATCGACGAGGGGCCGCTGATCGACGGCCTGATCGACGTGGGGCGCTGGCTGGAGGAGTTCCACCCGCGTTCCCTGGTGGAGCTGGACTACGGCGGCCTGGTGCACGTGCTGCCGGCCGGTGAGCTGGAGGGCGATCACTCGGCGGCCGACGTGGCCGACGGGATCGAGGCGCTGCGGCACGGCGACGGGGTCGCCGCCGGAGAGGCGTACGCGCGGCTCGTGGAGCGCTGGCGGTCGGTGCGGGACCGGCGCTCGGCGAACTGAAAGTGCCTTAGGTCACGAACGGATGTTTGACCTGACGCCGTTTTTGGGGTTTCGTCCTCGAACCGATCTGTGTCCTGAGGTTTCGTCAACAAGGGACGTAGGTTCCGATCCGGGCGTTCGCGCCAAGTGTGTCAAGCGTGACGGACCGCACGTACGGGGCCCTTGCGCCCCTTGCCCCTCCTCATGCCAAAATAGGACAAGGAGTCCGGGGAGGACTCCCTCCGTCCCGTTGCGTCGCGATGTGGGCGGATTCTCAGCATTGCGTGCTTTGGGGGGTCTCGTGACTCCTGATCGTCCTGTGACTGATCGTCACAGTGGCGTGACTGTCCGCTATGGCATGGTCCATCGGCTTCCGTCGCTGATGAACACCTGGAGGGGCAATTCCATCGGTTTGGCCGACGCGGCTGGACGGATGGTGTAGTTGTAGTGCCGAGGACAAGCCGTTCGTCCTATAACCGACTCGACTCGCGTCCGCCATTTCGGGCAACGCGGGTCAAGGTGCAGAATTTAGAGGAAAGAACCGAGAAGGTTCGGTTCTCCCGAGGAGGCCGCTCATGACCGCTCGCACCCCTGATGCCGAGCCGCTGCTGACCCCGGCTGAGGTCGCCACGATGTTCCGCGTCGACCCGAAGACGGTCACGCGGTGGGCGAAGGCCGGCAAGCTCACGTCCATCCGTACGCTCGGCGGGCACCGCCGTTACCGCGAGGCTGAGGTCCGCGCTCTGCTCGCGGGTATCCCGCAGCAGCGCAGCGAGGCCTGAACAACTGAATAACCCGGGCAAAACCGGCAGGTCCCCCACTTGTCGATGTGCCCGGAACCACAGCTCCAAGCGACGCGGGTCCTGCCCCAACAGGCCCCACGCCCAAGCCCCTCCGGCTTTTCGAGCACAACACAGGGTGCGTCGTCGATCGCGCTGGACTCCGCCGGGTCCAGCGCGATCTTTTTTGTGCGCGGAACGTGACCGGTGGGGCGGGTCTGTGAGTGGCCTTGTCGGAGTCTGGGGAGGCCTGTCGGTTCTGCTGTGGGTGCCCCCGGACAGCTGGTGCAATTGCACATATAAAATTGACCAGTTGTAGGTGAGCCGTAAATACCGCACTTTCGGAAACTCATGCGGTGACACCCGTCACACGCCGGACTCCTTGTCGCCCCCGGTTCATGTGCACTAGAGGAGTCACGAGTTGGCGGCTCGGGACGCGTCGGCGGTCATGCGGGGGCAGGGCTCTCGTCCTCGACGCCGGCGCCCCTGTCGAGCGCCGCCCGGTCGGCCCGGGCGGCCTGTGGGGCGCCGTCCATCGCCAGCCGCAGCAGGTGGTGGCATATCGGGCAGTGTCGCGTCAGGTGGCGGTACGAGGATGCGGCCGCCAGGTGCGCACGGAGCAACGCCCGCGTCTCGTGCCTGACCGATCCCGCCATACGACACCTCCGGAGGCCGCACGGAAGGCGGTCCCTGCCTTCTGGGTACCGGGGGAAGGGGGCGGCCGTCAAGACGGCGTGGAGCTCTCACGGAGGCTTCTCACACGGCTTCAGCCAGGTCCGGACCACACCCGAGCCCCGGTCCGAAGCCCCGGGCTCACCGGGACCGGACACGGAGAAGGCCCGCGTCCCTCACGGGGAACGGGCCTGCGGGTCGGGATACGGAGAAGGCCCGCGTCCCTTGCGGGTGCGGGCCTCTGCGTTCACTGCCTACTGCGGTCCTGACGGGATTTGAACCCGCGGCCTCCACCTTGACAGGGTGGCGAGCACTCCAAACTGCTCCACAGGACCAGGTTTCGCGGCGCCATTTGTGCGTTGCGCTGCGAGAAGAGACTGTACAGGAGGGTGCGCCTCCTGCGCGAACTCACCCGGAGTGCGCACGCCGTTACGGCACCGCGGCGTCGATGGCCTTCACGATCCGCTTGTCGGAGACCGGGTACGCCGTGCCCAGAGCGTGGGCGAAATAGCTGACCCGGAGCTCCTCGATCATCCAGCGGATGTCCAGGACCGAGGACGGCACCGGGCGCCCCTGCGGCATCTGCTCCAGCAGCCACGCGTACTCGTCCTGCATCTCGTGGACCTTCGCCATCCGGGTCGTGTCCCGCTGGACGTTCGTCGGCATCTGCTGCAGCCGGCGGTCCGCGGCGACCAGATAACGCATCAGGTCCGGCATCCGCCGTATGCCCGCCTCCGTCACGAAGCCCGGCTTCACGAGGGCGTCCAGCTGCTTGCGCACGTCGGTCAGGTTCGCCAGCAGCACCGGACTCCGTACGGACTTCAGACGGCGCTCACAGGCCTGCCACGCGGCCAGCACCTGCTGCACCTGGCCCACCGTACGGACCGTCGTGTCGACGATCTCCGCGCGCACCTTGTCGTACAGCTTCCGGTACGACTCCTCGTCCCACGCCGGCCCCCCGAAGTCACCGATCAGCTTGTCCGCCGCCGCCATCGCGCAGTCGGCGAACAGGTCCTGGATCGACCCGTGCGGATTCGCCGACAGCGCGAGCTTCTGCGGGTTGGTCAGCTTCTCGGATGCGAACTTCGCGGGGTTGACCGGAATGGTGCGCAGGATCAGCCGCCGCGTGCCCTTCCACATCGCCTCGGCCTGCTCGGCCTCGGTGTCGAAGAGCCGTACGGACACCGTGTCCCCGTCGTCGACCAGCGCCGGGTACGCCTTCACCGGCTGTCCCGCCCGGCGCGTCTCGAAGACCCGCGTGAGCGAACCGATCGTCCAGTCGGTGAGGCCCTTGCGTTCGAGCGACTCGCCGCCCTGGCGTTCGGCGGTGGCGGCCGCCGCCTGGGACAGGGCCTGCCTCGCCTTCGGCTTCAGGCGGAGCTTCAGCACCTCGAGGTCCTTGTCCTCCGCCAGCTTCCGGCGCCGCTCGTCGACGATCCGGAAGGTGATGCGCAGATGGTCCGGGACCTTCGACCAGTCGAAGTCGTCCGCCTCGAACGGCACGCCGACCATGCGTTTGAGTTCACGCGTCATCGTCGTGGTGAGCGGCTCCTGCATCGGGACCGAAGCGTCCAGGAACCGCCTCGCGAAGTTCGGCGCCGGCACGTAGTTGCGGCGGATCGGCTTCGGGAGGGACCGGATCAGCTCCGTCACGAGCTCTTCCCGCAGGCCCGGGATCTGCCAGTCGAAGCCCTCGTCCGTGACCTGGTTCAGCACCTGGAGCGGGATGTGGACGGTCACACCGTCCGCGTCCGCACCCGGCTCGAACTGGTAGGTGACCCGGAACTTCAGCGGTCCCTGCCGCCACGAGTCCGGGTAGTCGTCCTTGGTGACCGCCTCCGCCGACTCCCGGATGAGCATCTCCCGCTCGAAGTCCAGGAAATCCGGCTGCTCATGCCGTTTGTGCTTCCACCAGGAGTCGAAGTGCGCGCCCGACACGACGTGCTCGGGCACCCGCTGGTCATAGAAGTCGAACAGCGTGTCGTCGTCCACCACGATGTCCCGGCGCCGCGCCCGGTGCTCCAACTCCTCGACCTCGCTGAGGAGTCTGCGGTTGTCGGCGAAGAACTTGTGATGCGTGCGCCAGTCACCCTCGACCAGGGCGTTGCGGATGAAGAGCTCGCGGGAGGTCTCCGGGTCGATCCGGCCGTAGTTGACCTTGCGCTGGGCGATGATCGGGACGCCGTACAGCGTCACCTTCTCGTACGCCATCACCGCCGCCTGGTCCTTCTCCCAGTGCGGTTCGCTGTACGTCCGCTTCAGCAGGTGCTCGGCGAGCGGCTCGACCCACTCCGGCTCGATCCTGGCGTTGACGCGGGCCCAGAGGCGACTCGTCTCCACCAGTTCCGCCGACATCACGAACCGCGGCGTCTTCTTGAACAGGGCGGAGCCCGGGAAGATCGCGAACTTGGCGTTGCGCGCCCCCAGGTACTCGTTCTTGTTGCCGTCCTTCACGTCCTTCATGCCGATGTGCGAGAGCAGACCGGCGAGGAGGGAGACATGGACGCGGTCGGCGGGGGCGTCGTCCTCGTTGAGGTGGATGCCCATCTGCTTGGCGACCGTGCGCAACTGGAGGTAGATGTCCTGCCATTCGCGGATGCGCAGGAAATTCAGGTACTCCTGCTTGCACATGCGCCGGAAGGACGAGGAGCCCCTCTCCTTCTGCTGCTCGCGGAGGTAACGCCACAGGTTGAGATAGGCGAGGAAGTCGCTCGTCTCGTCCTTGAACCGGGCGTGCTGCTGGTCGGCCTGGGCCTGCTTGTCCGCCGGGCGCTCGCGCGGGTCCTGGATGGACAGCGCGGCCGCGATGACCATGACCTCCCGCACGCAGCCGTTCTTGTCGGCCTCCAGGACCATGCGGGCCAGCCGCGGGTCCACGGGCAGCTGCGCGAGCTTGCGGCCGGTCTGCGTGAGGCGCTTGCGTACGTCCTTCTCCGACGGGTCCAGCGCACCCAGCTCCTGGAGCAGCTGGACGCCGTCACGGATGTTGCGGTGGTCCGGCGGATCGATGAACGGGAACTTCTCGATCTCCCCGAGGCCGGCCGCGGTCATCTGCAGGATGACGGAGGCGAGGTTGGTCCGCAGGATCTCCGCGTCCGTGAACTCCGGCCGGGCGTCGAAGTCCTCCTCGCTGTACAGCCGGATGCAGATGCCGTCGCTGGTGCGGCCGCAGCGGCCCTTGCGCTGGTTGGCGCTGGCCTGCGAGACCGCCTCGATGGGCAGCCGCTGGACCTTGGTGCGGTGGCTGTAGCGGGAGATGCGGGCGAAGCCGGGGTCGATGACGTACTTGATGCCCGGGACGGTCAGCGAGGTCTCGGCGACGTTGGTCGCCAGAACGATCCTGCGCCCGGTGTGCTGCTGGAAGACGCGGTGCTGCTCGGCGTGCGACAGCCGGGCGTACAGCGGCAGCACCTCTGTGAACCGGTACTTCTTCTTCTCCAGCGCGTCCGCCGTGTCCCGGATCTCCCGCTCCCCGGAGAGAAAGACGAGGATGTCACCCTTCCCCTCGCCCATCAGCTCCTCGACGGCATCGGTGATCGCGGTGATCTGATCACGGTCGGAGTCCTCGGCGTCCTCCTCCAGAAGCGGCCGGTACCGCACCTCGACGGGATACGTCCGCCCACTGACCTCCACGATGGGCGCGTCCCCGAAGTGCCGGGAGAACCGCTCGGGGTCGATGGTCGCCGAAGTGATGACGACCTTCAGATCGGGCCGCTTCGGCAGCAACTGCGCGAGATAACCGAGCAGGAAGTCGATGTTGAGGGACCGCTCGTGGGCCTCGTCGATGATGATCGTGTCGTAGGCGCGCAGCTCGCGGTCGGTCTGGATCTCGGCGAGCAGGATGCCGTCCGTCATCAGCTTGACGAAGGTGCCCTCGGGATTCACCTGGTCGGTGAACCGCACCTTCCAGCCGACGGCCTCACCGAGCGGCGTGTCCAGCTCCTCCGCGACCCGCTCGGCGACGGTGCGGGCGGCGATACGACGGGGCTGCGTGTGCCCGATCATCCCGCGGACCCCGCGCCCCAGCTCAAGACAGATCTTCGGGATCTGCGTCGTCTTGCCGGACCCGGTCTCACCCGCGACGATCACCACCTGGTGATCACGGATGGCGGCCGCGATCTCGTCCTTCTTCTGACTGACGGGCAGCTGCTCGGGATAGCTGACGGCAGGCACCCGACCGCGGCGCGCACGCATCCGATCCTCGGCCTTCGCCACCTCCGCCTCGATCTCACCGAGAACGGCGGCCCGGGCCTCCGGCTTACGAATCCTGCGCGCGCCTTCGAGCCTGCGCCCGAGCCGATGCGCATCACGCAGCGACAGCTGGGCCAGGCGGGGGGCGAGATCACCAAGGGCGGGGGTGCCCGGAGCCGGGGCGCCGGGGGCGGGGTGCGTAGACATACGCGGTCCAGGATCTCACCTCACGGAAACGAGTGACCAATGGATTTACCCCACACACCGCACCCACACCGGACCAAGGCGCGTCAGTGGTGGTGGCCGTGCCGGCCGAGGGTCTCCACGGGGGTCGCGCCGGGGCGGGTCCACTGCGGCACGGGCCGGCTGGTCGGGCCCCAGGTGGCGTTCCCGTCCGCGTCCGAGCGCCAGTACCAGCACGGGCTGTGCTTTTGGGGCCGGCCCTCGGGGTTGTCCTCCCACGCCTCACCGCGGCCGTAGGGCGTCATGTCGAGCAGGCTGAGGGACCCGTTGACCGGCTCGTTGCCCCGGCCCGTCGTGCGGTAGGTGAGGAACACGCGGTCGCCCTCGCGCAGGAAACAGGCGAGGTACCCCATTTCCCCGCCGACCGGCGCCTCCACGCCCCGCACCGAGTACCAGGGCTGGGTGTAGCCCATGAACTCGAGGTACGCGGCCACCTCGTCCCACGGACCCGTGGTCAGGATGGCGAACGAGACGCCGCGGGCGTTGAGGTAGACGGCGTCCTTCAGGTGCCAGGCGGTGGTGGTGCAGCCCTCGCACTGCCCCTGGTGCGGCGCGCCGTCGTACCACATGTGCTGGTAGACCACGAGTTCGTCGCGTCCCTGGAACAGGTCCAGGAACGGGACCGGGCCGTCGGGTCCGACGACCTCGACGGTCCCGTCGAGTTCCACCATCGGCAGCCGCCGCCGGGCCGCGGCGATCGCGTCGCCCTCCCGGGTGTGCGCCTTCTCGCGGACCAGCAGTTCATCACGGGCGGCCTGCCAGGTGGCCAGGTCGACGACCGGCGGCTTGCCGGGGAGGCCGCTGCTCGCGTTGCCGGGCGTGGTCGTCATGGTGTCCTCCGGGGTGTCTGGTGCCGGGCAGCGTCGTGCGACGTCCTGCGACGCTCACCAGAAGAGACTCACGACCCGGCCGGAACTCATCGGTCCGGCTGGAGCCGCGCCTACCGGGACGCGGGGGCCGTTCGTGACACCCGCAGTTCCGTGAGGTACCGCTTGGTGATCCGGCCTCCGTACCGCGTGTCGATCAGCCCGGCTATGCACTCCAGCAGTCCTTCCCTGGCCTCCGACGGCAGGGCCCGGTGGCCGGAGTAGGTCTGCAGCACTTCCAGGTACTCCGCCGTGGTGTACGTCAGGTCCCACTCGTGACGCCGGAAGACGACGGGGTCGAACCGGCCGCTGCGTGCGGCCTCGTCCGCGTGATCCGAGGTGTCGACGTCGTCTGCTGCGGGAGGTCGCAGCCCCGGCGGGGTGGCGGGATCGAAACGCTCGTAGCAGCCCTGGACCTCGACGAAGAACTCTTCGCTGCCGCCCGCGACATGCTGGGTGGCGACCACGGCGAGGGCGCCACCGGGCCGCAGCGCGTCAGCGGCTTTCGTCATCCGCACCGCCGGATCGATCCAGTGGAACGCCGACGCTGCGAGGACGACGTCGAACGGCTCCTGAGGCAGTGGCCAGGTCTCGAAGTCCGCCGTCACGATCTCGACCGCCTCCGATCCGGCCAGGTTGCGCCGGGCGACGGCGGCCATGCCCGCGCCCATCTCGACGGCGGTGATCCGGCAACCGAGCCCGGCGAGCGGCAAGGTCGCCTTGCCGGTGCCCGCTCCCACCTCAAGCACACGGCAGCCGGGGCCGACGCCGGCCACTTCGATGAGGTCGTCGAACAACTCTGGCGGATATCCGGGCCGGGCCCGGTCGTACAGTTCCGCGTCCTCGTCGAAGGTCCGACTCAGGAGGACACGGCGCGTTTCGTCAGGTGTGTCGTCACGCATGGCAGCACTTTAGGAGCTCGGGTCCGCACGAACGCCTCGGTCCGCGTACGAAAAACACCCCCACCGGAAGATTCCGGAGGGGGTGTCTGCCCGGAGAGGGCGGTTGTGGCTGGGGCCGGGGTCGAACCGGCGACCTATCGCTTTTCAGGCGATCGCTCGTACCAACTGAGCTACCCAGCCACGAGGTCTCACAAGGAAACCTCAGCGGTCCTGACGGGATTTGAACCCGCGGCCTCCACCTTGACAGGGTGGCGAGCACTCCAAACTGCTCCACAGGACCTTGCTGTGTGTACGACAGTGTCGCACACGGTGTTGCGTGCCCCCAACGGGATTCGAACCCGTGCTACCGCCTTGAAAGGGCGGCGTCCTAGGCCGCTAGACGATGAGGGCTATCGGCCCGCCTGGGCGCTTCGCAGCGCGTCGGGGACGTGTGAAGCATATGGGATGGCGGGAGGGATCGCCAAAACGGTTTACGGGGCGGGGGTCGATGG
>JODI01000108.1 GCA_000720805.1 Streptomyces violaceoruber
AAGTCGACGGCACGTGGGCCCGGTTGCTGAAGAAAGTTCAGGTCCGTGACGATGCGGTCGGCCGCCTGGAGTGGACAGTTTCGGTGGACTCCACCATCAACCGGGCTCACCAGCACGCCGCCGGAGCCCGGAAAAAGGAGCCCCGGACGGGGACAAACCGGAAGATCCGCAACGCTCGGCGGCGCGGCAGGCCCTCGGCCGGTCCCGCGGTGGACTGACCACAAAGGTCCACCTGCAGCCGACGGCCGTGGCCTGCCCCTGTCGTTGGTCGTGACGGCCGGGAACGTGAACGACTCCACGATGTTCGATGCGGTGCTGGACGCCATCAAGGTGCCTCGCGCCACGGTCGGCAGGCCGCGACGCCGTCCCGACCGTGTGCTGGCCGACAAGGCTTATTCCTCACGGGCCATCCGGGCCAGCCTTCGGAAACGCGGCATCCGGGCCACCATCCCCGAACGCTCCGACCAGGTGGCCAACCGCAAGCGACGAGGCACCCGCGGCGGCCGGCCACCGGCCTTCGGCAAAGAGCAGTACAAAGGCCGCAACGTGGTCGAGCGCTGCTTCAACCATCTCAAGCAGTTCCGCGCGATCGCGACCCGCTTCGACAAGCTCGCCGTCCGCTACCAGTCGGGACTGCACCTGGCATCGCTCATCTTGTGGCTCCGCGACACCACAGCGTGATCATTTATCAGACACGACCTAACAAAGCCCTACTAGGAGGGGCAGGGACGGCGATGGTCGCGAGGATGACGTTCAGCGCCGCGCCCGCTCGTCGGCAGTCTCACTGATCGCCACTGCGCACGAGTTTGACGAGGAGATCGGTGTCGCGAAGGTCGGAGAGTACCTCTCCGCGCCGGCGTCCCGGAGCGCCGTCTCGTCGCTGCCTCCCGAGGCGACCGCGATGACGCGGACGCCATTGGTGTGCGCGCCTTCCACGTCGGCCGCCGTGCCGGCGCGCTGCAGGCTGAGGCGGACGAGTTCGGCGCGCGCATCGTGGTCCTCCCCGAAGGCTCCGATGTCCCACCGGATGTGCCGGTCGAGCCCGAAGACGGAGATCTTGATCTCGGCGACGGGCCGGACGTTGCCCGTCACCACGGTCTGCCCCACGTCGGCGGCGTCCAGGGCATCACTCGTCGCTGTTTCGCTGTCGTCCGGCGCGACACCATGCCTGCCCCCGTACGAGCCATATGGCTTATCTGCGATCTGGAGCGGAACCAACGCCGCTTCGAGACTGAGCCGGTGGACTCTACGCTCTGGGTCGCCGTCTTTACTGGCGGAACGGCTGTTCTCGCAAGTTGGGTGACAAGCCGAGGGACGGCGCGCGCTGCCCGCATCCAGGTGGAAGCCTCCTCACGAGCCCAACAGCTGGACCGCATACGTGCATTGCGCCGCGAGGCCTACGCCGATGTGATCGAACACGCACATGCGGCAGCGGAACTTCACTTCCGGGTGAAAGGGTGCGCTCACGGGGCCCGACGAGCAGCTGGTGCGGCGCATCGAGGAGCTCCGCGGCGAGTTGCGTGTGGCCTTCGACCCTCTGATGCGGTGCATTCGTCTCGCCATCCTGGAGGGGCCAACGAGTGTGGCTGAGGCCGCAGAGGCGCTGAGCAAGTCGGTAATCACAGCCAACAGGGCGCTACACCCCCTGGAACGATCAGGCGAGGGCGCACAGGCCGCGTACGAGTCGGCGGAGGCCGAGTTCCACCGTCAGCTTGAGAGGTTCACTGCCTCGGCCCGCGAGGCACTGACAAGCATCCAGTAGCCTCGCCAGGCGCGCCGCGCTCTCCGTGCTCGGCTCGTTCCCCAGGCCTGCTCTTGTTCCCCACCCCGCGACGTGGCTGATGCCAGCGAGACGGGTCTGCCCGGTCTCCACAGCTTTCTCGGTTGCATCTGGCCCCACTTGTCGCTGAGGGATGAAGCCCCCAGCTCATGTAGCCACTGCTGCCTTGACGACCGCGAGCACTGCTGGCGTGGAACGCCAGCTACGTCAACGGTTGTCCTTCGGCGTCTTCTGGCCGTGTCGCCCGGGGCGGGGCCGGTAGCGGCGGGGTTTCGGTGTGCCGGGCGAGCCGGCGTTGCAGGTCGATGTGGCGGAACTGGTGGATGGGGCCGACCTGCCGCAGGACGCCCCGCACCTGGTGAGCGTCAGTGAGGAACGTCATGAGGTGGCGGGGCAGGGCCCCTCTGTGCCCGGCAGCCAGGTACAGATGGCTCAGTGTGAATTCGCCCCAGGCGGTGCGGTGGAGAGCGGCAGCCAGACCAAGGACCAGTCCGCTCCACAAGCCGACGCAGCAGCAGAACACGGTATTGCCGACCAGGGCGTCAATGAGATCCATGTTCCACAGGTTCCAGTTCGCAAGCCCCAGCAGGACGCCCAGGAGGAGACCGGCCAGAAGGCCGAGGAGGGCGCCGGTGCGCACGAAGGTCCAGAAGGCTTTGCGGTCCTGTTGGAGCAGCTCCTGTGGACTCGTCACCGAGGCGAGGTCTGCTGGGGCTGCTCTCCACGCCGTGATCAGCCAGCAGACAAGCCCGGCCACGCCACCCCAGCCGATGCCGGCTACCCGGTCGAGGAGGAAGTCGAGCACCGTGCCCACCAGGATCGCGGTGCCGAGTCCCAGCAAGAGGGAGCGGCGGTTCCAAGACAAGCGGCCCGTGACTGCCGGGGTATCGCGTTCCCGCAGCCGGAACACGTAGCTGAGCAGCCATCCCGCGGGCAGGTAGGCGGCGCACACCACGCCGTAGTCCCAGCGCGGCGACCATCCACCGTTCCAGCCCTTGAGGAGGAGCGGGAAAGGCGCCCAGTAGAACAGGTCCAACAGGTATCCGTGGTGGTCGACGGTGAAAAGTCCCAGAATGGCGAGGCTGGACCCCAGCAGCGTCAGTAGGAACATTGCCGCGCTGAGGGTCGCGCCCGTCAGCAGCCGTCGTGTGGTCTCGGGCACCGCCAGCCGCAGCTGCCACCAGGCGAGGTCGGCTCCGCCGTGCAGGTCGTCCTCCAAGTGCCGGGCCAGGAAGGTGAGCGTCTGGTGGGCTTGGCGGCTTGTCCACTGCACCTGATGGCCGGG
This sequence comes from Streptomyces violaceoruber, assembly GCA_000720805.1. Taxonomy (GTDB): domain Bacteria; phylum Actinomycetota; class Actinomycetes; order Streptomycetales; family Streptomycetaceae; genus Streptomyces; species Streptomyces cellulosae_A. The sequence goes on from JODI01000108.1 coordinate 3,066, forward strand.
AAGGGGGCGGTAGGCGGCGGGGATGAAGCCGTCGAAGAGCCGCGTGCGGATGGCTGCGGCAGTGGGGTAGCGGCTGGTGTCGCACAGTTCGGCCGGGTCGGGTAACGCCGTGAGGCGTTCGCTGGGGCGCGGGTTGTAGATCGTTCGGGCCAGGAACAGCGTCAGGGGTGTCTGCAGTGCCTGGCCGACGGGGGTATCGGTGGGCAGAAGGTCGAGCACGGGCCGCCACCGTTCGGCGGAAGGGGTGCCCTCTCCGCCGGCGTCGCGGCGCAGGTAGGCGGCGGCCTCCTCAGGGGCCACGGCATCGAGTTCGATGCCGGCTGCTCCGGTGAGGCGCACGGGAACGCCTGCGTGGGCGGGCGGATCGACGGCGGCCCGGTATTCGGCGGTGCGGCTGGTCAGGACGAGGGGGGTTCCCGGGGGCAGGGTGCGGTTCACGGCGTCCAGGGCCACGGCGCGGGTGTGCGCGGGCAGTTCGTCCAATCCGTCGAGCAGGGGAATGATCAGGCGCTGGTCCAATAGAGCGCGGGCCCGCGACGTGACCTGCCCAAGTCCGCCTGCGGCCGGAGCGGGAGCTGGGGCGGCAAGCCCCGGGTAGTCGGTGGCGAGACGTTCGGCCAGCCATGCGTCGAGTTCCCGGCGGTCGGGGTCCCAGGAGGCCAGCGGGAAGATGACCGGGACCGGCGAGCCTGCCTCACGCGACTGGAGCAGACCCAGCAGGAGGCGTACGAGCAGCATCGTCTTGCCCGCGCCCGGCTCACCGAGGATCAGCAGGCGTCTGCCCGGTACGCGGGCGGTGAAGACCTCGACGATCTCGTCGTCGCTGCCGGCCAGGCCCTCGGGGCCGCCGGCCCAGGCGGGCGGCAGCGCAGCGCGGTCGGCGGGTGCCCCGGTGGACGTACGCACGAGAATGTCCCAAGGTTCCACCACGTCGGCGTGGGCGGGCCGCCAAGGGACCGGCAGTGCGTACGGTTCGTCGAGGCGCCGAACTCTCGCCTCAGCCTGCCACTGGGTGCGCACCGCCAGCGCAAGTTCGTCGGTCATGGCCGCCAGCCCGAGGCTGTCGACGTGTTCGCGCCGGTCGGCCCGGTAGCCGAGCCACGAAATGCACAGCGACGCCACACCGACGACGAGGCCCACGGCGGTGCCGGCGACCCCCAACAGATCCTCTGCGCTCGCTCCTCCGCCCCAGTGAGCCAACTTCACGAAGATCAGTCCGACGGCAGCGACAGCTCCCGCAACCAGGGCCCACGCTCGGTAATGTCTGCGCCTGCTGTTGCCGCCGTCGCCACGTGCATCCCCCGTTCGCATGGGCATGAGGATGCCTCATCGCGCCGCAGGGCGACAGGTTGAAGCCGGACGGGTGGACACCCGGCGTACGACTTCCCGCCGCATCGAACGCGGCGGTGTGGTCGGAAAGTGCTGTCCACAGCCTGGCCTGTGGCCGCGTGGCCGCCAGAGCGGGGCTGGGGATTTTCAAGGGCTCTGGCCGCGATTGCGTGCTGCTACGGCCAAGTGCGGATGTGCCCGCACGGCTGGACTGGCACCACCTTTCTGGGGCCATGTCTGGTCTGACAACACTGGAAGGCCGATCAGCCGGGTTGGCTCAGACGGGTATCGCCCTGGCCCGTGGGGGAGTTCATGAGGTCCCCCACGGGGACGTGGGTGTGGCTTTCAGTAGCCGATGGTGAAGCGGCGCTGCACGAAGCGCGGCAGCTCCGCCTCATCGATCAAGGCGATGGCCGCGTCCTCCACCGAGATGCGGCTGCGGCCGTCAGCGTCCAGGACCGGCTGGTCGCCGCCGATCCGGAAGCGGCCGGTGCGGTCACCGGGGCCGATCTCTTCCGCGGGGCTGAAGTAGGTCCACAGCCGGTTTGAGGTCCGCAGGACGGCCAGGGCGTCGCTGTGGCCGCGTACCGCTGCGGCGTATTGGCGGGGCAGCCCAAGCTGGTCGAGGGCGGCTTGCAGCAGTTCGTCGGAGTCGGCGCGCACCACTCCTGGTTCGATTTCGAGGCTGCCGGCGCCGCCGATCACGATGAGCCGGGTCTGTGGGTGGCTCTCCAGAGCCTTCAGCAGGGCCCGCGCCGCCGTCGCATAGACGGTCGGGTCGGCGATCGAGCGCCGGACGGTGTCCGCGAAGTCCTTGGCAGCATTGCCCGGCTGGAATCCGCTGATCAGGACGTCGAGTCCGGGCAGGACGTCGGCGATGCTCTTCGGGTCCAGGACGTCGACGCTCGTCCAGGTGATGTTGTCCCGACGCTCCTCGCGCTGCACCTGAACGGCGTCCCGACTGAACGCCTTGACGTTATGGCCGCGGTCGAGGGCCTCAGTGACGACCCGGCTGCCGATGGTGCCCGTGGCACCGATGACTCCGATGTGCATGGTTCTCCCCTGTGCATGCAGAAGTAGGACGCCACTACATGGTGACGCCGTGCAGAAACTATACGCCGTGTAGTTCGGGTACGCCGATAAGTAACTCGACGCTGTAGAGTGCCTGTTGTGACAGTCACGGGAAGCAGGGGAAGGCGCGAGCGACTACGGGCCGAGACCACGGCCGAAATCAAGAAGGTGGCACTGGCATTGATGGCCTCGGGCGGCCCGGACGCCATCACCCTGCGGGCCATCGCCCGCGAGATGGGCATGACCGCCAACGCCATCTACGGGTACTTCCCCACCAGGGACGACCTGGTCACCACACTGATCAACGACGTGTACACCGCCTTGGCCGACACTGTGGACACGGCCTGGGAAGCCACGCCCTCCGCCGATCCCGCCATCCGGATCGAGGCATGGGCCAACGCCTTCCGAACCTGGGCCCTCGTCAACCCCCAGGGGTTCCGCCTCATCTACGGCGACCCCGTGCCCGGCTACCAGGCCCCCGAGGGAGGCCCCGCCCCGGATGCCGCACGCCGGGTCTGCACCGGGCTCACCGCCCTCGCGGCAGCCGCCTGGCCCCACGCCCGGCACCTCTACCAGGCCAGCGCCTTCGACTGGTCCGACTTTGACCCTGGGCTCCTCGCCAAGGTGCGTCCCGCCTTCCCCGACTTGCCGCCCGCAGCCGTCGCCCTCGCCCTGCGCATCTGGGGGCACCTCCACGGACTTGTGTCACTGGAGGTCTACGGCCACATGCACACCCAGACCACGAGCCCGGAGAAGCTCTTCCGGGAGGAACTCGCCCAGCTCACACAGACGCTGGGCATGCCGCCTAGGCACTGAGCATCCCAAGCGCCGGCAGGCTCTTTGAACTGCGCAATTGGGCAGGCCAGAGTGTGGGAATGGAGAAGTTCGCGGCTCTGTCCGCAAGTTCCGTGAAGGTCATGGCTGGGTGAGGATGCGGGTCCGGAGGAGTTCGAACGAGGCTCGGCCATACATGGCCCGTTTGAGTGTTTTAATCCGGTTCACGTGGCCTTCGACCACCCCGGAGCTCCAGGGCAGGGTCAGTCCGGCGGTGACGGCGTCGAGGTCTTGGCGGAGGAAGCCGGCGAAGCCTTTCACGGGCTTCGGCGCGTCCTGCTCCGCCTGCCGGATCCATTCCAGCAGTAGGTAACCACCCTGGTGGCGGACCAGATCGGCGAACGTCCGAGCGAGGTCACAGGCCCGGGTAAGGAGGCGCTCGTCCTTTGCCGTGAGCGTCTCACGGGGTCGCATGATCCAGGCGGTGATCTTGCGGGGACTCGGGATGTCGGCTCGGACCGGTTCAACGGTGCCCGCCCGGAGGGCGGCGAGGTGTTTTCGGATGACCTGGCGGCTGCCGCGGTAGCCGCAGGCCTGGATCTCCAGGAACAGTCGGGTGCCGCTGACCTGGCCTTCTGCCTCGGTGAAGCGGGCTTTGAGATATGCCTTGAACGGCTCCAGCACGCCGTTGGGCCGACGTTCGCGCGCGGAGCCGAGCAGCTGGTCGAGGTCGGTGTCGCGGAAGCAGCGGACGGTCTTACGGTCGAAGTTCAGCCGGCGGGCGATGGCGCTGATTGTCCAGCGTTTCTCCAGCAGGCAGTGGATGTCCTCGTAGCGGTGGCGGGTGCGTTCGATGATCTGCGTACGGGGCAGTTCCGCGGGCGGTAACAGCATCGGGGCCACTTCGGGTACTTCGGTCACCGTCTCTTCCTCGGCGCGTTTGCGCAGGCAGTCGCGGTGCTGATGGCAGGTCTTCTCCACCGCGGCGGACAGGTTCTGTAACAGGTGCCAGCGATCAGCGACTTCTAGGGCACCTGGGGCGGCATCCCTGACCGCCTTGGTGTAGGCGGTCGCCCGGTCCCGACAGATGATCTCCGCGCCGGGATGGTCCTTGAGCCAGGCCGCGAACGTCTCGGAGGTGCGGTCGGGCAGCACGTCCACGACCCGGCCGGCCTCGACGTCGACCAGCACGGTGCCGTAGGTGCAGCCCTTGCGGAAGGCGAACTCGTCCACCCCCAGCACCCGCGGGGCGCGGTCCGGCACCGCCGGTGCCGTCAGCAGTCTGAGCAGACGGGTCCGGCCCGCGACCAGCCGCAGTCGGCGGCACAGCCGTGCGGCGGGACGGCCGCCGAGCTCGATCGCGATCGACAGCGGCCAGCCCGCCAGCTCAGTGCTGGAACGGCGGTAGCGCGCGGACAACCCCGGTACTTGCTCGACGAAGGTCGTACGGGAGCAGCTCCTGCGGTCGCAGAAGTACCGGCGCAACCGCAGCCGGATGATGACCGGGCGCGACCCCAACGGCCTTTCGTCCAGGGTGCGTTGATACGTGCTGTGTCTGCGGCTGGCCTGCTTGCGGCAGTCCGGGCATAGGCCTGGGCGGGCCGTCGACACCGCCTCCACCACCAGGATGCCGGAGGAGTCGCTTACACCCTCCACCCGCACATCGATCCCGGGAAACAGCACATCCTCAACCGTCTTGCTCGCCACGGCAGGAAGTACGCTGCCGAAACGATCCCGCGTTCCTGCCGCTTACCTGGGGATTCACGGAACTGCGGACAGAGCCAAATTCAAAGAGCGCCATCAGACCGGCTTTCGCATGGCCGGGTGCGCGCAGACTGGCTTCCTCGGGGCAGCGACAGTTGAGCGAGCGCACCAGTAGCCAGCTACAGATCCGCAATCCAGGGATGCCCTGGGTGTACGCGGTCGAGTAGCTCGGCCAGGGTCTCGCGCTGAGCCGGGGACATGTGTGGGACGGTCGCGTTGAAGTCTGATTGATCTTTGCGGCGGGCGTGCTTGGCCTTGAACAGCAGGACCAGTTCGGGCGCCAGATACGGGATGCCGTCTCGGGTGTGGTGGATGATGTCGCTGTAGGGAAGCCGGATCCTCTCATCGCGTCGGCAGATCCAGGTGTCGCCGTCGTGCGGTTCGCGGAACACGTCGAGCAGGTAGTTGCCGGTGGCCGGATCGCGGAGCCAAGTCTGATGCACGGCGGCCAGCACCTCCGGTGTGGCTTCCTCCCAGATCCGACCACTGCCTACCGCGTCGAAGACGTATCCGGGGAAGCGGTCGCGGACCTCGGGAAAGCTCGCGGCCGGAATCGCGATCTCGATGTCCCCATGAGCGCGCGCTTGCCTGCCACGGAAGAGGTCCAGCGCCCAGCCCGCGGCCACGTACCAGGGCGTGCCGATCCCGGCCAACTGCTGCGCAACCTCACTCGGAGCCCAGCAAGACGACCACCTGACGTGGAGGGCATCGATCTCGCCGGGTGACAGTTCGATGCCCCCGCTGGGCAGTTGCTCGCTCACCGCAGGAATCTATCAGCGGTTTCCAAGGGAGCCCCAGGCCAAGATCTATGAAGCAGGCCAGCGGCACCCGGAGCCGGACACGGTGCATGCTCCTAACCCGTCCGCGATACCGCCGAGATCACCCGCCAACACGCGAGTTCCCCTCTACGCAGGGCCGAGATTCTGCGAACTGGCGCGCTTCCGCGTTCGATCTGCTCCGGCTGGCGGGCACCGACACGATGGCGTGGCCGTACCGGCGGCGCCGGGCGGCCCTGGAACAGCTGTTCACCGCACGTCGGCTGACGGCACCGTGGGCGCTGTGCCCGTCAGTCCCAGGGACAGCAGGCAGCCGTCCCGTCGACTGACCACGGTGTCGGAAAGTTGCCTGATAACCCGAGTGTGATCGTCCTCCCCAGGGGAGGACGATCACGGTGCGCTCAGTCCTCAGGGTGCGGGGTCAGCTGCAGGTCCGGTAGTCGTAGCCGGCCAGTCGCACGTTGCCGTCGCCGTCGTAGAAGTTATTGCTTGCGGCATCACATCGCCGGCCAGGTACCGGGCCGCCCCTACCGCTCAGGACGAGGAGACGTCACGCGACGTCGTCGCGCCACCCGCTACAGTCGGTGATTCCTGTGCTGGCCTTGTACTTGCACACCTGGTAACTGATTTTGAGGCCCTCGGTGAAGTCGTAGTCGCACGTCGCCGCGGCCCCGGCGGCGCCGTTGCGGTTCCAACACTGGTACTCGCCCCCGCCCTCCCAGTCCAGGAGCGCGACCGTGGAGTATCCGTCCGCGCTGTAGTCGTGGACGGTCATGATCTCGCCGTACGACTGGAACTCCGCGCACGCCTCGCTGCCCGGGTTGCAGACACCGCTGTCGGCGTGTGCGGCCGGCGCGGTGAACATGGTGGCCGCGGCCAGGGCGACCGAGCTGCCCAGCATGGCCAGGGACCGCCCCACGCGCCTGCTCTTGTCTGTACGGTCCTGCTTGGTTCTCGCTCCGCGAATCCTCATGTGATGGATCGCCTTCCTTGAATAGCTGACTGTCCTTCATGGCCGGTAGCGACATCCGATGTGCTGACCTGGCGAGACGCAGCCCCGTGTGACGGGACGGTGGTGCGGCCCGGGGATCGTCCGGGCCGTCCGTACCGTTCGGGATGAGGAGAGGTCACGCGAAGTCGTGGACGTCCCGGCTGCAGTCGACGGGTCCGGTGCTGGCCTTGTACTTGCACACCCAGTAGATGACTTCGAAGCCCTCGGTGAAGTCGTAGTCGCACTTCTCCGCAGCCCCGGAGGCGCCGTTGCTGTTCAAACACTCGAAAGCAGCCTGCTGGTGTCCCGGCCATGTCAGGAACCCGAGCGCGGCGTATCCGTCCGACTTGTAGTCGTGGACGGTGAAGACCTCACCGTACGACTGGAACTCCGCGCACACCTCGTTGCCCGGGTTGCAGATGCTGCCGTCGGCGTGTGCGGCCGGCGCGGTGAACATGGTGGCCGCGGCCAGGGCGACCGAGCTGCCCAGCACGGCCAGGGACCGCCCGACGCGCCTGCTGTTCCCCGCAACGTCCTGCTTGGTTCTTGCTCCGCGAATCTTCATGTGATGGATCGCCTTCCTTGAACAGCTGACTGTCCGTATTGACCGGTAGCGACATTCGATTCGATGGACTGAACCGGCCGGCTCCCCAACGAGACTGCGGCGCGGGGAGCAGGTGCCGCCACAAGTGCTGCAGAGATGACGCACTCATGGGACGTCCCATGCGCTGACCTGGCCAGACGCAGCCCCGTGTGACGGGACGGTGGGACGGCGGAAAGCGACCGTGCCCTCCACTACGACCAAGACCGGTGCTGTCACGTTGGCCGGTCCACCTGACCACCGACCCCTGGGGAGCAGTCTCGGCAACGAGCAACCGCCCCGCCCGCCCCCACCTGCCGGATCTCGAACGCCTCGGGACTACCCTGCGCCGAACGCGCCCTCGACCTGCTCCAGCCGGTCCGGAGCAACGCTCAAGACCTAATAGCAGTGCACGGCGACGGGTTGGGACGTGGAAGGGCGTACCTTCCCGAGCGATCGCGTAGTCAGGGAAGACGGCACCACCGAGTACGGTGACGACGGCCTCAGGCCCGGTGGAGGTCGCCCCCCCGCGTGAACGACAAGCGGGTCGACGAGAAGACGGGGGAGCGTAAGCGGTTCTCCTCGAAGATCCTGGCGCTGTGGACACAGCCATGCCGGTCACCGGAGGCCGGATCAGGTGACCCGCGGTGCGGGCGTCAGCAGGCGTCTACCGTGAACACGGAGGTCCAGGAGCCGCTGCTGTCCTCGGAGTAGGCGCCGGGCGTGGCGTTTGCCCCCGAAGCCGAGCATGAGCGTCACCGATCCGCTCGGTACCTCCAGTCGGCGCCACGGCCGCTTCAGTTGCGGGTGTTCCACACGACGTTGGCGCCCCGGCTGGCGGAGCCGAGGGTCTGGTACGAGCTGGTGACGTCCTGGTAGGAGGCAGTGGGCGCCGCCCGCGCCGCCCGGCCTGCGGCATCACGTTGCTGGCTGGGGGCGGGGAGGCGAGGCCTGCTGCGGACATGACGTGTTCGTGGGACGTGCCGGCGGTCCACCTGCGGGGATGCCGGCCGTTGTGACGGCTTCCCAGGACGAGTTCGGCGGGGCAGGTCCGGTGCGGCGCGGTACGGCCGGCGTCAAGTACCGGGCGAAGTGCACACGGCCGCAGCGAGGTTCTCCTCGTGGGCGGCGCCGGCGGCCTCACCGGCCTGGCCGCCCCCGCCCAGCTCGCGAACTGATCAAGGACTACTTGCAGATCGAGGTCCTGCACAACGCGCGGGACACCGCCTTCGCGGGGACGCCTCGCGGTCGACCGCGGTCTGCTTCCGCCGTCAGCTCCTGGCCGGCACCAGGCCCGTCCTCAATCCTGACGTGAACCTCACGTCAGGGTCAACAGCGGGCCAGGAGTGCGAGTTGCTGTTCAAGCGTGGCGCCGCATCGGAGCCGGTGCTCTCTGTCCGACCGCCTGCGAATCCTCCGACGAGGCCCGCGGGGCGCAGCAGGAGGCGTGGCTGGCGTCCCTGAGCCCGGCCGAACGCTCCGAATGGGAAGCAGAGCAGGAGGCGGCGTACTGGGCAGACATGGCAGACGAGGCCCGCGAGCCGTACGACCCGGCCCAGGAGAAGTACCAAGAGCTGGTCCTGGATGCGCTGGACGACGAGCTCCGGGACGCCGAGACGGACGACTTCAGTGAGTACTACGACGACGGCGAGTACGCCGACGAGGAGATGCGGGACGGGGCCTACCGGTAAATCCCGACAAGATCACCGGCGGCCCCGTAGCCACCCGCAGTTGTAGCGCCTCGGACGGAGACGCCGCATGCCCACCACCACTGCCAGCACGCTCAAGACGTACGGCCCCTGCAGTTCCCCGACCGCTCCGGCCTGACACCGAGGGTGCGGTGCCCTGATTCCGGGGGAGGGACCTGTGGGTTCGGGGTTAAGTTGCGGGGTCGGTCTCGGCAGCCGGCTCCAGCAGGGCCCGTGCGGAGTCGTGCTCGACATGACTAGGTGGGAAGCCTGGGATCCATGTCGGCCAGCTCGCGATGCGAACGAAACAGGGGCCCGCCGAGACGTTCCACGGCCTGGCGCAGCACCACCGGATCGGCATCGACGAAGGTCAGTTTGCAGATCCCGATGTAGCCGAAGTCCCGCAGCTCCTTGTAGTTGGCGGGCAGCACGTGCGTCTTGTCGGGGCGTGGGGCCGTCTGGCGTGGGCGGACCACCAGGACCTGGGATACGGTCTTGCGGCTGGCGCCACCTCCGCTGGCCTCCGTGGTGTAGGTGAACTGGCGCAGCACGCCGAGATAGTCGATGTCCTGCCACGGGATGCGGCATGAGATGCCGTCGCGGTCCAGGGTCAGTCCTGTTTTGTCGACCGTGAGGCTCCGCGGTTTCTCTCGCGCCGCGCTGGCCGTTCCCCAGGCGAAGCCCACCAGCAAAAGTTCGGGGAGGAGCCCCCCTGCCACAGCGCCCGGCTGGAGCCACAAGGCGTAGCCGAGCCCGCATGCCAGGAGGGTCCACACGGCGCTCAGACAGGCGTACCAACGGCGTTTGCCGGGGCTTATCCGCCTGGTGAAGCGTACCTGTGACGGGCCCGTCGGCTTCTGACTCACCGGGCGTTCTTCGACGGGACCGCTGACCAGAACGAGGTCACTGGCGGCGTTCACCGAACGGCGCTGCGGACGGGGAAGTCCCCGCCCGGCCAGATCGCGGTCCACGTACGCGTAGATCTCATCCAAGGTGAGGGGTCCTGGAGCGTGGAGCGCTTTCAACAGGGCCTCGGTGAAGGCGGTGTACGTGGCACCGGGCGGTGCGTGCGAGGGAGCGGTGGCGGTCGTGGAGGTGAGGGTGAAGGTGCCGGTCACTTCGAGCTGGCCGGCAACGAGGCTGTCCGGCGTGCTCATCGCTGCTATCGCCCGGCCGGAGAAACAGCAGTCGAGTACCAGGACCCTGGCTCTGGCGCGGGCGCGTGACAGTTCGCGCTTGACCACCTCCAGCGGTACAGCGGTGTAGGCGACGTTGTCGGGCTCTGCGTCGGCCAAGGTGAGGTGCAGTAACCCGTCCTCGTCCAGCAGCCCGTGGCCTGCGTAGTAGATCAGTAGGAGATCAGTGGCCTCACGCTGCGCCATGGCCAGTGCGCTGCCCAGTGTCGCCTTGTCGAGCGGCTCGTCCTGGTCTCCCAGGACCTGGCAGTGGTCAACAGGGAGTAGCCCATGCTCCCCGGTCAGGACCTTCCGCAAAGCGGTGAGGTTGTCCCGCACGGCCGGTATCTCCGCAAGGTCTGCGGAACTGTATGTGGGCACGCCGATCAGCACGGCGCGCGAGGCGCTTCCGTCGGGAAGCCACGGGTCCGGCATCGGCCTCAGTCGCGGGACTGGTCGAGCAGCGCCACGACCTCACCGATGACGTGCTCCGGATCCGCCGCCCGGCGCACGTCCACCTCGACGCGGCGTCCGTCCGCCGCGACGACTGACACCTTGACATCCGCACGGCGCTGAATCAGCCAGATCGACAGTGACCGGGCGAGCACGGCGCCGGCGCCGCCCGAACCCAGTGCCACCGCCACCACGTCGAGGGCCACCCCCATGTGGCCCGACTCCGGCGCGGATCCCCGCAACTCCAGACGGCCACGAAGGGCATCTTCCAGGGCCAGCCAGTCGCGCAGTGCCAGCAAATGCGTCTCGGCATCGTCGCCGGACACCGTCAGTTCCAGCTCAGGAGTCTCCGTATCCGCCTGGGTCATGCCGACCATGATGCCAGGCAGCTACGTCATGATCCGGGGGATTCGGCTGATCCCGGTTGCCGGCAGGGAACGTCCCGCTCAGTCAACCGGCCCCAGGCAAAGGAGATGTGGACTCCGCCGTCATGGCGCGCGGCTTGGCCTACGGCGTCGGGAATGGGGCTGTGAGCCTGCTCCTGCTGTGGGTGCAGACCCGGTGCTGACGGGGGTCCGCTCCCGAAGCTGCGGCGAAGTGACAAGTAGCTCTCTGTAGTCACCTCCGACCGGGGCCGGAGCATTGCGACGCGCTGAGCGACCCCGGCGGCTGAAGGGCTCGAAGCGCCGGTCCAACTCGCTGACCTGCGACGGTTTCAGAAATCGGCACTCGTCTGAGGTGCTTAAAATCGGCACTTGGCCCGGTACTCCCGAAGGTGCGGCCAGGGGACAGGTCCCCTGGCCGCACCTTCGGGAGTACCGGGCCCTATCCGTGTAGGTTGAGCCGCTCCGTTAGCAGTGAGCCCTGGTGAAACTCCGGATTTCATGTTGCGTTAGCAGCGGGCCGATCGGCTGATCTTTAGCAATCGTGTGGCCCGCCGGGACGGACTGTTGGACTGAGGTCCGGTGCAAGGAGCCGGAGAACCTGCCCCGCCTCCCCGGGGGGGGGCGTCGCCGAGCTCATCAGTGTGCTCGCGCCTGGCGACACCCGACGTTTGCGGCGGTCAGGCCGTATGGGAGCGGGTGGAGGTGATCACGACGGATGTGTAGGGCATGGTGGCATGGCCGCCGAGCTTGTCGATCGCGGTCCCGGCGCTGTCCAGGACCTCCGCCATTTTGTCTGCGGGGAGTTGGGTGAGGCCGCCGAAGGTGGGGAGTTGGTCGAGCCACTCCTCACGGGAGTAGGGGCGCTCCCAGGCGAAGCGCCACTGTTCCGGCTCGCTGAAGCTGCCGGTCGGATCCCGTCGGCGATTTTCGCGAACAGTGGCTGGTAGGCGTCCACGGCCGATCCTCTCAACAGGCCGGGGTTGAACGGGGAATCGGGGGCGACCCGTTGGAGGGCATCGGCGAGGGCGTCGATCACCTCGGCCGGGAGCTGGGGGACGTGGTGGAAGGGGGCGAGCCGGCCGCCGGGCGGGAGCACCTGGGAGCCTTGGCCGCGCCGGCGACGGGGTCCACCCAGTGCCAGGCGGTGCCGGCGATGACCGCGTCGAACTGCCGCCCGGCCGACTGCCAGTCCTCGAACCTGGCGACCTCGACCTCGACACGGCTGCGTCGCGCAAAGGCGGCCATCCGCTCGTCGGGCTCGACGCCGAGCACCGTGCAGCCGGCCGCCTGGAATTGCCGGGCCTCGATGCCGGTCCCGGCTCCAGGGGCATTGCGTGATTGGGATCGGTCCGGTTCGCCGCTCTCGTGAGTAACGTGGCGTCATGTCCGTTGCACGGCAGGGGGTCCGGGAAAGCAGTGCAGGCACGGTGCTGGTGATCATGTGGTTGTCGAGACCCATGAGAACCGAGCGAGACCGTGCCTGCCCGAACATCATCGCCCATCCCTTCCGTACTGGACCAACTGGGCTCCCCGCCTGATCCCCTCACCCCAAGCGATGTCGCTGACCTGCGGCGTTTTCTGATCCTGGTCGCCGATCCCCGCGATGCGCGAGGACTGCGGTATCCGGCCCTCGCGTTGTTGTGCGCGGCCGTCTCGGCGGTGCTGACCGGGGCTCGCTCGCTCATCGCGATCAGCGAGTGGATCGTGGACGCCCCGCATGGCGCACCTGGCCCTTCTGCCGTGTGCCGGGGCACTGTCCACGATCGTACGGTCGGCGCCGGAGGGCAAGACGAGTCGGGGGTGGCCGGCCGACCGGGGCGGTTCAGCTGTGGGGTCCCGTCCCGCGCAGAAACGTGTCGACGACCAGTGTTGCCAGTGCGTCCGCCTTCTGCCGGACCTGGTCCTGGTCGAGATCCGCGCCGTCTCCGTGCTGGGCCTCGTGGACGAGGGCGTAGTAGACCCGCCGCGCCCACATGAGGTCCGTGTCCGGGGAGAGGAGCCCTTCGCGCTGGGCCCGAGTGAAGAACTCGAGGGCGCTGGCGTTGACCTCGGACCAGATCACCGCCGTGAGGGGGGAGTCGGCGAGGGGGTGGCCGAGGGTGAACGGCCAGGCGCTCTTGATCCGCAGTACGTTCGCCGTGACGCGGTGGAGTGCCACGAGCGGTGGGGCGGTGTCCATGTGGGCGTCTTCTACGCCCTCCAGGAGCTGTCGCTTCGCCGAGGCTGCGAGGGCTTCGATGAGAGCCTGGCGGTTGGCGAACCGCCGGTGCACGGTCGTTCTGGCCACTCCTGCCTCCTCCGCGATCTGCTCCATGGAGGCCCCGGGGTCCTTGGCGAGGACCTGCTCGGCCGCCCCCAGGATCGCGCGCACGGTGCGCGCGGCATCGGCTCGCAGGGCTCGGCCCATGACTTATCCACTCCCATTGTTGATTCGTGATGCACGCAAGACTCTACGCCTGACCTGCGGATTTGTACTGATTTGCATCAGTGCTGATGCGTGGGAAAGTAAAGTTGCAACAAGGGTGATGCGAGTAGGAGGTCGAACTGCTACGATCCTGTTTTACATCATGGACCTCCTCTCATGATTCGGCTCCCCGGTCGGCGGTTTCCGAAGTCCGCGGAGCGGAGTCCCTCTGGTCCTGGCCCTATGTGTCTGATGGCCCCCCTGAAAACGAGCCCGCGGGTGAACCGGAGGACTGACACGGTGGAGATCGAGCTGCGGATCAACGGGTCCGCCCAGAGGCTGGACGTCGCGCCACAGGTGAGCCTGCTCGACGCGCTGCGCGAGTACCTGGGCCTGACCGGCACCAAGAAGGGCTGCGACCAAGGCGCGTGCGGTGCCTGCACGGTGCTGGTCGACGGCCGGCGGATCAACGCCTGCCTCGCACTGGCGGTGCAGTACCAGGGCCGTGAGATCACCACCATCGAAGGGGTGGACCACCCGCTGCAGGAGGCGTTCGTGCGCACGGACGGATTCCAGTGCGGCTACTGCACGCCCGGCCAGATCTGCTCGGCGATCGGCATGCTCGCCGAGCACAAGGAAGGCGCGCCCAGCGCGGCGACCGAGCACCTCGCCGACAACGGCGGGGAGCTGGACGACGCGGAGATCCGGGAGCGGATGAGCGGCAACCTGTGCCGCTGCGGCGCCTACAACGGCATCGTCTCGGCGATCAAGGAGGTCGCGAAGTGAAGTCGTTCTCCTACCTCAGCGCACCGGACACGGTCACGGCGCTGCGCACGATCGCGGACAGCGAGAACGTGAAGTTCCTCGCGGGCGGCACGAACCTCGTCGACCTCATGCGTGAGGGCATCGAAGAGCCGGCGACACTGGTGGACATCACCCGCCTGCCGCTGACCGGCATCGAGGAACTCCCCGACGGCACCCTCCGCGTCGGGGCGCTGGTGAGCAACAGCCGACTCGCGGCGGACCCACTGATCCGCACTCGCTATCCGGTGCTGGCAAAGGCGATCCTGCTGGGGGCGTCCGCGCAGTTGCGGAACATGGCGACGGTGGGCGGGAACCTGCTGCAGCGCACCCGCTGCATGTACTTCTACGACGAGGCCTCCGCGTGCAACAAGCGTGTGCCCGGCAGTGGTTGTGACGCGATCGGCGGGTTCTCGCGCGGCAGTGCGGTGCTGGGGACGAGCGAGCACTGCATCGCGGCGCACCCCTCGGACATGGCGGTGGCGCTGGTGCTGCTCGACGCGGTCGTGGAGGTGGAGAGCGTGCGCGGCATCCGGCGTGTCCCGGTCGCCGACTTCCACCGGCTGCCCGGCGACACCCCCCACATCGAGACGGTGCTGGCCCCCGACGAGCTGATCACGGCCGTCGAACTGCCGCCGGTGCCGGTCGCGGCCCACTCGCGCTACCGCAAGGTCCGCGACCGCGCGTCCTACGCCTTCGCCCTCGTCTCCGTCGCCGCCGCGCTCGCCGTCAAGGACGGCGTGGTCACCGACATCCGCCTCGCACTCGGCGGGGTCGCGACCAAGCCGTAACGGGCACGCGTCGCGGAAGAGCTGCTGCTCGGCGCCGAAGCCACCGACGAGAACTTCGCCCACGCCGCCGCCGCCGAACTCGCCCCCGCCCTGCCCCAGTCCGACAACGCCTTCAAGATCGACCTGGCCCAGCGGACGGTCGTGGCCGTGCTGCGGACACTCAACACCGAGCGGAGCGCATCGTGACCACACGCACCTGGACAGGCTCCGAGCCCGGCGCGGACGCTTCCGTACCCGTGGGGAGAGCGGTCGGACAGCCGGTGGACCGCCGGGACGGCCACGCCAAGGTGACCGGGGCGGTGCGGTTTTCCGCCGAGCACCACTACCCGAACCTCACGTACGCGAAGCTGGTCCATGCCACCGTCGCCCGTGGCACGATCACCGGCATCGACACGGCCGCGGCGGCCGCGGTGCCCGGCGTCGTGGCGGTCCTCACCCACCTCAACGCGCCAAGGATCAAACCACCCCGCAAAATCAACATTGTGCGGAACCTGGGACCCGACGTCTCGGGAACCGACGTCGACTATCTCAACACCGATCAGGTCTTCTGGGACGGCCAGCCGATCGCCGTCGTGATCGCGGAGACCTCCGCGGCGGCAAACGAGGCGGCCCCCCTCGTCGAAGTGACCTACGACCTGCTGCCCGCGCGGGTGGACTTCGCCGTCGAGCAGAAGAACGCCACCCCGGCGAAGGGCGACCTCACCTTCTCCGGCGTGAAGAAGAAGGGCGACGCCGAGGCGGCGCTGGCCGCTGCGGAGGTGTCGGTCGACCTGCGCTACACCACGCCCGGCCTGCAGCACAACGCGATCGAGCCGCACGCGACGGTCGCCGTCTGGGACGGTGACCACCTCACGGTGCACGACACCACCCAGTCCATCCACCAGACCAGCCACTACCTGGCCTGGCGGTTCGGTGTGCCCGCGTCCCACGTCCGAGTCCGTGCCGAGTTCCTGGGGGGTGGCTTCGGCGGGAAGTTCTCCGTCTGGCCCGGCACGGTCATCGCGGCGATGGCGGCGAAAGCTGTAGGGCGGCCCGTGCGCCTGGCGCTGAGCCGCACGGCCGTCAACCGTGCCACCGGTGGGCGTACCGCCTCGACCAACAGGATCGCGCTCGGCGCGACCCGCGACGGGCGGCTCACCTCGCTGATCCAGGACAGCATCACCCGCACCGGCTCGGCCGGAGGCCTGCTCGAGGCGACCAGCTCGCCGGCCCGGCACCTCTACGGCGCCGAGAACATGCTGACCCGGCAGAACCTCGTCGCCATGGATCTGATGCCCAACACCTGGCTGCGCGCCCCCGGCGAGGCGATCGGCAGCTTCGTACTGGAATCGGCCATGGACGAACTCGCCTACGAACTGTCCATGGACCCGATCGCCCTGCGGCTGCGCAACGAGCCCGCAACGGATCCGACGGGCGGCAAGAAGTTCTCCCAGCGCATGCAGTGTGAAGCCTTCGACAGGGGCGCTGAACGCTTCGGCTGGGCGGACCGCGACCCCGAACCCCGCTCCATGCGGGACGGCGAGTGGCTAGTCGGCATGGGCACGGCCACCGCCTTCCACCCGGTCCTGCGCCTGGTCGCCGACGTCAAGGTACGGCTGAGCGACGACGGCAGCGTGCTCGTGCAGTGCGGTTTCCACGAGATGGGCATGGGGGCCGCGACCGTACAGGCACAGATCGCCGCGGACGCGCTCGGCATCGCGTACGAGAAGGTCCACGTCGAGTACGGCGATTCGGTCCTGCCGACCGGACCGATGGCAGGCAACTCCAACCAGACGGCGACGGTGGCCACCAGCGTCCTCGCCGCGTGCGCCGAGCTGACCCGCAAGGTGAGTGCCCTGGCCCGGCGTACGGGCACGAGCGGTCAGGAACCGGCAGCCGCCCTGCGGGCAGCGGGCACCCCGTTCCTGGATGCCTCGGTCGGGTCGGACACGCGGCTGGGTGCGCTGGGCAGCCAGGGCCGGTTCCTGTCCACCTTCCTGAAGGACCAGCGCTGGTCCAAGGCCGCCCGCGGCGCGCAGTTCTGCGAAGTGCGGGTGAACGCCGACACCGGCGAACTGCGGATCTCACGCTGGCTCGGCATGTTCGACGTCGGCCACATCATCAACCCCAAGACCGCCGCCAGCCAGCTCCGCGGGGCCGTGGTCACGGGCATCGGCATGGCGCTGTCGGAGCAGAGCCTGATCGACCCCCGCAACGGACGCACCATGAGCGCCGGCCTCGACTCCTACTACCTGCCCGTCCACGCCGACATCCCCCCGATCGACGTCGCCTGGCTCGACGAACCGGACAAGACGATGCCCCTGGGAATCATCGGGCTGGGCGAGGTCGGCACGACCGGCGTGGCGGCCGCGATTGCGAACGCCGTCTACCACGCGACCGGCAAGCGAATCCGGGACCTGCCGATCACGCTGGACAAGCTGCTCTGAGACGGCGGCCCGATCTGCGACACGACACGACAAGACAAGAAAGCAACTCCCATGCTGGACATCGCGGACAAGCTGAACCGGTGGCTCGAGGAAGGCCGGGACTTCGCCGTGGCCACCGTGGTGGCCGTGGGCGGCAGCGCACCGCGCGGGCCGGGCGCCGCGCTCGCCGTCGACGCCGCCGGCACCGCCATCGGCTCGGTGTCGGGCGGTTGTGTGGAAGGCGCGGTCTACGAGCTGTGCATGCAGGCGCTCGCCGACGGTGAGGCGGTGCGCGAGCGGTTCGGCTACAGCGACGAGGACGCCTTCGCCGTCGGACTGACCTGCGGCGGTGTCCTCGACATCCTGGTCACCCCGGTGCCCGCCGACGGACCCGGCAGGAAGACCTTCCAGACGGCGCTGTCGGCCGCCGCCCGGGGCGAGGTAATGGCACTTGCCCGCGTGGTCTGCGGCCCTCCCCAGTTCCTCGGACGGGCGCTGGCGGTCCGTCACGACGGCTCCTACGAAGGCGGACTCGGCGGACGCCCGGACCTGGACCGCGCCGTCGTCGACGAAACCCGCTCCCTGCTCGACGCCGGCCGCACCGGCACCTTCGACATCGCGCAGGACGGGTCGCACTGCGAGCCCGGCCTGAGCGTGTTCGTCGAGTCGAGCGTGCCGCCGCCGCGCATGCTCGTCTTCGGCGCCATCGACTTCGCCGCGGCGCTGGTGCGCGTGGGCAAGTTCCTCGGCTACCACGTCACCGTGTGCGACGCCCGCCCCGTGTTCGCCACCCGGACGCGTTTTCCCGAGGCCGACGACATCGTGGTCGACTGGCCGCACCGCTACCTGCACCGCACCCGGACCGACGACCGCACGGTGGTGTGCGCGCTCACCCACGACGCCAAGTTCGACGTACCCCTCCTGGAAGCGGCCCTGCGGCTGCCGGCCGCCTACATCGGCGCGATGGGCTCCCGCCGCACCCACGCAGACCGCGACCGCAGGCTCCGCGAGATCGGCCTGACCGACGCTGAACTGACCCGCCTGCACTCACCCATCGGCCTCGACCTCGGCGCCCGCACGCCCGAGGAGACCGCCCTGTCCATCGCCGCCGAGATCGTCGCCGCCCGCCACGGCGGTACAGGCCTGCCCCTGAGCGAGTCACACACGCCGATCCATCACGCCACCGAAGCGCACCGGCTGGGGGTGATCAGCGCGAGTGACCGTGTGACAGCCGACCGTCAGGAGCACCGGAACACCGCGAGCCGGGTCCGGGTCGGCGTGGCCACCTCGATGCCGACAGCTCGTGATCAGGACGGGGTCTTCCCGGGGGCGGCGGTGGTCGATTTGAATAACGAAAACGATCAGTTTAGTATTAACGGGAAACCGGTCGGTTTCCTTGTGAGGGGCGGCCGAGACCGTGATCCACGGTTGCCTTCGTGTGCTGAAGGGTTTTGAAGTCCGCAGGTTCCCGGTCCGGCAGGGTCATTGCATGATCGAGATCTGTCTGGGTTCGTCAGGTGAGACCGAGGGCTCGTAGGGGCCGGTAGTAGTCGCGGCCGGTGTGGCGGAGGGCGGCGGCGATGTTGGTCTGGCCGTCCTGGCGGAAGACGCTGATGGCGAGGTTGCGCAGGGAAGCCATGGCGCGGGGCAGGGTGCCGGTGCGGACCTTGGAGTCGTCCTCGCGGAACGTGCGGTCCCGCACGCGGTGCAGGAGCTCGATACCCCAGTGGCCTCTGATCCAGGTGGCGAGCTCGGTGCAGGTGGCGTCGAAGACGCTCAGGCTGGTGATCAGGTAGACGCGCTCGATGGTCAGCTTCCCGGTACTCAAGTCGCGTCGCCACCGTAGGACTTGGATCGCCTGGCGGGCGCCGGGGTAGTCGAGGTGGCTGAACGCGGCGACCTTGAGCCGGCGGATCTCGTCGCGGTGGTGGGCGTGGTCGCGAGTGCGGTGCCCGAGCGGGATGTCCCGCCAGGGCAGCTTCCTGACCTGGGCATACAGGCCCGGATGGTTCTTCTTCACGACGGCCACGTAGTACGCGCCGCGACTGCTCAGACAGGTCCCGTGGTCGTGCTGGGTGTGCAGGGCGTCGACGGTCACCACCGCGTTCTCCACCTCGAGCCCGTCCCGCAACGGCGCGAAGGAGGGAATCTCGTTGCTCTTGGAAGCGACCTGCCGCTGGGCCAGGACCACGCCGTGGTGGTCCATCGCCGCCAGCAGCTGGATCGCTGCGGCCGCCCGGGTTCGCGACCCGCGGACCACCTTGCCGTCGACCGCGATCACCCGCCGCACCGGCCCTGTCTCCACCTCCGGCTCGACCGGGGGCGACGTTCTGGCCTGCAGATACGCGCTGATCGCCGCGTCCAGCGCGTCACCGTCCACCCGCTGCAGCAAGCGGCGCACGGTTGCGGCGTGCGGCACCGGCCGCAGACCGGTGAGCGGATCGGCAGCGAAGCCGAGGACACCCAGCACATGCTGCGGGGCGTCCACGATCCACTCGCTGATTGCGATGAGCGAGCGAGCCCCGGTCAGCACCGCCGAGACGGCCGCGCACAACAACGCGAGGGCCGGATACCGCAGTCCTCGCGCACACCCATCAGCCCACTCGGGCGGGCCCGCGTACCACCGCGCGGGCCCGTCGGCGTCTCTGCCTGATCGTCCGTCGCCGGGTTGGCGTGGAGCTCGGACACCGTGGGTTCGACGGGCTCGGGCGAACCCAGGCCGAGTAGCGTACGGTTACGGCTGCTCCACCCGTCGGTTCGGCTTCGAGCCCCCTTCGGAAGTTCAGCTGGTACAGCCCCTTCTCGATCCGCGCCGGGTCCTGGGTCATGCTGAAGGAGCCCATCCTGCTGGACACGTTGACGATGACGGGGTTCGGCGACTTGCGCAGCAGCGGGAGGAAGGCGTGCGTGACGCGCACGATCCCGACGACGTTCACCTCGAGCACGGCGCTCACGTCGGCCCCGGTGTACTCCTCGACGGGGCCGACCTTGCCGAGGACGCCGGCGTTGTTGACCAGGACGTCGATCGTTCCCTCATGCGCGGCGACATCCGCGGCCGCGGCCTGGACTGAGGCGTCGTCGGTCACGTCGATCTGGACGAACCGGGCGCCGAGCGACTTGCCGCGGCCATAATTGTTGGAGCGGCGGTATCTGGGCACGCGGTCGGGGCTCGTCCAGTATTCGTCACCAAGAACTGCCGTCTTTTCCAGCGGTACGTACCAGGACGCCTCGCTCGACATCACATCCCCAGCCGATCAGGGCCGTAAGCACGACCAGCAAGGAGAGAAGAATGCCTACCTTTCGCCACCCCCTCGTCGGAGCCAGCGCGAGAATGGCTTCAGCACACCACGGTAGAAGAGGTAGTCAGGCGTATCGTCGAGCTTCTCCCACCCCTTGTAGTGATGGACGTTCTTGATGTCCGTCGCCTCGATGCGCAGTCTCTCGAGAAGTTTCTGCACGTCGTTTCCTGGACTGTTCCCGACGAACAGCCAGAACACGTTGCCGTCCGCCTCTTCGCGCAACCGGTCAGCCAGGGCACCCCTGCTGTGCGCGGCCCACAGGTAGAACAGCACCAGAGTGGGTACGCCGTCCCGGGGGATGCTCCGTGCGATCTCCCCGACCGCCGCGGCCACGTCTTCCCCGGGACTATCGACGCCGTACTGGCGCGCATGCCGGGCCAGCGGGTTTCCCTGCACCGCGTCCTGAGTGAACAAAGGCTTCTTCGGCAGCACCGCCCAGTCCTCGATCCACTGGGCGGCATCAGGCTGCCGGAGGCTCGGTAGCCGGTGCGCTCGTGAGGTGTAGATCCAGGGGTCTATGTCCGATGTCTCGGACAGATACGCCCCCAGCACCGCGGCCCTGCGTGCGATATCTGCCACCATCCCGCTTTCGAGCGGATAACGCCCGGATCCGGGAAAGGCGAGCACCACCCGGGCCGATTTCCGGCTGACACCTACGCGCCAAGCGGCCAAAAGGAGGGCGAACCGCCCTTTTCGGATACGTACTCCGCTCTTCAGCGGAGATGCGTCTTCCAGGCCCATGAACCGGAGACTACAACACCGACACAGTGAGCCTTTTTCAACCTGCTTCCGCAGCACAGTGGTTGGGCTGACAACGTGGTGAAGCCCCTGGTAGATGGGTTTTCGACCAAGAGAACCGTCTCCACCAGAGGCTT
>JODI01000109.1 GCA_000720805.1 Streptomyces violaceoruber
TGGTACTGCAGGGGGGACCCTGTGGGAGAGTAGGACGCCGCCGAACAATTTTTGGAGAAAACCCCGCACCCATAGGTGCGGGGTTTTCTGCGTTCACGGGTCGTCTAGGGTCCTTGGTATGCGCTATGACCTTGTCATCTTCGACAACGACGGTGTCCTCGTCGACAGTGAGCCCCTCTCCAACAGGCTCCTGGCCGGCTATCTGACCGAGCTCGGGCATCCGACCTCGTACGAGGACTCCCTGCGCGACTACATGGGGGCCGCCATGCACCGCGTACACGATCTGGTGCAGGAGCGGACCGGGCGGCGGTTGCCGGAGGACTTCGACGATGTTTTCCATCGGCGGGTCTTCGCCGCGTTCGAGCGGGAGTTGGAACCGGTGGCGGGGGCCGTGGGGGTGCTGGAGAAGTTGGCCGCGGACGGGGTGCCGTACTGCGTGGCGTCCTCCGGGAGTCATGAGCGGATCCGGGTGGGGCATCGGAAGACCGGGCTGGACCGGTGGTTCGCCGACGGGCGGATCTTCAGCTCGCAGGACGTGGGGCGAGGGAAGCCGGCGCCGGATCTGTTCCTGTACGCCGCCGAGCGGATGGGGGTCGACCCGGCGCGGTGCGTGGTGGTCGAGGACAGTCCCCTGGGGGTGCGGGCGGCGGTGGCGGCCGGGATGGACGTGTACGGATTCACCGCCATGACGCCTGGCGACAGGCTTACGGGTGCCACTCAACTCTTCTCGGACATGGGGGAGTTGGTTGACCTGCTGGTCTGACATTTGTCATGCCGAGGTCGGGACGATCGTTTCTACCGGCCTCCAGGGGCTGCCCGCGAAGCTGAGGGCATGACGAAGACGAAGAAAGACGCCCTGGTTCCGCTCATCATGGACGTGGCCGTGCCGGTCGGGTCGTACTACCTGTTCCGGGACGGGGTCGGCATGAGCACGGTCGCCGCGCTCGGGTGGAGCAGTGTGCTGCCGGCCGTGCGGACCGGGTGGAGCGTGGTGAAGGAACGGACGGTCAACGGGCTCGCCGCGCTCATTCTGTTCGTGAACGTGGCGGGGGTACTGCTCGGGTTCGTCGCCGGGGATCCGCGGCTGATGCTCGCCAAGGACAGCGGGGTCAGCAGTGTGGTGGGGATCGGCATCCTCGTGTCCGTGGCGATGGGCAGGCCGGTGATGACCGCCGGTATGAAGCCGTGGCTGGTGAAGGGGGACGAACGGCGGGAGGCCGCGTGGGCGCGACTGCTGGACGGGTCCGCTGCCTTTCGGCGCTTCGAGCGGATCTTCTCCGTGGTGTGGGGTGTGGTGCTGCTCGGTGAGTGCGTGGTGCGGGTTGTGGGGGCGTACACACTGCCGGTGGACACGATGGTCTGGCTCGGGACCGTCATCATGGTCGTCGCCATGGCTCTGGGATTCCTCGTCAGCGGGGCGCTTGGGGCCGGGCCGATGGCGGCCATGCTGGAGGCGGAGCTGAAGTGCGGCGACCAGGAGCGGGAGCGGGGGCAGGTGCACGGGCGTTGGGGTGCCGGTTCTGTGGCTGTTGGAGTCGCCGGCGCCGAGTGACGACGTAAAGCTGAGGGAAATTCATCTTTGGCTGGATCTACCCACGAGTACGCCGGGGCCCTACGCTCGCCGCCATGACTGATGTGCTGCGGCGCGGCAGGGCCTCGCTGGCGTTCAGCTTCTTCGCCCAAGGTGTCGCCTTCGCTCTGCTGGTGACGAGGATCCCCGCCATCCAGGACCGGTACGGCGTCTCCGACGCACTGCTGCCCGTGTTTCTCGCGGCCGTGCCGATCCTCGCCGGGGCCGGGAGCGTGAGCACCGAGCAGTTGGTGAAGCGGATACCGCCCAGCCGGGTGCTGCGGTGGTCCCAGCCCGTGGTGCTCCTGGCGCTGCTCGGGGTGGGGGCGGGGGAGTCCCTGGTCGTGCTGGGCGTCTCGCTCGCCGCGTTCGGGCTGGCCGTGGGGGCGCTGGACGCCTCGATGAACATGCTCGGGGTGAGTCTGCAGCGGTCGTACGGGCGCAGCATCATGTTGAGTTTCCATGCCGTGTACAGCCTGGGCGGGATCCTGGGGGCCTCGCTCGCGTGGGTGGGCGCGCACTGGCATCTGGCGTTGTGGGTGTCGTATATGCCGGTGGTCATCGTGCTGTTGCCGGCGGCGCTGCTGGGGAGTCGGTGGTACGTCGACGGGGAGGCCGGCGCGGGCGCTGCGGGCGGTGTGGCGGGTGAGGCGGCGACGGGGGAAGCCGCGGGCATCGTCTTCAAGCTGTTGTTGCCGCTCTGCCTGGTGATGTCCTTCGCGTACATCGGGGACTCGACCGTCTCCAACTGGAGTGCGAAGTATCTGCAGGACGTGCTGGGGAGTTCGGAGCAGTTGGCGACCGTGCCGTACAACGTGTACATGGTGACCACGCTGCTGGGGAGGGCCATCGGGGACTTCGGGGTGCGGCGGTTCGGGGCCGTGGTGGTGGTGCGGGGTGGGGCGGTGGTGGCTGCCCTGGGGTTCGCGGTGGTGGCCTCGGCGCCGGGGCCGTGGGTGGGGATGCTCGGGTTCACCTTGTTGGGGCTGGGGTTGTGCGTGCTGGTGCCGCAGACCTTCGCGGCGGCTGGGCGGCTGTTTCCCGGGGCGTCGGATGCGGCGGTCGCGCGGCTCAATGTTTTCAACTATGTGGGCTTTTTGATCGGTTCGCCGTTGGTGGGTGCGTTGGGGGATGCCTGGACCTATCGGGGGGCGATGCTTGTGCCGATGGTGTTGGTGCTGGTGACGCTCGTGTACGCCCGGTCGTTCGACACTCAACCGGACCGATACGGTGGCGGGCATGAGCGGCCGCACACAGCTGATGTGGGACGAGGCAGTAACGGGCTATGACTTCGGTCCGGACCATCCGATGGATCCGGTTCGGCTGGCCCTGACCTGGAGGCTCGTTCAGGCCTTCGGGCTTGATCGGGAGGTCGAGGTCGTCGCGGCCAAGTCGGCGGGGGAGTCGACGCTGCGGCTGGTTCACCGGGAGGACTACGTCGAGGCCGTGAAGGCGGCTTCCGTGGATCCCGGGGCCGCGGACTCGTCGTACGGGCTGGGGACTCTTGACGATCCGGCGTTCGCCGGGATGCATGAGGTGTCCGCGTTGATCGCGGGGCAGTCGGTGGGCGCGGCGGAGGCCGTGTGGCGGGGGGACGCGCTGCACGCGGTGAACTTCTCGGGCGGCTTGCATCATGCGATGCCCGGGAGTGCGTCGGGGTTCTGCATCTACAACGACGCCTCGCTGGCCATCGCTCGGTTGCTGGAGCTGGGGGCCACGCGGGTCGCCTATGTCGACGTCGACGTGCATCACGGGGACGGGGTGCAGGCGGCGTTCTGGGAGGATCCGCGGGTTCTGACGATCTCGCTGCATGAGCATCCTCGTACGTTGTTTCCGCAGACCGGGTGGCCGGAGGAGACCGGGGCGGAGTCCGCGGAGGGGTCGGCTGTGAATGTCGCGTTGCCGGCGGGGACGGGGGACGCGGGGTGGCTGCGGGCGTTCCACGCCGTGGTGCCCGAGGTGATCGCGGACTTCCGGCCTCAGGTGTTGGTGACTCAGCATGGGGCCGATACGCACTTCGAGGATCCGCTCGCGCATCTGGCGGTGTCGCTGGACGCGCAGCGGGCTGTGCAGGTCGCCTGTCACGACCTCGCGCACGAGTACGCCGACGGGCGTTGGGTGGCGCTGGGCGGGGGCGGATACGCGGTGGTGGATGTGGTGCCGCGGTCCTGGACGCATCTGGTGGCGATCGCGGCGGGGCGGCCGGTGGCGCCGGAGACGATGATTCCCGAGGAGTGGCGGCAGGAGGTTTTCGCCCGGACTCGGCAGCTCGGGCCGGCGCGGATGACCGATGGCCGGTGGCCGGTGTCCTGGGCGGGGTGGGAGACGGGGTACGACCCTGCGGACCGGTTGGATCAGGCGGTGCTGGCGGCTCGGCGGGCTGTGTTTCCGTTGCGGGGGCTTTTGGCCTAGGGGCTGCGATTTGGGCGGCCGGGCGGGGTGGGTGGTGAAGCGATCCGGGGCCGGGGGGCTTGCCTCGGGTGGGTTGAGGCGTTCAGCGGGCTGAGGTGCGGGGGTTCTCGCCCCCGCCGCCCGTCCCGCCCCGTCCCCAGGGGCTCCGCCCAAGCCGACCCCACCAGGGGCTCCGCCCCCGGATCCCGGCGGGAGTGCGTTCCGTGGATTTCGGCGGGGCCCCGAAGCCGCGTCTCTCCTGGCTCCGCACCCGCGTTACGCCAATTACGCCAACTGTGCGGTGTTTCGCTGTTCGGAGGGTGGGAGCGGGGGCTGTGCGGCAGCATCGCGAAGGTGTGGGGTGCTGGGGCGTTGCGGGCGCATCTTCTTGCGGCTCGGTTGGCGGGGGTGGTGGCTACCTCTCGGGAGGAGAGTCTTCGGAGCTATCGACTGTTCGCGGCTCGTGATCCTCGGGTGCTGATCGGCATCGATCCTGAACGGGGCTGGGGGATGCGGGAGTTGATCGGGCTGATGGCGGAGAGGTGTGGGGTTTCGGCTGATCCAGGGCATGTATCTGGTCATGATGTGATTGATCCGGGGCTGACTTTGGCCGCTTTGGATGCTTTCGCGGAGCGGCTCGCCGAAGTGGCGGGACGTCGGGCGCCCGTGCTGCTCGGTACCGGACACCCGCATCGGCTGCTCGGTTTCTACGCCGATCTGGCAGACGCGTTGTCGGCGGCAGGATGTGCTGTTCTCACCCCGGCGCAGGGTCTCTGTGTCGACATAACGACCCGGTTCGGTCTACGCACGTACAACCTTGACTACGTACGAGGAGTCGCGCTGGTGCGGGAACCCGGCCCTGTGAGCTCCGGTCGTGCAACCGGCGCACACACGCACTCGCCGCTCCCGGTTCGGGTCGCGCTGGCCGCGGCCGCGGAGGCCGGGGGGCCTGTGCCCGAACTCGTCATCGGGGATCACGGCTGGGTCTGCGGAGCAGGTCAGCTGGGGTTTGAGGCCATTGGGCTGGCCGACACGGATGACCCCGCGTTGTTCGTGGGTGAGGCGGAAGGGGTCGTGTCCCTCGTCGTTCCACTTGATGACGCCGTGCGGTCTGCTTACTACAGGCCGCTTACCCGCTACGTACTCAATCGAGCGTGTCTGTCACAGTAGGCCGCCGATGGGTGCACCTCTTCCCCACTTGCATCACCCGCCCCTACATTGGGGAGTGAGCACGCAACGACGAAGAGTCACCGGAAGGGGAAGCCGGTGGCCGTCGAGTGCGGAAGGTTCAGGTGTGTCATGGCTGCTGAGCAGAGGCCTCTGAGCGAGGTTCAGTTCCTTACCGTGGCGGAAGTCGCCTCGGTGATGCGAGTGTCGAAGATGACCGTGTACCGCTTGGTGCACAGCGGTCATCTGCCCGCGATCCGGGTGGGACGGTCCTTCCGTGTCCCGGAGAATGCGGTTCACGAGTACCTCCGCGAGAGCTATGTGGGGGTGGAAACCGCCTGACGACGACGGTCCGGGGGGATCCACAGGGCCAGACAAAGGATCACCCCGGTCCCTCGATTACGACCTCAGCGCTCGGGCGGGTAGGCTAGCCCCTCGTAGGTCGTATGGGCCCATGGCGCCCAGCACCGAGTGATGAGAAGTGAGCGAGGGTAGTCGTGGGCTCTGTTATCAAGAAGCGGCGCAAGCGGATGGCCAAGAAGAAGCACCGCAAGCTGCTCAAGCGCACGCGCGTTCAGCGTCGCAACAAGAAGTAGGCGAACAAGAAGCAGGCGCAGAGAAGCAGCCGCAACGAGAAGTACGCGGCACCGCGCGCCTGGCGTGCCTGTGGCCCCCCATCACTCCGGTGGGGGGCCACCTGCGTGTCCGGACGCGCGAACGTGCGTTGTGCGTATGCATGCCGCCGTCCACGTGGCTTGGTCTGTTCGTACGTCTGTGGATGCCGTCACTTCGCGCAGTGGGCGGTCATCACAGCGCAACATCGACCCGCTAGGTTGGCCGTACACGGGGAACGCGGCACGGTGGTGCGGGGCGTACGAGGGCTGGAAGGAAGGCGCTGATCTTGGGCAAGGTCGTGCTCGTGACCGGAGTGGCCCGTCAACTGGGGGGCCGGTTCGTACGACGGATCCAGCGTGACCCACAGGTGGAGCGGGTCATCGCGGTGGACGCGGTGCCGCCCGAACACCATCTGGGCGGTGCCGACTTCATCCAGGCCGATCTGCGGCAGCCCACCATCGCGCGGGTGCTCGCGGAGACGGCCGCCGACACGGTCGTCCACCTGGACGTGACCGCGACCGCGCTCGGCAGCGGCAGTCGGACCTCGGTCAAGGAGACCAACGTCATCGGCACCATGCAGTTGCTCGGCGCCTGCCAGAAGTCGCCGAACGTCAAGCGGCTCGTGGTGAAGTCCAGTACGAACGTCTACGGGTCCGCGCCACGGGATCCCGCCGTGTTCACCGAGACCACCCCGCCCAAGTCGCTGCCCAGCGGCGGCTTCGCCAAGGACACCGTCGAGGTCGAGGGGTATGTGCGCGGGTTCGCCCGGCGGCGCCCCGATGTCGCCGTGTGCGTGCTGCGCTTCGCCAACATCCTCGGCCCGACCGTGGAGACCCCGCTCGCCTCGTACTTCTCGCTGCCGGTGCTGCCGACCGTGTTCGGCTACGACCCTCGGCTGCAGTTCGTGCACGAGGACGACGTGATCGAGGTGCTGCGGATCGCTTCCCACGAACCGGAGCGGGGCACGCTCAACAGCGGCACCTTCAACATCGCGGGCGACGGCGTACTCCTGCTGTCCCAGTGTTCGCGGCGGCTCGGCCGGCCCACCGTGCCCCTGCTGCTGCCTGCCGTCACCTGGGCGGGCTCCCTGGTGCGTACGCTGGGTATGACGGACTTCTCGCCCGAGCAGATCCGGCTGCTCACCCACGGCCGGGTGGTGTCGACGACGCAGATGCGGGAGACGCTGGGCTTCAGGCCGAAGCACACGACGGCGGAGACCTTCGCGGACTTCGCGCGCAACCGCGGACCCGGGCTCCTGCCGCCCGAGACCGTGGCCGGGGCCGTCGACCGGATCGCCGCGCTGCCCTTGGCGGGCGGCGGCAACCTCCCGACGCAGAGCGCCAACTGAGGAGCGCATCAACGATGGCGGACGCCAAGGTCATTCCGTTCGACGACGACCGGTCCCGCGGGAGCGCCGTGCAGCGGCCGCCGCGGCGCCGGAGCGCGGGGAGCCGGCGCAAGGGCACGGAATCTTCGCTGGTCCGTGAGGTCCAGCCGCTGCCCAGCAGGCCGCCGGCGCAGGATGATGTTCCTGTGACAGGTGAGGAACAGCCGCCGGAGCAGCCGCGGGACGAGAGCGACCACGGTGGGCTGGAGCGGCGTATCGCGGGCGGTCTCGCCTTTCTGCGCCGCCGCCTCACCGGGGACTACGACATCGACGACTTCGGCTACGACGAGGAGCTGACCGACCAGGTCCTGATGTCCCTGCTGCGGCCGGTGTACGAGAAGTACTTCCGGGTCGAGGTGAAGGGCATCGAGAACATCCCCTCCGACGGCGGGGCGCTGATCGTCGCCAACCACTCGGGGACGCTCCCGATGGACGGCCTGATGATGCAGGTCGCCGTCCACGACCAGCACCCCGACGGCCGGCATCTGCGCCTGTTGGCGGCGGACCTGGTCTTCATGCTGCCGGTGGTCAACGAACTGGCCCGCAAGCTCGGGCACACCCTGGCCTGTGCCGAGGACGCCGAACGGCTGCTGGCGCAGGGCGAGCTGGTCGGCGTGATGCCGGAGGGCTTCAAGGGCATCGGCAAGCCCTTCAGCGAGCGCTACAAACTCCAGCGCTTCGGCCGCGGCGGCTTCGTCTCCACGGCGCTGCGGCAGGGCGCGCCGATCATCCCCTGCTCGATCGTCGGGGCCGAGGAGATCTACCCGATGATCGGCAACGCCAAGACCTTGGCGCGGGTGCTGGGGTTCCCGTACTTCCCGCTGACGCCGACGTTTCCGTGGCTGGGTCCGCTGGGTGCGATCCCCTTGCCGACGAAGTGGACGATCCAGTTCGGCGAGCCGATCCCGACGGACGGTTTCCCGCCGGAGGCTGCCGAGGATCCGATGCTGATGTTCAACCTGACGGACCAGGTCAGGGAGCAGATCCAGCACACGCTGTACAAGCTGCTGGTGCAGCGGCGGTCGGTGTTCTTCTAGCACCGCGTACGACGGCACCATGTAGGACGGCACCGCGTACGGCCGTACGACGACGGGGGCGCCCCTCCTGAGAAGGGGTGCCCCCGTCGTCGTACTCCGCGGCCTAGTTCGTCTTCTCGTCCTCGATGCCCAGGCCCGGCAGGAGGCCCGGGAGCAGGGGCGGGAGGGTGACATCCGGTTCGGTGGTGGGCGGGGTGCTGGTGGACGGGGGCGCACTGACTGTGTTCTTCGGCGGGTCGAGCAGGCCGCCGGTGTTGCCTCCGAGCAGGCCGTCGTCGGCGCTCCCCGAGCCGGAGGGCCGGCTGGGGGAGTGGCTGCCGGTGCCGCTGCTGTCGGAGGACTTGCCGCTGCCGGTGCTGGGCGCCGACGAGCGGCCGGAGCCGGAGGTGCTGTCGGAGGACGCCGGGCCGGAGCCCTGTCGGTGGTTCTCGCCGCCGCTGCCCCGGGCCGGGGGCTCCGGGAGGAGGGACTGCAGCGGGGCGACTTCATCGTCTATGGCGTCGAAGACCGAGGTGACCTGCTGACTGACGTCGCCGAGCTGCACGGGCAGCTTGTCGCGCAGGGCGCCCCAGGCGTCGCGGTGCGAGCGCGAGAAGGCGTCGAGGGCCTGGATGGGGCCCAGGGAGTCCGGGTCGCGCTCGTAGGCCGCGGTGAGCAGGCGGTGGCCCTCGAAGGCGTCGTGCTGCATGCCGGACAGGGTGCGGCGGATCTCACCGAGGGACTCGTGGTCGAGGTTGCCGTCGCGGCCGCGCTCCATGAGGCGTCGGGCCTCGCTCAGGCGGGTGGAGGCCTGGTCGAGGTAGGCGACACCCCGCTCGTCGTCGCCCTCGGACAGGTAGCTGAGCTTGAAGTCCTCGATGCCTCGCTTGAGGCCGTAGAGCGAGTCACCGGGCAGGGCGTCCGAGCTCGCGGCGGCGACTCCGCCGAAAGCCCCCGCGGCCACACCGACGCTCAGCCCGCCCGCGGCAAGGCACTTGGTCAGGCGGGATCGCGGTCGGAGCTTGCCCAGCGGGCTCGCCCGGTGGGCGCCCCGCGCGCGGGTGGAGCGCTGCTCGGGCACCGAGGGGTCTCTCGCCGCGCCTGACGGTGCGGTGCCCTCCAGCAGCATGGCCTCCATCGCGGCCACCAGCTGGGCCCGTTGGACGACCTTGACCTCGGGGTCCAGCTGTGGCTTCGGCAGCTCGCCGAGGCCTGCCGTGAGGGCCGTCAGGCGGCCCTGTTCGGTCTGTTCCGCAGCAGCCGGGGACGGCGGGGGTCCTTCGGACTGCTCGGCCGCCGTGCCCTGGTCGGACTGCTCCTCCAGGGCCTGGGCGAAGGCGTTCGCCCGCCGGTGCGCCGAAACGTTCGCGATCACTGGCGGCACCTCCTCTCGTCAAGACGGTCGGCTCCCCAGGGGGTCCTGAGGGTCGCACGACCTGACCACAAGCACTCGATCGGGTGATCGAAGTCGGCCAGGGGGGTGACCACAGGGAGCCTGCATCCCGCACAACGAGTGGCGCAGCACTTGGGTTACGGACGGCGGATGGTCGGATCGCGAAGTCAACGTACTTTCACTGACTGCGAGTTGAGGGTTACTGAACGTGTTCTGTCAGCGGGCGTCATCCGGGAGGAGCCGGGCGAGGGTGCGGACGGCCCGGTACTGGAGGGTCTTGATGGCGCCCTCGTTCTTGCCCATCACCCGGGCTGTCTCGGCGACGGACAGGCCCTGGAGGAAACGGAGGGTCACGCACTCCTGCTGCTGGGGATTGAGCCGTCGTACGGCGTCCAGGAGCGCGGCGTTGGAGAGGGACTCCAGGACGGAGTCCTCGGGTGAGCGCTCGACCTCGTTGGCGTCGAGCATCTCGCCGGTGGTCACTTCGAGCCGGAAGCGGCTCGACTTGAAGTGGTCGGCGACCAGGTTGCGGGCGATCGTCACCAGCCAGGCGCCGAAGTCGCGGCCCTGCCAGGTGAAGGTGCCGATGCGGCGCAGGGCGCGCAGGAAGGTCTCGCTGGTCAGGTCCTCGGCGGTGGCTTTGCCTCCCACTCGGTAGTAGATGTACCGGTACACGGTGTCGCTGTACTGGTCGTAGAGACGGCCGAAGGCGTCGGCCTCGCCGGCCTGGGCGCGTTCCACCAGGTCCATCATGCGGGCGCTGTCGCTGTCCGCGGCGGGACGGCGGGCGGGGGCGGCACCGGTGGAACGCCCTCGTCTGCCGACGGCGGCGCTGCCCTCGGCGAGCGCGTAGCACGGGCCGACGGGGGCGGTGGCAACGGCGAGGGCAGGGACGGCGTACGCGGTGGGGACGAAGCCGCGCAACAGGTCTTGGACCGTCGCGCGCAGCGTAGCCAGGCCCGAGGCGTCAACCCCGACGTGTGGGTACACGGGACTCCCAGAGGCAGAGCTTCCATCACGTGCAGTGCGGATCCGTTCACCCGTCGTAGCGACGGAAGGGGATCCGGATTGCGTCTGAGGAGAATAACGCTTAGTACAGGCCCTGCTACACGCAGTTGCTCAAATCATCGATTACGTCGCTTCTGTAGCCGATTGACGGTCCATCGGGCACCGGACAGTGATCGATTGTTGATCGAAACGGTTCACGTTTCGTCCCGGTCCGGGGCGTGTTGTGGCCGTGTGCAGCCAACGTGACTGGACACGGCGATATGCGGGTCCGAGCCGTGGATTGGCAGGGATGCGGCGGCCGCGACCTGTTCTGATGCCGGTTGTTCCGTGGCGCCCTTTGTTCCGTGGCGCCCTCTGTCCGTCGGTCAGCGGCGTCGGTCAGCGGCGTCGGTCAGCGACGACGCTTGTGCAGGGCGATCGCCGCGGCCGTGCCGCCCGCCACCGCGCCCACGCCGGCCGCCGCGGGGATGCCGACCTTCGCCGCCTTGCGGCCCGTGCGGTAGTCCCGCAGGCGCCACTCCAGCTGGCGGGCGTGCTTGCGCAGCTTGGAGTCGGGGTTGATGGCGTAGGGGTGGCCGACCAGCGAGAGCATCGGGATGTCGTTGTGCGAGTCGCTGTAGGCCGCGCAGCGGGTCAGGTCCAGGCCCTCCGCCGCCGCCAGGGCGCGTACCGCCTCCGCCTTGGCCGGGCCGTGCAGGGGCTCGCCGACGAGCTTGCCGGTGTAGACGCCGTCGATCGACTCGGCGACCGTGCCCAGCGCGCCGGTCAGGCCGAGGCGGCGGGCGATCACCTGGGCGATCTCGACCGGGGCCGCGGTGACCAGCCAGACCTTCTGGCCCGCGTCCAGGTGGGCCTGGGCCAGGGCCCGGGTGCCCGGCCAGATGCGCTCGGCCATGTACTCGTCGTAGATCTCCTCGCCGATCGACTGCAGCTCGGCGACGCGGTGGCCCTTGACGATCGACAGCGCGGAGTCCCGGGCCTCCTGCATGTGCTCCGGGTCCTCGACGCCGGCCAGCCGGAACCACGCCTGCTGCCAGGCGAACCTCGCGAGCTCGCGGGTCTCGAAGAACTTCCGCTTGTACAGGCCCCGCCCGAAGTGGAAGAGGGCGGCACCCTGCATCACGGTGTTGTCGAGGTCGAAGAAGGCGGCGGCGTGCGCGTCGCCGTGCACCGGGAACTCCGGCTCGTCGCCGGTGACGTCCTGCGTGGACTTGCGTGCTGCCTCCGCCGAGGCCTCGCCGGCGAGCACGCTGCGCGCCGTGGCGGAGCGCCTACGGGGGGTGAGCCATCCGAGAGCGGCCATGGCGTGAGCATAGCGATTGAGTTCGCTGGTTCCGGTATGGAGAGGTTTGGAGGCTGTGAACTCTCCGCGACCCTGCCGTTAAACAGGCGGGAGGACAGTCGGCCGGGCGAGTTGGAGAATGGCCGGCATGACTCCCCTCTTCGCCCGGAAGGGCCCCGCCCCGCAGGACCGGCTCGTGACACTTATCCGGAAGCCCGGCTGCCACTTGTGCGACGACGCACAGGCGATCGTGGAGAAGGTGTGCGCCGATCTCGGCGTTCCCTGGGAAAAGAAGGACATCACGCGGGATCCGCAGCTCCATGACCAGTACTGGGAGCAGATCCCGGTGGTCCTCGTCGACGGCGAACAGCACACGTTCTGGCGTGTGAACGAGGATCGCCTCCGCAAAGCCTTGGCTTAGGATCGACGACGAACTGGTCTCGGGGGCGCGATCGTAGAGGAGAGTGTGCGGTTTTGCCCCCAGGAGAGAAGGAACGGTGGTGCCTGTGCGCCGGTTCCACACCAGTGCGCCGGGGGCGCGTGACCCCGGTCACGTTCGCCGGGCAAATCGGACACCATCTTTGTGCACGCGTTCACAAAGACATAGCCTGCTGTCGACGGGGCGGTCCGGGGACGTGTGACCGCCTGCAGCCCCGCTCTACCCGCAGGAGCACCGTGGCAACTGGCCGAACTCACCGACCGGCGACCCGTAGCCGAGGGATTCCCGAGGCCACCGTCGCCCGGCTTCCGCTGTACCTCCGTGCGCTGACCGCACTGTCGGAGCGCTCGGTGCCCACGGTCTCCTCCGAGGAGCTCGCGGCCGCCGCGGGGGTCAACTCCGCGAAGCTGCGCAAGGACTTCTCGTACCTGGGCTCGTACGGCACCCGCGGTGTGGGCTACGACGTCGAGTATCTCGTCTACCAGATCTCCCGTGAACTGGGGCTCACCCAGGACTGGCCGGTAGTGATCGTCGGTATCGGCAATCTCGGTGCCGCCCTGGCCAACTACGGCGGGTTCGCCTCGCGTGGCTTCCGGGTCGCGGCCCTCATCGACGCCGATCCCGCGCTGGCCGGAAAGCCCGTCGCCGGGATCCCCGTCCAGCACGCGGACGAGCTCGAGAAAATCATCGAGGACAACGGCGTGTCGATCGGTGTCATCGCCACCCCCGCCGGTGCCGCCCAGCAGGTCTGCGACCGGCTCGTGGCCGCCGGGGTCACCTCCATCCTGAACTTCGCGCCGACCGTGCTGTCCGTGCCGGACGGGGTCGACGTGCGCAAGGTCGACCTCTCCATCGAACTGCAGATCCTCGCCTTCCACGAGCAGCGCAAGGCCGGCGAGGAGGCCGCCGCCGCCGGTGCCGCCGTGGACGGGATACCGGCCAGCGCCGTCCGCAAGCAGTCCGCCGACAAGGGGCCCGACGGGGACGTCCCCGCCGTGATGCCGGCATGAGCCTCCTCGTCGTCGGGCTGAGCCACCGCAGCGCCCCGGTCAGCGTGCTGGAGCGGGCCACGCTGTCCGCGGACGGCCAGATCAAGCTCCTGCAGGACACGGTCGCCGCCGAACCGGCCGCCGAGGCCGCCGTCCTCGCCACCTGCAACCGCATCGAGCTGTACGCCGACGTGGACAAGTTCCACGCCGGTGTCGCCGAGCTGTCCACGCTGCTCGCCCAGCACAGCGGGGTCGGGCTCGACGAGCTCACTCCCTATCTCTATGTGCACTACGAGGACCGGGCCGTCCACCACCTCTTCTCGGTGGCCTGCGGGCTGGACTCGATGGTCGTCGGCGAGGGGCAGATCCTCGGCCAGATCAAGGACTCCCTCGCCAAGGCGCAGGAGCTGCACACCGCCGGACGGCTGCTCAACGACCTGTTCCAGCAGGCGCTGCGGGTCGGCAAGCGCGCCCACTCCGAGACCGGCATCGACCGCGCCGGTCAGTCCCTGGTCACCTTCGGCCTGGAGCAGTTGTCCTCCGGTACGCCGGTCGAGGCCTGGGCCCGCGGGAAGAAGGCGCTGGTCATCGGCGCCGGCTCGATGTCCTCGCTGGCCGCGGCCACGCTCGCGCGGGCCGGGGTCGCCGAGATAGTCGTCGCCAACCGCACTCCCGACCGCGCCGAGCGTCTCGCCCAGATATTGAGCGAGGGCGACGACACGCACGTGCTGGCCCGCGCGGTCCCGATGGAATCGGTGCCGGTCGAGCTGACACGTGCCGATGTCGCCGTCTCCTGTACGGGGGCCACGGGGCTGGTGCTGACGGCCGAGGCGGTCGCCGCGGCGGTGGCGGTTCCGGCGGGGCGCGGCTTTGGTGGTGACGGATTCGGTGGTCATGGGCCGGGCGAGGACGGCCTCGGTGGTCGTGGTCCCGGTGGTGGCGGTTCCGGCGGGGCGGGGGAGTCGGCCGGCGGGTCCGGTCGTACGACTGCGTCGGCAGCGTCGGCCGGGGGTGCGCCCACCGGCCTCGGCACCGAGGAGGGCTGTCCGCTCGAGCCGGCGGCCGTGCAGGCGACCGCCGGGTTCTCGGTGCTCGGTGAGGCGGCCGTGGCCGGGATGGCCGCCGCCGATCTCGAACAGCACGCCGCCTGGGTGGACAACGGCACTCCGCGTCACCAGGGCTCCGCCCCCGCAGGTCTCGTCACCACGCTCGACCCCGCCGAGGAGGCGGACACCATCGCCGCGCTCGCCGCCGCCTCGGCCGCCGTCGGCCGGGTGCCCGAGCGGCGCAGGCCCGAACCGGTCGCCGAGATGCCGCGTCCGGAGCCCGCGCTCTTCCTGCTCGACCTCGCCATGCCGCGCGACATCGACGCGGCCGTGCACCGGCTGACCGGAGTACGGCTGGTCGACATCGAGTCGCTGGCGGAAGCGTCCGCCGACGCGCCGATGGCCGCCGACGTCGACCAGGTCCGCCGCATCGTCGCCGACGAGGTCGCGGCGTTCGGAGCGGCGCAGCGGGCCGCGCACATCACTCCCACCGTGGTCGCCCTGCGCACCATGGCCGCCGATGTCGTCGCCGGTGAGATCGCCCGGCTCGACGGGCGGCTGCCCGGGCTGGACGACAAGCAGCGCGGCGAGATCACACAGACCGTGAAGCGTGTGGTCGACAAGCTGCTGCACGCGCCGACCGTACGGGTCAAGCAGCTCGCGGCCGAGCCCGGCGGCACCGGGTACGCGGACGCGCTGCGCACCCTGTTCGACCTCGACCCCGAGACGGTGGCCTCCGTCTCCCGCGCCGACGAGGGCGCCGAGGACCGGACCGCGGAAAGCGCCGACAGCGCCGACGACAGCACTGAGAACAACCGCAAGAACCGAGGGCCGGCATGAGTAGCAAGGCATTGAGGCTCGGGACCAGGCGGAGCAAGCTCGCCATGGCCCAGTCCGGGCAGGTGGCGGACGCCGTGAGCCAGGTGACCGGCCGGTCCGTCGAGCTGGTCGAGATCACCACCTACGGTGACACCTCCCGCGAGCAGCTCGCACAGATCGGCGGCACCGGCGTCTTCGTGACCGCGCTGCGCGAGGCGCTGCTCAAGGGCGAGATCGACTTCGCGGTTCATTCGCTGAAGGACCTCCCGACCGGGCAGCCCGACGAGCTGGCGCTGGCCGCCGTCCCCGAGCGCGAGGACCCGAGGGACGTCATCGTCGCCCGGGACGCGCTGAAGTTCACCGACCTGCCGCGCGGTGCCCGCATAGGTACGGGGTCACCGCGACGGATGGCCCAGCTCAACGCGTACGCACGCGGCCACGGGCTGGACATAGAGACGGTGCCGATCCGCGGGAACGTCGACACCCGCATCGGGTACGTCCGGGACGGTGAGCTGGACGCCGTGGTCCTGGCCGCCGCCGGACTGACCCGGATCGGCCGGATCGACGAGGTGACCGACTTCCTGTCGGTCGACACGGTTCTGCCCGCTCCCGGCCAGGGAGCACTCGCGATCGAGTGTGCCGCGGACAACGCGGACCTGATCGCCGCGCTCGGCGAGCTCGACGACCCGTTCACGCGGGTCGCCGTGACCGCCGAACGGTCACTGCTCGCCGCCCTGGAGGCCGGTTGCAGTGCCCCCGTCGGGGCACTGGCCGACCTCCTGGCCGACGGGCAGATTGTCAAGGAAATGCGCCTGCGCGGCGTCGTCGGCACCACCGACGGCACGCGGATGGTGCAGCTGTCCACCACCGGTCCCGTGCCCGAGACGTACGACCAGGCAATGGCGCTCGGTCGCGAACTCGCTGCCGAGATGCTTGCCCAGGGCGCGGCCGGTCTGATGGGGGAGCAAGCACAGTGAGCCCCACCACTCTTCCCGCCGGTCCCGAACACGGGCACGTCACCTTCCTGGGTGCCGGACCCGGAGATCCGGGACTACTGACTCTGCGCGCCGTCGAGGCCCTGGCCCACGCGGACGTTCTCGTCGCCGAGCACGAGGTGCTCGACGTCGTACGTACGCATGCCAGGTCCGGTGTCGCCGTCGTGAACACGGACGCGGATCCCTCTGCGGATCTCGCTTCCGGTCCGGCGCCGGCGACAGGCGTGCCTCAACTGACGGTTGTTGACGGCGTGTCAACGACCGCTGGCGTCCCCGCCGTGCGGGATGCCGCACATCTTGTCATGGAGGCCGCGCGGGGCGGCAGGCGGGTCGTACGTGCGGTGTCCGGGGACCCCGGACTCGACGCGTACGCCGCCGAGGAGATGCTGGCGTGCGCCGCCGCGGGGGTGCCTTTCGAGGTCGTTCCCGGGGTCGCGGCCGCGGTCGGCGTGCCCGCGTACGCCGGTGTTCCGCTGCGGGACGCGGAGGGCGCGGACGTGCGGTTCGTGGACGCGCGGACCGCTTCCGACCGGTGCTGGACGGAGGTGGGGGCGTCCGACGGGACGGTTGTCGTGTCGACGACCCTGGATTCCATCGGTGCCGCCGCCGGTGAGCTGGTGTCCGCCGGGCGCAAGCCCGATACACCGCTGACGGTGACGGTCGCGGGTACGACCACGCGGCAGCGGACCTGGACCGCCACGTTGGGCACCATCGCCCAGACGCTGAAGCAGGCCAAGGTGCTGCCCTCGCCGGAAGGCGGGCGGCCGGTGATAGCCGTGGTCGGTGAGCGGTCCGCCGCGGCTCAGCGTGAGCAGCTCTCGTGGTTCGAGTCCAAGCCGCTGTTCGGGTGGCGGGTGCTCGTACCGCGCACGAAGGAGCAGGCGGCCTCGCTCTCCGACCAGTTGCGGTCCTACGGTGCCGTGCCGCACGAGGTGCCGACGATCGCCGTCGAGCCGCCGCGGACGCCGCAGCAGATGGAGCGGGCGGTGAAGGGGCTGGTGACGGGGCGCTACGAGTGGATCGCGTTCACGTCGGTCAACGCCGTCAAGGCCGTCCGGGAGAAGTTCGAGGAGTACGGGCTCGACGCGCGCGCCTTCGCCGGGATCAAGGTGGCCGCGGTGGGGGAGCAGACCGCCAAGGCGCTGGTCGCCTTCGGTGTGAAGCCGGACCTGGTGCCCAGCGGCGAGCAGTCCGCCGCCGGCTTGCTGGAGGACTGGCCTCCGTACGACCCGGTGTTCGATCCGATCGACCGGGTGTTCCTGCCGCGTGCCGACATCGCCACCGAGACGCTGGTGGCGGGGCTGATCGAGCTCGGGTGGGAGGTCGACGACGTCACCGCCTATCGGACCGTGCGGGCCTCGCCGCCGCCGGCCGAGACCCGGGAGGCGATCAAGGGCGGTGGGTTCGACGCCGTGCTGTTCACGTCGTCCTCGACGGTGCGGAACCTGGTGGGCATCGCCGGGAAGCCGCACAACGTGACCGTGATCGCGTGTATCGGGCCCGCTACGGCGAAGACCGCGGAGGAGCACGGGCTGCGGGTGGACGTGATGGCTCCGGAGCCGTCCGTGCACAAGCTGGCCGAGGCTCTCGCCGACTTCGGGCTGCGGCGGCGGGCCGCGGCGTTGGAGGCCGGGGATCCGGTGACTCGGCCCAGTGAGCGGCGGCCGGGGGCTCGGCGGAGGCGTACGACCACCTGAGTCTGTGGGCCGGGGCGGGGGGCGGGACGCGGGTAGACACCCTCGGCGCGCCTCCCGCCCCGGCCTCTTCCCGCCGAACGCGGCCGCCGTCGTGCTGCCGGGGCGCCGACGGGCCGTCGGCAAAGGCGCGGTTGGGGCGGGCGTAGCGTAGGTGGTATGTCGAAGTACGGATCGTTTCCCGGTGCGCGCCCGCGGCGGCTGCGGACCACTCCTGTCATGCGGCGCATGGTCGCCGAGACCCGGCTGCACCCCGCTGACTTCATCCTCCCCGCGTTCGTGCGGGAAGGTGCCGCCGAGCCCGTGCCGATCGCGGCCATGCCCGGTGTCGTCCAGCACACCCGGGACAGTCTGAAGAAGGCAGCCGCCGAGGCCGTGGCCGCGGGGATCTCCGGGATCATGCTGTTCGGGGTGCCGGAGGAGTCGAAGAAGGACGCGGTGGGGACGCCGGGGACCGATCCGGACGGAATTCTGCAGGTGGCCCTCCGTGATGTGCGGGCCGAGGTCGGCGACGATCTGTTGGTGATGTCCGACCTGTGTCTCGACGAGACGATCGATCACGGGCATTGCGGGGTGCTGGACGCTCAGGGGCGTGTCGACAACGACGCGACCCTGGAGCGGTACGCCGAGATGGCCCGGGTGCAGGCCGACGCCGGTGCGCACGTCGTCGGGCCCAGCGGGATGATGGACGGGCAGATCGGCGTCGTCCGCGACGCCCTCGACCGGATAGGGCGCCAGGACGTCGCGATCCTCGCCTACACCGCGAAGTACGCGTCCGCCTTCTACGGGCCCTTCCGGGAGGCCGTCGGCTCGTCCCTCAAGGGAGACCGCAAGACGTACCAGCAGGACCCGGCGAACGCGCGGGAGTCCCTGCGGGAGTTGGCCCTGGACCTGGAGGAGGGGGCCGACATGGTGATGGTGAAGCCGGCCGGGCCCTATTTGGACATTCTCGCGCGCGTCGCCGACGCCGTGGACGTGCCGGTCGCCGCCTACCAGATCTCCGGCGAGTACTCGATGATCGAGGCCGCCGCCGAGAAGGGCTGGATCGACCGGGACCGGGCGATCCTGGAGACGCTGACCGGCATCAAACGGGCCGGCGCGCAGAACATCCTCACCTACTGGGCCACCGAGGTGGCCCAGCAGCTGAACGGTCAGTAGGCGAGCGCGTCGCTCATCTCGCGCTGCCAGTAGGTCACCCGCAGCGAGCTGTCGTAGTACACGCCCTTGGCCGGCAGCGACGGAGTCGCGGAGGCGCCGCCGCTGCTGTTCGGGGTCACGCCCTGGAAGGCGACCGTCAGCCGGCGGCCGGTGGTGCCGCCGTCGCCGCTGCCGTCGGCTGACGCCAGCAGGACGCCCGCGTAGCCCGACTCGCCGGGGGCGAGGGTGGTCACCGCCTGCGGCTTGGAGCCCTCGAAGGGCTGCGGCGCCCACTGCATCTCGTCGAAGCGGAGCACCGGGTAGTACGTGAGGTCGCAGAGCTTCGAGCCGGTGTTCTTGACGGTGATCAGCATGTGGTTGAGGGGCCGGGAGACCGGCTGGGCGGTGACGGTGGTGTTCGAGCCGTTGCACAGGACGCGGTTCTCGGGGGCGTTCGGGTCCGGGTCCGAGGTCTTGCGAGGGCCCGCTTCCGGGGCCGGCTTCCTGGCGGAGGCGGGGACCTTGCCGTTCGACGTGGCCGGCTTGCCCGGCGTGGTGGAGGTCGGGGCGGCGTCGGGGGTGCCCGTGGTGGAGGTGGGCGTTGCCGTCGGCCGGCCCGTGCTGGTGGTCGCCGTCGTTCGGGAGGCGCCCTCGTCCTTCGTTCCCGTCCCGTCCTGGCACGCCGTGAGGGCGAGGGCGGCGAGGGTGGCGCCGGTGGCGGCGATCAGGCGGATACGTCGTGCACGCATGACAGGTCCTCTTCCGAAAACAGTGGGTTACGGCAGGCCGCTCGACCGGTCGTCGGGAGCGGCGTGCTTGGATGACCACAGCTTGTGCGGTGATCCGTCCCGGCCGCCACCACCGGCGGGTGATCGGGGATGCTGGAACGCTGAAACGGGCTGTGGCCTGGGGGAACGAATCATCGCTGGAACGCGTGGATGGGATAGAGCGCGTTCACGGGATGCGTACGGGGAGGAAGAACGGTGTCCGACGATGCCGCCGCGGAAGAGTTCGCCGAGCTGCTGCGTGAGCTCAAGGACCGCTCCGGGCTGAGCTACGGCGTGCTCGCCAAGCGGTTGCACATGAGTACGTCCACCCTGCACCGGTACTGCAACGGGGACGCCGTCCCCACCGACTACGCGCCCGTCGAGCGCCTGGCCCGCCTCTGCAAGGCGGCACCCGAGGAACTCGTCGAGCTGCATCGGCGGTGGGTGCGGGCGGATGCGCTGCGGGGGCGCAAGGGGGGTGCTTCCGGGGCCTCCGGTGGGGAGGCGCCCGCGGAAGACGCCGTTGAGGAAGGGGCACCCGCCCCGGACGAGGTCTTCGATGGCCTGACTGTCGATGAGCCGTCGTACGCGGGCCGACGTCGTACGCGGGTCGCTCTCGTGGCCGGGATCTCCCTCGCCGCCGTGCTCGGGGCAGTGACCCTGGCCATGAGTCTGCCCTTCGGCGGGGCGGACGGGGACGGGCGGCCGGCCGGGGCCGTGTCCGTCGGCAGTGGGCGTACGGACGGCGGACGCGTCTCCTCGTCGCCGTCGCACGCCTCACCGTCCTCGACGACCGACCAGGACAAGGGCAAGGGCAAGGACACGGGCGAGGGCACGAGCAAGGGTGGGGGCCCTCAGGCCGCGGCCTCCCGTTCCGCCTCCGCCGCACCGAGCCGTGGCGGGGATGCCGACGCCGGCGCGGCCGTTCCGCTGAACGTCACCGTGGCGCCGTACAGCTGGGAGAGTCCCTGTTCGCAGCGGTATCTCATCGACCGGGAGCCGGGCGAGGTGCCTCCGCCGCCGCTGGAGCAGGACGCGACGGCCTGGGTGGCGAGCACGGGGGCCGTGTCGTCGGGGGAGCAGTACCTGACGCTGACCCTGCAGGGGACCGGTGCGGAGACCGTGGTGGTGGACAGCCTGAAGGTGCGGACCGTCGACCGGGGGACGCCGCTCGCCTGGAACGACTACGCCATGGGCTATCCCGGGGTCGGCTGCGGCGGGGACGTGCCGACCCGTTCGTTCACCGTGGCCCTCGACGCCCAGCGGCCGGCGGTCGCGCCGGAGGCGGGGAGCCGGGACTTTCCGTACAAGGTGAGCGAGGCGGATCCTGAGGTCTTCTACATCCGGGCCGACGCCTCCGCCTACGACGTGAGCTGGGTCCTGGAGGTGAGCTGGTCCAGCGGCTCGCGGCACGGCACGCTGCAGATCGACGACCGCGGCCGGCCCTTCCGTACGAGCGGCAACAACGGGCGTCCGGCCTACGAGTTCCCGCTCGGCGGCGACGCGTGGGTCAAGGCCGGGCAGACGATGAAGTCGCAGGAGGCACAGGCGGAGCAGGGGTCGTAGCGGGTGGGGCGGTGTGGTGCGTCGAGGGCGGGGTGGAGGGCCGGGTCGTGGATGACGGGCCTTCGTCGCGCAGGCCCTCTCCGTCCTCGCACGCGGTGAGGGTGAGTGCCGCCAAAGCCACCGTGGTCGCGGTGAGCAGCCTGAGACGGGTGGGGTGTGCGGGCATGAGCTCTCTCCGGGGGCGGGGTGGGCGTGCGTCAGGGAAGTCGCCGGGGTGTCGGATTGATCCACAGCCTGTGGGGTGAGGCGTCCCGGATGCCAGTGGTGGCGGGGGATTCGGGACGCCGGGTCGGTGGGACGGGCCGTGACCTGCGGGGATGCCGTGTCCCGGATGGGCGGCGCGGGATGCGGGACGGTGTGGACGGGCTCCGGGCACCATCAAGTGGCCCTGAGAGTTAGGTTGTTGCCACTGCTTGTCCTTTCTTGTCCTTTGAATGACTGGAGACGCCGATGTCCGGTGACGCCCTCAGCCAGGATCCCGCCGAGCTGAGAAGGAGGATCGACACCACCAAGGCGCACCCGGCCCGCGTCTACGACGTCTTCCTCGGCGGCAAGGACAACTACCCCGTCGACCGGGACGCGGCCGCCGCCGCGCTCGCCGCCAATCCGCGCGGCTATCTCGACGTACGGCACAACCGTGACTTCCTGCGCAGGGCCGTGAATCGGCTGACCCAGGAGGACGGGATCCGGCAGTTCCTGGACATCGGCACCGGGCTGCCCACCGCGGAGAACGTCCACCAGATCGCCCAGCGCACCGCCCCGGACGCGCGCGTGGTCTACGTCGACAACGACCCCGTCGTGCTCGCCCACGCGCGCGCCCTGCTCACCAGCGGGCCCGAGGGGCGTACGGACTACATCGACGCCGACTTCAAGGACCCCGCTCATATCCTCGAACAGGCCGCGAAGACGCTGGACTTCGACCAGCCCGTGGCGCTGTGCCTGGTCGCGATCCTGCACTTCGTCGAGGACGAGGAGGCCTACCCGATCGTGCGCGGCCTCCTCGACGCGCTGCCCTCCGGCAGCCGGCTCGTGCTCAGCCATCTGACCGAGGACCTCAACCCCGAGAACATCCGCGCGGTCCAGCGGACCTACACCGAGCGCGGGTTCACCTTCGTGCTGCGGTCCCGGGCCGAGGTCGAGCGGTTCTTCACCGAGAACTCCCTGGAACTCGCCGAGCCGGGTGTCGTCCCGGCCCATCACTGGCGGGCGGACAACGCGGCCCCCGTGCCCGAGCAGCCGGAGGCCGCCTATCTGGCCACCCTCGACGCCATCGAGAAGGTCCGGTACGCCGACATCAACGACGTCACGGACGCGGACATCAACGTGTACGCGGCGGTGGGGAAGAAGGCGTGAGGCCTCGGACGGGGGCGTGAGCGGTTCGGACGTGGGCGGTCGTGT
This sequence comes from Streptomyces violaceoruber, assembly GCA_000720805.1. Taxonomy (GTDB): domain Bacteria; phylum Actinomycetota; class Actinomycetes; order Streptomycetales; family Streptomycetaceae; genus Streptomyces; species Streptomyces cellulosae_A. The sequence goes on from JODI01000109.1 coordinate 22,680, forward strand.
CCGTGTCGCGTGCCGGGCGTCGCGACGCCGCGGAGATCCATCAGAAGGGTCCTAGACGAGTAAGTCCGAAGGCTTGGTCAGTGGTCGTAGGCGGTCAGTGATCGGGTGATGGCTTGGCCCGTGTTGCGGTTGTGCCAGATGGCGGCGGT
>JODI01000110.1 GCA_000720805.1 Streptomyces violaceoruber
AACGTCATCGGCACCGCCACCACCGGCACGGACGGGGCGTACGCCTTCACCGACCTCGACAGCGGCGAGTACACCGTCATCGCCACCGGCTACCCGCCGCTCGCCACCGCACTGACCGTCAACGGTCAGGGTGTGGACGGTCACGACATCGAACTCGGCCACCCGGGCGAGTAGTGGGGATCCGGCCCGTGGTGGGCACGCTCCGAGCGGAGACGTGCCCACCGCGGGCCGGTCTCGTTGTGACCACCGTTATGACCAGTTTGTAAGGCTTTTTGCAGGGAGACATCGGGATGGGACTGACCGCGAAGATCCGTACGCGGGACGGATGGGCCGTGTCGCACGCGGTCGTCACGGTGACCGACATGACCGGTTCGCAGGTGCTGCGCGCCGAGGCGGACCCCGAGGGCGCCGTACGGGACACGACCCCGCTCGAGCCGGGGGCGTACACCGTCATCGTCACGGCCGTCGGCTACGCGCCCGCCGCCTCCAGCGCGCTCGTCACCGCGAGCGGCCGGGCCGAGGTCGGCACGGTGACGCTGGCCCGGCAGGGCGGCACCGAACTGCCGCCGCCGGGCCCGTGGACCGTCGATCCGGCGCACTCCAGTGTTGCCGCGGTCGCCCAGCACCTGGGGATCTCCAGCGTGCACGGCCGGTTCACGGATTTCACGGCCTCGGTCGAGGTCGCCCCGGACGACGTGACCAAGTCCCGGGTGGAGGCGGTCATCAAGGCCGCGTCCATCGACACCGGCAACGGCATGCGCGACAGCCACCTCAGGTCCGCGGACTTCCTGGACGTCGAGCGGTTCCCTGAGATCACGTACCGCTCCACCGGGCTGACGGCGGCCGGTTCGGACCGCTGGACCGTGCACGGCGAACTGACCCTGCACGGCGTCGCCCGGCCGGTCGACCTGGACCTGGCCTACCTCGGCACCGGTTCCGACCCGTGGGGCGGCACCCGGGCGGCCTTCCGGGCGACGACGGAACTGCACCGCGAGGACTTCGCGATGAACTACAACCAGGTCGTCCAGGCGGGCATCTCGGCCATCGGGACGACGCTGAAGGTGGAGCTGGACGTGCAGGCGGTCCAGGGGGAGTCGCTGCCGCAGGCGTGACGCGCTACATGAGGCCGACGATGCGCGGCGGGGCGAACAGGTGGCGGGCACGGTGTTCCGCGGCCGCCGTCACGGCGCCCGGGAGCAGGTCGGGGGAGTGTTCCCCGGTCTTGGCCACACCGGCGCGGTGACCGGCGCAGGCCGGGCAGGCGGGGTCCCAGTCGGGCAGCGCCTCGCGGTGCGCGTCGGCGAGATGGCGGCTCAGGCTGATCTGTGTGCCGACGATGCTGTCGGTGATGTCCCAGTCGACGCCCGGGTCCTCGGCGGTCAGTCCGGCGATGACGGCCTGGACGTGTTTCATGGCCTCGTAGCGGCGGACACACTCGGCGCAGTCCCACATCCAGGCGGGCGGCAGCGGCCACTGTTCCTCGGGGTTGAGGTCTTCCGCGCTCATGGGGTCACGGTAGGCGCTGCGTGCCGGTCAGCGCAGGCGTCCGTACGAACCGGACGCGCCCCGGTCCCCTCGCACGGGCCTCAGTTGCCACCGCGCGAGCGTCCGTTGGCGCCGCTCACCCGGGCCACCAGGTCGGTGCACAGGTCGCGGAGTTTGACGTTCTTGTTCTGAGAGACCCGGCGCAGGCGTTCCAGGGCGATCCGGGCGTCGATCCGCTCCTGTGCCATGAGGATGCCGATGGCCTGGTCGATGACGCTGCGGGAGACCAGCGCGGTGCGTACGTCGGTGACGGACTCTCGGCGGCGCTCGACGCGCAGGGCGACGTTGATCGCGTCCCCCACCCGGGCGGCGAACGCGCGGGCGGCTTCCCGGTCCGGGCCCAGCGAGCCGGGCTCGGTGCCGTACAGGTTGAGGGCGGCACCTCTTTCGCCCTCGACGGCGATCGGTATCGCCAGCACACAACGCACGCCCTCGGACAGCGCGTACGGGGTGTACATGGGCCAGCGGGTCTCCGCCTCCAGGTCGGGGGCGTACTGCTCGGTCTCCGTCTCGGCGGCCTCCACACACGGCCCCGAGCCGTTCTCGTACTGGCGCTGGTCGAGGCCGCTGGGCAGGCCGTGGCTGCCGGCCAGGGTCAGCAGCCGGTCGGCACGACGCACCGTGATGCTGCAGGCGGCCGCGCCGGGCACTGCCTGCACCGCGCGGTCGGTCAGATCGCGCAGCAGCGTGTCGAGACCGCTGCTGCGCACGATGGCCATTTCCAGCGTGTCGGGCGTCTCAGGGCTCATGACCGTACGGATATCCCGTCAACGCCTGTTAACGCCCCGCGCCGCCCGGTCCGTCGCAGAGCGTTCAGGAGGCGTTGTGCGCGCCCACGATGCGGCGAGCCAGGTCGCGCAGCTTGATGTTCTCCCGCTGCGAGGCCTTGACCAGGGAGTCGAACGCCTCCGCCGCGTCCATGTCCATCCGCTCCATGAGGATCCCGGTGGCCTGCCCGATCAGGTCACGGGTACGCATGGCCTCCGTCAACTGCTCCCGTACGGTGGCCGAGTCGAGGGCGAGACTGACGTGTGCGGTGAACAGCCGCCCGACGCGGGTGGCGGCCTCGTCGAAGGCGCGCGGCTTGCGGGAGTAGGCCGTCAGCACGGTCAGCCGGCGGCGGTCGGCGCGCAGCCTCAGCGACAGCGCCGAGCGCAGGCCGAGTTCGGCCAGCGGAGCTCCGCCGCCGTCGACCTCGCTGTCCTCCAGCCGCACGACGGGCGCGGTCCACAGGTGTTCCCAGTACGGCGCCTGCGTGTGTCCGGTGTGACCGGCCTCGGCGGAGCGCACGACCTCGTCGGTCCAGGCGACCGCGCGGCGGTGGGAGCGCTCGATGACGGAGATGCCGGCGTGGTCCGCACCGGGCACGAGGCCGACGGCGAGCCGGACCGCGGCGTGCAGGGTGCTGTGCGGGGTCACCGTGTCGTGCAGTTGCTGAGCTGCCGCCGTCAGGGCTGCCGCCAGTTCGTAACCAGCGGTAAAGCGGGGCAAATCAGGAAACTCGGACGCAGCCACCACGAACCTCTTCGGCGTGCACGACCGAACGGCCGTGCGCAGGAGAGCTCCGCAGCACATTCCCGACTGCGAGCACAGGACGGACAGCACTTTAGCTGCTTGGTTGCGTCGAGGTGACGTCCGGCCGACGCCCGGCCGCAAGCCCTTTCGGGCACGGCGGTCGGCATGATGGAATGGGGGCGACAGGTCAGGAAGTGGCCACACCGGAATCCGGACGAACGTCTGCCAGGTGAGCACTGTGACCTTCTTCCCGAATCCGTGCGAGCTGCGTGATCTGCGTGATCTGCCCGGCCGCACCACCCTCCTCGCCCTTCCGCCCGAGATCGACATATCCAACGCCGCGGGCCTGCTGGACCGGGTCCTGTCGGCCCTGGACGCCCGTGCCGACCGGCTGCGGACCCTGGTCCTGGACCTCACGGCGACCGACTTCATGGACTCCCAGGGCGTCCGCCTCGTCGGCGAGGTCCGCCACCGGCTCCCGCCCGGCGCGCGGCTACGGGTCGTGGCCCGGTCCGACGGGGCCCCCACCCGCGTCCTGGAGCTGACGGGCGTGCGGCGGGACGTGCCGGTGTACGACAACCTGAGCGAGGCCTTGGAGGATTAGGGTTCTTCTGATGGATCTGCGCGACGCCGCGGAGATCCATCAGAAGGGCCCTGGGGCGCTGGTTCAGCGTTCAGGTCGCCCAGGGGTTCTAGGCTGGCGGCATGGCACCGAACATCGCGACCAACACTTCCGTATCGCTGGACGAGTTGCTGGACTTCGTACGGCCCCGCCACCACGCGATCCTGCTGACCCGGCGGGCCGACGGCGGACCCCAGGGATCACCGTTGACCTGCGGCGTCGACGACTCCGGGCGGATCGTCGTGTCGACCTACCCCGAGCGCGCCAAGACCCGCAACGCCAAGCGTGATCCGCGGGTCAGCCTGATCGTGCTGAGCGACGACTGGAACGGGTCGTGGGTCCAGATCGACGGCGCCGCCGAGGTCATCGACCCGCCGGACTCCGTGGAGCCACTGGTGGAGTACTACCGGAACATCGCCGGCGAGCACCCCGACTGGGGCGAGTACCGGGCGGCCATGGTGAAGCAGGGTAAGTCGATCATCCGGATCACGCCGGAGCGGTGGGGGCCGGTGGCCACCGGCGGATTCCCGGCGCGGCTGGTTGAGGGCTGAGCGGGGACCCGGGTCTGGGCCTGGGCCTGGGCGCGGATGAGCTCGTGGCGTGACGTTCGGGAGCTCGTGAGCGTGGTGTTCCGGCGGGTCTGGCGTTCTGGCGGGGCATGGCCTTCTGGCGGAGTTCGCCGTCCTGACGGGACATGGCCTTCCGGCGGAGTTCGCCGTCCTGGCGGGACATGGTCTTCCGGCGAGGCGTGACGCTCGGGAGCTCGGAGCGTGGTGTTCTGGCCGGACCTGGACTTCAGTCGGCCCTCGTCACCATCGTCTCGATGCCCGCCACCAGCAGGTCCAGGGCGAACTCGAAGTCGCGGTCCATCATCTCCTCGACCGTGTCGCCGCCGCGGGCCGTCATGATCTCCGTGGACCCCTGGATGATCTCCGCGGCGTCCGGGTGCTCCGTGGCCTCGGACATGGCCGCCCGGAAGTACTCGTCCGGGGTCATGCCGGTGTCGGTCACCCGCGTGTAGAAGTGGCCCTCGAGCGTGCCGTAGCCGTAGACGAACTGGAAGACGGCCGCGATGGCCCCCATCAGCCGGTGCACGGGCAGGCCGGTCTTGCGGATGACCTGCTGGACGCACCGGGCGAACGCGAGGTAGTTCGGACCGAGGTTGAGGAAGCGGCCGGCCAGCGGGGACAGCCAGGGATGGCGGATCAGTACGGCACGGTAGCCGTGGGCCAGCGTGCGCAGCTGGCCCCGCCAGTCCTCGTCGGCCTCCGGATCGGGCAGCCCCAGCTCTCCCATGACCGCGTCCAGGGCCAGTTCCAGCAGGTCGTCCTTGGTGTCGACGTACCAGTAGACGGACATCGCGGTGACGTTCAGCTCGGCGGCGAGCCGGCGCATGGAGAACCCGGTCAGCCCCTCGGCGTCCAGCAGCCGCACGGTGGCCTCGGTGATCCGGTCGCGGTCGAGCCCGGACGGCTGCCCGCCACCGCGCCCACGGCGACGCGCCTTGCCCTCCAGCCAGACGCTGGTCCGCGCCGTCCGCCGCTCGGCCGACCTCACCATGGGCGCACCTTCCTCGACTTTCCGACGCCGGTCAGCTTAGGCGCCACGCCGGGGCGCGGGGCCGCAGCTGAGCGCGGCTCCTCCCCCGCTCTCGGTTCTCTCCAGCGGGGGACCCCCGTCGTGGGCGGGAACAGCCACGGCGAGTCCGCGGTCCCCCGCCTACCCGGCCATCCGGGTTCCTAGGCGAAGTCTCCCCGCTCAGCGCGCCGCAACAACACCGCCGCGACCAGTCCCCCGAGCAGCACGGCCACCGCCCCCACCAACTGACTGGTCTCCAGGCCGGAGGCGAAGGCATCGGTGATCTGCCGCCGCTCCTGCGCCGACCCCGCCTCGGCCAACGCCGCCGGCAGGGAAGCCGCCGCCACCGAGACAGCCGCGGCGAACCGGGAGTTCAGCACGGCGCCGAGCACCGCGACCCCCAACCCCTGCCCGAACTCCGCCAGCGTGCCGTTGACGCCGGCCCCCACGCCCGCCTTCTCCGGCGGGATCGCGCTCATCACGGCGTTGGCCATGGCCGGCATGGCGAAGGCGACACCGACGCCCATGATGATCAGGCCGAGCAGCATGCCGCCGTAGCTGTCCCCGCCGAGCAGGGCGATCGAGGCGAGCCCCGCCGCCAGGCACGTCATCCCCGCGGCGATGGTCAGCGGCGTGCCCAGCTTCGGCAGCAGCCTCGCGCCCAGTCCGGTGAAGTTGAGCGCGACGATGGTGAGCGCGAACGGCGCCGTGTGCAGACCGGCCTCCAAGGGGCCGTATCCGAGTACGAACTGGAGGTGCTGGGTGAGCAGGAAGAGCGAGCCGGCCATTCCGAAGGCGACGAGGATCGCGCCCGCCACGGCGCCGGTGAACCTCTGGTCGCGGAAGAAGTGCATGTCCAGCATCGGGTACGGGATGCGCAGTTCCCACGTCACGAACCCGGCCAGGACGAGGACGCCGATCGCGGCGGAGGTGAGGGTGGGTGCCGAGGTCCAGCCGTGGTCGGGCCCGGAGATGATCGCGTAGACGACACTCGTCATGCCGATCGTGGACAGCAGCGCGCCGAGCAGGTCGGGGCGTTCACCCTGCGGGTTCCTGGACTCCGGCACGAGGGCGAGCACGGCGATCAGGCCGATGACCGCGACCGGGATGTTGACGAGGAAGATCGCGCCCCACCAGAAGTGGTCGAGCAACACCCCGCCGAGCAGCGGGCCGACGGCGAAACCGAGCGAGTTGACCGTGGACCACAGGCCGATCGCCTTCACCCGCTCGGTGTCGTCGAAGATCTGGACCACGACGGCGAGCGTGGTGGTCATCAGCAGCGCCCCGCCGACGCCCATGCCGGCTCGCGCGGCGATCAGCTGCCCGCTGGTGCTCGCCAGACCCGCCACCAGCGAGCCGACGCCGAACAGGGCCAGGCCCGCCGCCAGCAGCTTCTTACGGCCGTAACGGTCCGCGGAGCTGCCCGCGGTGAGCAGCAGGCCCGACTGCACCAGCGAGTACGCGTTGATCATCCACTGGACGTCGGAGGTGGAGGCGTCCAGCTCGCGGGTCAGCGAGGGGATCGCCACGTTCAGGACGGTGTTGTCGAGCAGCACGGTGAGCTGCGCGAGACAGATGACACCGAGGATCAGCCACCGCTGGGGGTGGCCGCCGGCCAGCGCGGGGGGCGAGGCCGCCTGTTCCTTGGGAGATGTCGTCATGCTGTACACCGTAGAATGGTTCCCGTACGGCGTACAACGAGGTTTCTCGCCGTACGGAACGGCGGTGGCCCGGGTTCGTGTGAACCCGGGCCACCGCCGCCGTCGTCTTTCTGGTCCCCGCCGGGCGGCTACGCCTTCTGCGTCAGGTCGTAGAACGTGGCCGAACCGACCGTGACCTTCTTGAAGGTGGCCTCGATCCAGGAGGTGATCTGCGAGGACGTACCGCTGCCGCCGCCCATGGCACCGCGGCCGCCGGAGCCGGAGGAGATGAAGTAGTGGATCCTGCCGTCCTCGACGTACTTCTTGAACTGGGCCAGAGTCGGGGACGGGTCGGTGCCGTTGAAGCCGCCGATCGCCATCACGGGCTCACCGGTGGAGAGTTGGTAGCTCGCCGCGTTCTGGGAACCGATCGCGGCGGCGGCCCAGGTGTACTGGTCGGAGTCCGTCTCCAGCAGCTTCTTGGCCTCGGCGGTGACGGAGGCCCCGTTGAGCAGACCGCCCATCGCTCCGCCGGCGCCACCCGTGCGGCCGCCTTCGCCCTGCTGGTTCTGGCCGGGCATGCCGCCGCCGGGGAAGCCTCCGGTGCCCGCGCCGGGGAAGCCTCCGGTGCCTGGGCCGGGGAAGCCGTTGCCCGGCCGGCCCTGTCCCTGGGTGGTCCCGTTGCCGTTCTGGCCCGGGACACGGCCGCCGAAGCCGCCGTCGCCGAAGCCACCGCCCCCGGGGCCGCCCCGGCCGCCCATCATGCTCGCGCCGGCGGGACCGGCCGTCACGATGGAGCCGGTGTGGCCCTCCCGCACGGTGGTGAGGGTGTACGCCGTCGGAGCGGCCAGCGAGGCCGCGATCCCCAGGCCCACCGCGGCGAGCGCGAGCTGCCGGCCCAGCCTGGCCACGAAGATCAGGCCGAGCGCGGCGGCCAGACCGGCGACGAGGACCAGCCACTTGAGCCAGGGCAGGTAGTCCGGGGTGCGGTTGAGGAGGACGTATCCCCAGGCGGCGCTCGCCACGACCGCGGCCGCGAGGGTGAGCGAGGCCCACATCCGCGAGCGCTTCTCCCACAGGGTTCCCGCGCCCATGCCGATCACGGCGGCGAGGTAGGGGGCGAGGGCCACCGTGTAGTACTGGTGGAAGATGCCCGCCATGTAGCTGAAGACGACCATGGTGATCAGCAGCGAGCCGCCCCACACCAGGAACGCACTCCGGGTCGCGGACGTCCGGCCGAGTTTCCGTGTGGCCACCAGACCCCCGACCAGCAGGATCAGCGCGGCCGGCAGCAGCCAGGAGATCTGGCCGCCGATCTCGGAGTTGAACATCCGGTTCCAGCCGGTCTCGCCCCACATGCCGGTACCGGCGTTTCCGCCACCACCGCCGCCGACGCTGCCGGTCTCGTCGCCGCTCAGGCGGCCCAGGCCGTTGTAGCCGAAGGTCAGCTCCAGGAAGGAGTTGTTCTGCGAGCCGCCGATGTAGGGGCGGGAGGAGGCGGGCCACAGCTCGACGATCGCGACCCACCAGCCGCCGGAGACGACCAGCGCGAGCGTCGCCGCGGCCAGCTGAGCGAACCGCTTCCGCACGCTCACCGGCGCGCAGACCGCGTACACGATGGCGAGGGGCGGCAGGATCAGGAAGGCCTGCAGGGTCTTCGCGAGGAACGCGAAGCCGATCGCGACACCGGCCCACACCAGCCACTTCGTGCGGCCGTCCTCCAAGGCGCGGACCACGAGGTAGCAGGCCACCGCCATCAGCAACGCCAGCATCGCGTCCGGGTTGTTGAACCGGAACATCAGCGCCGCGACAGGGGTGAGCGTGAGCACCGCGCCCGCGATCAGTCCGGCCGCGGGGCCGAACCGGCGGCGCACGGAGGAGTACACGACGGCGACCGCGCCGACGCCCATCAGGACCTCGGGGACCAGGATCGCCCACGAGTTCAGACCGAAGATTCTGACCGACAGCTCCATCGGCCACAGCGAGGCCGGCGGCTTGTCGACGGTGATGGCGTTGCCCGCGTCCAGCGAGCCGAAGAAGAACGCCTTCCAGCTCTGGCTGCCGGCCTGGACGGCCGCGGAGTAGAAGGAGTTGGCGTAGCCGGAGGCGCTCAGGTTGTACAGGTAGAGCGCGGCGGTCACGAGAAGCAGGCCGAGGAACGCGGGGCGCGCCCAGCGGGGGTCCGTGGGAACCCGCGGTTCCTGTGCGTCCGTACCCGTCGTGTCCGCCGTGGCCGCCGTGTCGGCCGCAGCTGACGGGCTTGTACTGGCCGTGGCCGTCGGCGGCCCCCAGTCCGAGGGCCCCGGTGAGGTCGTCCGGTCGGTGTGAGTGGTCATCAGGAGTTCCTCGGGTCGGTGTCGGCCGGGCGCACGGGCTGCAGGTGCACGGTCTGGTACGAGCTCTCGGGCCCGGCGGCGTACGTGGGTGCCGTCGGCCGCTGAGGCAGGGGCGGGTGCGGCGGGTACTGGTCGTACTGCCGGTGGCCGTACTGCTGTTGGCCGTACTGCTGGTCGTAGTGCTGTTGGCCGAACTGCTGCCGCTCGTTCGGCTGCTGCTCGTACGGTTGTCCGTTCGGCTGCGGCGGGCCGTCCTCGCCCCGGTCCGGGAACACCCAGGCCCGGAAGAGCAGGAAGCGCAGCACGGTCGCGGCCAGGTTCGCGGCGATCAGGACGGCCAGTTCGGTGGAGTGCGCCGGGTCGGAGGTGGCCGCGCTCAGGGCGGCGAGGGATCCACTGGTCAGCGCGAGGCCGATGGCGAAGACGACCAGACCCTGCGCCTGGTGCCGGACGGCGCCGCCGCGACCACGCACCCCGAAGGTCAGGCGCCGGTTGGCCGCCGTGTTGGCGACCGCCGAGACCAGCAGCGCCAGCGCGTTGGCGGTCTGCGATCCGCCGAACTGCCTGAAGACGCTGTAGAGCAGCAGGTAGAAGAGAGTGGAGAGGCCGCCGACGACACAGAACCCGACGAGCTGGCGCGCCAGCCCCTTCGGCACGTCCTGGATCTCGCGGTCCCGCGGGTCGTCGCCGAACGGCCGGGTGATCCGGTCCAGCGGCAGCGAGCCGCCGGCCAGGGCCTTGCCCACCCGCCACACGCCCTTGAGGTCCTCGGTCGCCGTCTTCACGATGTGGACCGTGGAGTCCGGGTCGTCGACCCAGTCCACCGGCACCTCGTGGATACGCAGTCCCGCGCGCTCGGCGAGCACCAGCATCTCGGTGTCGAAGAACCAGCCGGTGTCCTCGACCAGCGGCAACAGCACCTGGGCGACATCGCGGCGGATCGCCTTGAAGCCGCACTGGGCGTCCGAGAAGCGGGCCTGGAGCGAGCCGCGCAGGATCAGGTTGTAGGCGCGGCTGATGAGCTCCCGCTTGGGCCCGCGCACCACCCGGGAACTATGGGCGAGGCGGGAGCCGATCGCCAGGTCGGAGTGGCCCGAGATCAGCGGTGCCACCAGGGGCAGCAGGGCGTTGAGGTCGGTGGACAGGTCCACGTCCATGTAGGCGAGGATCGGGGCGTTGGAGGCGGACCAGACGGTCCTGAGCGCCCGGCCGCGGCCCTTCTGCTCCAGCCGGAAGGCCTTGACCTCCGGGAGCTGCGCCGCCAGCCGCCGGGACACCTGCGGGGTGGTGTCCGTCGAGGCGTTGTCCGCGATCGTGATGCGGAACGCGTACGGGAACGTGCGCTTGAGGTGCTCGTGGAGTCTCAGCACACACGGCTGGAGGTCCTTCTCCTCGTTGTAGACGGGGATCACTACGTCCAGGACAGGCGTTCCGGCTGGTGCGGCCGGGAGGTGCTCCCGCGCCGGCAGGGTGCCGGGAGAAGAGTCGGTTCGCATGGGAACGACTCTGGTCAAGCGCCCTGTTGCACCCATATGGCGGCGCTGTGCTGCGCCTGTGAGTGCGGTTGCCAGTTCGTTTCGGGTGCCGGATGCGGGATCATCGGGCCCAGCGCGGGCAGGTGCACGGTGAACACCGTGCGCCCGGGAACGCTGTCGACGGTCACCGCGCCTTCGTGTGCGGACGCCACGGCCTGCACGATCGCGAGCCCCAGACCGGTCGAGCCGGAGGCGCGGGAGCGTGAGGAGTCGCCGCGCGCGAACCGTTCGAAGACATGCGGGAGCAGATCGGGCGGGATGCCCTGGCCGTCGTCCTCGACGTCCACGCACAGCCACCGCCCGCGCCGCTGCACGCGCGCGGTGACGGTCGTACCGGGCGGTGTGTGGGTACGGGCGTTGCCCAGCAGGTTGACGAACACCTGTTGAAGCCGGGCCGCGTCCGCGGACACCAGCGCCGGCTCGTCGGGCAGGTCGAGTCGCCAGGTGTGCTGAGGCCCGGCCGCGCGCGCGTCGCTGATGGAGTCCACGACCAGCGGTACGAGGTCGGTCTCCTCGAACTGGAGGGGCCGGCCCGCGTCCAGCCGTGCGAGCAGCAGGAGGTCCTCGACGAGCAGGCTCATCCGGCCCGCCTCGGACTCGATACGGCCGAGCGCGTGCCGGGTGTCGGGCCCGACCTGCTCTCTGCCGCGCCGGGTGAGCTCGGCGTACCCGCGGATGGAGGCGAGCGGGGTGCGCAGCTCGTGACTGGCGTCCGCGACGAACTGCCGTACCCGCGTCTCGCTCTGCTGACGCGCGTGCAGGGCACCGTGGACGTGGTCCAGCATCCGGTTGAGCGCGGCGCCGACCTGGCCGACCTCGGTGTGCGGGTCCGTCTCGGCCTCGGGCACCCGCTCGCTGAGGTTCACCTCGCCGGTGTGCAGGGGGAGTTCGGAGACACGGGTCGCGGTGGCGGCGACCTTGCGGAGGGGCCGGGTCGCGAGCCCGACGAGCACGTATCCGGCGATGACGGCGGCGCCGAGACCGGCGGCGGTGACGCTGAGCTCGACGAGGATCAGGGTGTTGATGGTGCTGTCGGTGGCCGCGGTCGGTATCGCCACGTAGTAGGCGCCGTTGGGACCGGCATCGTAGGTGACGCGGTAACCGCCGAGACCCGAGAGCTCCACGGTGTGGTAGTTGTCGTCATGGGGCACTTGGGCGAGCGCCTTCTTCGCGGCGTCGCTGAGGGGCACCGCCTCCATCTGGACGGCGTCGTCGGTCTTCTGGCCGACCTTGGCGTCGGTGATGACGCCCTTCGTGAGCTCCGCCGCGATGGTGCCCGGCGGCTGCGGGCCCCGCTTGACGAAATCGGTGATTTTGATCGGCTTACCCGGTTTCAGCGCACCGGGCACGTTGGAGCGGTCCTTGGAGTCACCGCCGCCGGTGCCGCCCGTGCCGCCCTTGGGAACGTCGGGCAGCGGGAAGTTGCCCGAGGCGCGCATGGAGACCTCGTGCAACTGACCGTCCAACTGGTCGTACAGATGTGACCGCAGCGCCAGCGTCGTCACCGTGCCGATCACCGCGCAGACCACGGCGATCAGCACCACCGACGCGACCACGAGTCTGGTGCGCAGGGTGCGCGGGGTGCGGGTCCTGCCCGCACGGTTCCGCCGGGTCCGCACAGTGGAGGCCGGCGGAGTGCGCAGGGTGCGCGGCTCGTCTGCTCGCTGTCGCGTACGCGGCCGGCGCCGCCCGCTCATGACGCGGCGGGCTTGATCAGGTAGCCGGCACCGCGTCGGGTGTGGATCATCGGCTCCCGACCGGCGTCGATCTTGCGACGCAGGTACGAGATGTAGAGCTCGACCACGTTGGCCTGACCGCCGAAGTCGTACGACCACACGCGGTCGAGGATCTGCGCCTTGCTGAGCACCCGGCGCGGGTTGCGCATCAGGAAGCGCAGCAGCTCGAACTCGGTGGCGGTGAGGTGGATGTTGTCCCCGGCCCGCGACACCTCGTGGCTGTCCTCGTCCAGGGTGAGGTCACCGACGACGAGGACGGAGTCCGAGCGCCGGTCGGCCGCACCCGAGCGCCGGATGAGCCCGCGCAGCCGGGCCACGACCTCTTCGAGGCTGAACGGCTTGGTGACGTAGTCGTCGCCGCCGGCGGTGAGCCCGGCGATCCGGTCCTCGACCGCGTCCTTCGCGGTCAGGAAGAGCACCGGTATGTCGGGCAGCTCGCGCCGCAGCCGCCCCAGAACGGTCAGCCCGTCCATGTCGGGCAGCATCATGTCCAGGACGACGGCGTCGGGCCGGAACTCACGGGCGGTCTGCAGGGCGCCCGTGCCGTCACCGGCACTCCGGATCTGCCAGCCCTCGTAGCGGAGAGCCATGGACAGCAGTTCGGTGATCGACAGCTCGTCGTCCACCACAAGCACTCGGACGGGGCTCCCGTCCGGCCTCAGCAGTTCGGTGCGCCCCTGGGGCGAGGTCGTGGTCATGATGAACACGATGTCGGGACCCCCTGAGAGCACCCTTTCGTATCTCTGTGATTTTCCTGAGAAACGCACAGGTGACTCTCAGGGAAGGGCTGGGCAACGCCGAACTGCTCCCGCCCCTCCGCGAAGCCCCTTCGTCCAACGGAATCCCTCCCCTCACCAGATGGTCAGAACAACCCGAACTGCACACCCGACGGCGCTCTGAACTGCCGTACCGGCACGGTGACTTCCTCGCCCCGGGCCGCAACCAACTCCCACCCGGTCATCAGCCGCGTGTCCAGTACGAGCACTGAGCCGGCCCCCGTCTCCAGGTGCAGGTCCGGTCCGGCCGCCGCCATCAGCCGGCCGCCCACCGCACCGCCCGCGACCAGCTCGCTCACCGCACCGACGGCGGCGGGCAGGGCCTCGAGCCCGAACGCGTCCACGTGATCGACGGGGCGGCAGGGCGCGGGCGTGAGCGACTCCGGCCAGCCGCCGAGCGCCACCGCCCGCCCGTGCAACTCCGTGATCTCGGCGGCCCGTTCCCCCGCCGACCCCGGCAACCGGGCCCGCACCGCCCGCTTCTCGGCGTACGGAATCCGGTCCGGCACCCCGAGCGCGGCGCGCAGCAGCTCCTCAGTACGCCGGGCCGCCATCAACGGGCCGGTGCCCAGCCAGCTGAAGCAGACCGCACCCTGCTCCAGCAGCCGGGCCGAGCCTCGCTCTTCGGCGGTGATCCCGACCTTGACCATGCCGGGGCCGAACCAGGCGAGGTACACGCGGTACGGACGCGGGTCGTCCGCGATCGTGTCGGCCGCGACGGAGTGCGCCCGGTCCAGCCGCGCGCACTCCTCGCAGCGCGCCCCCGTACTCCGCCCCGGCACGGCCGCCCGCACCGGACAGGCATGCCCCCGCGCTCCCACGCATGTCCGCCCGCCCCCTTCCGCGACCCCGAAGGCCACCCTCTTCCCCCAGGTCAGCGCAGTGCGCCGCCCGCCGTCCCACACCAGCACGGGACCGCCCGCCACCCATCGCAGCCCCGAGCACTTCCATGCCTGTGCCATCGCTTCCGAGAGTAGAGGGCACCACTGACAACGGCGGCCGCGCGGGATTCAGCCGCCAAAGGGGGCGGCAGCGGGCTCCGCCCCACCCGCGGACACAGGCATGACCCCGGAGGCCGCGGCGGCTTCCTCTGCCCCTTCCGGCGCCTTTGCCGCTACCGGTGCCCTTGCCGCTTCCGACGACTTCGCCGGCGCCGTTCCTACTGCCGTACGACGAACCCCCCGCCCCGCCAGCCGGCACCCCACACACCCGGGATGCCCGGCCCGCGCCCCGGTGTCCCGCACCCGCATCCCCCACTGCTCCCTGGGACGCCTGCCCGGCGGCTTGCCCCAGCCGGTGAGGTGCAGGGCCCAGGTGGTGAGGAGAGCGACGACATCGATCGTGATCCCGGCCGCGAGGAGCGGGGCGGACACCAGGCACAGCCCCAGTCCCAGCACCGTCGTCCCCAGGCTCGCGATGCCGAAGCCGGTCCACCCCGCGACCGTATGCCCCTCGTCATACTGATGTGCGCTCATGTGCCCGCCCGCCTTCGTCTCGTACGGGTATCTCACAGCGTAAGAAGTTTACTTCCTAAACCTCTCACGAACTAAGGGAAACAGGAACCCGCAATGCCAGCCAAGTCGCGTCCCTCCGCCACTCCGGCCCAGGCGCTGTCGGCGATGGACTCCCTCGTCGCGGCACACCTGCTCGGCCAGCACGAGATGGCCCAGCGACTGGGCCTGAGCATCACCGACCTCCTCTGCTTCGCCTACGTCCTGGAGGCCGGCGAGAACCTCCTCACGGCCGGTGACATCGCCGAACGCGCCCACGTCACCACCGGCGGCGTGACCGGCATCCTCAACCGCCTCGAACGCGCCGGTTACGTCAACCGCGTCCCCGACCCGGCGGACCGGCGCCGCGTCCGCGTGGCCGCCGTCCCGGACGCGGTCACCCGGGTCGTCGCCCTCTACGAGCCCCACTACGCCCGCCTGACCGACCTCTTCGCCGACTACTCCGCCGACGAACTCGCCGCCATCACCGACTGGTTCACCCGCGCCACGGCCATGGCCCACGGCTACATCGAGGAGCTCCGGGACCGGGACGCCAAGGACGGGTGACACCCGGAGGGCGAGGAGGCGGAGAGGGCCTCTCGGTGGCCACCCACCCCGGCATGATGGGGCTGGCTATACCACCGGTCCGGTAGGACGCTCCATCGTTCCTTCCGGCGGACGACGGCATCGTGGATCCCGGCCGGAACCGGCCCATCCCGGCTCAGCCGGACCCGGCTGAAACCCGCACTGAAACCCGGCTGAAGGCCGGCTGAAGTCAGCCCGGTGTCAGCTGAGTCGCAGAGAGTGAAGCCGCCCCGTCCGGAAGGAACGTCATGGAGTCGTCGCTGCTCGAGTCGAAGCCGCACCTGCAGCGGCGGGCGCCGGCGCAGCCGCAGCCCTCGCACGGAGAGCCGCGGCGGCCCGGCAGCGCCTCCCCGACTCCCGGCCCGCGGCAGACCGGCAACGCCTCGCCGGCCCCCGGCCCCCTGGCGTCGTTCATCCGGTTCGTGGTCTGCGGCGGCGGTGTCGGCATCCTCGCCTCCCTCGCCGTACCGCTGCTCGCCCTGACCATGCCCTGGGTGGCCGCGAACGCGGTGACAACCGTCGCGTCCACCCTCCTGTGCACCGAGCTGCACGCGCTCTTCACCTTCGGCACGGGACGGCGCCCCGGCTGGCGCCGGCACCTGCAGTCCGCGGGCTCGGCCACGGCCGCGTACGTGGTGACCTGCGCCGCGGTGTTCCTGCTGCACACCGTCCAGTCGTCGCCGAGCATGATGTGGGAGCAGGGGGTCTACCTCTCCGCGTCCGCCCTCGCCGGAGTCGGCCGCTTCCTCGTCCTGCGTCTGTTCGTCTTCGCGAGCGCCGCGGGCGGCCGGCAGCGGAGGACGGCACGCGACGTGCGCCGCTCGAACGACTGGAACGTTCCGTTTGTGAGCGTCAAGGCATGTGCCGGATGACCACCTCATCGGCCCACTAGCGTGCGCATGTCACTGTTCCTGTGAGAGTGCACCACGTGCACGAGGGGGAATCCTTCACATGCGGAACACGCGAAAAACAAGCAAGACAAGAAACAACAGAAACACGAGAAACAGGCGAACCACACGAAGAGCGCTGACGCGTCTGACCATCGCACTGCTCGCCGCCACCGGCCTCGCCCTGTCCGGCCCGGGCACCGCCCAGGCCACCACCACGGTCGACATCCCGGCTCCCACCGCCGGCGGCGTCTCGGCGACGGTGAAGTTCTACGGCACGGTCGTCCCGAAGCCCTACGTCCCGGACCCCACCGCCTACTTCGGCGACCGCAAGTGCCTGAACACGTACCACGACTACAACCCCACGCCCGGCTGCGGCGGCTTCCAGCTGGGGGTCACCCTGCACAACGTCCGCAACCAGCCGGGCTACATCGCCGGTCTGAGGAGCACCGACAACTGGTTCACGGCCTACGCCGACACCGCCCGCACCTTCGGCTGCCTGCGCCCGGACGGCACCTTCGACCACAGCACGAGCTTCGTGGTCCGCACGGAACACCAGGAACTGATGCCGACCTACTACGAAGCCGACGCCAACTGGGTCATCCAGCAGCACGGCGAGAACCCCGCCCGGGACGCGGGCCCGCACTTCTACATGAACTTCCCGGCCGTCGCGGTGGACTGCCCCACGGGCATGACCCCGGCCCAGTACGGCCTCAAGGTCACCGACGTCAGCGTCACCATCGCGGACGACAACGTCTTCGGCCACTCGACATGGAGCACACCGGGCCCGTTCTACGGCTGACAAGCCGGACAGGCCCAGCAGGGAACGACGGCCCCAGGAGTGGTCCCAGGAGGCAGACACCCTGGGACCACTCCTGGGACAGCCCCCTACTCGCGCTCCTCCACCCGAGGCACGATCCGCACCGCCCGGAAGTCGTACCCGTCCTGCTTGAACCCGGGCGCCTCCCACACCAGCCCGACCCGCTGCCCGACCGACAGCGCCCGGAAGCCCTCCATCTCGACGGCGGAGTAGTGCCCCCAGCAACCACCCGGCGTCTCGGCGCAGTCGAGCACCCCCCACCCTTCCTCGTCACGCCACTCACGAACCGTCGCAGTCACCATGCCGGCGACCCTACGGGCCCACGCCCAGGCGTCGCGCTCAGTTCAGATCAGACCTGATCTGAACTGAACTGAACTGATCAGGTGCGGTCAGGTCAGGTCAGGTCGGAGAGATCCTCTCCGGTGAGAGTGAGGGACCCGGCGGCGGTGTTCTCCTCCAGGTGGGCGAGGGACCCGGTGCCGGGAATGGCCAGCGTGACCGGCGAGGAGGCGAGCAACCAGGCCAGGGCGATCTGGGGGACCGTGGCTCCGTGCCGTTCCGCGACCTTGGCGATGCGCTCACCGGAGACGTCGCTCAGACCGCCGCCCAGCGGGAAGAAGGGCACATAGGCGATGCCGGCCTCCTCGCAGGCGGCCAGAACCGCGGTGTCATCGCGCTTGGCGGCGTGGAAGTGGTTCTGGACGGCGACGACGGGCGCGATCCCCCGGGCCTCGGCGAGGTGGCCGGCGGTGACGTTGCTCAGACCGAGGTGGCGGATCAGGCCCTCCTCACGCATGGCGGCCAGCACCTCGAACCGTTCGGCGACGGATTCCCCGTGCGGCGGCGGCTCCGCACCCCCGATGCGCAGATAGACGAGATCGAGGCGGTCCACACCCAGGGTTTCGAGGTTCTCCTCGACCAGCGGTCGCAGAACCGCGGGATCGGTGCCCGCGGCCAGTCCGCCGTCGGGGGTGCGCACCGGCCCGACCTTGGTGGCGATGACCAGGCCGGCCGGGTAGGGGTGCAGGGCCTCGCGGATCAGGGCGTTGGCGCGGACGGTGCCGTCGCCACTGGCGTAGAAGGCGGCGGTGTCGATGTGGTCGACGCCGAGCTCCACGGCACGGCGCAGTACGGCACGACCGGTCTCGGGATCGCGGGCCGGCCCGTGGAAGCTGTTCGTGGGCAGACGCATGGCCCCGAAGCCGATCCGGTTGATCAGAAGGTCGCCACCCAGGCGGAAGTCGCTGTTCATGAACCCAGCCTGGGCCGTGACGCGTCGGCATCGTGAGCCCGTGGCAGCTTGCTGCCATCGGGCACACTTGTGGCGTGGCAGAGATCGTGACGATCCGCGGTGACCGGGAACTCCTGGCTCGCACCCAGCATCTGTTCTCCTCGGTCCGCGAGGAGTTCGTCTGTGCCGCCCGCGACCTCGACACCTGGCCTCGCCCCGACGCCCGGCGGGCCGCCCGCGCCCGGGTCCGCGACAGCGGCACACGGCAGATCCGCAAGCTGCTCAGCCCGGCTTCCCTGGCCGACGAGAGCAGCCGCGAACACCTGAGCGAGCTCATCGACGAGGGCGCCCGGGTACGGATCGCCGCCGCCCCACTCCCGCACGAGACGATCATCATCGACCGCCGGTACGCGATCCTCGCCGGCGTGGACACCCCCGGTGGCCGCGAGTACACCGTGACGACCGCCCCCGCCCTGGTCGGCGGCGTTCACGCCCTGTTCGAAGCCGCCTGGGAGACGGCCACCGACCTCAAGGTCTTCCTCCGCGGCGAGCAGCCCCTGCTCGACCCCGACAGCCGTACGGTTCTCCGCGCCCTGGGCTCGGGTGCCACCGACGAGACAGCCGCCCGAGAACTCGGCATGTCCCTGCGGACCTACCGCCGTCGAGTGGCGGAACTCCTCAACACCCTCGACGCGGCGTCACGCTTCCAGGCAGGCGTACGCGCGGGGGAACTCGGCCTCAGCCCCTGAGAAAACCACCCACTTATGGGCAGGTGCCGGGACGGGCTCATGGGCTGGTGCCGGGACGGGCGGTGTGGGCAGGGTGACCGTCCGTGCGGCGGGCTTCCTTCATCTCTGCCTCGTACAGGTGGTCCCGGCCTTCGGCAAGCCGGTCCACTGCGGCCTTTTCGAGCTCCTTGAACGGCTCGTAGTAAGTGTCGTTGTAGGCCTCGACAATTTGAAAGGTCCAGTGGCCGGGGATGACGTTGCGCCCCAGGATTTCTTTCTGTACTTTCTCGGCCCACTCCGGGTGGCCGCCTTCGCGTAGAAGCCGTACCGCTCGGTCCAGTTCCAGGTCGGCCGTACCGGTCAGCTGGTGGAAACTGTAGAGGTGCCCGCGGGCCCGCTCTGTGGTCTCCAGTGCGCACGAAAGTGATCCCAGGGCCTGCACCATTGTGTCGCTGAGGCCCTCGGGGCGCTGATGGGCGCCGTCGGGGCCGTCGTCGTAAGCGCTCATGGTCTTCCATTTCCATCCGACGGCAGATGACGGTGGTGCCCGCCTGGTCGGACACCACCGGGAGGCTTCCGGCCTCTTGAGCCCACTTTTCAGCTGGCTTCCTGGTGCTGCCGGAGATCATGGACGCTGGCCGTGAGGGTGCCGTCGTGCTGCTCGTAATGAGACAGGGCGAGGCCCAGGCCGAAGAAGGTGGGAGCCCATTCGCCCACGAAGATGCCCCACCGGTCGGCGCGGGCGAGCCCGGTGCCGGGTTCGGCTTTGAGGCTGGTCATCCAGGCGGCAACAGTGAGGCCGATGGACGTGAAAGCGGCCAGATAGGCATGCTCGCTCCGGACGCCCATCTCGTGCATTCTCTTGATGATCATGGTGTCTCCCGGTCATGGGCCGGTGGTGGGTGGTTCCCCTGAGTGGTTTCCCTGAGTGGTTTCCCTGAGATTTCCGGCGGCGCGGGTCTTGGGCCGGGGCGAGCCCCGGCCGATCGACGACGCCTCAGAACACCCATTGCCATCGTCGGCACATGGCGTCCCCTGATATCAGCGGTGGCCAGAACCTCAGCAGGCGCCACCTACCCCCGAGAGTGCCCCTTTTCTCGAACAACACGCACATTCCAAGGAATTGCCCCCCCGTTTTTTGTTTGTTGCTTCAACATGCCAAGCAGCCTGACCGACGGCTTCCTGCCCGTCTAAAATGGGAGGGTTGCGCGCCTGGCCGCGCCGTTCCGGCCGCGCACGCCGATGACCTTCGTCGACCATGTGACGGGGCATTTGCGCCGGGGCGCCGTATTAGCAAGCAGGAGCCGCTTTAATAATCGTCGAAGGCCACCCTCACGGCATGCAGACGTTCTTGCCCTATCCCGACTTCCGGGCCTCGGCCCTGGTCCTGGATCGACGCCGGCTCGGCAAACAGCGGGTCGAGGCGTTGCAGGTTCTCCGCGGCCTTGTGGTGCCGGGCTACGGGTGGCGTCACCATCCGGCGGTGCGCATGTGGGCGGGATACGAGGAAGCGCTGGTCCGGTATGGCCTGGAAGTCTGCAAGGTGTGGCGTGAACAGGGTCACCAGGACAGCTGTGCGGCCACACTCGTCGCTGATCTCCTCGCATTCCGCCCCGGTACGACAGTTCGTCACCAGACGCCACTGGCGGCCGCCGGAGAACTGCCTCCTTGGCTCGGCAACGACGCCTTCCACCGCAGCCACCGGTCGGCGCTGGTGCGCAAGGACCCGAACACATACGCACCCCTCTTCCCCGACGCCCCGAACGATCTCCCCTACGTGTGGCCGACGTCGGACCGGTCAGGCGGCCCCCTTCCCCAGGACTGAAGGTGACGGCCTCAACGGCTTCGGGATCCGCGATGTGGTCGGCGGAACGACATTGGCGTCGGCCATCACCATCGGGTGGGTGGACGCAGCCGGCGGCGGCGGTCGGTGTTCCGGCTGCCTTTGGTGTTGGTCGCCAAGCAGGTCAGCCGCAGTCCGTCGAGGTCGTGAAGCGCAACGGGGCGATGGGGTGCGGGCGTTCCTCGCGGATCTCGGGAACCCCGAACCCGCCGACGTCAACGGCCCCGCTGTTCCCCCTTGGTGCTCGCTGTTTCGGGCACGTGGGGGGCACGGGTGTCGATCAGCGCGCCCGTTGCTCACCGCTGGCGGCCTCAGTTGCGGAACTGCTGCGACCTCGCCTCTTTGCCCGGATTCGATCGATGACGAGTCCCGCGAGTGCAGCGAGGAGGCAGATCGCCGCCACGCCCAGGCCCCACCGCAGCAACGGCGGTCGGCCGTTGCCCAACGCGCGGGCGCCTGCCCAGACCGCTGCGGCCGCGAGCCCGAGGGCCTGCAGCCACCATCGATCTTCTTTGTCGTTCGTGACGACGCGCTCCATCTCGATACCCCCCGACGAGGAACCAGGGGGGAGGAGTCGGGCGACTGAGGGCGGCTTTCCAGCCCCGCTGATGTCACCCGCTGATGTCAAAGGCCCCACCGGGCGAACCGGCGGGGCCTTTGACCTGTGTGCACTCGGCAGGATTCGAACCTGCAACCTTCTGATCCGTAGCTCTATGTGGATCGGTCGGTGGCGGTCATACCGGTTGCGCTACGGTCCTTCATGGACGCTGCCGGGCGGGGCCGGTTGCTGTGGTTGCTGTACTTCGCTGCTGTACCGCCACCTCAGGACCTCATCCTTATCAGGTCGATCCCGGGGAGTCGGCAACGTCGGCCAACCGGCCGGTGCCCTTGGCTGATCGTCCGTTGCCATTCGGCGATGGTCGGCGCTGTCCGCACCTGTTGGTGTCAGCCGACCAGCTCCCTCTCGACAGCTCTGCTGCCAGTTCTTCTGGTACTGGCGGGCATGGCGAACGTCACTGGGATCTAGTAGATCCTCCATTCCCGCTCCGGGATTGAACCCTCCCAGCTGTCCACGCACATTTCCGCCCACTCTGGCGCAACGAAGACTGGGCGAGTGCGGGCGTAGTCGCCGTTCTGCTGGCACCGCATGACCAGACCAAGCCTGGGGATACCGGCCTCGCCGTTCAGCCCGATACGGAGCCCTTCAATCTCTTCGATCCACTTGGTGAGTTCAGATGGCAGGCGGCCAACCAGACGCACGTCGTCATAGAGGACCTGCGGACCGCGGCAGGCATCGACAGCAACGGCCGCCAGTGTCTGTTCTTGGTGCAGGAAGTAGGTGTCGACGCCCAAGGTGCTGGATGGCAGCCACTGCGCGGGTCTGCCGCCTGATCCACTCACCGGCTCGCCCAGAACGGTCGCGACTTCCTCAACGCTCTGGCCGAAGCGCAGAGGACCCACGGCCTCCAATGGGGACCATTCCCACTCGGGGCGATGCGCGTCTGAGCGAACCTCCTGCGGCCACCACATCGTGAAACTCCCCATGCCAGACGGATTTACGGAGGGCATCCTTTCACCCCCCGTTGCTACCGAGGCGGCAGGCCCTGAGGTCGGCGGAGCGGCTTTGGGCTGGAGCTGCTTTGGGGCGAGTGATCATGGCCCCGTAACGACTCAGTACGCGATAGCCAGGGACCTCCGAGGGATGCGCTGGGCCTTGGCGATCCTGCGAGACTGCCGACATGACTGACATCATCATGGTCAGTGA